>JAQSXJ010000117.1 GCA_029256725.1 Anaerocolumna sp. | reverse complement strand
AGACTGATGGTTCGTTGTAGTCTCCCAGGCTCCATGCATATCATAAGTCATAACATTTAACCAATCAAGATACTGTGCATATACATCCGGTTCCTGCAATGCGAGCTTGTCATAACCAGAAGGTACAGCAATGGTCAGGAGTTTACCACTTAGACCATTGTTGTTATATGCCTGGCGTATTTCTCGAAGAAGGGAAGTAAAATTCTGCTTGTCCTCCGGTCCTCCCGGGCATCCTCTGTCATACTGGTCATTAGGGTCTGCCGCCCTGTTAACGCCGGGATATTCCCAGTCCAGATCAATTCCGTCAATAAAAGGATATTTTTTCAGAAAATCAACTACGCTTTGGATAAATACTGCCCTGCTAGAGGAAGTCAAAGCCATTGCATGGAAATTCTGCCCTCTTGTCCATCCACCGACGGAGACAATTACTTTTACATTCGGATAGAGGTTCTTGTAATACTTATACTCTCCGAAATGTCCCCTTAACTGATTGGTATCCCACCCTTCCGAGTGATCCATCATCTTATCAAAATCAGCGAAAGTATCTGTAGATGCCAGCTTAAAGGAGGAATCCACTTCAAAAAAGGCATGGTTAATAACTGTGATCTTCTCCCAAGGAATCATACCGACCGTTATAGAGCGGTGGGCACTGTTATAGATTCCCCAGTTAGGGAAATAAGCAACAATGTTTTTTCCTGAAGCAGCTTTCACAGTCCCTGTTCCTGCCGGTACCATTGTTACTAATAGTGCCAGTGACAATAATACCATAACTATTTTTTTTAACTGTTTCATAAATTAGCCCCTTTCTCATAATATATACTCATCTTGGCAATTCACAACACCCCGATATGACCTGCCCTTAGTCTCCAGGTCAGATCCCCCCTTCCCATCGAGTATTGGTTATTATGAACTGTCAGGTAAGCCGAAAGAAAAACTGCTCCCTCATAAGCTGTCATTCTCTTGATTGCCTGATTGACATTATTCTATTAAAAAGAAACCTATGAGATTAGCCCTGCAAAAATATCAAAATGGGCAGTATCACAGAATATCCTTACATTATTTTTTATATTGCAAATTCGTCTTTGAATAGGATTGGAACACAAATAGAATCTCTATGAGCAGGAAATAAGAAGACCTGCAGCTAAGCTTCCATAATTATTAACCGTATATCCGTTTAATGAGAGTCCTTCTACATGCAAAATCTCTCTTGAGGATCTGTCTTATCAACAAGGTTAAAAAGTATAATAACTGCTGCCGGCCCAGGAAAGTATCGAAAAAAACATTTTTTAGATTAAATTTATTATACTATATTTTCCATTAAATGTAATTGTATTATTTTGTTGTTTTTGTTCATATTTTGGCATATTTACATTTTATGGGTTAGATATCATCTATATTAGAATATGGATTTGATTGAGTTAAGCACTTCTTTTACCTCCAGGCCTTTCACACATCCTGCTGGCATAGCAGGATGTGTGAAGGAAGGAGCTCCTAGGTATATCAAATCAGGAAAACATATTATATCATACTACACTATAATCAGATGCTTTTCTCCATCATCCGTTAACAAAACTCTGTTCCCCTGAATTAACCTGTCATCTAAAGTGATTGTTTCCGTAGTCAGTATACCCTTGCTTCGGCTCTCAACCTTTATTTCATAAAGGGAAGTTCCATACTTATATTCAATGGAATACTCGCCGAAACTTGTCGGTGTGGCAGGATCAATAACCAATTCTTCCCCCTCTTTGCGAATACCCAAAAACCAGCATACCAACCCCTGATACATCCAGCCTGCGGAACCAGTATACCAGCTCCATCCGCCTCTTCCGGTATAGGGAGGGCTAAGGGAGATATCTGCTGTCATTACATAGGGTTCTTTCTCATACCTGAGTGCATCCTTTCTGTTCTGTGTAATATTAATCGGATTAAGTATGGAGAACAGGCTCTCGGCCATATTACAGTCGTGCAGCATAGATGTGGCAATTGCCAGCCAAACCGCTGCATGGGTATACTGCCCTCCATTTTCCCGTATGCCGGGGATATAATTTTTGATATAACCGGGATTCTTACTTGTTTTATTAAAGGGAGGTGTTAAAAGTAAGGAAAGAGCTTCCTCCTCCATTACCAAATATCTCCATGCCGACTGCATTGCAGTTTGGGCCCGTTCTGTTTTAGCCCCCCTTGATATCACACTCCAGGACTGGCTGATGGAATCCAGCCTGCACTCATCATTTTCCTTTGAACCGAGTTTTGAGCCATCATCATAAAAAGCCCGAAGATACCACTCCCCATCCCAAGCATGCTCTTCAATGTTTTGAAGCAGGATTTCCCGTTTCTGTTCCAGTTCCAGAGCATAGGCTGTGTCATTTTCCTGATAGCATAACGGGATGAAGTCCCCCAGTACGGTGTATAAGAACCAGGCCAGCCAAACACTCTCCCCCTTACCCAGTATTCCTACCTCATTCATACCATCATTCCAGTCGCCTCCTCCCATGAGAGGAAGTCCATGTTCTCCGAAACAGGTCCGGTCTATGGTCTTTTTACAATGTATATAAACACTTTCGGAAAGCTCTGATATTTCCGGAGTAAACATAATATCATGCTCATCCTCCTTAAGCAGCGGTCCTTTAATATAATGTACCTCTTCTTTTAAAATCGTGGCATCTCCGGTGCTTCGGATATAAGCGGCAGTACAATAAGGCAGCCACAGTAAATCGTCAGTGATTCTCGTTCTTACTCCGATTCCCATAGGCGGATGCCACCAATGCTGGACATCTCCTTCCTCAAACTGTCTGCTGCAGGCTATTAGTATTTGCTTTCGCAATATGCTTGAATCTGTAAAGAGAAGTGAAAGGGTATCCTGTAGCTGATCTCGATAGCCATAGGCTCCTCCGCACTGATAAAAACCGGCTCTTGCATTAATACGGCAGGATACCGACTGATAGAGCAGCCATCCGTTAACCAGAATATCTGTCGCTCTGTCCTTGGTCTTCACCTGAACTGTTCCCAATAACTTGTCCCAGTAAGCTTTCACCTTGTCAAGCTCATTTGCGGCAGCCGTAACATCTTTGTATTTATATCTGATTTTATTTATCTCATTAAGGTCACTGCTCTGACCCATACCAAACACTACTGTCTTGCTTTCCTTGGGCTGTATTGCTACAGATACCTGAATCGCTCCGCAGGAATCAAAGCACACACCAGTATTACAGGACAATTTGACTTCTGCTCCCTTCGGTTCTCTGATGCTGCCCTTCTGCCCCAGAAACTCCTGCCTGTCGCCGGTATAGCCGACAATCATCTCACTGGAAAACAAATAGGAATAGCTGTTCCCAAAATTCAGGGTATAGATGTTCTTGGCATATAAATACTCATGCTCGTTGTCATAAGAGGTCAGAATATAAGGATTCGTATTCTCCCTCTGTGTCCCCAAAACCCATTCTACATAGTAGGTAAGGCTTACATATTTTACTTTGTCCGAATGGTTGGTAAGCTTTAGATTCCATAACTTCAGTGATTCCTCCAAAGGGGTAAAAACCGTTAGTTCCTGTTCAATAAGAGCTTCATCATGAAGGAATCTGCTGTATCCAAAGCCATGTCTTACCCGGTAAGTCCCCCTGTCCGCTCTTCCGAGAGACATTGGGGTCATCACCTCACCGGATACTTCATCCAGACATTAATCCAGGGTGCCGGCGGTCTGTTATTACCCTCCAGCAGAATTTCATATTCTCTGCCCTCACAGGCAAATGCCCCGAAGCCGTTAAAAAATTCATAGTTCTCTTTTTCTTTCTCCTGTATCGTTGGTGCATGTGCTGTGTCCAAAGTCTCTTCCTCCTTATAAGTCTATCAGCTCCCATAACTACCGCAGACTAGTCTGCCAGACTGGTCTGCTACACTGCCCAAACAGAAATCTACTCTTCCAGTAACTCATACATATTTTCTTTTAAATGGGTAAAATAGATGCCCGTCTTTTCTGAAAATACAACACTTGCAACTGTATACAGCAGATCAATCTCCGCTGGTATCATTTCATAGGTATGCAGCGTAAAAAAACTTGGCTTCTCACTTCCGGAATCATAAATCCGAAGAGAGCTTGTCATATCACTTATTAATATATCTACCTCCTGGAAATAACCATGCTTGGAATCAAGCAATATAACCAGATCTACCATAATACGGTTAATTCTCAGATACTCGTAAGCCTTTAATACATCCTTTACAACTCTTTCTTCTTGATTGGAACGAACCAATAACAGCAGAATGGGATTATCACCGGATATGCCGAATTTCCATAAGAAACTCTGATTCTTAAAATTCCGCCTTATATTTTCAACCGGCCCCCTGTAAGCTCCGGCAGAATAGAAAATAGGGCTGATCAGATCCTGAAATGCGTTCAGTTGAAGGTTACTAATTTCCAGATACTTTAACTCCAGGTCCTTTTGAAGCCTGAATTTCTCCAGGATATCGTCAATCCGGTAACTTACATTAAATTCTCCGGCGATTTTTACGGCATCTTCCTTGCTGGCGCATACTCCGGTAATGAAGGATATGCAGGCGGTCTCACCCGGCCCTATGCATAACTGTCCCCGCAGGCTCATAATCGGATCATTGCAAAAGCCCGAATTATTGAAAAAGGCAACACTGTTGACTACCGAATCCGGGTTCTCCAGGGTATTATTTCTTCCGATAAATCGCTTTCTGTCATTTTCGTATTCTACTTTTTTACTCAGCTTCGTTCCCGTTCTTACCATATGCATAAGATAAGGATTATCCTGTTCTTTCTTCCGCCTTCTTTTTGTAAGGAAGATTTCCTGCTCTTCCAGATACTCACTTTCCAAAAAGAGTTTATTAAAGGCAGGATGACTTAACTCTGCCAGATGGGTATCGTCTACTACCTCCAGATAACTAGTCACTTCCAACCGCTTTTCTTCATTACTGTGATTGGTAAAGGTAACCTTGCGGATCTCAAAATCACGGTCTGCATCCAGGCTCACAATCATATGGGTTGTAATATCTCCATCTCTACGTTTAAATTCTGCCTGGTTGGGCCAGAAAACCACCTGATAATCCTCCGGTTCTGTTCTGGTAGGGTGATAAGTGGTACTCCAAACCTTCCCCTGGTTCATATCCTTGACATAGATATAATTCCCTGTATTTGCATAAATATCGGATCGGAAACGGTGGATCATCCGGTCTTCATATTTACTGAATCCATCCCCATCGGAGGTAATCATCAGGGAATACTTACCGTTTGACAGGTAATTAACAGGAGGTGGATTCATGGCTACACTGTTAACATAACGGTTACTGTAAGTAACATCTTTAAACAAGGGCTTACCGATTTTTATGGTATATCCTTGTTTGGCAATAGAAATCAGATTAGACTGACGTTTTTCCTCCAACAGGACTTCTGTAGCCTTTATCATCATCTCTGCATGAAATCTCTCCCGAAGGATACCCTCATTCAGATAATTATTAATTGCAGCCAAGTTCATCCCCTGATGATGTGCCATATAGGATTTTACAATGCAATAAGGCGTCAAATCCACAGAATTCGGCACATTAAAATCAACCGCCTCATAGAAACCATAATCACTGAAAGCGCCTAATTCCTTCAACCGCCTGAGATTCTTCATGCATTCCTCTTCTGCGATATCCAGAGCCAGCAAAGTTGCGTAAGGAGCAACCACCAGTGAATTCCTCCTTACCGGCTGAAGTCTTATCTTCGGAACACCAAAGGCCTGGTACTGGTAATTAGAATTTAAATCAAACCGGTAATACTGGGATTCTGATATACCCCAGGGTATCTTAGCTTCCTCTGCATACTTCCTATGCTGGAGCACCGCCGCCTGAGCGGTCTGCGCATAAACAGAACCTTCATATTCTTTAAATACTATACCTGGCATCAGATATTCAAACATGGTGCCGCTCCAGGATACAAAGCAAGGAATTCCTCCAACGACTGTAAGCGGTCTTCCCAGCTTATACCAGTGCTTTACTGGAACTTCCCCCCTCGCTATAGCAAGAAGACTTGTAAGTGCACATTCTGATGCCATCAGGTCGTAACAGCCTTCATCCAGCACATGAGAGGATACATGGTATCCGATATGAAAGAGCGATCTCTTATCATTGAATAAACAGCGGAAATCAACATTTGTCAAAAGGTAATCTATTTTATTACTGAGTACATTAATCCGGTTAATCATGTTATTTGCATATTTATTGTCCTTTGCTGCAATGCAGCGAAGGGTAGAACAAGAAGAACAGTTCTCTTCTTTCAGCTTTAACTCAGAGGCTTCATTGACAATACTGTCAATGGTATCCATTAACTGTCTGGTATAGCGATAATCTGCAGGTGGTATAAGCTCCCTCCCATTTAAATTATCCCAGATATCCGCAATATCTTCTATCAGTTCACTTATCCTTGTATATCTGATCTTAAGCTCATTTCTGGCAGAAGCACCTGTTCTTTGCTGGATTTCCTCATTGCTTCTTCTTATGGCAACTTCCAGTTCAGATAATAAACAGTCCGGATAAACCGGCTTATCTGCCTGCTCCAATAAACCATTCTTTAAGGCAACCAGGTGTCCGAAAAAGTTACCGCTATCAACGGTTGATATATAGGCAGGATTTAGCACCTCCAAGGTTTCAACATGGTACCAATTATAGAGATGCCCCTTCCATTTCTCCATTTTATAAACCGTTTCCATCAGATGCTCTACTGCTTCTACTGTAGAGCTCAGGGTTTCAAACCCAAAATCCCTGGCTGAGAGAATCGCCAGAAACTGAAGGCCAATGTTGGTCGGCGATGTTTTGTCACTGACTTTTGGTACCATTCCAATCTGACAATTATCCGGGCAGATCCAGTTATTTTTCTTCGTAGAGAGATCCTTAAAGAACTGCCAGGTTCTGCGCGCAGTATCAAGAAGCATTTCCCTATCCTGTACTTTAACCCTCTGATTTAATTTCGTTTCCGGCTGACTAATGCGATATGAGATTTCAAAAGCAAGGCTCCAGTCAACAAGTATTATTGCTGCAAGAATAGTTCCTGCCAGATTTAAAGGTTCAATAAATAGAATTATCAAAGCCGCGAATACCGGAAGATAATTGCTCCACATGGTAAGAAAATATCCTTTTCTGGTATTGATAATAGAGCTATCCACTGCTTCCGCCGTATTCCATCGAAGCAGATTTTTTTTGCTGATACAGATCCGGTAGAGCGTTCTGATAATTGCATCCAAGGCGACATAAGCCCTGTAAGGTGTGATTGTAAATTCCAGAAATGTACGCTCCGCCACCGTTACAAGTTCCTTAAAGAAGGCTTTATAGATAAGAGCTAGGTTCGGACGGATTATCTTTTGGGTAATTACTGCAATCAATAAAATAATCAGATTAAATATATCACTAAAGAAAACAAAGGGTATAAAAAGGTAAAAAGCTTCCCCCATCCATGCCAGATTCAGCAAAATAAACAGAAGCTTACTCAGAGGAACCATGCTTCGTCTTAAGTTGTCAAAGATCTTCCATTTTGACAGCGGACTTAAGCCTCTTCCGTCCGGGGTTTTCTTTATAAACAGCCAGGGCAGGAGCTGCCAGTCCCCACGCAGCCATCGATGTTCTCTTTTGGTATAGGATAGAACGCTGTTTGGAAAAGTGTCCATAATCTTAGCTGCGCTGGAAAAAGCCGTTCGTGCATAGCAGCTCTCAAAAAGGTCATGACTTAGAATCCGGTTTTCCGGTACCTTATTATGAAGCAGCTTGTGAAAGGCTTTTATATCATAAACACCTTTTCCGGTATAGATACCTTCACCGAAGATATCCTGGTAAATGTCTGAGATTACAGTTCCGTAATGGTCAAGTCCCGATTCCCCGCCAAAAATTTTAGTAAACCTGCTGCCGTTCTTACCTATAATATGATTTCTTACGGAGGGCTGAATGATTACATAACCCTCCTTTACCTTCCTGCCTGCGGAATCAAGAATTGGTTTATTTAAAGGATGATCAATAAGTCCAACCAGTTTCGCAGCATTGTCACGAAGCAGATTCGTATCCGCATCAAGAGTAATTACATATCGAAAAGTGGCAAGAAGTTCTACATCACAATAAATTGAGGAAAAGGTTGTATTCTCCTTACCTGCTCCCAGTAAAAGGTTGTTAAATTCCTCAAGCTTTCCTCTCTTGCGCTCCCATCCCATAAAACAGTTCTCTGCTTCATTCCATTTGCGGCAGCGAAAGAACAGGGAAAAGCGTTTCTGCTCTGACGGATAGAGCTCATTCAGTTCCTCCATACGTGCAGCAAGGGCATTCTGTATCACCTCATCTTTTTGCATAAACTGGTCCTGGGAGTCCTCAAAATCAAGCAGTAATGCAAAGAAAAGATTCGGCTGCCGATTTGCCAGATAATGCTTCTCAAGTCGTTCCATATACTGAAGTCCCTGTTCCTTCGTAGAGACGATAACCGGCATGACCACAAAGGTTCTTGCTTCCTCTGGTATTTCCTTTAAATAGTCCAGAGAAGGAATCTTCTTAACCTTGATTCTTCTGGTAAAAATAAAATTAGTAATCTCTATGGAAATTCCTATAAGCAGCGGCATAACCACCAGCAGCGAAATTATATGCTGGTAGATGTCTGTAAGTCCGCCAAGTTCTCGGAAGGCATACAGCAGGCAGGCACTCAGTCCCAGAGTAATTAAGAACAGGGAAAGAAAATAAAGGAAGCCCCCTATATTTCTTCTTTTCTTTATACCGGATAACCCTTCCCCAAAAGATAGGCACCCACGTGATGAGAACAATGTAAATCCTCTCTACCTTGAATTGCCAGTTCCAGGCAATCCTTTGCTATCTTTTCTTCCAGCAGCCGATAACGGAGTGATAATTTCACAATAACTCCCCGATACATTCCTCTGGCTTCCAAATCCATCTTTGAATAGACCCCTTCCGGATCCTGTGACAAAATCTGCTCCAGACAGGAATACTCCTGAAAGAATTTTTCCTCATCCACTTCATTGATATCCCTCAGGCTGACAATTAAAGTTCGTATTTTTGACTCAAGGAACGCTTCCAGCCTTCCTTCCTCCAGGATTAAATCGGAGATTTTCACCTGTCTTTCCAGAGAAGCAAAATGATATTCCAGATATCTTTGAAGGGAAGCCTCATCAATTGAGATATTTTTCAGCAGATATATTACATGGGCATGAAAAGAGTAATTCAACTTCAGCTTCTCTTCTATTTCGCAAAGCAGCGCCGATATATCCGTTGTGCCTTTATTATTTTCTAATTTATTCCTTAAAAATTCCTCTGCCTTTGACTTCACATCAATTATAGAAAGAATTTCATCTGCAATTACAATGATTTCCTCAAGAAGGCAAAAGCCCAGCACCTCTGGCAGAACCCAGATTTCCTTATCCGTAAGCGGTAGCTTTTGCTGATAAGCCGTTAACATTACGGATATGTTTTCTTCGCTTAAGTGTCCGCCGGAAAGAGCTACCATTCTTTTAGCGCACCTTTTTAATTTCCCGGTACATCATCTGAAAATTGTCAAATAGCCAGCGTGCTGCCGGAATCAGTGAAATGATATCCGTGGACAAGGTAGAGATTCTGTCTCTGATTTTATTCAGTCTTTTATACGCAATCTGGTTATAATCGTTAAGAACAAAGCTATATCCGGTTAGTCTGACCTGACTGTGGCCTTCTGCTAACTTAAGCATCTGCTTCTCCCAATCCTTTGGCCCCGTATTATCTCCTTCTCCCAGGGTATAGGCTGGAAAATTCACTTTTTTACCAAAATGGCTAAATCGGTTATACAGCATTATTAGAACGAAGCATAGTAGTGCAACCAGTATCAGTAAAATAACCTGCCGAAACGGTGAATGTATATAAAAATTAATTCCATACAATAAGACCAGCAATGAAAGCTCCTCCTTATTTAAGAAATCTCAGACAAGCTGTTTGTTTTCTCACAGATCGTCTGTTTTTCATAAAAATAGCACAATATTTTATTATAGCATTTTTTTATAATTCTATTTATTTTCTGCCATAATTATAAAATTTATACAGTCTAAGTATTTCTGGCTAGATGCAAAAAAAATCTCCAACCACTTTCACATGGTTGAAGATATTCTGATGATATTTATGATATCAATAAATATGCTTTGCACTTTTTTTATTGAGATATTTTATCGGATCTTGTAAATTCTAATCCTATATTCTTATGCTTTTTTTCAACTTTACCAGATCCAATCTTTTTTTCAGCTTGTAAGTAACCGCCTTTTAACTTCTTCTCTTCTATAAATTTCTTCATCTTTTCCATATCGTTTATTGACATTTTGTATTCTACCTTTCAATTTTAAAGCAATTTTTATATGTGTTAGAGTAACACTAAATCTTTCAGTTTACTATCATATTATTATCGCATAAACTTCTTATAGTTTCAACATGTTTCGATAACTTGGTTTTTCTTTCATTTTGATAGCCTTGATTTTTCTTCAATTTGGTAGCTTAATTTTCTTTCATTTTGGTAGTTTTATTTTTCTTATATTTAAATAGGTTGATTTTTCTTCCTTTATTTGATCTATTCAGCATCACTTTTTTTGATTACAATAAATCTACTTTTTTATAAATCTGCATAGAAACAGTCGCAGATACCGTAAGGATAATAATACTAAATATAATAACACTACCTAATAATATTGTAGGATTTATTATGTTAAGAATACTAAAATCCATACCTCTTGCTATTTTATAAAATTGCGGAAACACAAAGGAGGATGCCATTATAATAATTATAAAGAAGATCTTTGTTTTTTCACAGCCTAATTTATAATGTACTGGCAAATAAATACTAAGGACAAAAGAAATTATCAGAAATAACATAACAGGCTTTGCAACGCTAAAAGTACCTAATTGCGGGAATACAAGTGTTTCAATTCCAAATATCAGACAACACCCTAAGTAAATTATTAAACAGAAAATATATCTCGACAATACAATGTCTTTACGAGAATACGGCAAGGCACATAGCAAAGCAGACGCTTTCGAAAATTGAGTTTCTTTCAAGGATACATATTGTAAAAGCATAAAAACTGAGTAAATCGTTATTAGAATGAATCCCATTATTCCTGCATATTCTGGAAGCCTTATCATTAAAAAAGGAGGAACGATTATACAAAAGATCAACATAATCAGCATATATTTTCTAACAAGCAGAAAGTCTTTCTTTACCAATTGAAATAACATGGTTATCTACCTCCTTTGATATTGCACAGCATAACATCTTCAATCGTAGTACGTTCTATTATAGCATCTGGCATAGCATTTTTGACAGCTTCAAGCTGGTTCGTAATTCCTGTAAATCCAAAAGCAGTTTTACTGATATTCATAAATAATTTATCAGTATCCTTCGTGAGATCTTTCATATCGCCTTTGATTATTCTATAACTGTCAAGAAGAATATCCTTATCCTCCCTAAATATAATCTTTCCATTATCAATCATAATCAACATATCAGCAATTTTATCCAAATCAGATGTTATATGTGTTGAAAAGAAAACACCTCGACCTCCATTATCCATATATTCCTTCAGTATATCGAGAAGTTGACTTCTTATAAGTGGATCAAGCCCACTGGTCGGTTCGTCCATAATTAACAATTCCGCTTTGTGGGATAGTGAAAGAGCTAAAGCATATTTCATGCGCATACCCTTTGAAAGCTCTTGGATTTTCTGTTTTGGGTTGAGGGAAAATCTATCAAGATACCTTCTGTATGTTATTTCATCCCATGATTTATAAGCAGATGCCACTATACTTTTCATCTCTGATAAACTCAGTTCTTCATAAAATCCTCCGCCGTCAAGAACAATCCCAATTCGCTCTTTTATCTGTTTTTCGTTTGCTTCCATATCCAGTCCGAATAATCGGACATTGCCAGATAATTTTGAAGTCAGGCCTAAAATTGTCCTTAACGTGGTGGTTTTACCTGCTCCATTTGTACCAATAAAACCAGTAATACAACCCTCTGGTAAGGAAAAAGAAATATCTTGTAATGAGAAGTTCCCGTAAGATTTATTCAATCCACTAATTTCTAAAATGTTTTCCATTCTTATTCCTCCTCAAATAGAATATTCATCATTTCATTTAATTCCTGGATGCTAATTCCCAGTGACTTTGCCGTTTGTATCATATCTTGCATTTTTTGCTCTACAAGACGGCGTTTTGAATCTCGTAACAGCTCAATATTACTGGTAGTAACAAACGTTCCAATACCAATCTGGCTCTTAACAAATCCTTCTTTTTCCAATTCATCATAGACCCGTCGAATAGTTAAAACGCTAACTTTCAAATCATTTGCAAAGGCTCGAATAGAGGGTAAGGTATCCCCTTCTGCTAATTCGCCTTTTAAGATAGCATCTATAATTTGGTCTTTAATTTGTTGATAAAGAGGACTCTCAGAAGTATTAGAAATCAATATTTTCATATCGTCCCTCCTAAGTGTGATGTTCGCATATACACACCATACACTATAGTCACTTTGTTGTCAATACAATTTAAGATGGTAAAGGATATTATTATTAAATGGAGAATTGAAGGACAGCTTCTATGTGTGACGTGGTTAAGGCGCGTGTGCTGTTCATTTGCAAAAATGGCGATGCAAAAAATATGTTATTTTTGCATCGCCAAATTCGTTACTTTCCTACTATACTATTCGATTTTCGTAAAGCAAGTTATTTTATGACTACGGTACAAATTGCTTTCTTAGCTCCATCAATTGTTGATGCTGTTATTGTTACTGTGCCACCTTTTAATCCTTTTACCAACCCAGTTGAAGATACTGTTGCCACCGTTTGGTTGCTGCTTTTCCATTTTACTTTTTGATTGGTTGCATTGTTTGGTAAAACATTGGTATGTATTTTCTTGGTAGCGCCGACTTTTACAGTTATGTTCTTTGTGCTTAAGGTAATTCCAGTAACTGGCACATTCAGATTGGGGGATGGTGTAGGTGGAGTAATAACTTCATACTTCACGCTTGCCAGATAATTATGCCAGGCAATTACATATCTAAAGATTGACGGATAAACCCCCACATAACTTATTTTCTTCGTAACCGGGTCGGTGTATTTTATATCAGCTGTCAGAAACATTTTATTCTCTTCTGTCATTTCGGTTTCCCAAGAATGACCGGGTATATAGTTGTCGTATCCGACGGGGAACTCACAGCAGCTTAGATGCTCAAGGGGCATTTCAATGCTTATTGGCTGTGCAGCTCTAAATTCAAATGCATGGAGCATTTCGTGCATAAAATGCTTTTCGATACTTCCCGTATTATTTTCAGTTATATAACTAATGTCACTGGAGGAGAACCCTTGCTCTGCGTAGATGCGTTGATAATTCGCCCCTGTCACAGGATTAGGTATTGAAGAAACAGCGTATATAAAGTTATACTCGCCGATTGGCGCGTATTTTTCCATATCCGGCTTAGCAGTTGCAGGCGAAATACCGATTGTATTTTCGTTAGTTTGCTCGTTTGTCGCTGAAACTTTACGGTCTATGAGGGTATAGTCGATAATTACATCCACGTTGTTTTGAGTCAGTTTTTCAATCAACGATTCTAAATCAACAATTCCCTTTTTTAAGCCTTTGATTGTGGAATCGCTCATTGTGTACTGCTTTCCATCGTGCCAGCCATTGGTATAGACGAGAAACATCATTTTGTAAGGAATTTTCTGCCCGGTTTCAATTCTTCTCTCATTGGATGGCACATTGGAATATTCCGTGTATTCTTCCTCAACGGCGTTCTTGGCAAGCTCAACCTGTTTCAAAAGTTTACTATCACCGTTGAGATTATGAGTTTTCCTGAGTACAAAATAATTATCTACTTGTCCTCGTTTTGAATACTCTCCTAATTCTTTATTTTCAACAAACATATAGTAATTACCGTCAATCAGCTTAATTACATACTTGCTGACATATGGCGTATTACCCGTCTGTTCATTATTGAGCATGTGCGAGGACGTACCACCCATAATATAACCCTTTGTCCAACCTACTGTCCATTGAAAGATATTTTCATTCTTCACAGTATTTGGTTTATTGTAATATGTCATTGCAATTCCGTTTGGCAAAAACGTTCGAGCAACACACATTCCTTTGTATTTGCTACTATTTGGCGTAAATAATTCTATTTTTTTAACCGTACCAACGGTCTCCCACTTTCCCAGAGCATCGGCATCTGTCTTGAATACATAATTTGTCATAACATCTTGATATCGACCATTGTATAGATGTGTTTCAACCACATTGTTCTGTATTTTACCTGCCAACAAAGGCGTAACAGCAGTCCTCGTGATAAACACAACAATGAATAAGAACATTAAAGCGCGTGTGATTTTGCGTGTGTTTTTGCGTGTCATAGTGATATTTCCCTCTCATTTCAGATACTTTGCGCCTCATAGCGGCAGTGATATGACCTTATTTAATTTTTCCCTCTGCAGTCTCCACTTTGTTAACAAAGTCCATATTGTAACGAACAGCACCATGATCTTTTATTACCGTCGCTCTTGTGATGCGGATTGCTAAAATAATGCAATTTTCATCCTTTTCATTATTTGCGTCGTCGTACCAATTTGCAAACGCTTTACGAAGTTTAGACCTTAACTCAGAATTTTTTGGATCTAAAACCCATCCGAGATTTTCGCCGATTCCGTTTCCGGAAAACCACTCGAAGCAAACCGCAAATGCAACTTCTTGGTTTTGAGTTATCTGCTGCATTTTAGTTGATCTTGCCCAAGTAGTAATATAAAACACACCATCTTCATAAAAAGCATCCACATCACGGATATAAGGGCGGGGGTTACCGTCAGCGCTCGGTTCCATTGCAATAGTCGAGAGAGAGATTACATTATCTTTACCGTTGCCACACCTTTCTTCGATTAATTTCAATCCTTCTTCATACCTGCTCATTTTTTATTTCCTCCTCGGAATATTATAATCTCGGACACCATAGCTTTCTCTTCCATTATATACCATGAATATAGAAGTTTCAAAGCAATTATTCCATTAATCTACAGCAACTGCACATACTGATAACTCTTAGAAAAGATGCCTTTTGAACCTAGCAGGGCAATTTACTTTTCCTTAATTGGAAGTAGTAAATCAAGCTGTAAATAACTCATTTCAGCATTGTGCTTTTGAATAAAATTATAGAGATTCAATGTTTCTTCAAAACCTTGTCCGTAACCTATTTCTGCTGATTCCCACCGTGGGGAACCCCAGTCATTATCGTATCTATCACTTGCATCAACCCATTCCTTAAGCCGACGCCAATCCTGGAAGTCCCACGCCCTTAACACATGAGCAGCATATAATCCACCTCTGAACTCTCGTCTTACTAACGGTCCGGGTATTTCCATATTATAGGGAACAGACACCCACGCTTCATGTCCATGTGAATTTTCGCCAAGTTCCCCTTCGCCTCCCAAATAGTCGAAATCGAAACCTCGTGCGTCGGGTTTGATTTTTAGCAAGCCGCTCTCTTTTATAAACTTATTTACCATGTCCGATGCTTTGTCCAAACAGCCTTCTCCCGAAGCAAAACCAGCGGCCACAGTCATTGGCGGCAGATATATAATCCGCACATCCTTATCCTCCAGTTTCATTAATTCTTCGTTCGCTTTGTTTAATTCATCCATCGATAAATCCTCCCTCGTTTCTTTGATTTGATTATCAGAAAAAGAAAGAGAACTTATAACGGAGAACAAAGCTTCATCGCCGAGGAGCTTTAAATTAACATCAGCTTTTTCATTGATTTCCTCAACAAAACGTATCAATATGGATTTGACGGTAGAAAGCGCAGTAATTTCACTGTCTATTTCGCTTATGTTTTGCCTGAAAATTTCTACCACTTCCGCCGCATCATTATTGTTAAGTATACTTTCGATTTGTTTTACAGGAACACGAAGCTTGCGCAGGACTATGATTTGCTGCAAACGGCTTATGGCTGTTTCATCATAGACCCGGTAAGCATAATCGTCTTTTCGCAGACTTTGAATTAATCCTGCTTGCTCATAATAACGTAACATTCTTGTAGATATTCCATAATCCCTTGACACCTGACTGATTGTCTGAAACTCCATATCATAACCTCATTTCTTTTCTTTGTTTTTATTATAAAGTACGACACGGTGTCAGAGTCAAAAGGTTTTGTATAATATTTCATACCAACGTTTCCAGATTGAAGCAATCCATCTGTGAGAAATGCCCTCAATTAATAATTTCACCTTTATTATCAGCCAGCCTTTCACGCCAATTACGAAGTTCATCTGGTGTCTGTCGCAACCATTCTGTGACTTCGCCAACGATTTTTAGGGGTTTTTGTGAACGATATGAACGTGTCGGATTGCCTGGAAATTTTTTGTCTGTTACATTGGGATCGCTTTCAAATTCACCCAGAGGTTCAACAACATAAACACGTTCTCTTCCATCTCCTTTTGCTAATGCAGCAGCAAGTCCCGCTCCATTTTTTATGGCAGTGAAATAGATATGATTCATTTTGAGTTCAGGCTTATAATTCGAAATTCCACCTGGTGTAAGCATATCGCCAATCTGTAAATCTGCTTTTGTCCCATGATAAAAGGGTCCTTTGTCATAGTGTTTTAACTTACTGGAATTGGATAATTCCTCATTCTTCCCTGCCTCCTCAAAGTCCCCTAAGTCGTTATAGCATTGAGCAATGTTTGAATATAATAATGGCAGCGCACTTATAACAGTAACATTATTTATCTTTAATGCAAGCTGCAAAGCCTCTTCTAACCATTTTAATCTATCTGAGATATTTTTTTGGTGTCTGCTGACATAATAAGCTCCAAAAAATCTTTCAAAATCGTCTTCTGCTTCCGTCCATGCTTTCTGAAACAATAAAGCTGCTTCTTCTACTTTTCTGTTTTCTTCCATAACCATCCCCTGAAGACAGAGTTTAATTATATTATTATTTGGGTCGAATTGAACATTCATCTTATTTTACCTCTTTCTTATTAAAATGATTGCAAGTGCTAATTCTTGTTTATGAGTTAGTACATCAGTTCAGAGTCTGAATTTCGGTCTTTGTAAGATGTCTTTTTCTTAACAACTCAAACGTAACATCAATTGAAAAGGGTTGGTAACTCTGCCATGTAGACTTCGATTTGATTCTTTACCTGTCAGAAAGTGTACGTATCTCATAGGTTCTCAGGCTGTATCGTTCTTTATTTATCAATTAAATGATTAATTATTTAAACCATTATGACACATCATAATTAAAATAATTCATAGCGAAAGAATATTGATATCGATACCACTATTCTGTTTATTATATCCTGCTTAACTTTTGACTTCGATGAGTTGACCAAATCGGGTCGTGTCAAATTCCTAATTCTACCTGACTCAATCATTCAGTGAAATACTCTACAATTCGCTTGTATGATTTTTTATGTAATCGGCAACATCATCAATTTCCGGATATATTCTTGCCTTATTTATTCCTAACGAGTTCAATTGCTTCTGGAGTTTATCTTTTGCCCCAATAACACAGACTATCTTTTTGCCATCAATATCTTTTGCTCTCAGATCTGTTATGGAATTCCTTGTTTCGTTTCCATAAATTTCTTCCAATAACCACAAATAATAAATGCACCTTCCTGCCTGTCAATTCTCCTGTTGTTACGGGATGGAATTACAACAACATTTCTTCTTAGATCTTCAGGAAGAACTTCATCCTTGAATCCGGGCCGTTCTAATCGTACCTCTTGAACCAGGCGTGTTATCTTTTTGTTAAAGTTATCCAACTTCAATGTTTTATCCTTCGATGCTAAATAAAATTCTCTCTGCACCGTATTTGTAAAGAGCGGTAATGAAGCTAATAATGCCACCGTATCACTTTGTGGATACTTGATATTATCTTTATCTATTGAAAAAAGTATCACCTCTCCTGAATAGGTATCACGGCTTTCACATGCAAAATACAGGGCAATCAGCGGATTTTGCGTAATATCCAATAGTCTCGTCGGCAATCCATAATGCTGCATTTCAGCCAATGTCTCCAAATGATTTTTCATACGTGAAAAATCACCTGGGCAATTGATCTGTAATTCCTGATACATCTTTTTTTCATTATGCAACCATTCATCCTTACGAAAAATTGAAGGCAATAATCTATAAGATATATCACTATGTCCTCTGAAAAAGACTTTTTCCTCCGGAACCCTGATTTCATCCAGTAAATCCACATAATTTGATATTGACCTTATAACTCTTAAATCAACCGTATTAAAGTCAAAAATGATACCTCCGGAAATTCTTAGATCTAAATCTCTACTTAAAAAATTCTCATTGAACTCATATAGATACTTCTTCCAGGACTCAAACATCGCCTGGGTTTTTTGACTCCGCTCTTCGTATGTGGGTATCGTTCGATAAATATAATATACAATTGCAAACATACTATAATAGTTTAATTGTTTTATTCCCATAGCTTCTTTCTCTAAAGGTAGTGTCAAGATTTTTGTGTAAAGTCTTCCCACCAGGCAGACCCCTCCTGTGCTAATTACTAATCAAACAATTCGTTTAGTTCAGCCGATGCCT
>JAQSXJ010000116.1 GCA_029256725.1 Anaerocolumna sp. | reverse complement strand
CAAAATGCAACATTTTTCTGCCACAGATATAGGCAAATGCATACAAGTAGCACGTAAGGATAAAAAGGTCAGTCAAAAAGAACTCGCTGACAGATTAAATAAATCGGAACGAACGATTCAAAAATATGAGGCTGGCGAAATTGATTTTTCTGTTTCTACAATAAAAGAAATTGCTAATGAACTCGATATTCCCTGGCAAGTACTACTAGGTATTGAGACTCCTACTATTTCTCTTGTAGATAGAAATGATCCTGATCGTTACTATAAATTTGATACATTAGGTGATGTAATCAATGCATTATTTGAAATCACCAAAATCAAAGACTTATCCTTTGGTATTTCTAATACGAAACCACCGGAAGATCCAAGTTGGACTTCTTCTCTGACTGTTGATGGCAAGGCAGATGCAAAGTACAATACTGATTTATGTTTGCAGATGCAAAATACAATACTGATTTATGCTTATTCATGGAAAATTGGATGAATAAATTGAAGCTTGTTCAAGCTCAAAGGATGACAGAAGAAAATTTCTCCGATTGGAAAAAAGAAATGATAGCTTATTATTCCGACAGTTATTTCTCGAATATGTCAGCTCAGATTATGAAAGAGAAACGAGAAAGAGAAGGAAAAAAAGATACTTCTATGAAAAAAATTCACATAGTAAAAGTTGATAATGAGAATTAAGATTTAAGAAATAAAAAAGCTCCAGTGCCAACACCAGAGCTGAAGTGATCTAACCTAAACGGCTATTATAATCACCCTAGACAAGTAGATTATATCATAGCCTTTAGATAAATGCATTGCAAAACTGATGTTCTGTCAGTCTGCAAGCGGTAACACAATTAGATAAAGGAGATGATTTTTATGCCAGCTTACAAAGATGACAAAACTGGTAAATGGTACGCCAAGTTCTATTACAAGGACTGGCAAGGCGTCAACAGACAAAAGTGGAAACGAGGCTTCGCCACCAAAAAGGAAGCACTTACATTTGAACGAGACTTTCTGGAAAAGCAATCCGCCAATCCTGATATGACCTTTCAAGCTCTATATGAGATTTATATAGAAGATATGTCAGGCAGGTTAAAAGAAAGCAGTATCCAGCACAAGAAGAATATTTACGAGACAAAGATTCTTCCCTACTTTGGCAAAATGCCAATCAATGAGATTAAAGCTACGGACATTCGAAGATGGCAAACTCAGATTATGAGAGACTCTCACGAGTACAAAGACACTTATCTTAAGTCCATCAATAATCAGCTTAGCTGCATTATGAATTATGCCAAACGCTTTTATGACCTTAGCACTGATCCATGTGGTAAAGCAGGAAGTATGGGAAAGAGCAATGCCGAAGAAATGGAATTCTGGACTCTGGATGAATTTCTTGCTTTTCGAGATGTAATCAAGGACAAGCCTGTATCGTATATGTGTTTTGAAATTTTATATTGGACAGGTATCCGAGAAGGTGAATTGCTGGCTCTGACTGCGGAAGATATTAATCTTACTGAAAAGAGTATTCGTGTCAACAAGACCTACTCCCGGAGCAAAGGAAAAGACGTTATTACTACTCCAAAGACCAAGAAAAGCAAACGTACCGTTCCTATTCCAGACTTTCTATTTCTGGAAGTAAAGGATTATATGGACAGACAGTATATGCTTGATCCAAAGAGTCGATTATTTCCTTTTACAAAATCATTTCTTGCACATGAAATGAAACGAGGCTCCAAAGCTTCAGGTATAAAGAAAATACGAATTTACGACGTAAGACATTCGCACGCTTCCCTTCTTATCAATGAGGGCTACGATGCACTTGTGATTGCTGACAGACTTGGACATGAGAAAGTATCCACAACATTAAACACTTACTCGCACATGTTTCCACACAAACAGAAAGAATTGGTTGATAATCTTCAGAATCTCGGTGAGAAAGCAATTCCTACACCGCCTTCACCAGATGATATCTTTTCACTGGATATTTTTGAAGATACCTTGGGAGAAATAGCAACGGCTAATTTTCCACCAACACCAATTGATCCTGTTCCAAAAGAAAAGGCACCTGGAAAAGTAATCCAAATGCCAATTCGAAACATTGTTTAATATCAACTTTAATATCAGCCATGCAATAAAAGCATGCGCTGTATTGTCACTAAATTCTACTATAAGCCACATGAGAACTAAGAAAAAGGATAGTTGCGGTTAGTAGCAAAGTAGTAGCAGAGACAAAAGAAAAGTCCGGGAACGCCCTATTTATAAGGCTTCCCAGACTCGTTGCTACTATTCAAACTCTATAGTAGCCGGTGGTTTCCCCGTACAATCATAGAGTACTCTATTTACATGTTTTACTTCATTTACAATTCTTGAAGACACCTTACCAAGTACTTCCCAAGGCAGCTCTGCTGCCTCCGCAGTCATAAAGTCAGTTGTTGTAACAGCTCTTAACGCTACTGCATAATCATAGGTTCTCTCATCACCCATAACACCAACAGAACGCATATTAGTAAGAGCGGCAAAATACTGTCCAATACTTCTGTCAATACCTGCATTTGCAATCTCCTCACGGTAAATAGCATCAGCATCCTGTATTATATTAACCTTTTCCTCTGTTACATCTCCAATAATACGGATAGCAAGTCCAGGTCCAGGGAAAGGCTGTCTGTATACAAGGTTCTCAGGAATTCCAAGCTCAAGACCGGCTTTACGAACTTCATCCTTGAATAAATCTCTTAAAGGCTCGATAATTTCCTTGAAATCAACATAATCAGGAAGTCCGCCTACATTGTGGTGGCTCTTGATTACAGCGGATTTTCCTAATCCACTTTCGATAACATCAGGGTAGATGGTTCCCTGCACTAAGAAATCTACTGTACCAATTTTTTTCGCTTCTTCTTCAAATACGCGGATGAACTCTTCACCAATGATCTTTCTCTTTGCTTCCGGTTCAGATACTCCGGCTAATTTATCATAAAATCTCTGCTGTACATTTACTCTGATGAAATTCAAGTCAAATTGCTCGGTAAAGATCTTCTCAACTTCATCGCCTTCGTTCTTACGAAGTAAACCATGATCTACGAAGATACAGGTTAACTGTTTTCCTACTGCTTTACTGATCATAACAGCAGCAACGGAAGAATCAACACCACCGGACAATGCACAGAGGACTTTTTTATCACCAATCTTTTCTTTCAAGCTGATAATAGATTGCTCTGCAAAGGAATCCATTTTCCAATCTCCGGAGCAGCCACATACTTCATAGAGGAAGTTATAGAGCATCTTGGTTCCTTCCTGGGTATGAACTACTTCGGGGTGGAATTGAACACCATAAAGCTTCTTTGCTTCCATCTCAAGTCCTGCAGCCGGGCAGGAATCAGAGGTTGCTGTTACTTCAAAGCCTTCCGGTAATTTCTCTACATAGTCAGTGTGACTCATCCAGCAGACTGAGGTCTCGGTAACTCCTTTGAATAAAAGGGATTTCGCATTGACTGTTACATCTGTCTTACCATATTCTCTTTTTGTCGCACTGGTAACTTTACCTCCTAAAAGGTGAGTCATCAGCTGGCAGCCATAACAGATACCAAGCACCGGTATACCAAGTTCGAAGATTTCTTTATCGCAGTGAGGCGCATCCTCTGCATATACGCTTGCAGGGCCTCCTGTAAAGATGATACCTTTGGGTGCTATTTCTTTAATTTTTTCAATGCTTGTATTGTAGGGCAATACTTCACAGTATACATTACATTCTCTAACTCTTCTTGCAATGAGCTGATTATACTGTCCGCCAAAATCAAGGACAATTACCATTTCCTTATCCACTGGTTTTTCCTCCTAATGCTGTTTGTATATTCATTTTTCTCAACAGTGACCGTTAATATTCTTCTGTATCCTCTATAGGAAATTCAGACCAAAATATTTTTTATTATATCAGACTTTCATACAACTGGCAATGCTATATTAATTACCCGATTTATAACTATTTTTCACCTTATTTATTAAAGGAATAAAATTAACCTAAAATTAGAAAAAGCAGCTCGCAAAGCTGCTTTTCTAACTTCTCTTAATACCAGACCCTTCTCCAAGAATCAGCCACCAAGTCAGCCAACCATCAAATCCGTCATTACGTCAATTCGTCCAGATTCTTATAATAGGACGCCATAAACTCCCCCATAAAAATCTCAGCTTCTTCTACCTGAAGTTCTTTAATCGCTTCGGTTATACTCTCCTTGGCACTTGCGAATTCTGTATTACCAGCCTTCTCCTCCTGAATACATTTTATAAGGGCTGAAAGCTTATCTGCTGCTTTTACCAGTTTCCATATGTATTCCTCTTCCTGCCCGGGAAAGAATACCGTTTCATATTCGTCTTTTAAGTCCTCAGGCAACATAGAAAGCAGTCTTCTTGCTGCTTCAGCTTCAATCTCCTTGAAGGCTCCCTGTATGTTTCCATTATAATATTTAATCGGAGTTGGCATATCCCCAGTGATTATCTCAGTGGAATCATGGAAGAGAGCTATTAAAGCAGCTCTCTCCCCATTTAAGTTCTTATTTAATCTTTTATTTCCTATGACTGCAAGAGCATGGGCTAATATACTGACCTCAAGTGTATGTTCAGATACATTTTCAGGTCTGGAATTTCGCATTAGTGCCCATCGCTCAATATATTTCATGCGAGACATCATGGCATAGAAATTATTCTCCATCTATACTACCGCCTCTTTATGATCTTCCAGCATCTTCTTAATATAGTATCCGGTATAAGATTTAGGAGATGCTGCAACTTCTTCTGGAGTTCCTTTGGCAATCACCATACCGCCTTTGTCTCCGCCTTCCGGTCCCATATCAATAATATAATCTGCTGTCTTAATAACCTCCAGATTATGCTCGATAACAACAACTGAATTGCCGCCCTCCGAGAGTCGTCTAAGTATCTCAATGAGCTTATGAACATCTGCAAAATGAAGTCCTGTAGTAGGCTCATCCAGAATATATATGGTCTTTCCGGTGCTTCTCTTACTTAGCTCAGTGGCAAGCTTGATTCTCTGTGCTTCACCACCGGATAGCGTTGTTGAAGGTTGTCCCAGCCTGATATAAGATAATCCTACATCATAAAGGGTCTCAATCTTTCTTCGGATTGAAGGCATATTCTCAAAGAATTTCATTGCTTCTTCTACTGTCATATCAAGAACATCATAGATATTCTTACCCTTATAACGTACTTCAAGAGTTTCACGGTTGTAACGTTTACCGCCGCACACTTCACAAGGTACATATACATCAGGAAGGAAGTTCATCTCGATCTTTAAGATACCATCACCGGAGCAAGCTTCACAACGTCCGCCCTTTACATTAAAGCTGAATCTTCCTTTGGTATAACCCTTCATTTTAGCATCTGCTGTTGCTGAGAACAAATCTCTTATCTGGTCAAATACACCGGTATAAGTTGCAGGATTAGATCTTGGTGTCCTTCCGATAGGTGACTGATCGATGTTGATTACTTTATCCAGCTTGTCTATGCCAATCATAGCCTCGTGTTTGCCTGGAATACAACGTGCTCTATTTAAGTCTCTGGACAACCTCTTATTAAGAATTTCTGTTACGAGTGAACTCTTACCGGAACCGGACACGCCGGTTACGCAAGTCATGATACCTAAAGGAATATCAATTGACACATTCTTAAGATTGTTCTCTGTAGCACCTTTTATGGTTAAATATCCGGCAGGTTTCCTGCGTACATCAGGAACTGGTATCTTGATCCTTCCGCTTAAATAAGCACCGGTTATGGATTCTTCCACTCTCATAATCTCCTGAGCTGTTCCGGCTGCTATCACTTCACCGCCGTGTTCACCGGCTCCGGGTCCTATATCGATAATATAATCTGCTGCAAACATGGTATCTTCATCATGCTCAACTACTATAAGTGTATTTCCTAACTCTTTCAGATTCTTAAGTGTCTTAAGAAGTTTGTCGTTATCTCTCTGGTGAAGCCCGATACTGGGTTCATCCAGAATATAAGCAACACCTACAAGTCCGGAACCAATCTGTGTTGCCAGACGGATTCTCTGTGCTTCACCACCGGAAAGGGAACCGGTAGCACGGGAAAGGGACAGATAATCAAGTCCTACATCCATTAAGAAACCAACTCTTGCACAAATTTCTTTTAACACCAGTTCACCTATTTTAAGCTGAGTAGGCGTCAGTTTAAGATTGTTTAAGAAGGCACTTAAATCCCTGATGGAATAATCCGTAACTTCTGATATATTTTTATCTCCCACGGTTACAGCCAGAGAACCTCTTTTCAGTCTACGTCCTCCGCATTCCTTACAGGGAGTAGTCTTCATAAAGCTTTCATATTCTTGTTTCGTAGTTTCTGAACCAGTCTCACGGTAACGGCGCTCCAGATTCTTAATCAGACCTTCAAAAGCAACATCATAAACGCCTTCGCCTCTTTGACCCTTATAGCTGACCTTAACGACTTTTCCGTTGGTTCCGTGCATAAGCATATGCTTGATATTATCCGGAAGTTCCTCATAAGGAGTAGTAAGGCTAAAGTTGTATTCCTTTGAAAGTGCTTCTAAGGTACATCTGGTATAACTGCTTCTATCCGTAGCAGACTGCCAGCCAAGGGCTGCAATGGCACCGTCTGCCAGACTGATGGAACCATCGGGAATAATCAGCTCTTCTGCAAATTCCATCTTGATTCCAAGTCCATGGCATTCCGGGCAGGCTCCGAAAGGATTATTAAAAGAGAAACTTCTTGGCTCAATCTCTTCAATGCTTATGTTACAATCCGGGCAGGCAAAGTTCTGGCTGAAACTTAAGGGCTTTTCCCCTGCTACGTCTATCATTAACAGGCCTTCTGAAAGCTTTAGAACACTTTCGATAGAATCGGAAAGACGTTTCTCAATTCCTTCTTTCACAATCAGACGGTCTACAATAATCTCTATATTATGTTTAATATTCTTTTCAAGTTTAATCTCTTCTGTTAATTCGTATAGGTTGCCGTCAATCATAACACGGATATAGCCGCTTTTTTTAGCCTGCTCCAGTAACTTGACATGTTCACCTTTTCTTCCCCGGACAACAGGTGCCAGAAGCTGAATCCTGCTGCCTTCCTTTAACCGCATAATCTCATCTACCATCTGATCTACGGCCTGTTTCTTAATTTCCTTACCGCATTTAGGACAATGAGGAATTCCTACTCTGGCATAAAGCAAACGAAAATAGTCATAGATTTCCGTAACAGTTCCAACAGTAGAACGGGGATTACGGTTGGTAGACTTCTGGTCAATTGAGATTGCCGGTGACAATCCTTCAATGCTTTCAACATTGGGTTTTTCCATCTGTCCTAAGAACTGTCTTGCGTAAGATGAGAGAGATTCCATATATCTTCTCTGTCCCTCTGCGTATATGGTATCAAAGGCCAGAGAGGACTTACCGGATCCACTTAAGCCTGTTAACACTACAAATTCATCCCTGGGAATATTTACTGTTACATTCTTTAAATTATGTTCTTTGGCTCCCCTTATCTTTATATAATGTTTCTTATCAACATTAAACAGTAGTACTTCTATTTTTCACTTACCCTGATAGTGCACAGACATCACGTTTCATTTTGTCCCATTTATTGCTGTCTGTATATATTTAATTTATTCCTATTTTGGTTAGAAATCTCAATATAGTAAACAATCACAGTATCTTTTTATTATTCAGATCATATCATAACGCTTAAATTAGTATATTATAAATTGCAAAGCAAACTATAAATTAGAATACATGGCATTATCTATATGCCACTGCCTCTCTAAAAACAGTACAATATAATGTATAACTTATCACTAACTACCTTGCACAAATTTCACTTAATTCAGCACCGCTATTTACGCTAATCTTTGTCATAGGTAGGCATAGCATACTTACAGCTAAAACCGCTACGCCTCCATCTTATGCTTTGCCTTAGCGTAAATATCAGGCAATGATATTATTCAAAATTTATATCAGGAGCCAAATACTTAATCTTCCATATCATGCAGCTGCTTCTTTAATTCCATTAAATGATCTCTTAACTCGGCTGCAAGTTCGAAATTAAGTTCAGCTGCCGCTGTCTGCATATCCTTGGTAACTTTCTTGACAACTGCCTCCAGCTCTTTGCGGGACATGGATTCCGGATCCTTATCCATCTTATAGTAATTCTTATCGGCCTTTTTCGAAATTCGTATTAGCTCTCGGACCTTCTTCTGAATAGTAGTAGGTGTTATACCATGATCTTCATTGTATTGCTGCTGGATAGCTCTTCTTCGATTAGTCTCTGATATAGCTTTATTCATAGAATCTGTCATCTTATCCGCATACATGATAACACGACCTTCAGAGTTACGCGCAGCACGTCCAATGGTCTGAATAAGAGAGGTCTCTGATCGAAGGAAACCTTCCTTGTCAGCATCTAGGATGGCTACCAGAGTGATCTCCGGGATATCAAGACCTTCCCTTAGCAGATTGATACCAACCAGTACATCGAATACATCCATACGCATGTCACGGATAATTTCGGAACGTTCCAGAGTATCAATATCGGAGTGGAGATATTTCACACGTATTCCCACTTCTCTCATATAAGCGGTAAGATCCTCTGCCATTCTCTTGGTCAGGGTGGTTACCAATATCTTATTCTTATTGGCTACTTCTTTATTTACCTCTCCAATCAGGTCATCTATCTGTCCATTTACAGGTCTGACCATAACTTCCGGATCCAAAAGGCCGGTAGGCCTGATAATCTGTTCTGTGCGTAATAACTCATGCTCTTTCTCATAAACAGAAGGGGTAGCAGATACAAACATCATCTGATTGATTTTACTCTCAAATTCCTCAAAATTCAAAGGTCTGTTATCCTTAGCGGAAGGCAGACGGAAGCCATAGTTAACCAGTGTACTCTTTCTGGCCTGGTCACCTGCATACATACCTCTTATCTGTGGTATGGTAATATGGGACTCATCCACGATAATTAAGAAATCATCTGGAAAGTAATCTATGAGTGTATGAGGGGTACTACCCGGTTCCTGGCCTGAAAGATGTCTGGAATAATTCTCTATTCCGGAACAGAACCCAGTTTCTCGAAGCATCTCTATATCAAAGTTCGTTCTCTCTGCAATTCTCTGTGCTTCCAAGAGCTTGTCTTCACTCTTGAAATAAGGTACTCTTTCATCTAATTCTTCCTGTATTGTCTTAATAGCACCCTCTAGTTTATCCTGGGATACTACGTAATGGGAAGCCGGAAAGATTGCTATGTGTTCCAATGTACTCTTAATCTCTCCTGTAAGTACATCAATTTCTGTTATTCTATCTATCTCATCACCAAAGAATTCCACGCGGACAGCCCTGTCATCAGAAGTAACAGGGAATATCTCAACAACATCTCCGTTAACACGGAAAGTGCCACGCTTGAAATCCATATTGTTTCTTGTATATTGAAGGTCAACCAGCTTTCTTAATATCTCATCCCTCTCCCTTACCATTCCGGGGCGTAAGGATATTACCATCTCCTGATAGTCAATGGGATCTCCTAAACCATAGATACAGGATACACTGGCTACAATAATTACATCTCTTCGTTCTGATAAAGCTGCTGTGGCAGAATGCCTTAGTTTATCTATCTCATCGTTAATGGCAGAATCCTTCTCAATATAGGTATCTGTTGAAGGTACATAGGCTTCCGGCTGATAATAATCGTAATAGCTGACAAAGTACTCTACGGAATTCTCAGGAAAAAACTCTTTAAATTCACCATACAGCTGTGCTGCCAGCGTCTTATTATGGGCTATTACCAGGGTTGGACGGTTAAGTTCCTGAATGACATTGGCCATTGTAAAGGTCTTTCCGGAACCGGTTACGCCAAGGAGAGTCTCAAACTGGTTTCCTTCCCGAAACCCTTTCAAAAGCTGCTTTATAGCCTCTGGCTGATCCCCAGTAGGAGCATATTCTGAAACAAGCTTAAATTCACTCATTTTACTATCCTTTCTTATAGCGCACTGCCTTCTTACGACCATCTGACTTCATGGGGTGTTATGACACTTGCAGGACGCTGAATCCTTCCTCGTTAACTTTCGTCTTTATAAGTATGGGTTTCTGATAATCCATTCTAAACCAGATTCCAGAATAACCAGTATTTTTACCGAATATCAATTTCATGTCATTATATCATACCTGTAATTTGAATGCAATAATTTTTCGAATGTTTGTTCTGTATTCACATAGAGAAAAACAGCCAGCTGATATCGGTTTTCTTGTCACATTTTACAATAATCCCCGATTAAAGGCTGGCTGTTCACTATAATATTTATTTATCAATACTACTTCAAATTCGAATTGACCAAAATGTCGCTATCAACTAATTTCGGCAATTTAACACCTTCTATATCACTTATTTTTTCGCTTTGATTTCTTTGTTCAGAATACTGATAGCCTTCTGAAGCTGATTATCTTCTTTCTTCTCAATTACGACTTTCTGGCGAAGCGCATCATCAAGCTCAACAGTTACATCAGGTGAAATACCAATTTTATGGATGTTTCTACCCTCTGGAGTATAATATTTGGATACAGTAACTTTAATTGCAGTTCCATCGGTTAAAGGAAGAATGGACTGTACAATTCCCTTACCAAAGCTTGTAGTTCCGACAATCGTTCCCTTTTTATAGTCCTGAATGGCACCTGCAAAAATTTCAGATGCACTGGCACTGTTTCCGTTAATCAGCACTGCCAAAGGTTTCTTGAATTCTTCTTTTCCGTCTGATTTGTATTCATCGCGGTTGCCGTATTTATCTTCTGTATATACAATCAATCCATCGGGAAGCATACGGTCTAACATATCTACCACGGTATCAAGTAAACCACCGGGATTATTTCTGATGTCTATTACAAGACCTTTCTGTCCCTGTTTCTCAAGGTCTGCAAGTGCCTGACGGAACTGTTCTGCCGTAACCTCATCAAATTCAGTGATAGCGATATATCCAATTTTATTATCAAGCATTTCATACTCAATAGTAGGAACTTCTACTTTACGTCTTGTTATTGTAAACTCAAGGGGATCAGCTTTACCTTCTCTGATTATGGTAACATTAACTTTGGTACCTTCTTCTCCTTTGATTTTACCAACTACTTCTGTGATATCCTTGCCTGTTACTTCTTCATCATTTACTTTATAAAGTACATCTCCCGGCAGAAGGCCTGCTTCATAAGCTGGGCCACCCACAAAAGGTTTCACGATAGAGAGTACTCCTGTCTTAACATCAGAAGAAACTGTTGCACCAATACCATAATATACACCGCTGGAGGATTCCATTAAGGATGTATACTCCTCTTTGGTGTAATATACAGAATAAGGATCATCAAGGCTTTGCAGAAGACCTTTATAAATACCTTCTGCCATAGTATTTTTATCTACCTTCTCCATATAGTACTTATCTATCAAACCTTCCAGTTTATCGATTTTCTTAAGGATATCCTGATCTGTTACCTCTGCTGCAGAAGCACTGGTATTCTCGGTCTTAACAGAATCATTTTCTCTTAGCAGGTTCTCATTAATCTTATTGGCAAAGACTGTTACAACAATTGCTACAATAACAAAAGTTGCGGCTAACCCGGATAAAAATCCGTTCAGAAATTTATTCTTCATTGCTTTTACCTCTTTTCCGGGTCAGTCGGTACAATGGCTGCCCCTAATTTTAATATCTTAACATAACTGTCAATCTCAAGGGTAATTTATTAATATCTCAATCTCGTTAGTAACTGACATAATTCATGGGATTCTTATATTCACCGTTTACTGTAACTGCAAAGTGCAGATGGGGTCCAGTGGATATTCCTGTTGACCCTACCAGTGCTATTGACTGTCCTTGGCTCACTTCATCACCTACTGATACCAAAAGCTTTGAACAATGCATGTAGATTGTGTAGGTACTGTTACCATGATAAATCATGATGTAATTACCACCAGAAACACTATAAGCGGCAGTTACTACACTTCCTCCTGCTGCTGCAACAATCGTTGTACCGGTGGGGGCGCCAATGTCAATTCCTTTATGGTATGTACTGGCACCTTCCGTAGGTTGGTCACGGTTACCAAATCCGGAGGTTATTCTGCTGCTCGAAGGAACAGGCCACTTAAAACCGTCAACTGTAGTTCCCGAAGAACCGCTGTTACCGGAGGAGTTGTTATCCGTAGAGGTATTGTCTGAATTAGAGGAGTTTTGATTCTTGGCTTCTTCCTGTTTTCTTCGCTCTTCCTCTTCTTTTCTTTTACGTTCTTCTGCTTCTTTCCTCTTGCGCTCTTCTTCTTCGATTCTCTTTCTTTCAGCTTCTAACAATTGTTCGATTGCTGTTTCCTGATCTGCAATTTTCTGTGTATACTCAGCTGACTGTGCCTCTGATTGGTTTATACTCTTCTGGTATTTGACAACTTCTGCATTTTTATTTTTCAGCAATCTCTCAATCGTACCCTGTTCAAAGGTAAGTTCATCCTTTAAGGTATTTAAATCTTCCAGTACTACCTTTTGCTCGGCTTCTTTTTCTGTCACTTCTTCTTTTAGCTTCTTATATCCTTCTAAAAGTCCGTTGTCGTACTCTGTGATTTTCTCCTTATATTCCATCTGATTCAACATATCAGAAAAATCATCTGATTGAAGGAGTATCTCCAGAATTCCTGTATCGCCATTTTCATACATATATTTAATACGGCTCTTCATTACAGAATACTGGTCTTTTTCTTTCTCTTTTGCTTTTACTAAATCTTCTTCAATAATTTTTAAATCGCTTTCGGCTGTCTTTATCTTCTCATTGAGTTTATCAACTTCCTCGGTAAGATCATTCAGCTCCAAATCTAATTTCTCGATATATTTAAGTATATCATCTTTTTCTTTTTCTAATTCCTTAATTTTCGATTCAGTTTCTTCCTTTTTTCGTTCAAGGGCTGTCTTATTCTGTTTCGCTTTATCAATTTCACCAGCATAACTCAAGATATTCTGAGTAGCAAATATCAGAACCAATAATACTACCGGAACAAGCTTTAAATTCCTATGTATTAATTTTTTGAAATCAAAAGGACGGCCTTTTCGATCTGTAAACTGTATCCTCTTCATTCGCACCTCTTCCCCTTTTTGCATTGCTTGCCTACTTGCCTTCTTTTAAACGCAGCTGCTTTCTGACAGTGAGATAGCTGCCAAAGAAACCGATTCCCACTCCCAAAATAAGGCTTAACGGAACCAGTGTTTTAAATATACCATTAACTTCAATAAATTGAAAGGTCCTGAAAATATTATTATATTTTCCGGCTATGTAATCTATCAATCTATTATACATAAAATACAGAAATACCAGCGGGATTACTGAGCCTAAAAAACCAATGGTAATTCCTTCTACAATAAACGGTGCCCGGATAAAGGAATCCTTGGCTCCGATTAATTTCATTATTGAAATTTCTTCTCTTCTTACGGCAATACCCATAGTTACCGTTGTATTTATGAGGAATATCGCCACACCAAAAAGTATAATGATGATTGCTCCCGACACATAACCTACTAAAGCATTAAAGGTTTTAAAAGTATCAGCGATTGTGTCTGAATGATTAACCTGTCTTACCCCATCCAGTCTTTCGATAAAAGATACCAGGTCTTTTTGCATGGACACATCATTTAATTTTACCGTATAGGATGCAGAATCCTTAAGAGGATTATCTTCTCCAAAACTTTCTGCCAATTCTTTATTCAGATATTTTTCTTTATAGTTATTCCAGGTTTCCTCCGCAGAGACAAAGGTGATCGATGCTACTTCTGCTCTCGTTCTAATCTCATCACCTATAGTATCCATCTGTTCCTGGGTGGTACCTTTATCAAAAAATACCGTTACTCCTACAGAAGTTTCAGCTGTCTTAACCATAAATTGAAAATTAGCAACCACAAAGTAAAAGATACCAAAAAGAAACAAGCAGGCTCCAATGGTTCCCACGGAAGCTGCAGAGAACATCCTGTTTCTGCGGATATTCTTAAAACCCTGTTTCATGCTGTAAATTATCGTACTAATACGCATGGGAATATCCACCTCTTTGCTCGTCGCTGATTAATATGCCCTTACTCATAGTAATCACTCTCTTTTGCATTTTGTCTACAATTTCTTTATTATGTGTTACTATGACTACGGTCGTACCCCTTTTATTAATATCCTCCAGCAAGCGCATAATCTCCCAGGAGTTCTTAGGGTCCAGATTACCGGTAGGTTCATCTGCCAGCAAGATAACCGGATTATTCACAAGAGCTCTGGCTAAGGCAACTCTTTGCTGTTCACCGCCGGAAAGCTCCGTAGGCAAGGATTTCTGCTTATCTAAGAGTCCCATAAGCGAGAGCATAAGCGGCACCTGTCTTCTGATGGTACTTGCAGACACCTCAATTACCCTCTGGGCAAAAGCAACATTTTCATAGACGTTCCGATCTTTTAATAATCGGAAATTCTGAAACACTACTCCGATTCCTCTTCTGTATTTTGCAATCTGTCTGTGTCTCATTCTTGTCAAATCTTTAAAATTTACATAAATTTTCCCATTGGTGGGTTCAATTTCTTTCAGAATTAATTTAATCAATGTTGATTTTCCTGAACCACTGCTGCCGACTATAAATACGAACTCTCCTTTTGTAATCTGAAAGCTGATATTATTAATAGCAGGAGTCCCCCTTTGATAGGATTTTGACACTTTGTCAAAAACTATAACCGGTGCATCCGCTTCTTCCAAACTCTTATTTCTATTATTATTCATTCCCAACACCTTTCTAAAACCTGGTGAATTCCTCATCCTTCTCAAATTATAAGTTAATTTTTTGTATTTAATAACTTATAAATACTGAACGTATAGATACTGAATTATTAAATATCGAACCAATAACACCAAACTATAAGCACCAATTCATAAGTACTAAACTATAAGTACCAATCCATAAGAACAGATCCATAAGTAACGAACTATAAGAACCAATCTATAAGTACTGAACTATTAGTACCAATCCATAAGAACAGATTCATAAGTAACGAACTATAAATACCAATCTATAAATACCAATCTATAAGTACTGAACTATTAGTACCAATCCATAAGAACAGATTCATAAGTACCGAATTATAAGTACCAATCTATAAGTACCGATACATAAGTACCAACCTATATTTACCAATCTATAAGTACCAATCCAACTTACTGATAATATCGTACTTACTCTTCCATATGACTATCAACCAATTTATTTATATAACAATTTTACACGAATCCTATGTAAAAGAATAGAGGGGGGCTCTCAAAGAGAAAGCCTTACCCTCTTACTAAACACTATGATATCTCCAGCTTTTCTCTAGTATTCCAGTGTTTCCATGTACTTCATATATTTAACAACCATTAAGGCAATTTTGAAGGTAATAGCATCTTCAAAAACCCTTAAGTCCAGATTGGTGCTCTTCTGGAGCTTATCCAGACGATAAACCAGAGTATTTCTATGAATATATAACTGTCTGGAAGTCTCTGATACGTTCAGATTATTCTCAAAGAATTTGTTAATAGTAGTTAATGTTTCCTCATCAAATTCATCAGGTGATTTGCCGTCAAAGATTTCCTTTATAAACATCTTGCATAAAGGCATAGGAAGCTGATAAATAAGTCGTCCGATACCTAAATTGCTGTATGCCATTACATTTCTGTCACTATAGAAGATCTTTCCTACATCCAACGCCATCTTAGCTTCTTTATAAGATCTTGAAACATCCTTAATCTCGTTTACGATAGTACCAAAGGCTACATGAACTTTGGTCATAGCTTCTGTATTAAGCATGTCCAAAATTATTTTAGCAGTCTTATTCATATCGTCATAAGTTTCATTGGGCTTTAACTCTTTTACAAGGATAATGTTCTTCTCATCTACAGCAGTTATAAAATCCTTTGTCTTTCCTGAGAAAAGTCCTCTAACGGTTTCAAGTGCATTTATATCTTTCTCGTTCTTTGTCTCAATAATAAAGACAACTCGTCTGACATCAGTCTCAATATGAAGCTTCTTTGCTCTGTTGTAGATATCTACTAACAGAAGGTTGTCAAGGAGAAGGTTCTTAATAAAGTTGTCCTTATCATATCTCTCCTTATAAGCAACTAACAGGTTCTGTATCTGGAAAGAAGCAATCTTACCTACCATATAGACATCATCACTGTCGCCTTTTGCTAATATTACATACTCCAACTGGTGCTCATCAAACACCTTAAAGAACTGATAACCCTGTAGTACCTGACTGTCAGCAGGGGATTCCACGAAATTCAGAACTGCATTTTCATAGTCATCTGCATTATTTATAGTGGTTGCCAGAGTCTTGCCCTCTGTATCCATTACACAGAGATCTATTCTGGTAATACCTTTCAAGCCCTCAATGGTGCTCTGCAGAATTTGATTCGATATCATATTGTCACTCCTTTTTTATTCATTCTTAAAAACCAAAAATTTACAATTTTAATAATATTATTCGTACAATACTGTTAATTACTCTGATTTTATTATTAGTTTATTAAATAAACTTTTATAGAATACTAGCATTCAAACTACATATAACAAAAAAACTTGTCCTAATTACTTTTAAATAACAAAACATTAGAAAAAAATCAGCGGTATCTGTTTGATAATGAAGAAAAAACCTTGTACATGCTCGTATAATTCAGCGTTTCCTGTTGGTTGCAGATATTAATTTAAATAATAACGTTTGTAATATCCAATCATAAGCTGCTGGATACAAACATAAACTAGGTTAAGTCATAAGCCAGATTCCATGTATAATCTAGATTGGGTCAGAGCTAGGTTCGAGTATGAACTAATTTGAGTCATGGGTTAGGTTCGACTATAAATTAGTTTGAGTCTGGTGTTAGAATATAAATAGTACAAGTTGAACGTGAAAAATTCTTAACATACAGGTATAATAAAAACATATGGAGGAATGGATCATGGCTACAACACA
>JAQSXJ010000115.1 GCA_029256725.1 Anaerocolumna sp. | reverse complement strand
AAAAATAGGGGGTCATTGTTTTTTTGTGAAAAAAGATGGTGTAACCCTTGAAAATAAAGGTTTTGAAAGAAAAATAAGGGTGTCAGACTTGACACTACCGAGCACGCAGATGGGAGCTAATAATGAAAAAAATATCAAAATTCAAGAAAAATATAGCAGTATTATTTGGCGGTAGTTCTACCGAATACGAGGTATCCCTTCAATCGGCTTATTCCATTCTTTCGGTATTAGAAAATAGTGATAAATACAATATCATCCGTCTTGGAATTACAAGAGAGGGAGAGTGGTACCGTTATAATGGGCCTTTAGAAGCTCTTCAAACAGATGACTGGAGAAAAAATTCCGAATTCTTAAGTCCTGCTTTGATATCACCAGATAGAAGAGTAAAAGGAATGATCGAGTTCGGAAAGAAAGGAATGAAAACAACCACACTTCATGGAGTCTTTCCGGTACTTCACGGAAAGAACGGGGAGGACGGCACAGTTCAGGGACTGATTGAACTTGCAGGCATCCCGCTGATTGGATGTGGCACGGAAGCCTCCGCTCTATGCATGGATAAGGACAGGGCACACAAATTGGTAAAGGAAGCGGGTATATCAGTTCCAAGAGCGGTACTCCTTACAAAGGCAGAAAATGAAGAAGATTTGATAAAGGCACTTGGAGAATTAACCTGTCCTCTTTTTGTAAAACCGGTAAAAGCCGGTTCCTCTTTCGGAATTACGAAAGTAACCAGAAAAGAAGCGTTAATGGAAGCTGTTGAAGCAGCTTTTCTCCACGACTCGGAAGTACTGATAGAAGAGAATATTGACGGGTTTGAAGTAGGATGTGCCATTATGGGCAAAGAGGAACTGTTAATAGGTGAGGTAGATGAGATACAACTGGCAGACGGTTTCTTTGATTATACAGAGAAATATACCTTAAAAAGTGCTGTTATTCACATGCCTGCCAGGATAACCGATGAAACCAGGGAAAGGATCAGAAAAGCTGCAGCGCTTATCTACAAAACGCTAGGGTGCAAGGGATTTGCCAGGGTGGACATGTTCTTAACGGCAGAGGGCAGTATTGTATTCAATGAAGTTAATACCATACCGGGATTTACCTCCCATAGCAGATATCCGGGTATGATGAAGGGAATCGGCTTGTCCTATGAAGAAATACTTGACCGGCTTATTGGAGAGGAGTTGGGTTTATGAACAGCATTATGAGCAGTAAAAAAATAGATATGACGGATTCTGCTAAAGGCAGCCTTATCCTCGTCAACAGAGAACACCCGCTAAAGGGAGAGATCCCGGGAAAGCTGGTAAATGCCGGAGGAGATGGAGTACTCCTTGAAAGCAGGACTGCTGCCATGCTGCAACAGCTGCTAAAGGATATCAAGGGAGAAGAAGATATTACTGCTGTCAGCGGATACCGTAGTTATAAAGAACAAGAAGAAATCTTTCAGGATTCCTTAAACGAAAATGGAAGAGAGTTTACAGAGAAGTATGTAGCATACCCCGGGTGCAGTGAACATCAGACCGGTTATGCCATCGATCTTGGAAAAACAGCAGAAGAGATTGATTTTCTCTGCCCGGACTTTCCTTACGCAGGAACTCCGCAGAAGTTTCGGGAGAAAGCTGCAGATTATGGTTTTATCCAGCGGTATGAGAAGGATAAGGAGAAGGTTACAGGGATTGGTCATGAACCCTGGCATTTTCGTTATATTGGATATCCCCATTCTAAAATAATGAAGGAAAACAATCTGTCTCTGGAGGAGTATATGGACCTTATAGAGAAACACCGTTATGGTATCAATCCATTTGTCTTTCATGGAAATAAGCAAAGCTTTGAGATTGGCTGCCTTAAAGTGGAGGAGGAACAGGAAATTACCATCAGTGAAGATGCCATATACCAGATATCAGGCAGTAACAGAAAAAGTGTGATCATAACACTCTGGAAGGAGCAGAAAGTGTGAGAATTGATTCCCCTAAAAGCCAATATCCAATGAGGAAAGCTTATCCGGATATTGATACATTCAGATTAGTGGCAGCAATTTTAGTAGTTGCCATCCATACCTCTCCGCTGACCTCCTTTAATGGATATGCAGATTTTCTGCTTACCAGAATAGTGGGCAGAGTTGCAGTTCCTTTCTTCTTTATGGTAACAGGCTTCTTCTTATATAAAGATGAGATTATACAAAGAAATAAACTGATAAGCTTTCTTAAAAAAACCTCTCTGTATTATCTGGGTGCCATTCTTTTATATTTACCGGTTAACTGGTATTCCGGTTACTTTAAGAGCGGTAACCTTGGATTCACTGTTGTGCGTGATGTATTGCTGGATGGAACCATGTATCATCTCTGGTATCTTCCGGCAGCAATTACAGGAAGTATCATTGCTTATTATGCTTTGAAACACTTGTCCTTAAAAGGTGCTTTTCTGTTTACTTTCTGCCTTTATGTTGCAGGGGTTCTGGGTGACAGCTACTACGGCTTAACCAAATCAGTTCCTGTGTTAAATGGGATATACAACGGATTGTTTCGGGTTATGGATTACACAAGGAATGGAATCTTCTTTGCTCCGGTGTTTTTTGTACTGGGGGCGATGCTAAAGAAACGACGATGTGAATTCAGGCTGTCTATTATCTTTACCGTCATTTTTATGGTGCTAATGGCAGCAGAAGGTACAATCCTAAAAGATAATAACTTTATGAGGCATGACAGTATGTATCTGTTGTTGATTCCCCTGATGTATTTTCTATTCTCTATGCTTCTGCACCGGAGAGGAACACAAAATCATGGATTTCGTGATATCTCCCTGATCATCTACATTATTCATCCCTTAATTATAATACTGATAAGGGGAGCATCGAAAGTATTAGGGATTGAAAGATGGACGGTATATAACAGCCTGTTACATTTCATCCTGACTGTTATTTTTTCTGTTCTTATAGCACTTATTATTACAACATTAAAGAGTAAGGTACGCTTAAGATACCATGTTTGATGTTGCACTGGGCAAGGCGAAGGATGCAGCATAGCGATATCTCTTTATCTTATCTGGCGTGCACTACTGTATTATAACTCTAAATAGAAAGGATGCCATGCCGCAGGCTATATCATTAAAGACTTAGGCTTGCGGCAATATTACAAGAAAACTTGTAATGGCGATGAATGAATATATGAATCTTAGTATAAACAATACAATTTCAGTGATAAAACCCCAAACCTTTGAGAAGAACCGGGCATGGCTTAATATAGATACCAAGAATCTGCTTCACAATGTTGAAGAGCTTCAGGGCATTATGAAAGGGGACTGTAAGTTGATGGCTGTTGTGAAAGCCAACGCTTACGGACATGGAAGCGTGGAGACCGCAGCCTGTTTAAACAATGCAGGGATCAAAAATTTTGCAGTCGCCACCTTGAGTGAAGGAATAGAACTTCGTTTAAGCGGTATACGTGGAGATATTCTGGTTTTGGGTTATACCGATGTTTCCTATGCCAGGGAGCTTAAGGAATACAGACTTACTCAGACAATAGTTGATTATTCTTATGCTTTCGAACTTGAGAGTAAGAAGATGCCGATTAATGTCCATATTAAAATCGACACAGGAATGCATAGGCTTGGAATGGAATCAGATGATGTGGAAAGAATAAAAGAAATCTTCTCCTTGAAGCATCTGAATGTTACCGGTATGTTCACCCACCTGTGTGTAGCAGACAGCAGAAGTGAAGAAGATATTTGCTTTACCGGAAAGCAGACAGAGACCTTTTATCAGCTGGTAAATAATTTAAAAGCCATAGGAATCAAGGTTCCGGTTCATATACAAAGTACTTATGGTTTATTAAACTACAATGAACTGTCCTGTGATTATGCCAGAATAGGTATGGCAATGTATGGCTGCTTAAGTTCTGCTAAAGACAAAACAGTAATACTGCCTGAGCTTAAACCGGTATTGACCCTTCAATCAAGACTGGTACTTATAAGAAATATACCGGTTGGCGAAAGTGTTGGATATGGAAGGGTTTATCAGGCATCGGAAGATAGAACCATAGGAATTATATCTGTGGGTTACGGAGATGGATATCCCAGAGAACTTTCAGAAGGCAAGGGACAGGTTCTTATAAAAGGAGTAAGAGTACCTGTAATCGGACGTATCTGTATGGATCAGCTGATGATAGACATAACAGGAATTCAGGGAATCAAGCGCGGAGATATAGCAACTCTTATAGGAGGCAGTGTAAATGAAATGATTCCTGCTGATGAAGTTGCTGACAGCGCAGGAACCATTGCAAATGAACTTCTTAGCAGACTTGGAAACAGGCTGCCAAGAATATACACCTGATAATTTAAGTAATCTCCTGTGCAGAGATATAATATCTTGCGAGAAGTGTATAGGCAAATGACAGTGCCATAGTCTGTATAATATCATCTGGTTTATGAATAACCGTCTTATCCTTATCTCCAAAGGCCATTGCAAGAGCAGCTTCAAGTTCATCACAGAATAAATTATAGGATTCTTCATAGCTGTCGCTATTTTGCAATAAGGATATACTACGGCTGATATCTGTCAGGCTTAGAACCGGTTTTAAGAGAAAGAGGACATAAAGATATGCCAGATGTTCTCTCTGATATTTTTTGTTTTTTGAGGGAACAATGATTTTTTGTTTCACATAGTTATTAATCATTGTTGAAGTAACAGGCTTAACGGAGGTATCTTCATAAAACAAAGTGACACTCTCCTCCACCAGGCTGATGACCTGATCCATGTATAATTCAATGACAGGCCATTCTTTCCATCTTGGGCAACGATAATTCTGTATATCCTTTATAGTAAACATAAGCAAACTCCTTAGTAGGCAGGACAATATGTGATGGATGAAGATATAAAATAAAAATATAAACATTAATGAAATCGTTAAATATAGCATAATATATAAGTTGAATTATAGTTTATCCCAGATTCAACTTTTCTTTATGTTATTTTTTTATATAGTAATGATAATAATATTATATAGTATTGAATACTGTAAGTCAACCAAATGAGGCAAATAAGTATGGTGTAAAAACATATGGCATGATATTTAAAAACCAACGCATGTCTCTAAAAATTAAATAAACTTGTTAAGAAATATTTAATAATGTTGCCTTTCATAAAAGTTGTCAAATGAGCTGTTAAATGGTAAAATAATAAAAACCTATAATTTAATCATAAACAAAGGAATAGATTGCTTCGTTTTAGCAAGCTACAGGTGTAAATAAAATGATAACAGATCCTTATAAATCCTTAGGAGTATCTCCTAATGCATCCAATGATGAAGTAAAAAGAGCGTACAGAGATTTAAGCAGAAAATACCATCCGGATTCCAATGTGGACAATCCCTTGTCAGATTTGGCTGCTGAGAAGTTCAAGGAAGTACAGGCTGCCTACGATCAGATTATGAAAGAGAGAGAAGGCGGTTATAGTAACAGCAGCAGTTCCGGTTACGGAAGACCAGAAGGAACTTCAGGTGATTCGGCAGAACTTAATACTGTGTATAATTATCTGAACGGAAGACGTTACAGAGAGGCACTTAATACCTTAAGTAATATCTATCCAAGAACTGCAAGATGGTATTATTACAGTGCGATTGCCAATGCCCAGACAGGTAATAATTTTGTGGCATTAAATCATGCAAAAGAAGCTGTTAATATGGAACCCAATAATGTAGAATACAGAAACCTTCTGAATCAGATGGACTGGCAGGGCAGACGTTACGACAATACCAGACAACAGACCTATGGAGGTTATGGAGGAGGCTGCGGCAGCGGTAATTTTTGCTGTGATTTATGTGTTGCGGATTCCTTATGTGAATGTATGGGAGGGGATTTGTGCGGATGTTTCTAAGCACGAGGAAATTGACTTTTCTCGGACTGCTGCTGGCAGTCACCGTATTGCTGATAGTATTAAGCGGTATTCTGGAATTTAACACCCTTTTTCTTCTGGCGGCAGCGTCTTTTGGTGTTGGTATTGCTGTGAGGGAAGCGGGGGTATCTATGGGACTGGGGTATTTAATCGGAAGTATAGCACTTGGGTTCTTCCTGGCTCCCAATAAATTATATTGTATAACCTATGGAGCTATGGCAATCTATCTGCTTGTGGTAGAGTGTATCTATGATAAACTTCTTGTTGTCAATAGTACGGCAGTAAGAGGAAAGCTGCTGTGGGTCTTAAAGTATCTGATATTTAACCTGCTCTTTATACCAATGCTGTTATTGTTTCCCAGCCTTATCTATACAGGGAAAATTGACACCAGGTTATTGCTTATAATGCTTGCAGGAGGGCAGATACTGCTATTTTTATATGATAAAGGATACAGATACTTTCAGGGGAATATCTGGGAAAGAGTGAGAACAAAACTGAAGCTGTAAACAGTATAAATGGGGTAGGTCGCATTTATCAAGCAGTTCATACGTAACTTCAAACGTATGAAAGCCCTTAGTCAGAAAAGAGAAATAATTAATGGGAACCGGCTGCAGATTGCTAAACTACGTAAACTCAACAGCCAATATGTATTGTCAAAGTTATATGAGAAGAAAAAGCAGGAGAAAACCCTGAGTATCAGCAAACTCATAGCAGAGTATGAACGTCTGGAAGCTATGATGTTAGAAAGAAATGCTTCTTCTATGGACAAACTGGAGGTAAAAGGAGAATTAAGAAGAACAAAAGAACTGCCGGCCTCCGAGGAACAGGATGCTGTTACGGAGGCGGCGGATATGACAGATCTGGTATCCTTAGGGTTTCAGATGGAAAGAGACGGTATCCAGGCGATGTTCGAAGCAGGCAGGATTTCCAGGGATACAGTCAGAAATTTGCGTAACAATATTGCGTTAATGGAACTACAGATTAAAAACCAAGACTACTAAAACTTATCTGGATTTTAAGACAATTAGATCGTCCTTTGGCAGGAGGACGGTCTTCGCATCCAGAACTGCCATAACTTCATTTTCCCTGATAATTGCAATGACGTTAATTGATTCAGTCTGCCTAAGCCTTAGTTTATCAAGGCTTTTCCCCTCCCATTCGGGAAGTGGCTTCATTTCTATGATATCATATTTATCTGAACGATGGATGGAATCCATCAAATCATTGGTTATCAGGCTATAGGCAACTCTTTCACCCATCTCTTTTTCAGGCAGAATTACTCGATCAACGCCAATCGATTCAAAGATCTGTTTTTGTCTGACTCCATTAGCTTTCACTATGATATAGTTTACCTTTAGTTCTTTTAGAATAGTTGCGGTTACTGCGGCGGATTCAAAATCTCTGCCGAAGGCAATAATTACAACATCAAAATTGCTGATACCTATCTTTTCTAAAACCGCTTTATCAGATGCATCAGCCTGTATGATATGGGTTGCTATATGCAGATTCTCCTGTACGGTCTGTTCATCTATATCACAGCATAGTACATGATAGCCATTGTCGGTCAGAGCATGAGTTAGTCCTTTACCAAACTTGCTTAAGCCTAAAACAGCAAATTGCGTATTATGGCTAATTCTAAATTTTTTCATAATAACCTCTTTCTTGAATATCAAATCTTTGATGGGATATTCGTTAATCCGTCGTTAAAAAACACATCTATTACTTCCTCATGTAAATCGCAAGTCTTTTTCCATTTGCTAACCAATCATGATGTCTTCGGATGGAAAGTTTATTCGTCCGTTTATCTCACTATTTCGGTTGGCTAAAGATAACAGCAGAGCAATAGGACCAAGTCTTCCTATGAACATAAGTACAATCAGTATTACCTTTCCAGGGGCGGAAAGGTATGGAGTTATTCCCGTAGTTAAACCAACAGTTCCAAGCGCTGATGCTACTTCATATAATAAATCTATCGGTGTATGATCGAAGACGGAATATCTTTCTGTGAAGGATAATAAAACAGTACCGCTTAGCCAAAGTATTATCATGATTACGACTACAGCAATAGCTTTTTGCAGTGTGACAGTTGGTATTGTACGGTGAAACAGTGTAATGTTTTTGCAGCCCGTTATAGTACTGATAACACTACAAATAATAATTGCCACGGTTACTGTTTTTATACCGCCTGCTGTTCCACCTGGTGAACCTCCGATTAACATAAGTATACAGGAAATCATTTTAGAGGTATCATTTAAATCGTTCTGAGGAATAGAAGCATAACCTGCAGTTCTTAATGTAACAGATTGAAAGAAACTTGCTAGTATTCGTTTACCTTGGCTTAAATTTCCCAATGTTCCCGGATTTGAATATTCTGAGCAATAAATTAATAAAGCTCCGGCAAAAATCAAAGTAACAGTGCTAATCAATACCAGCTTCGTATGGAGGGAAAGTCTTAGCTTTTTTCTGTTATTGCGTGAAAGTACTGATTGAACTTTTAAGTGAATATCTCTCCAGACAGAAAAACCGATTCCACCTAATATAATCAAGGTCATTATTGTAAGGTTTAAGAGTATACTGTCCACATAAGGTATTACACTTAACTCTCCGATGATGTCAAATCCGGCATTACAGAAGGCGGAGACAGAATGAAAAATACCAAATGCTAATGCTTTATACCATATCATTTCTTGCTGTAAAAAAAATACAAATAGAAAAACAGCTCCAATTCCTTCTACTATTAAGGTACCGCGGATTACAAGGTTGACAAGTTTTACCATGCCGCTCAGGGTCTGAATATTAAAAGCTGATTGCACCGCCAATCTATCTTTTAGAGTCACTTTTTTACCTATATGAATAAGAAAAAAAGTAAAAATTGTTATTAAACTAAGTCCACCTAACTGTATTAGGCACAGTATAATTATTTTGCCGAAAATACTCCAGGTAGCAGAGGTAGTAAGAGTTACCAATCCGGTTACGCAAACAGCTGAAGTGGTTGTAAAGAGAGCATCCAGATAAGATACCTCAACACCGTTTTGTCTGGAAATTGGTAAATATAATAAAACAGAGCCAATCAGCAGTAACAGTACAAAGCTGATAACAATAGTCTGTGATGCTGTTAATTTGTGGTTAAACCGTAGTACGAGTGTTTTAATTTTCATTACGTCTCTTCCTATCATTTATCTAATGTCCAATATTAAGATGAGACTATTAATTTAATGCTTCATAAAACGGTTCATAAAGGAGGCCATTGGTTTATAGGGGAAGCTCTCCAGGGAAGCAGTGACAGCTTTCAATTCCTTGCGTATGGCAATACTCTGAGGACAGTGCTTTTCACATAATCCGCAGCCTACACATTTGGAAGAGTTATGTCCGGCTGTTCGTACGATATAATTGAATCGGGCAGAGATTTTTCTTGTTACTGCAGTTTCATTATAGCAGGTAAAACACATGGGAATATCAACCCCATGAGGACATGGAATACAATAAGCGCATCCGGTACAGGGAACCAGAAAGGAGCGGTTTAAGACATCTTTTATTCTTTTGTATAATTCTTTTTCCTTGTCAGTAATGATATCAGCTTGAGCCTGACAGGCAGAGGCAACATTCGCCTGAAGCATTTCCTGTGAGTTCATACCGGAAAGCACCGTTAATATCTGGGGATGATTCCACAGCCAGCGGAAGGACCATTCAGCTGGTGAATGCTTCACTTCGGATTCATCAAATACTTGTAATGCTTCCTTGGGAAGATTGACTAACTTACCGCCTCTTAAAGGTTCCATTATCATAATTGGAAGTCCCTTTTCCGCTGCATAGAGAAGTCCGTTTTTACTTGCCTGGTTATATTCGTCGTAGTAATTGTACTGCAGCATGCAGAATTCCCAGGGATAGGCATCAACGATTTTAACAAATTCCTCTTGTCCGCCATGATAGGAAAAACCAATGTTTCGAATCTGACCCTTTGATTTCTTCTCCTCTATCCATTCTTCAATTCCAAGGCTTAACATTCTCTGCCATACATCCAGATTGGGAAGCATATGTATAAGGTAATAATCAATGTAATCTGTTTTAAGCCGTTCCAGCTGAGTATGAAAGATTTTATCAAAATCCTCTTTCTTCTTTACGAGATAAGGCGGCAGCTTTGTTGCAATTTTCACTTTTTCACGGTAGCCCTTTGATAAAATCCGGCCAAGGGTGGCTTCACTGCCGGGGTATATGTAGGCGGTATCAAAGTAATTTACACCCATTTCAATTGCTTTTATTATCTGTTGTTCTGTTTCCTTCTCATCTCGTTTAAAACGCATACAGCCAAATGCCAGGACGGATATTTCATCTCCGTTTTTCGGATTAATACGGTATTGCATGATTACCTCTTTTCCTTGATATCCTTAGATATTCAATTTTTAATTAAAACCAGCTACCCTTTTTTACTCGCAGTAAAGGAAGTACGAAAGTTCAATTTATATAGTATAACTGTATTATAGGTTAATGATAGCTATAGTCAAGAGCAATTTATACTCTTTCTTTCAGAAGAAGGATTGACATTAACTTTATAGAGGATTACATTAGTCATAGATTCACGTGACATTTAGAAAAGAGGCGTAAGAAACATGAAAATTAAGAATTTATTGAATACAAAAGGGCATAAACCTTCCTTTGGATTAAAGGAATTGCTGGGATATATCGGCCCGGGACTATTAGTTACCGTAGGTTTTATCGACCCGGGAAACTGGGCTTCTAATATAGCAGCAGGCTCTGAATACGGATACAAGTTATTATGGATGGTTACCTTGTCTACTATAATGTTGATTCTGCTGCAGCATAATGTAGCGCACCTTGGTATTGTTACCGGTGACTGTCTGTCTGAAGCTGCAAACAGGCATTTAAAACCCTGGTTGTCTAAGACAGTACTTTCCACGGCACTGGTTGCTGCCATCTCTACGGCTATGGCGGAGATCTTAGGAGGTGCAATTGCACTCAATCTGTTATTTCGTGTTCCGGTTAAAGCAGGAGCTGTAATCATATTAGCAGTAATTCTTCTGTTGTTATATTCAAACTCCTATAAAAAGCTTGAAAAAGTTATTGTAGGTTTTGTATCCATTATCGGTATTTCCTTTCTATATGAATTAAGTGTGGTACATATCAGCTGGGGAGAAGCTGTCAGGGGCTGGACGGTCATACAATTCCCCCATGGCTCCATGCCTGTTATCATGGCAGTATTAGGTGCAGTTGTTATGCCCCATAATCTATTTCTCCATTCGGAAATCATACAGAGCAGACAATGGAACTTAGAGGAAGATGCAGTTATAAAAAGACAGCTGCGTTATGAGTTTCTGGATACCTTATTCTCTATGATTATCGGGTGGGCAATTAACAGCGCTATGATTATACTTGCTGCTACCACTTTCTTTTCTCAGAGAGTCAAGGTAGAAGAGCTTGGTCAGGCACAGCAGATGCTGGTACCATTAGTTGGAAGTTTTGCAGCAGTAATATTTGGTGTGGCTTTATTGTTTGCGGGAATATCGTCTACCATGACTGCCGGAATGGCAGGGGGAACTATATTTGCAGGTATGTTCGGTGAACCTTATGATATCAAGGACAGACATACTAAAATTGGAGTTGCAGGCATACTGACACTTGCAGCTGTTGTTATTTTTCTGATACAGGATCCTTTTAAAGGTCTGGTATACAGTCAGATGCTTTTAAGTATTCAGCTGCCGATTACTGTAATTACACAGATATATCTTACTTCATCAAAGAAGGTTATGGGGAGATACAAGAACAGTCTTCTGAATAATATTGTATTGTGGTCTATTGCTTTGGTATTGACAATTTTAAATGTAATGCTGCTGATCAGTTATCTGTAAGTAGGGTAGTTACTGTAAGTATTTTTGATTAGAGTTTTAACAAGGGGGGTTTATAAATAGGACGGCAATTTGCATAAAATAAAAAGAATTCATGCGCTCATTCCAATGTATAAGAAGTCCTAATTTCTCTGAAGTTTTTGTGCTGGACATATCCTCAAACAGATAACTCGCTTCGCTCAGACAATCTGTTTGAGGATATAGCACAAAAACTTCAGAGAAAAGGACTTCTAATACATTTTCATAGGCGCATTCATTCTTTTTATTTTATGCAAATTGCCTGAAATTTAATGGTACAGGGGTTTTTGTATAACTTGATAGTTTATATTACTATTCTAGTTTATATTACTATTCTAGTTCATTTTAAAATTAAAATTGAAGAAACCCCCTTTTTTAGATAGTCAAGGTTGTATTTAGGGTGTGTATCTTATCAATAGGATTATTCATTTAACAGCAGATAATATTGTTGCAATAAATAGAAGGCAAAGTTATAATTCTATATAGTAACAGAAAGGGTTTACCGTTAAATAACGAAGCTCATGGCTAATAATGTAAGTCTTAAACTATAGAAGAGAAGAGGGTTATGGATATGTTTGGTGAAGCAGAAATCTTACAGGTGAAGAAGGCTATTTTAAAATCAATTGAGAAGAAAGAAATTGCAGGCGGTAATCTGTTAATTGTTAAAGGTGGTAAGGAGATTTTCTATCATGAAGACGGTTTGGCTTCCTTAGAAGAGAATAGTCCTATTAAAAGAGATACTATTTTTAGACTTTATTCTATGTCAAAGCCTGTAACAGCTGTGGCGGCAATGATTTTAGTTGAAAGAGGGGAACTTGATC
>JAQSXJ010000114.1 GCA_029256725.1 Anaerocolumna sp. | reverse complement strand
ATATACCTCTTTGATACTGGAACCGGGTAATATATCATGGAACTGGTTCAGCAGCACTTTCTTCCACATTGCATCAATTTCTTCTGCCGGATATGGAATGCTCTCTTTTAATGCCATCACAGAGAGCAGTTCCAGGTCCATTAACATCAACTCACTCTTACGATTAGAGCGTTTGTTCCTTGCCATGGAAGTATAAGTTCCTCTGTGATATTCGAAATAGAATTCGCCTTCCCATTCCGCAAGCCTCTTATTATCCTTTACTCTGTCATATAACTCATCAAAATAGGTTCTGGAAAATTCCTGACGTACTTTGGGTATACCTCTTACTCCCTTTTCCATACGCTGAGAGGTCTCTAACATTTGCCTGGTGGGACCGCCGCCGCCATCACCGTATCCATAAGATATCAGGATATCATTATTAATATCCTTGTTCTGATAACGGGTCCAGCCGCCCATAATGGCATCGGGATGAAGCATACCGTTATAGGTGGTAAAGAATTCATTGGTACTCTGCCCTACTCCAAGGGTAGATATAAAATGGGTAAAGATCTTTGTTCCGTCGATACCTTTCCAATTCAAGGTATCATTTGGTATCTTGTTAAATTGATTCCAGGCAAGCTTGGTAGTCATAAAGTAATCAATTCCGGATTTCTTCATAATCTGAGGAAGTGCTCCGGAATAGCCGAATACGTCCGGCAGCCAGAGTATTCTGTTATCAACACCGAATTCCTCTTTGAAGAATTTCTTTCCGTGCATAAACTGACGTACTAAGGATTCTCCGGAAGTAAGGTTACAGTCAGCTTCTACCCACATACCGCCTTCCGGTTCCCATCTGCCTTCTTTTACACGTTCCTTCAGTCTCTCATAAAGCTCCGGGTACCTTTCCTTAAGGAAATAATATAACTGTGGCTGACTGGACATGAATTTATAATTCGGGTATTCCTCCATTAATTTAAGCACCGTAGCAAAGCTTCTTCCAACCTTTTCCCTGGTCTGCTCTACCGTCCACCACCAGGCAACATCAATATGAGTATGCCCAATACAGGTAGCAATCACATCTTCATAGCCTGCCATGTCCTCATACAGAGCTTTCTCAAGATATGTATCAGCAGCTGCTAAAGACTCATAGAAGTCCTTCGTATAAGGAATCCTAAGGTCCAGATAATTAATGCAATTATTTAATACCTCTTCAATATCTTTTCTTACCTTATCATCTTTCTCCATTCGGGAAAAAGCACTTAAGGGTATCTCTATATCATAATAAAGTTTTTCGATTTTAGGATCGATCTCAAGCATTTCAACAATCAAATTGAACTCGCTGTGAAGTGTTCCCGTATAAGACTGCAGATCAAGATGATAGGTCTGACCGGACACCGCTTCCTTTGTCAAAAGGACTCTTCGGTGATTCATATCTATCCCCTGAGTTGCCACACGGTCTACAAACAGCAGGAATTGCGGATTTTTTCCATCATCCCATTCATCAATCTGTGTTCTTACATTCATCCATACCGCTTTGCCTTCCATGGACTGGGGTACTGTGAATTCACTGCGAAACCAGTAATGTTCATCCGGTCCATACCAGTGCATGGTTTTGCAGTCGAATTGCTCCCAGACTGCTTCTGACGTATCTGCATCCTCAGGAAATATAAAATTGCCTTTTTTGAACTTCCAGTTATCGACGGTAACCTTTTGTACAACCGAAAGCTTCTTTAATTCGTCGCAGATTACACGAATTCTCTTATCTAAAAATACCATAGACACCTCTTTCTGCTCAGGGTATATCTGAAATAGAACTTAGCACAAGCAATTTTTAACTACACCCCGGTCAATAATTCTTCCTTCATATCCCTATTTAATTATACAGGATAACTATAAGTTGAAGTAAGTTTTTTATACCATACCTACCTCAAAAAAACATAAATTAAAGCCTTGTTGCAACCGGAAAGATGAAGAAACTTATACTTCTTCCATGGCTGCCATTAATTCATCAACAGTTGTAAATGCTAAACCCACTACGGTATCCGCACAGCCATAATAAATTGCAATTCTACCGGTACCTGCATCTGTTAAAGCCGCACAGGGAAAGACCACATTAGGTACATCACCGGTTCTTTCATATAATTCATCGGGAGCAAGGACATAGTTCATGGTTCTCTTCTTAACCTTCCAGGGTTTATCAAGATCCAGCAGCGCACAGCCTATACGGTATACAAAGCCATTACAGGTTGCCAGAACCCCGTGATAAATAAGCAGCCAGCCTTCGTCTGTTTCTATAGGGGTAGCTCCTGCCCCAATTTTGGTAGACTGCCAGCCGGAGTCCTCAAAATCACAGGTTCCCATTACATAACGGTGATGTCCCCAATACTCCAGATCATTGCTCTGGCTATAATAGATATCTCCAAAGGGTGTATGCCCATTATCACTGGGACGGCTGAGCATAGCATATTTATCACCAATTTTCTTAGGAAATAATACACCGTTTCTATTAAAAGGCAGGAATGCATTTTCTAATTGAACAAAGCTTTTGAAATCAAATGTATATGCAACACCAATGGTGGGGCCATGGTATCCATTGCACCATGTTATATAATAACGATCCTCTATGTAACAAACTCTTGGGTCATAACGGTAAACCTTTTCCGTAATTTCCTCATCTTCGCCAGTAAATTCAATGGGCTCCGGCTGTAGGTCCCAGCTAATACCGTCTTTACTGAACCCTGCATAGATATCCATGGTTACAGCTTTACTGTCACAGCGAAATATACCTGCAAAACCCTCCTTAAAAGGCACTACCGCACTGTTAAAAATACTGTTTGAGGTGGGTATTGCATCTCTTCCGATAATAGGGTTTGCATCAAAACGCCAGACCGGATTCTTGTACCCTTCCGGTTTATCCTGCCACGGAAGATTATTATATGACCCTCCAATAATTTTACTCATCTTTTATCCTCCATTATATTATTAGTCAATGCACTGCTGCTGCCTGGCATTCTCTCTCTGATTTATCATAAAATCGGCTTACTTATAGAAGCAAAAAGCCCAATTTATTTCCAATTTAAGTGTTTTAGTTCTCTTTAATAAGTACATAAAACGAGCTATTGCTAAACTTCTATGCGAACTTTCTGCCTGCATTTTGTAACAGCTCGTTTAATATTTTGAACATTGATTAACCTTCATATATTAGCTATTAATTTCTATTAACTTGTTGATTTTTATTTACTTTTTGATTTTCATATACTTATTGATGTCATATACTTATTGATGTCATATACTTATTGATTTTCATATACTTATTGATTTTCATATACCTATTGATTTTCATATGCCTATTGATTTTCATATACCTATTGATTTTCATATGCCTATTGATTTTCATATACCTATTGATTTTCATATACCTATTGATTTTCATATGCCTATTGATTTTCATATACCTATTGATTTTCATATGCCTATTGATTTTCATATGCCTATTAATATTCACATACTTATTCATATTCACATACTTATTCATATACTGAGTAATCTTCATATACTTATCAATACTTATTAACACTGATTAAAGTGCTGAAGGCGGCATTATTTCCCTTTGAGAACAGGCAAATTGCGCAAAACAGAAAGAAAGAATGCGCCTATGGAGAGGCATAAGAAGCATGAGTTCTATCTGTTTTGTGCAATTTGCCGTCCCCTTGAGAAAAACTACCCTATTACCACGCCACTTACCTAATAGACCTATTTATAATAAGCATTAATCTGATTCTGTACTTCTGTAAGAATTGTATCAAGACCGCCTGCTTTTAATTCCTTGGTAATCTTAGCTACTGTCTCTTCAGGATTTGCAGCACCTGTTAATAATTCACTCTTATATTTATTATAAACTTCTCTGCAGTTTGCAAGTTCATTCTGGATCTTTGAGTAATCTACGTTAAAGCCTAAGAGTACAGAAGGTTTTGCATTTTCATTTAATGCTTTAACTTCATCCCACTGATTGAATTCGTCTGTTGTCAGCTGTGATACTGTAAAGAAAGTACCCTGAGTATATCCAGCCATCTTCCAGTCAGTATTAATTCTTTCAATCTTACCGTCATCTGTGTATTTGAAGTTTTCTCCTTCAACACCGAAATAAAAGGCATCTCTAACCTTGGAGTCCAGATTTACAAGCTGTAAGAATTCCAGACACTTTTCAGGATATTTTGAACCGGAGTAGATTGCATTCACGGAACCGCGAACTGTTTCATTGGAAACAATGGTATCATTTATCTGAATAGCTTCTGCTTCTACGCCCATGTTAGGACCCCAAGTAGTTTTCGCTGCAGAAGGCCATCCCTGAGCAACACTTACTGCTTTGTATGTAGGTGTTTCAGAAGTAGAAGGTGCATCGGGATTGATAATTCCTGCTTTGTACCACTCATTTAAGATTTTCAGCTGAGACATAACATCTGCCTGCTCTAAAACATTTACAACAGTACGGCTCTCATCATCGAATTTTACACCGACTGCGGGAATTCCTAGACCCATAGAATCATATAAACTTAAGATCATACTAAGTCCATTCTGATCCATCGGGAAAGCTGCAAGACCTTCGCCTTCTGTTATTTTCTTTAAAGGCTCGGTAAGAGCATCCAGAGTGTGGATATTTTTGTAATCAATGCTGTATTTATCAGCCATTGCCTTATCCCATACAATGTAATTGGACATGGAGGAATCCTTATAAGTCGGAACACCATAAACGTTACCATTAATGGATACTGCACTCCAGTAATCTTCAGGAATATAGCTGTAAAGCTCCGGTGAACTTGTTTTAACGATATCTTTGATATCATAATAAGCACCTAAAGAAACATCACTGGCGAAATTGCTGCCATCTGTAAAGAGAATATCAAAATATTCACCTGAGTTAACAAGAATGTTTCTTCTGTTTCCCCAGTCACCCCAAGATACAACTTCCATATCGATATTAACCCCAATTTTTTCTTCAAGATATGGATTGATCTGTGCTAACCATGCTTCATAATTGTCAGGCATGCCACTACCTACAGCAATCCATTTTAAGGTTACTACCTCGTCCTTGGATGCGTTATCATTACTATCTGCCGGTGTTGTCGTTGCAGCTCCATTGGTTGTTCCCTGGCTGCCGGTGTTTTTCGTGTTGTCCTTTGTGTTCTTAGAGCATCCTGCAAAGATTGTACTAAGGATCAGCACGAAAGATAATAATAAAGCAATCTTTCTTTTCATAAAATACCTCCTGTTGGTTTGATATTTATTTATTAAAGTATAATACTTTTAATAAATCATCGTTATATAAGTGAAATTCATGTCTCTATCTAGTTCACTTTTTTTAAATGGTTGATTATGTTAATTTGTTTCTTTCGATATCAATTTGCTTCTTCCAATATCAATTTGCCTCTTTCAATATCAATTTGCTTCTTCCAATATCAATTTGCCTCTTTCAATATCAATTTGCTTCTTTCAATATTAATTTACTTCTTTCAATATAACTTTACTTCTTTCAATATAAATGTCTAATATTTAGAATACTAATTTACGTTTATTCTGTGTATATCAGTTCCATCAACCCTTTACGGAACCAATGGTTAAGCCTGAGACAAAATATCTCTGGAAAAACGGATAGGCACAGGCAATCGGAACAACAATTAATACTGCAATTGCCATTCTGGCGGATTCTGTAGGCATCAAATTCTTATACTCCTGAATAGACAATCCTGCCGATGGATTGGTGGCGAGAAATTCTACATTTTTTTGAATATTATTTAAAATAGCCTGTAAGGACATTAAATTGCTTTTATTTATGTAAAGGGAGGACTGGAACCAGTCATTCCAATATCCAAAACTCAAAAACAGACCAATGGTCGCCAGCAGCGGCTTTGAGATCGGTAAGATTACTCTTGTATAAATACTCAGCTGGTTGGCACCGTCGATTTTGGCAGCCTCTACAATGGAATCCGGAATACTTGTTTTAAAGAAAGTCTTACATATGACCACATTATAGGAGGAAACCGCCAACGGAAGTATCAAGGCCCAGATGGAATCCTTTAAATGGAGCAGATTCAGATTTACTACATAGGATGCCACCATACCGCCGCCAAAAATCATAGGGATGAAGACTACCCAGGTAAGAAATCCTTTTAATTTATACTCTGCCCGGGATAATACGTATCCCATGGACGAGGTCAGTATCAGACCAATTATGGTACCTAATATGGTAACCAGTAAAGAAATTCCGAAAGCATTGAATATGGTATCCTTTTCATTCCACAAAAACATATATGCATCCAGTGAAAAATCCTTTGGGATGAACCGGTAACCCCATTTGGCAATGGATTGCTTGGAGGATACCGATATCATAATTACGAATAAAAAAGGGATAATAGCAACTGCTGCTCCCATAACAAAAATAATATTAAATATAAAATTAGTTGGTTTTGAAATTCTGTTTAATTTATAGTCTGATTCTTCTTCTTTATTTTTTCCGAACATCTATTTTCACCATCCTCTATATTAGTCAGTATGCGCGGCGGTAAAAATACCGCCTGATAAGTTATATGATCGCATATTCGTCATCTACTTTTTTAACGACCCAGTTCGCAAACAAAATTGTAAAGCAGCAGGCAACAGATTGCAGGAGTGATGTTGCGGAAGTCATGCCAATAGGTGAATTAGATCTGATTGCATTGTATATATAGGTATCAATTGTTGAGGATACATTATAAAGGGATGCCGGTATGCCTCTTGTAACCTGATAAAAAAGTCCGAAGTCAGAACTGAAGATACCACCGATGCTTAGAATGAACATCATGATTATGATAGGTTTTAAAAAGGGAAGGGTAATGTATTTTACCTGCTTCCATTTCGTCGCTCCATCGATAACAGCTGCTTCGTAATATGTAGTATCAATACCTGTTATACAAGCCAGATAAACTACTGTTCCATAACCGACACCTTTCCACATCTTCATGAAGATAAGAATGAAAGGCCAATATTTCGCTTCCATATACCACTGAATAGGTTCTCTTCCCAAGCTCTCCAAGATCTGATTGAAGATACCTTTATCAGCACTGAGAAAGGAAAATACGAAATAACTTACAACAACCCAGGATAAGAAATGGGGGAAAAACATACAGGTCTGATAAATCTTAGACTTGACCTTACCGTGAATCAGACTGAGCATAATCGCCAAAGTAACCGGTATGAGGATACCCAATATAACGAATACCACGTTGTAAAGAATCGTGTTACGAAGTAATAATGCAAAACTGTTTGATTTAAACATGTACACAAAATTTCCGAAACCGGACCAATCGCTATGTATCAGATTATATAGAAATCCTTTGCCGGGAAAAATTCTATAATTCTTAAACGCAATTACCACACCAAACATAGGCAAATAGCTAAACAACACATACCATACAAAGGTAGGTAAAGCCAACAACGATAACTGCGAGTCATCTTTCGTCCAGCGCCCTCTTTTTGTTTTTTTCTTCCCCGAAGCTTTTTTCATGCTAACACCTCTGCCTTTCCCAATCTGCAATTATGTAACAAAATTAACCAATAAAACTTAACAAATACCATAAAATGTTAATATCATATTCTAAAACAATATGAATCTATGTGATTTCAATGTTTCTTTACTTAACATTAAAATTAACGTATTTCATAAAAGATTAACACAATTTTAACATGTGTTTTTCCTACTGTCAATATGTTTTTAAAAATTATAAACAAATTATCTTATTTAAAAAGCTATTTTGTATGTTTTTTGACTAATCAATTTAATAAAAATGGTAACTATATTATTTTTACTAATATATATTCTATTAACAATATCCCTAACATATTATTATAAAATGTTCATTTATGTTAACATGATTAAATTTTATATAACTAAATATTACTTTTATTAGTATAAACCTACATGCTGAATCACAGGAGCCACACGGAAGTCTTTAAAAATTATTCTCAGCGTTGTAACTTCCACTGGTGCCAGCTCACAAATCTTCTTGTATCCAATGGTAGTCCCGTTATATAATAAAAGACCTGATTGCTCTTTGGTATCTGCCCAAATTTCAAAGCGTTCTACCCTCTGGCTCCTTCTGATCTGTTCCTGTAGGACTACATAATGAATCTGCTTCACTTCTTTTAGTTTCATTATAATTTCGCAGGTATTGCAATTATCAACAGCTTTCCAATAGGTTTCATCCTCTTTCACAACATTTGCAATCTCAGATTCTCCTTCTGTTTCCGTTGCCTTTATATCAGCCTGTTCTGCATAATTATCCCTAAAGTTATTTCTGATGAATTCACCTAATTCTTCTAATCTTTCTTCATCAAACCTTGTGATAAAGCCATCTTTGTGCGGCGGTATATTCAGCAGCAGGACACTGTTACCTCCAACAGAATTAAGATAAATTCGTTTTAGATCCTTAAATGATTTAACCTGCTGATCTTCTGCTTCATGATAGAACCAACCCGGACGGAGGGATACATCTACTTCTGCCGGATACCAGATCAGTCGCTCTGCCTTACTTACCACTTCCAGACTGCCAAGGTCTTTCGTCTGTTGATCCAGACCCTGCTTACGGAATTCTTCATCATCTGCCTTTTGTGAGTTCTCCATAATGTCTGATTGGGAGAAAACTTCTGCAGGTACTACACTCCATTCTGATTCTCTGCAATCTCCGGCCTCATTTCCGCACCAGCGTACATCCGGACCGCACACTGCAATAACCGCTTCCGGCTGCAATCTTCGAATCAATGCATAGTAGCGTTTCCAGTCATACTCCTGCCTCTTACCATTTGGTCCTTCCCCACAGGCTCCGTCAAACCATACACTATAAAGTTTACCGTATTGGGTTAAGAGTTCTGTTAACTGACCGCAAAAGTAATCATTATACTCCTCTCCACTGCCGTAAGTCGATTCATGCATATCCCATGGAGACAGATATACCCCCAATTTGATACCGTATTTTTCGCAGGAAGCGGAAAGCTCCGCTACAATATCCCTCTGGAAGGGGGTATGCATAACCGAATGCCTGGTATATGCCGTATTCCAGAGACAGAATCCGTCATGATGCTTTGCTGTAATGATACAAGCTTTTATCTCTGCCTTTTTAAGCACTTCACACCATTGATCTGTATTAAGATCTTTCGGAGAAAAAAGTAAAGTATCTTCTTTCCCCGTTCCCCATTCCCGATCTGTAAAACTGTTCATTCCATAATGAAAGAAGGCTGTATATTCAAGCTTCTGCCAATTCAACTGATTTTCGCTGGGTACA
>JAQSXJ010000113.1 GCA_029256725.1 Anaerocolumna sp. | reverse complement strand
CGATTCCGGGATTGATTACTCCCACCCGGATTTTCGCAATGAGGACGGAACGACAAGAATTGCAGCCCTCTGGGATCAAACGATAACCGGAAGCCCACCGGAGGGATATGATATTGGAACCTTATATACAAGAGAGCAGATTAATGAAGCTCTTGCGATACCCATGCCGGAGAGGATGGAGATAGTTCCGAGCACTGATTTGTCGGGGCATGGAACCCATGTTGGGTAGCTGAAAAACAATAGGTTAGATACTCGCTTAAAAATAAAGCCGCCCATAGTTTGGACGGTTTATTTTTTTCTGTAGAAAGATATAAAATGGTCGATGGAGGACAACTATATGTAGTTTATTAGCTACCATATGGGGGCAGTGATTTAATGATTTCCCGACAATGAAGTTGCAAAAGGACAACTAATCCAGTAAATTGAAGGGTTTCATAGGATAGAAAAAAGCATTTTCTATAACGCTTCCTACAACAAGTTATAATTTAAAATGAAGAATTAAAGTTTCAACTGACTGATTGCTTTGAGCAAATACAGATAAAAATCATGAAAAATGAGGACTTTTCTTCAGAAATTATTCTGAAGAAAGGTCTTTCTCGTTTTGTGTGTCCAGCGAAGCTGGAACATACTTGCTGGTGTAAGTTGGTCACGGTAATCGACAGTGAACCGTGTAGCCAAACTCGTTGCGTTGCAGTAATGCTAGGTGCTAAGCGAGTGGGCAAAGTAATTTCGGGGAGAAGTGCGAACAATCATGCAGATCGTAACATAAAGTGAATTCCGCCGTATTGTTCAAAAGGTCTCTGATAAGGAGAACAAATGGAATTAGAGCTTGAGTCAGCCATTATGAATCAAGTTGATTGATTATATATGGAGCAACCTCTTTCAAACGACGCACTTTGTACAATTGAATACGAAAAAGTAAACAGGAATAGAGTAATTTTTTAGGAAATGTCGTCTTTATAGTGAATCTCTAGGAGAATGGATCGTTATAATATAAAAGGATATGTTGAAAATCCATAAAATTAGTCCTAATATCCTATAAATGTTGTGCAAAGTATTTACAAAGTTCGCCAAAAAGTATAAAATAAATCGGACAGACTTAATACATTATTGGCATTATAGGTAAAAGCTATAGAACTATTAAATGGTAGCCAATTACATAATGCGCATGGAGTATAGCTAATTATATATTCTAAAGCTTTATTATTTTGTAAGAGGACTCGTATGGAGGAATTTAAACTGTTAAGGAAATTGCAGAACGCTAGGATATAACACCAAGACGTTTGCAGAAAATGTGTGCTGACGGAAGAATTTTTGGTACAAAAAAGTTTGGCAGAGATTTGACCATTCCTGCAAAGACAGAAAGACCTTAGGATGCACGTGTTACAACAGGCGAATATAAGAATTGGAGAAAGAATCAGAAAGAAGATTCTATGGAGTGATATGGCGAGTAAAGGAAAAAGAGTAATAGCATCACTGTTTGGAATACATCTCAATGAAGATACTCCGCAGTTGCAAAGTTTAGTACCTCAACGAATTTCAAGTGAGATTATGACAGGTCAATTACCTAGTTTTAGTCCTTCAACAATTATGCTTGGACAAAATGAAACGTGTCATTTTATGGATAAAGCTGCTTTGGCTGTAAAACAGAAAGAGAAATCATATCAAACTCATCGTAGTGGCAACAGTTATAGATTAACCAAAAACTATACGATCCATTCTTCAAATGGTCGAACAAGTCCGGTAGAGCAAGAATGGTTTGAATTTAAGGAAGGCGTAGTATTTGTTACAAACGAAAGAATTATTTTCGTTGCACCGGAACATGGCTTTGAGAAGAAAATTATTAATTTAACAGCGTTTATTCCATATACAGATGCGATTGCTCTACAGTTTGGAAGTCAAACGATTAACCTGATTTTACCACAGTCACAGCTAATAGCTATGGTTCTTCAAATGGTACATTAGGGAGATGAAAATGGAAATTGAATAATGGATCGATTATAGATGTTCAGTATACAAGGTTTATGTAGAAATAAATAATGACAATTGAATGCATGAAAATCATGCAATTATTGGTCTTAAAGAATGGATAGACATTTATTTAGGTAAGGGATTTTCAAACCAATAGAGTTAGTTGCTTTGAAGGTGTGATCAAGTTACCAAATGAAAAAAACAAAGGTTTGACAAGTATATAAAATAAGGCATTTGTTAATTGATCGCTTATGAGAATAGTGATTCCTAGTACAGTAAGAACACAGGAAACGCTGCATTTAAGGAAAGATATTCTATAAATCGTATTGACGTAGTTGCAATTTTGTATGTCATCCGGGATCTATGGCTATTGAATATGCGAAAAAATGGTTTAACTATAGATAGATGTAAGGAGAGGATATTTTATGGGATCATTAAAAGTAGGCGATACAGTCAAAATGAAGTACGGCGGAGAAGCTAAAGTGTTAGCTGAATTTGGATCCGGCGGTCAGGGAACTGTTTACAAGGTTTCTTACAATGGAAAGGAATATGCGCTTAAGTGGTATCACAAAGACGTATTTAAGGGAAAAGAACACGCTTTTTACCAGAATCTCGAAAGCAATATTCAGAAGGGGGCTCCAACAAAAGATTTCTTGTGGCCTTTAGGAATTACAGAAGTTCATGCTGGTGTGTTTGGATATATTATGGATGTCCGACCTGCTGGATATTATGAACTTACAGAATTCTTTGTTGGTTCAAAAAAGCAAAAACAAGTTAAATTCAAAACGTTTAGTGCAATTGCAGAGGCTGCTATCAACATTATTCAAGCCTTTAGAGAATTGCATAACAGCGGATATAGTTATCAGGATATTAATAATGGTAACTTCTTTATTAATCCTGAAAATGGAGAAGTTTTAATCTGCGACAATGATAATGTTTCACCATTCGGTGTTAATCTTGGCATTCTCGGAAAACAAAGATACATGGCGCCAGAGGTTGTAACAGGTGGTGATCCTGACAAGCCATCAGATAGATTTTCTTTAGCAGTTATTCTTTTTAGATTGCTATTTATAAACCATCCACTTGAAGGAAAGCGTTCAACTCCTCCATGTATGACAAAGGAACTCGAGAGAAGATATTATGGAGAGGAACCTATTTTTGTATATGATCCAAAGGACGACAGAAACAGGCCGGTTACTGGAACGGATAAGAACTTAAAAACATTTTGGCCTATTTATCCAGATTATATAAGAGAACTTTTTGAAAGAGCATTTAGTAGTGATGTAATGTTTAAGAAAGCTCCTAGAGTAATGGAAAGAGAATGGCTAAATGCATTCTTTCGATTTAAGGCAAGTATTGTTAAGTGTCCTCATTGTAAAGAAGAGACATTTATTACAACACAGGGAGAAAACACTTGCATTGAGTGTAAGAAAAAAATTATGGTTCTTAATGCTATTCAGTTTAGTACAGTTACCATTCCATTATATTCTGGAACGAGGTTGATGCTTTGGCATGCAGATTCTTCTCAAAATGATGTAGAAGCAAAACTAGGAGATGTCATTGCCAATCCGAATGAACCAGGTGTTTTCGGTATTAAGAACTTAAGCACATTGAGTTGGAAAATAAATCTGCCAAATGGAAGTCAGAAGCCGTTGGCTCCTGGTGCAGTAGTCCCTATAAAGAAGGACTTTGCAATAGAATGTACAAACAATCCTAAAGACGCGGGAAAGATTATTTAAGAGGAGGATAATAATATGTCACTGTTAGAAGAAATTACGCCATCACCAAGAAAGGTAATGACACTTTTCTATTTAATTGATACATCAGGAAGTATGGGTGGTTCAAGAATTGGTACTGTTAATGCGGCAATGGAAGAATGTATTCCTCTTCTTAAAGAAGTTGCACAGGCTAATGATGATGCTGAAATTAAGGTAGCTATTCTTCAGTTCTCAAGTGGTTGTTCCTGGGTAACGCCAGCATCAGGTCCAGTTGGATTGGATGACATTATTTGGAATGATCTTCAGGCAAGTGGTATGACTGAATTTGGTGGTGCTTTACTAGAACTTGATAAGAAGATGTCACGTAATGAGTATTTACAGTCACAGACTGGTGCATATGCACCTGTTATTTTACTTTTGAGTGATGGTGGTCCTACTGATAATTGGGAAGTTTTTCTTAATCAAATTAAACAAAACAATTGGTTTAAGTATGCAATTAAGATTGCAATTGATATTGAAAGTGGTTCTGATAGAAGTGTACTTGCGCAGTTTACAGGAAATCCAGAAGCAATTCTTGATGCAAAAGATACTGCAACACTTAAGAAGATGATTCACAAAGTAAGTGTTCGTGCCTCTGAATTCCAGAGCCATAGTAAACAATCAGCAGATACAATTACATCACCGGAAGAAGATTCAGCAGATATTGTTTCTGCTGTAGCTAAAGATGTTGATCAGGACAATGGAGCTTCGGTATCTAGCGATGATAATGACTGGGGTAGTTGGAACTAAGGTTGTATTCGGGTTGCCTGCTTGAGGCGGGCGACCTTGTTTTGTATAGGAGGTAAGTGTGAACGAGAATATTTTTGCGTTTTCTGCCACTGAAACAGGATATAACCATACAAAAATAGATAAAGTATGTGAAGATGCATCGGATTTTTATGATGACGAAAAGATGCATATCTGTGTAGTGGCAGATGGACATGGAAGCGATAATTATCCACGAGCAGATCGTGGTTCAAAACTTGCAGTTGATGCAGCTATTAAGTGCACAATTGACTTTGTGAATACAGCCAAAGCAGAAGATGTTCTTACAGATGAGAAACATAATTATATAATGTTGCTTCAACTCACAAAAAGTATATTAAGAACATGGCATCAGTCGGTAGATGATGACTATGCTAAAAGGCCTTTTACAGAGATAGAGTTGGAAAATGTATCTGATAAGTACAAAAAAAAATATCTTGCAGAAAATGAATCGGATAGAAGAATTGAAAAGGCTTATGGCTGCACGTTGATTATGTATGTCGTTACCAATGAGTACTCGTTTGGAATGCAGGTTGGTGATGGAAAGTGTGTTATAATCGATCGTGAAGGAAACTTCACAGAGCCGATTCCTTGTGATGAAAATTGCCAAATGAATATAACTACATCTCTTTGTGATTGTGATGCAATTGAAGAATTTCGATTTTTTATAACGGATAGAATGCCTACTGCAGTTTTTTGTGGATCTGACGGAATTGATGATTCATATGCAAATGTTGAAGAGCTATATGCGCTTTATAGATCTATACTGAAGATTTTTATCGAGCATGGTAATGAAGTGGGTAAGGGTGAAATAAAAGAATATCTTCCTGTATTAACCAAAAGAGGAAGTGGTGATGATGTTTCTATTGGCTTAATAATGAATGCCGAAAGAGTAAAGAATATTGCTCCAGTTTTAGAAATACAAAGTGAAATTTTTAAGCTGTCTGAAAAATTAAAGGAAATGAAGCATCAGAAAGATGTTACTTCTGAAAAAGATAAAAGTCTTAGTAGTAAGATAAAAAACTGGCTTGATTCTGGCAGGGAATACCCAAAGAAAATGGATGATGTTATTCAGGTTAATGAATTAAGAATTAGTATTAAGCAATTGAGTGAGGAAATCGAAGCTATAGAAAGAAAAATTCGGAATCTAAATGAACGTCAATATGGTTTTGTTTTTGAGAATGAAGATGCTTGCTCAAAGGTTATGGAACAAGAGGCTGATAATTCTGTTGATATGGAATTACAAGATGTAGAAGATGCATCTGAGGTAATTCAGGAGAAGAAATCTTGTTCAGAAGACATTGTTTTTGAAACAGCCAAGATGGAAGAAGCTGCGAATAATGTTTTAAATGGACAGAACCAGACAACAACTAAAGCGAACGAAACCAGTGAACAGAGATCGTTGATTGAACAAAGCGAAACTATTGAAACATCTGTAACGGGTCAAGAGGAGGCTTAAAATTGAATTTATCTGAAGTTTTTTTAGGCCGTCCTGATCTTTTGGCTGACGAAAACAAACTTAAAAGTGTGTTTGCTGATTTCTATAATGGAGAAGCGCCCAGAATCAATAGAATGATGAAAGCCTATGAGATTGGCATTCTCGATACGATAATTAGTGACGAGAAAAATACTTTTGATAAACAAAAGTTAATCGATAAGTTAGTAAGTCAACATGATATGGTTGATTCAAAAGCAAAAGAAGCAATTGATGAATGGTATAAGATTGTCACAATGAAAGTAGTTGTAGAATATAGAAAATATCTTACTGAGAGACAACAAAAAGAAGCAGATCATTTAGTTGCAATAGTAAAAAGAGAACAAGTAGAAATAGAAAAACAAGCTAAGCAGAAAGAAGAAAAAAAATCTCTTGAAGGTAAGACCGGTGACTTAAATGTGGAATATGATAATTATAATCGCTATATGAACCTGGACTTAACTAAGGGTGAGGTTGTTAGAGGAATTCCATGTGGCGTTGGTGACTCTGATTACGGATTCATTGTACATGGAACAGGACGAGAGGATGTTAATGATATTCCTTCTTATACTAGCTTACATGCGTTGGTTTATAACTTTTTGATACGTGATACACATATTGAAAGAGAAAAATATCCTCAGTATATGAATACTCGCTTTTTTAACCATGAGTTAGATTATGGACACGTTTATAGGTTTATGATGATTTTAATTGATTTATTGAAGCCATCAGGAGAGACGGTCCTTTATCTAAATGTTAGGCGAGAAGATAGGGATGAAATTACAGCAGCAGTTGATATTTTGAATGAATATTTAAGTGTTTTTGCAAGATTAATCAAGGCTGAGCTTTGTTCAATATCAGTGATAGATGATCCAAATGGAAAAACAATATCAGCAGCTGAAAAGGCTGATTATTGGGTGGAAAATTACACAAGTGATCATGGTCTTAGGAGACGTTTGAGATATGGTAATAGAGTAAACTATAAGCTTGATAAGAATGACAAAAATGATTTGGAGTTTTTACTTAAGGAAATATCGCCATTTCAAACTTTTAAAAGAGGCCAATTTGATGCATTGTGCTCGATGATGAATACAAATGGACATGCCGTTTGTATTATGCCTACGGGAAGTGGTAAATCATTAATTTACTATTTTGCATGTTTGCTGCAGCCACAGGTGGTATTCGTTGTTTCGCCTACTGATATTTTGATAAGAGACCAAATTAGAAACTTAAGAAAGTTCCACCATTTTGATAATGTTACACACCTAAATTTACAGCCTGACAATGACTTTTCGTTTTTTAAGCCGGGAACAAATTTAATTTTTTTGACGCCTGCGACATTCCAAAATCGTAACCTTTTTGGCGTGTTTAAACGTTGGAAAAAAGAAATTTCGTATGTGGTATTAGATGAGATACACTGTTTGTCTAATTGGGGACATGATTTTAGACCTGAATATCTTATGCTTTCAAGAAATATGAGTCAATATCTTAGGGATGCTAGATATCTTGGATTTACTGCAACTGCTAACTATACAGTTGCACAAGATATTCAGAAACAGCTTGATATTCCTTTAGAAAATTTCTTCTCGCCAGTTTTGATTGAGAAGTATAACATTAAGTATGATTTTCGAGAAATGGATGATACCGAAGCAATGTTAAATCAAGTAAAAGAGATTGCTGCCGATATTGTTCACAGAAATGAAAGAGCAATAGTTTTTACAAAAAGTGATGAGATATCTGTAATAGTTGCTGATGCCATTGGATATGAGGCAGATGTTTTTACAAGTGAAAATTCTGAGTCCTATAATCAATTTGCACAAGGCCTATGTAGAATACTTGTTACAAACGAAGAATTGGGAATAGGTATTAACTTACCGAATGTTAATTGTACCGTTCATTTTGGTATGCCGGTTTCCAAAAATGAGTTTGTTCAAGAAATAGGTCGTGCTGGCAGAGCGGATGAAAAAGTTACAGCTTATGTGGTTTATCTTAAGCCTTCAGAAGAGAATATACTAGCACAATTACTGAGAAGAGAAACCGTTATTGATAATCTTCCACAAATACTTAAGGCAATGAATAACGATTATTCTGAAATATATCATAAATTGAATTGTGGGGCTGATACTAGTGATATTTTATACGATAGATTAATAGATATTTATTCGGATTTTCATAGTGGAAAGAAAACTGCATATATAGTTGATTATCCGGCTAAGTCTGTTGAGACATACAAACAATTTTTGTACATGTTATATGTGACTGGTTATGTTAAGGATTGGTATACATATAGAGCTATTGATGAAGAAAAGCAGATAGAAATAATTGTTGATATCTGTTCAGCTCCCAACGTGGGACATAGTGTTATAGCTCTTGATGATGCAAGTATTCTTACACGAATGAAAAAAATAGCTAGAGATTATTTTGCTTCAATGGGAAATAATCGGGAATGCGTATTTAATGTTTCAAGAGCAAATCAGGTTGAGGATGTATTCAAAGTATATGTGAAATGGTACTACGATAATTTCTTGTACCATCATAAAGAACAATTCTTAGATTTCTTCGAATTCATTACCAACAACAAGGAATGTAATTCAGTGAAAATAACTGAAGAGATTGAAGACTTCTTTGTGCTTCCATTTATACAGATTAAGGAAGATGAGGAGTATTACTCGAATTTATCGATCGCAGAAATTTCGGAAAAAGTTATTTCTGGAATAGGTAAAAATACGCTGTCAAATCTTGAAAGAATTAATAGCAATTCTTATTCGTTTAAGCTTGATTATTTGTTGTTTATAGGAAATTGGAATCGAAGTGGACGTTTCGAAGTAAATCGCTTGGAAAGAATATGGTATCGTTTTACAAAAGAAGAAAAAATGATGTTAGTTGATACATTAGTTGACATTTATCCTGAATGTAGTAAAGATGCGCAATGGAATTGCTTAAAGTATCTCGATGACAGAAATAATATAACAAATATAAAATTGCAGACGATAGTGGATCGTGTATACGAAAAAACACCAAAAGATATTTTGTATTATGGAATTTTAGCTAAGTGTGCTAATGAAAAATTCAGAGAATTTATAAGGAGTTGAGGGCTATGTTAGGTACAATAGAAGATTTAGAGAAGAACATAGAACAGACTAAGGCGTTGATAACAAGAGTAGAGGGACTTCCTATTACAATTGAGAATGCTAATGCTATGAGTAATAGCAAAATTAAGTCAGACGTTTCTACGGAGTTAGAAAGAACTATGATAAACTTTGGAAATGAGCAAAATAAATATTTACAAGGCCTTGATCAAACTAAGCAACAGATCCAAGGCTATATAGAACAATCCCAGTCTCAGGAGAAGACTATTTCTGATAAAACAATAACTCTTGTAGCAATACTTGATGGAATTCCAGCAATCATCGAGGCAGAAAATGCAAAAAGCAATACGCAGATAAAGAATGATGTTTCAGTAGAACTTGAGAAAGCTTTGCGAAAATTTTCAGAGGAACAGGGAAAATATATTTCTTCGGTTCAAGAAACACAGAATAGTGTGAAAGAGTGTGAGAGTCAGCTGGTTGCAAAATATAAGGAGTTTAAAGATAACTTAGAGAAAATAAATATTTCAAATCTCTATGATCAAAATATGCAGTTGAAGAATGAAATCAACAAGAGAACTACTATTTTGATGATAATATCTGGAATAAGCGTTGTCCTAGGTATTGTTGGGTTTGTCATATAGGTATGGGTAATTAGAGATGGCGATGATAAAAACTTTTAACGAGTACCTACAAGCGCTAGAAATAGCTATTGTGAGAAATGGTAAGAAAAGCTTATCAGACTCACAAATATACTCTTTTATTTCTAGCAATCATCTTGATTCGGATTGGCAGATTGTTGCGAGTGATGTAAGAAAAGACATAATGCCAATTGTGAAAAGGTATGATCAACAAAATCAAAGTAATGTGGCTCAGCCAAAACAACCATATAAAAGAGTTGACTTTTCAACACCAAATAATGGAAAAAAGATTAAGACATACAGCGAGTATCTACGAGTGCTGGAAAATACTATTGTAAGCAATGGTAAGAAGTGTTTGAACGATGCAAAAATACAGTTCTTTATTTCGAGTAATCGTCTTGATTCAGATTGGCAGATTAGCTCGGTTGAAGTTAAAAAAGATATGATGTCTATTGTGAAAAAATACGAGCAGATTGTCCAGAATAATACAATTGGACAAAAGCCTATTTATCAAAGAGGTGTATCGTGTACTTCGAATGGTGGTAAAAAAGTCAAATCATACGATGAGTATATGAAACTTTTGGAAGTTGCAATGATAAATAATGGCAAACATGAATTGAGTGATGCACAGATTAATTCTTTTTTAGTAAGCTATTGCTTGAATACAGAATGGGGAATTTCTACGTCAGAAGTTAAAACTGATATGAGCACAATAACTGCAAAATTTGCACGACAAGCAAGGTCGTCAGCATTAAAAGTGAAGTATGCAGGACAACTAGCAGGACAAGAAAATCCCGATATAAGCAAGAATATTTCCGGTATAGATGGCGATATAAATAAGAAAGTTAAAACAGAAAAAGCTATGCGTCAATTATCAGGATTGACTGAAGAAGATAAACAATTGGCAGTAAGTATTAAAGAAGCGTTGTTACTTTATCCGGATTTGCTGAATGATCGTAGAAGGCTTAGAGGCGCATTGGCAGATCTTATTCCGGGAAAGAAAATGGAAGTAAATCTATTAAGTGAATTAGTAGAAGAGAATATTGTTGCAGAAATTAAAGCAGTAGTAATGTTAGATTCTGTTATGTGTGATAGATATGCATCTGTTCTTGAGAATAATTTTGGAACTTCAACGGACGTTGCTAAAAGAATGGTACTTATTTGGTTTCACGGATACGGTCGGCTTGTTTTGGGAAAAACAATTAGTATCTTATAATTTGAGTATGACATTCATAGAGTGATTTTTTCTATTAGTGGAAAGTAGATATCAGAGAATCCTTATGGCTCTGCTTCGTTATGTGACATTGGCAAAATCCCGGAATACAATGGAAAGCCCAATATTGCATTAAATGCAATTTCTACCTTTGATATTAGAAACAACAAAGGAGCAATCGAAAGGTTGCTCCTTACAGACTGTAGACAAAGTCCCCGGATTTTCTAATGAAAACCGGGGATATTTTTATGGGAAATCTTAATAAAATGCAGTAAAATCAGGACTTCCAGCCGTTTTTATGGTATAATAATGGTAACAAAGATAAGGCGGTGGAAAGGCTATGATGAGTAAGAATACGGATAAGAAACGGGAACAAGTTCAGCTCTTTACCATGGATGATATGGTCCCTAAAAACCATCTTTTAAGAGATATCGACAGAGCGATTAACTTCTCTTTCATTTATGACATGGTTATTGATAAATATTCTGAAGACCAGGGAAGACCTAGTATCGATCCTGTTATGCTGATAAAAATCCCCCTTATTCAGTATCTTTACGGCATCAAAAGTATGAGGCAGACCATAACGGAAATCGAGGTAAACGTAGCTTACCGCTGGTTCCTTGGATTGGACATGCTGGATCCCGTCCCACATTTCAGTACTTTCGGAAAGAATTATACCCGTAGGTTTAAGGACACCAGTCTTTTCGAGCAGATATTTTCAAGGGTACTCGAAGAATGCTTCCGTTGGGATTTTGTTGATCCCTCCATAGCATTCGTGGATGCCACTCATATCAAAGCATGCGCAAACAAAGGGATAGGGGTTAATCTATAACTAATCACACAATAACTTGTCATGTTTAATACATACCAGTTAGTAAAATATAGTCAAAAAAGCGACCAATAGCTGCCAAATAGTAATAAATGGAAAATATTAGATTGATATTATTCGCAGTTGGGATTATAATTAACATGTCGTGTTTTATTGATAATGGTCGAGAAACGGAGATTGAGGAATGGAATATTTGTCAATACGTCAAACCGCAGACAAGTGGAGAATTTCAAAACGGAGAATACAGACTTCGATTAAGCCGAAGGATGAGAGAGTGAAAAGCGGGAAATATATTAAAAATGGAAAAGAAGGAAATTAATATGTACAAATGCTTGAGAACAGCGTAAGTTAGGCGAAATCACTGGGTCATACTCAGGCGACCTATCTTCTATGGGTGTGAAAGAGCAATATGATGGAAATACTTTATTCATACAAACAGCTGAAATCAATCGTGCAGCAACAGAGTTATCATTGAAGAAGTTCTCAGAAATTTATCTGCCAGAATAAGCTTTAGATATTTTTATATGCATTATATGGTGCAACAAGTGGTGAAGTTAGGACGTGCAGTGTTTGCTGATGCAATGCATAAGACGATTCTAGCAATTTAACCAAAATTAAGATATGACGAATAATTTTTAAAGCAATGGCTATGGAAAATAAAAGCTCAAATCGTAGGTACTTATTTACAATTTGACATTAGAATAAATGATTATTTAAACAGGACAACTAGGAGGAACAACAGTTATGAATAAACAGCAACTGGCAAATAAGATTTGGGAGTCAGCCAATAAGATGCGTTCCAAGATCGAAGCAAATGAATACAAGGATTATATTCTTGGTTTTATTTTCTATAAGTTTTTATCAGATAAGGAAGTTGAATATTTAAAGACCTTGGATTGGACAGACGAAGATTTACCAGAGCTGACAGAAGAAGAAACCGATACAGCTGATTTGTGTAAGAAAAATATTGGATATTTTATATCATATAGCAATCTCTTTTCTACATGGGTTAAAATGGGTAAGGACTTTGACGTGTCAAATGTTACCGATGCTCTTTCGGCGTTTGAAAGAAATATTGATAATACATATAAGTTGGTTTTTGATAAGATTTTTGATACATTACAAATGGGTTTAAATAAACTTGGTGAAACCAGTGGGGCAAGAACAACTGCTATCAGAGGGCTTATTAGTTTAATAAAAGACATTCCGATGGATGAAAAGCAGGGGTATGATGTTCTGGGTTATATCTACGAATATCTGATATCAAATTTTGCTTCAAATGCAGGTAAGAAGGCAGGAGAGTTCTATACACCGCATGAAGTTTCATTACTTATGTCAGAGATTATAGCTAATCACTTAGTGAACCGAAATAATATTTCTATTTATGATCCGACCTCTGGTTCTGGCTCATTGCTTATCAATATTGGTAAGAGTGCTGCTAAGTATATGAACAATGAGAATATTAAGTATTTTGCTCAGGAGTTAAAGGAAAACACATATAATCTTACTCGAATGAATCTTGTTATGAGAGGTATAAAACCTGCTAATATATTCACAAGAAATGCGGATACTTTGGAAGAGGATTGGCCAATTGATTTGGATAACTACCCTCCAGTGCTTAGAGTAGATGCCGTAGTGTCAAATCCTCCCTATTCACAAGTTTGGAATCCAGAAGATAAAGAATCTGACCAACGTTATTCGGGATATGGAATAGCACCAAAATCAAAGGCAGATTATGCATTCTTGTTACATGACTTGTACCATGTTTCTCCGGATGGAATCATGACGATTGTTTTACCTCATGGAGTGTTGTTTAGAGGGGGAGAAGAAGGGGAAATACGTAAGAACTTAATTGAAAAAAATCAGGTCGATGCGATTATTGGTTTGCCTGCAAACATATTCTTTGGTACCGGTATTCCAACCATAGTTATGGTGTTGAAGCAAACAAGGGATAATGATGATGTGTTGATTATAGATTCATCAAAGGGCTTTGAAAAAGAAGGAAAAAATAATAAGCTCCGTGCATGTGATATCAGAAAAATAGCTGATACTGTGGCAGGTAGGGTTACAGTCCCAAAGTTTTCGAGAACTGTTAGTAGAGAAGAAATTAGAAACAACGATTATAACTTGAATATTCCTCGCTATGTTGATTCCTCTGAAAAGGCAGAGAGTTATGATATTTATGCTTCTATGTTTGGTGGGATACCTACAAGTGAGATCAAAGAACTGGAAGAGTACTGGGACGCTTTGGAAGGGTTAAGAAGCGCTCTATTTGTAGCAGTAAATGAATTCTATTCAGAACTTGCTACGCAAAATGTGAAAGAAGCTATACAGAATCACGATGTAGTAAAAGCTTTTGATAATACGTTTAAAAAAGCATTTGAAGGATTTGAAGAGTATTTATTCGGTGAATTGATTGAAAATGCAGAAAGTGTTTCAGTTTCAAAAGAGGAAGATAAAATCAGTAAAGACATATTTGCCCGCTTGGAAAATATTCCACTTATTGACAGATATGAGGCGTATCAGCTACTGGATGATAGCTGGACTCAGATTGCAAGCGATTTAGAAATGATTCAAACAGAAGGGTTTGAAGCAACAAAGAAAGTTGAACCTAAGATGGTAATAAAGAAGAAGAACGGTGCTGATATTGAGGTTCAGGAAGGCTTCATAGGACATATTATTCCTTTTGATTTAGTGCAGGATACACTTTTAAGGGACGAATATCAGAAACTCCAAGGCAAAGAGAACCGACTTAATGAGATTACTGCCTTGTATGAAGAATTACTTGATTCCATGAGTGAAGAAGAAAAATCAAGTGATGCAATCAATGAAGATGGTACAGCGTTTGTAAATGCACAGGTTGCTAAACTTGCAAAACAATATGCTGCAGAAGTAAAAAAAGGTGTGATTTTTGGTGAGGATAGCTTTGAAACAAAGATTATTCAGTGTGATGGTTTGATTTCTGATGAGAAAGCGTTGAAAAAGGAAATTAAAGAGGAAACAGACGCGCTTCATGTTAAGACAAAGAATACCATTGAAGCATTGCATGACGATGATGTTAAAATGCTTCTTCGTATCAAATGGATTACTAAACTTGTAAAAAGCTTATATTCTATGCCAAATACAATTGTCGAAGACTTGATAACAAAAGTAAGTAGTATTTCAATGAAGTATAATGAAACTTTTGAGGATGTAGAGAAGAAGATTGTAGCTACAGAGAAGGAACTAAGCGTATTGTTGGATGAATTATGTGGCAATGAATTTGACATGAAAGGGCTCAGTGAATTCAAATTACTGTTAATGGGTGAATAATATGGTCGAAAATAAGAAAGCACCTAAGATTAGATTTGTAGGATTTACTGATGCATGGGAAAAGCGTAAACTTGGTGAAGTTGCGACAGCGATTACTAGAACCGATTCTGAATCTACCGCGCCTGTTATGATGATATCAGCAGCAAGCGGTTTTATAAATCAATCAGACAAATACTCCAGCGACAATGCTGGACAGAGCTTGGAAAAATATATCCTGCTTAAGAAAGGAGAACTTGCATATAATCATGGTGCATCAAAGTACAGACAATATGGCTCATGCTTTGACCTGAAAGTAGATGAGGCAAGGATTCCTTTTGTATATCATTGTTTTGAAGTCGGTAATAATAACTCAGATTTCATTGCAAGAGAATTGAATGATCCAAGGATAGATACACAATTAAGGCGTCTTGTTTCTTCTGGTGCTAGAATGGATGGTTTACTGAATATTTCATTTGAAGCGTATAAAACATTGACAATATCTTTGCCTCAAAATGATGAACAAGATAAAATTTCAGCATTTTTTTTAATGCTTGACAACCTTATTACTCTTCATCAGCGTAAGTATAATAAGCTGGTTGTAATGAAGAAATCCATGTTGGAAAAAATGTTTCCTAAAAATGGATCGAATGTTCCAGAAATTAGATTTGCAGGATTTACTGATGCTTGGGAACAGCATAAGTTAGGAGCGGTTTGTACTATAAATGGTCGAATTGGGTTTAGAGGTTATACACAAAAAGATATCATCGCAAAAGAAGAAGGCGGAATATTAACATTTAGCCCAACGAATATAGTTGATAATAAGTTAACTTTGGACGTGAGAAATACATACATTACCGAAGCAAAGTATAACGAATCTCCAGAAATTAAAATTACAAATGGTGATATCCTTTTTGTGAAAACAGGATCAACCCTTGGGAAAAGCGCCTTAGTTAGCGGGCTTGAAGAACCTGCTTCAATAAATCCACAGATTGTTGTTTTGAGAACAGATGAAAATCAGAGGCAGCTTATATTAGCTGAATTAGCTACTAAAGGAATCCAGAGTCAAGTGTTGGCTGTGAAAATTGGTGGAGCTATTCCGACTATGACAGAAACAAAATTAAAGGAAGTCGAATTGTATTTACCAAGATCTTTAGATGAAAGTAAAAAAATAGGAGGATATTTCCAGCAGCTTGACAACCTTATCACCCTTTATCAGCGTAAGTTGGAGAAACTGAAAAAAATAAAGAAAGCTATGTTAGAAAAGATGTTTGTATAGGAGGTGTTCGCGCATGAGTTACAAGACTAGTTATGATAAGGAGTCGGATTTTGAGAATGACCTCATAAAGATGCTTATTGAAGATAAAGGATGGAAGGATGGTATTCTAGAATATCCAACAGAAGAAGAGCTGATTAGAAACTGGGCAGATATCATTTTCAAAAGAAATCGAAGTGCAGTCAGACTGGGCGATTATCCATTAACCGAAGGTGAAATGACCCAGATTATGACCCAAATCGCAATTCGTAAAACCCCATTG
>JAQSXJ010000016.1 GCA_029256725.1 Anaerocolumna sp. | reverse complement strand
TCCTGCTTATCCGTCTCAACAAGCTGGTTGAAGGCATCATAGGTATATTGTGTTCCGTCTGATTCTGTTGTCAGATTACCGTTTTTATCGTAATTGTATATAGTGATTATACCATGATTCTTACTATATTGGACCGTAAATTTTTCAAATAGATATTTAAAAGCATCTGATTTAATTTGAGCTCTTCTTTGATTAAAAGAAGCATTCGTTGGACAGTCTGTCGTATATCCAAAATATTTGTGAAGCTCGTTTTTTAATGATTGGCTTTCCATAGAGATAATGAATTTTATCAGTGTTGGGAAATCCCATTTCTTCTTTCTTGTGAAGTCTTTATCTGGAATTACGGTGAACTCTGATAAATCGGATGACATTTCATCAATCAAGTTCCACAAAGTACCTTTAACTTCTTCTGAATATTGCATAAGCTATAACCTCCTAAAATCTATATATTTCAGGGGCTTCGCCACATTTTTTGATTGATTTAACAAGTGCTTTTTCACAAAAAAATAGCAGATATGCGATTAACATATCTGCTTTACATATTCTATTTTTCTTATCTTAATGACATTGCATACGTGAGGGAAGGAGCTTAAGATTACTTTTATATAATTACAGACAACCAATCACTTCTTTTAGATATTTACCTGTATAGGATTTCTCTACTTTACAGACCTGCTCCGGCGTTCCTTCTGCCACTACATAACCACCCTGGCTGCCGCCTTCCGGTCCCATATCAATAATATAGTCTGCAGACTTGATTACATCCATATGATGTTCAATTACAATAACCGAATGTCCTTTATCAACCAATTTGTTTAAGCTTAACAGAAGCTTCTGGATATCAGATAAATGAAGCCCTGTAGTAGGCTCATCCAGAATATAGAGATTGTGGGCACCTTTCTTAATCTTGGCTAATTCATAAGCTAACTTAACTCTCTGAGCTTCTCCGCCGGAGAGAGTGGTAGAGCTCTGTCCCAGACACATATAACCAAGTCCCAGTTCATTCATAATCCCCAGTTTGTGTTTGAGATAGTTATTATCAGAGAAGAATTCATATGCCTCCTCAACAGTCATCTCAAGAACTTCTGCAATATTTTTCCCCTGATACTTAACCTCTAATCCCTCTTCTGAAAATCTAAGTCCTTTACAGATTGGGCAGACCGTTTCAATATCTGCCATAAACTGAAGGTTCGTTACAATGACACCATCACCTGAACAATGCTCGCAGCGGGTTCCTCCCGCATGGGTCAGACTGAAATCTATTGCACGGTAACCTTTGCCTAAAGCTTCTGGTAATGAGGCAAAGAGTTCTCTGATTTTATCGTATATACCGATATAGGTAGCCGGATTGGATTTGGAATTTCTTCCGATAGGTGTCTGGTCGATATTAATTACATTATTTATCAGACTGGCTCCGAAGAGAAAATCATGATCTCCTGCGGTTATTCTAGCTCCCGTCATATCTATCTTTAACTGTTTATAAAGAATTTCATTTATCAGAGAACTCTTGCCTGAGCCGGAGACCCCTGTTATACATACGAATACTCCTAGCGGTATATCCAGATCTACATTTTTCAGATTATTTTCCTTCGCTCCCTGTATGGAAATGAAATCATCTCCCAGATGCCTCCGCTTCATAGGCACTTCTATCTTGGCCTCTCCTGATAAGTACTTACCTGTTACAGAAAGCTTCGCTTTCATAATATCTTTCATTGCACCTTGGGCGACTACATTTCCACCGTGAATACCAGGTCCGGGTCCGATCTCAATGATATGATCCGCACTTTTAATGGTGTCCAGATCATGTTCCACTACAATAACTGTGTTACCGATGTCTCTGAGCTTCTTCATCGTTTCAATTACTTTAAAAGAATCCCTTGAGTGAAGTCCGATACTTGGCTCGTCCATTACATAAAGCATCCCCATCAACTCACTGCTGATCTGGGTAGACATCTTAATTCTCTGCATTTCACCACCGGATATACTGTCACTTCTGCGATTTAAGCTGATATAATAAAGACCGATATCAATCAGCAGGTTCAGTCTGGTGGTAATTTCTCTTATGATAGAAGCTGCTACATCCTTTATATCTGCATCAAATTGAATGGAATTTAAAAATTCCATTAACTCCGGCAGCTGTAACCTACACAGCTCATCAATATTTTTCCCGCCTACTGTAATTAACAGACGTTGTTTCTTAAGTCTTGCACCATGACATTCCGGACATACCTTCTCAATCATACACTCTTTGATAAAGTTTGGCTCAAAGGCTTCTGTTGTAGAGGATTTTCGGATATAGTGCTTATACCAGCTTTCCAGTTCATGCACAAAGCCCCAGAAAGGCCTTTCTTTGCCAATTATCCAGTTCTTCTTAGTTGAAAAAGGAGGTTGCTGCATCTTAACAAGCTCGCCTTTTGTGCCATAGAACAGGAGGTCACGGATTTCTTTTGAAAGTTCATGAAAGGGTGTATCAAGACTAAAGCCATATTGCTCTGACAGGCTATACATAATAACAGAACGATAACTATCCTTTCCGGAGGTATTATAGACCGTATTCTTTAGTGCACCTCTGCTGATGCTCTTCTCCGGTGCAACCACCAGAAACCTTGGTTCTACTACATAGGATAATCCTACACCCATACAGGTTCTGCAGGCACTGGCAGGGGTATTAAAGGAAAAGTGAAAGGGCTGCATATCACATAAGAAGAAATGGTGCTCCGTACAGGCAAAATTCTCATAAAAGGAATCCGTTACTTCACCGATTACCTCAACTTTAATCATGATATCTTCTTCCAGTGAAAGCATGGCTGCTTCAATAGACTTTGCAATCTGGATATAATTATCACTTTTTAAGGTAAAGCGGTCGATAACCAGCTCCAGCTGATATTCCTTTCTCTCATCCAGCTCCTTTTTATCCGCCAGGGAAAAGGGTTCTCCATCCACTAACAGATTCTTATACCCTTTCTCTCTCAGCTCATCAATGGTATAACTGTAATCTTCACCGAAGACCTTATTGATAGGAGCTCTCAGTTCCACAACTGTGCCTGAGGGCAAGGTAGTTATATGCTCTGCAATCTGCGCTGCTGATAGTTGTTTTAGAGGTTTCCCGCATACCGGACACTTCCCTGTTCCGGCTGTTGCATACAATAATCTGAGATAATCACTGATATCGGTTACCGTTCCCACTGTTGATCTGGGGTTATTGTTTGACTTCTTCTGCTCAATAGCGATAACTGGCGACAGACCTCTAACATAATCTACCTTTGCTTTCTTAAGCTGGCTGATACGGCTCTTGGCAAAAGTCGAGATGGAATCCAAAAACCGTCTCTGACCTTCTCCATATACTACATCAAAAGCCAGGGAGGACTTACCGGAACCGGATACACCGGTTATTACCGTTAACTTGTCCCTTGGAATCTCTACCGAGATATTCTTTAGATTATTCTGCTTGGCTCCGGCTATTTCAATTGTGGTTCGAACTGACATAAATGTCTCCTTTCACACTCTTAAATATCAGGGAATATATAAAAATCCTAATTCTTCTACTGCAGGTTTGCTTTTGGGAGTTATTCTTATGGTCTGAGATACTTTCTCCAAGACCCCTTTCTCCGCCAGATAATCAAAGATTGAAACAATGAAATGTCCAGTTATATGAAAATGATTAGTGATCATAGTAAGTGTCTTAATTTCTCCATCCTTCATGTAATCAATTACCGGTTCAGTGATGGCCTCCAGATTAGCTTCCAGATAACTATCTATTAAGTTAATGCACCTCACTACTTCCTCTTCACTGTAATGGCCTGACATAGCATCCTGATAAAAAGGTTTAAGCATGTCCGGTGACAGGGCTATCGCCTGTAATATTGCTTCTCTGCTAGGCGCTTCCCCATTCTTACATACTTCTATTCTTGCCATAAGATCTGCTGCTTTTAGTAAATAATACTGCGCATAAAGAGGATTCTGCTTCACTTTTATCCACTTCTGACATTTCTCGCTGGTTCCCACCAGTTCACAGGCTATTAAAAACAGGTAATAATTGATATCACTTTTGTCCAGCTGTTTCATCTCTTCATAATAACTTTCAAGACTGTCATCTGAGGTATACACCATTTTCCCTCTGGAGTAGTAGGACTGAAGGAAGCTTCCCCCCTTCATCTTTTCAAAGCCTCTCTTAAAATCGCTGCGCGTTGTCAGATTGATATTAATTACAATATCATCCTCCGTTATACAATAAGAAGTCGTCTTTAGAATCTGATCCCTGACAATTACCGTAGTATCGATATCACTCTTTTCCCAAACTACATCATAGGCCAGACTTCCGCATACAATAACGGCTATTACATTGGGATCACTCTTTATCTTCTTAACAAAGCTGTCTACTGCAGCATTATACTTTTCCTGTACCTTACTCTGATTATTTTTTAACATCTGCCCTCCTTCTTTTGTTACGGAAACTATTTTATATTTTTCCAACAAAACACTTGTTCTTACTTTCGCGTGTGGTATAATTATACTGAGTCCGAAAGTAAAAAAACGGACAAAAATTGCTAGGTTAAGGAAATCTATGGATAATTATCTGCTATCAATTATTAAGAATACTACGGATTATATTGAAGAGAACCTTCTGGAGGAATTGAATCTGGATAATATCTCTGAGAATGTTAATATATCCAAATTTCACTTACTGCGAATCTGGAAAGGTGCCACGGGCACAGGGCTTATGGAATATGTTCGAAGAAGACGGATTGCCAGCTCATTAAAGGATTTAATAAGTGAATATAACAGCATAGAATTTATTTCGTCTAAATACTCTTTTGGCTGCGCTCATACATATAGCAGACTATTTAGGGAAGAGTTTGGAATCACTCCGGCCAAATGGCGAAAGCATCCTACAGCCCTTTCTATCATGGATCATTTTAATGCAGACTTTATGAATAAAGCCGGAGAAGGACTTATGTCCTTTCTATCCATCACTGTACTTCCGGCTTTTAAAATAGCGGGATTTGAATTTATAATAGATAAGGAAGAAAATGATAAGAACCAGCTGGCGACCCAATATGGTATTGATTTCTTTTATAATCACAGGCTGAAGATAGCATATCCGGTAAACAAAGACATCTATATTGGCTTTAGCACTATCCCCAGTGAAGATGCCACTTTCTCTTATTATCTGCCTTCACTGATGGTGGATCAGAACAGCATACTGCCTCCGGACATGCTGACAAAGAAGATAAAGACCCACAAATATGGAGTCTTTAAATACATGGGACCGCACAGCCCCGAAGAACTTTCCTCGATCACCTTAAAGGAAATCTGGGATTATATCTACAGCACTTGGATGCCTACCATGGAGTTTGACCTTGAGGAAATGTTTTATTTCGAGTATGTAGACTATTCCAAGTGCAATAAACATTATTGCGAATGTGAATTGTATTATCCTATCTCACTGATATAGAAATGTCTTACAACCTTTTCCAACTTCGCTATTGGTACATATACAGTTTTTTTAAAGGTTTTATGACAGGATATAGGAAAAAATATAATAAGTATTTGCCGGCGGTACAATACCAACATTGGTGAGTTTCTCAAAATTACCAGGCAGATCTTTTTCCAAAGCAGCCATATGGAAATGGCAGGCGGCGATACCGATGTCTACCCTTTGAATATCAAAAGACATCTTATCACTGTATCCAGGAGCTTTTGCTTCATAAAAATGAAATCCATCCTGTGCTTTTATTATTCTCCAGGGCTGTTTATTACTGGCAGAAGGCGCCAAACGTACCATTTCTAATGGAAATGCAAATTCTTTTGCCTCCTCCTGTGTTAATGGTGTAGAAAAATCATTTAAGAAGAAGAGTTCATTCCAGTTCTTGCGCTGCTCTGATTTAGCAAATTTTCTTATAAGAGTATCAGCAAGCCTCTTTTTTCCAGCGGGATAACCTATGGGCGAAATTGCAGGAAATAAATCCTTCTCTTTTACTTCCAGTGCATTAGAAAATTGATTCCGATTAAAGGTTCCTCCAAGCCAACAGGTTCCTATTCCTAGATTCGTTAGATACAATATCAGCTTTTCAAAGGAATATCCCAGAGCTTCCAGGTTCAGCTCACTCTCTGAGACCATTGAACCTATATAATCTTTGGCACCTTTAATTACGCCATATGTGCCCATTTTCTCATTTGATGCAGCTGTCTCCAGAAGCTGAAGCGATACCTTCACAGAAAAGGGATTCGACAAAGCAGCCATGTAATCCTTTATTTGTTTCTTTACTTTTGCATCAATAGGTTTATCTTCATATGTTCTTATACTGGAACGTGTTTTGACAGTATTCTCTACAGGAAATTCTAATTTCATATATTACTCCTTTTCAGGCAGCCTTGCTGCAATTTCTTTACCCTGAATGCCGGTAAAGCATGTTTAATGGTATTCTTACGGTTAAACTTTCAGTCTTACTTTAATTTAATGGAATAATCTTAATATGGTAACTCAATGATTCTTTTCATTATTCTCTATGGGGTGCTTTCTCAAGGATATCCTGTACATGCTGAAGAATTTTCATCAGTTTGTTAAGTTCTGTCTTTTTCGAATCAAGGTAATAATAATTCTTCGTTCCTTCCCGCCTCATACCTATAATTCCAGCATCCTTTAGAATCTGTAAATGATGTGAAACGGCAGGTCTTGACAGGTTGGTTTTCTTTGTAATTTCTCCTACTCTAACACCTTTGCAATCACACTCTAATAACGATATTATAATATGCTGTCGTGTCTCATCTCCTATAGCACTAAGGGATTTCTGACACTCTTTGAATTCTTTTGTTAATTGCTTAATTTCATTTGTATTAATCATAATATCCCCCTTCTATTGATTGGATTAATCCTTTCGACCATTATAACACAAATTAAGCGAAATACCTTAATGGGAAAGAAAATCGAGACCATTAAAATTTTAATACCGAATTTTCCAAGTACTGTTTTGTTATATTAATATATCAATAATTATCACTTGATATAAGCATAATAATGTAGTATTTTTAAAGTTGCTCTAAGCTAATCCCTTGTATATTAGTAGGGATAGGACTATGAAACTGAAAGCATTGAAATTAAAAGGAGAAAATTATGGAGAACTTTTATGTAAGACAATGTAATATAAATGATATAGACCAGCTTAAATACATAAGTGAAAAGACCTTCTGCGAGACTTTTTCTGAGGAGAACTCACAGGAGAATATTGAAGATTATCTGCAGAAGAATTTCTCTTATGAACAACTAGAAAAAGAATATAAAAATGAAGGCTCCGCTTTTTTCCTGGTGGATGCTAACAAGGAAGTTGCCGCTTACATGAAGGTAAATTTTGATAAGGCACAGACAGAACCGGGGCATCCTAATACTTTAGAAATTCAGAGAATCTACGTCTTACAAGAATATAAAGGAAAACAGATCGGCAAAAAGTTAATTCAACAAGCTATAGAAGTTGGTAAAAATAATAGACTTAATTATATCTGGCTGGGTGTTTGGGAAAATAATATAAATGCCATTAAATTCTATGAAAAACAAGGATTTATTAAATTTGATACTCATATTTTTGTTTTGGGTGAAGAAGCTCAAACTGATAACTTAATGAAGATATTATTGAACTGAAGTTAGTATTGAACTGAAGTTAGTATTGAACTGAAGTTAATACTTATAGTAATAATACTCATTAAAATTTTTATATTATCCTATCCAGTAAGTCGTTTCGCCCGGTTCTGCACAATTAACTTCTGCACAGAAAATGTAATTGCAAATAAATCAGGAAAGTTGACTGACCCAAATTTTCTGTACGTACCTGCCGAACTCAATATAATGTTTATCTTCAAAGAGTAGTGTAAGAAAAACCGGTGCAAAAGGTTAACTTCTTAACCCTCTGCACCGGTCCAGCACTTCATCAGCCCCAGATTGCTTTCATTTCATCGTTATTCTGCAATAATTCCTCTAAGGTTCCTATTCCGTCAATCCTGCCATCTTTCATAACGATTATCTGGTCTGCCTGTCTCAGTGCCAGCCTGCGATTGGATACTACCAGGCAAGCTGCTGAACGCTTTGCAAATAATCGGTGCCAGAGTTTATTCTCAGTCTCTACATCCAGGGCACTGGATATATCATCAAATACCCTGAGACTTGATTTTCTGGCAAACATTCTGGCAACTGCTACCCTCTGAATCTGACCTCCTGATAATTTAACACCTCTTGGACCGATAAGGGTCTCAAGTCCCTGCTCCAGCTGCTTGATATCTTCTTCAAATACAGCACTATGCAGAACTTCCTCGATATTAATCTCTTCTTCTCTTAATCCAAATAGAATATTATTCTTTACACTGTCACTAACAAGCCTCGGTATCTGCGGAGTATAGGAACAACGGGGATTAATAAGAAATTCACCAGGGGCACTTAGCTTCCTTTCGTTCCAGTAGATGCTTCCCTTCTGAGCAGGCAGTAGTCCTAAGAGTACCTTTAATAGTGTGGATTTACCGGAGCCAATTCTTCCTGTAATAACGGTGAAAGAATCCTTCTTTAAAGTAAAGCTGATATCTTCAACACCATTTCCCGAGCTTTCATAGCGGTATGTCAGCCCCTCTACCTTTAGTTCCTGTAGGTTATCCGTTCCTACTGTTGTTTCTATTGCTGTTCCCGCTACTGTTTCTGCTACTGTTTTTCTTTCTACTGTTTTTCTTTCTGATACTTTACTGTTCTTTGTGCCAGGTTTTAAGGACATTTTGGTGTGAGCTACTGCATTAACCGGGGTATCCTCCTGCATAAGTTCTGCGATTCTTTGAAAGGATATCTTTGTCTGTCTGGTGTTAGCAATAAAATTACCATAAAAACTGGTAAAGTCTGAGATAAAGCTCAGATAAAATATAAACAATGATAAATCACCGATACTCAATTCACCTTTTTTCATATAACCTGCGGCTAAGAGTAATATAAATCCGGTACCCAGGCTTACCGTATTGTTAAATACCGAATTTAAGGTCTGAGAAAGCAGGGAATCTCTTAACATATATTTATGCCTCGCTGCATTAAGTCCCTCCAGGTAACCTACTACATTTTCTTCTTCACCTGCCACCTTTATGGCCTGGACCGCTCCAAAGATCTCACCCATAGCACCGGTTACCTTACCTGTTGCCTCTCTGGCTGCTTCCCTGTATCTCTGTAGCTTTTCCCGCAGCATCTGTACAATACCTACAACAACTATCATAGGCGCAAATACAAACAGGGTAATGTTAACATTAATGTTTAGCATTATGGTTATTGCAACAATTACAAAGGTTAGTGAACCGATAAAATCCAGCGTCCAGCTTATGTTATTTTCTATAGTTCCTGCATCATCCCGAAAGCAGTTCAGTGCTTCTCCGGATGCCCAGGGTGTTGCTACAGCTCCCGGCTTATTTAGGATGCTCTTTAGCATATTTTTTCTTAACAAGGCACTCATTGTAAAGCGGTGGAGATTATCCGCATTGGCACCAAGATATATATTAAACATACGTCCAAGAGCATAAGCAAAGGTTAAGGCACATACCACTAAAATACCTCTGCGGAAGTTACTGCCGGGAGTCAGTATTTGAAAAAATTCTTTATAAAGTAGTCCCATTGCTAAGGGCAGTACATGTATCAATGCCCACAACAAACAGTTAACAGCATAAAGGCCGGGTCTGTAAGCCATCATTTTTAAGAGCAATTTCCCCATGGAAAATTTCTTAACTTTTGAGGACGATTTTATTTCCTGTGTCATTAAACCAACACCTCCTCTATTCCATAGCTTAAAAGCTCATTAAGCCTTGAATCTTGCCGGCTTATAAGTTCTTCTCGTAAGCCGAATTCCAGCATTTCTCCCTTATTAAGAATCAAAATATTATCGGCTCTTTCCACCGTTGATAACCGGTGCGCTATAATAATACACGCTCTTCCTTCAATCAGTGCAGATAGAGCCTGCTCGAGTAATCTTTCCGTTACCGGGTCCAGTCTTGCGGAGGCTTCATCCATTATAATCAGCTTGGGATCTTTTAAGAACACCCTTACTAAAGTTAGAAGCTGTGCTTCACCGGAAGACATTCCACCACCAGGCTCTAATATGGTATCAAGACCCTCCTTCATATTTTCAAACCAGTCTTTTAAACCCATTTTATAGATAGTAGCTATAATCTGTTCGTCAGGAATATCCTTGTTAAAGAAAGTGATATTATCCCTTACACTGGCATGAAACAGCTGTACCTCCTGGGTTACATAAGCAATGCTGCTTCTTAGATCTTTTAATAAGATATCCTTTTGTTTCTTTCCATTAAAGCTGATACTTCCGGAATCCGGTTCATAGAAACGAACCACAAGCCTTGCAAGGGTCGTCTTGCCGCAGCCTGTATGCCCCAAAATTCCAAGTACTTTACCAGCTGCCAGTTTAAAAGAGATATCCTTTAATACTGGTACGTCTTTCTCATAAGAAAAGCATACCTTATCAAAGCTTAGAGATAAATTTTTGTCTGAAAGTTCAACGGTTCCCTTATCTGCAATAGCAGATGTCTGATTTAGTAATTCCTCAATACGGATAATACTTGCAGTTGCTTTCTGGATATCAAGTATTTGTTCCTTTAATTGATCCAGTGGGCTCTCAAGAAGCTGGAAATAGTTAAGCATCAGATATACCAGCCCCAGAGATATATGCCCTTTGTACCAGAGATAGCCTCCTACTGCAAATATCATAATATCTCCAAGACCAAAGAGACCAGACATTATAATCCAGATCTTATAACCGGACAGATAGGCCTTTAATTGAATGGGCAACCATTTACGGAGCAATTCCATAAAGCGTTCGGACACATAACTTACAGCCCCACTGGCTTTGATTTCTTCAGTACAGTCCAGATGCTCTCCTAAAAATCCATAAAACTTAGAGGAGAGTTCACGTTCCTTGCCAAAATTGTCAACTGCATCTCCCTGGGTCTTACCAAGTATTATGAAAGAGACGATCAGAAATAGGACAAAGGCTATCCCTATCAGAGGATTTTGTATGGATAAGACCACAACAATACCTGTCATAAGTAAAATGTTATTAACAAAACTAATAAAAAGCTTTGAGAAAAAATTAAATAAGGCATTTACATCTCCGTCAATTCTTTCTACCAGTTCTCCAGATTGATGTTCTTTAAAATAATTCATATCAAGGGACAGGCAGTGTTTAACCAAATCTCGTCTTAAATTATTCGTGGTACTCCATCCGATATTCTGGCTAAGATAAGTTGAGGCTATTGCTAATAACTGCTGTGAAAAGGCAGCTAATATAAAAATAATCGCTGCTTTTATGAGGATCTCCATGGATTTATTCATTTCAATGCCGTCTATAAAGAAACTGATAATCATTGGATTTACTAATTGTAAAACGATACTTACAGCAAATACAAGCGTCAGCAGCACTAAATGCAGCTTACTGTTCTTCATGTATTTTGCCAGTAAGGTTCCATATTTTTTAAGTGATAATTTCATATTACCAAAGGTGTCCTTTCTCAAAATGATTTCCGGCCAACAAAAAAAGACGCAGTTTCTGTTCACTGCGTCTTTTTTAATCTCACTTCTATCAAAAAAGCCGCAGTATTTACATAACCTGCGACTTAAAAAGTATATATGCTCAAAATTATAGAAATCTTTCACACAGGCCGGTCATGCATTTCTTATTCTGTTGAACTGTAATTAACATTGATATAATCATAGCGTGACCTCCTTTTCTTTTATATTTTGTGACTATTAAGTCACAAGGGTTTCTTACAAACCAGTTACTTCAATACATTAACATATTATGGCAGCCAATGCAAGAAAAAATTCACAATAATTTTACACATATTGTAACTCATGTAAATTTATGTCATTTGTATGAATAAAATTTAAAATTTCTAAAATTCTTTGTGGAATTCTGACGAAGACCGTGCTATACTTGTCAGGATGAATTTTTATGAGGAGGAAACTTTCTTGGAAACGAAAAAAATTATTCAAGTGGAAGATAAGGTAAGCGCGAATCTATTGATCCCCCTTTCCCTTCAGCACATGTTCGCTATGTTCGGTGCAACCGTATTAGTGCCAATGCTCTTCCAGATCAATCCATCAGTCGTACTGCTTATGAACGGTGTTGGTACACTGCTATTTATTCTTATTACCAAAGGCAAAGCTCCCGCATATCTCGGTTCTAGCTTTGCTTTTCTTGGGCCCGCTGGTCTGGTAATTTCCCAATGGGGTTATTCCTATGCACTTGGTGGTTTTATCGCAGTTGGTCTTGTTGCATGTATTATCTCTTTTATTTTCTACAAGTTTGGTATCAAATGGATTGACGTAGTTCTTCCACCCGCTGCTATGGGTCCCGTAGTTGCACTTATTGGTCTTGAGCTGGCTCAGACAGCTGCCCAAACCGGAGGTGTCATCGCTACAGACACTGCTCCAATTGATTCCAAAAATGTCATTGTTTTTCTTGTAACCCTAATCGTAGCTGTCCTCGGTAATGTTCTGTTCCGTAAATTTTTCGCTGTTATACCTATTTTAATTGCTATCATTGCCGGTTATATTACTGCACTTATTACGAAAGTGGTTACCAGTGAACAATTAATTGATGCTCTTCAATCAGGATTTATCCACATTCCGGATTTCCAGGCACCTAAATTCAATATTCAGGCTATCCTTATGATCCTGCCCGTAATTTTGGTACTTGCTTCCGAGCATATCGGACATCAGATCGTAACCAGCAAGATTGTTGACAGAGATTTAGTGAAAGATCCCGGTCTTCACCGTTCCTTCTTTGCTGATGGTATTTCAACCATGCTGTCCGGTTTCGTAGGTTCCGTTCCTACTACGACCTATGGCGAGAACATTGGAGTTATGGCTATGACAAGGGTATATTCCGTACAGGTAATTGGCGGAGCAGCCATTCTTTCCATTATCTCTGCCTTTATCGGACCTATTGCTGCCTTGATTCAGACCATTCCAGGCGCTGTTATCGGCGGTATTTCCTTCCTGTTATACGGTACCATTGGTGCTTCCGGTATCCGTGTAATGGTAGATGCACAGGTTGATTTTAGCCGCAGCCGTAACCTTACTCTTACTTCTGTAGTATTTGTAACCGGTCTTTCCGGTGTTGCCTTAAAAATTGGTGAAGTTACCTTAACAGGTATGGTTCTTGCCTGCGTTGTTGCTATGGTAATGTCATTGCTGTTCTATATTTTTGATAAATTAGGTCTTACAAACGATAAATAATATTTATAAGGTTCAAATTTGAGAATACTTATAGAATTATATATAGATCTACAAAATAAGTATTAACTACTTAGGTGCTGTAACTTTCAGATTCCAAAAATCTGAGATGTAACAGCACCTGTTATTTTAGCCGTATTTGATATCTATTCGTAAGGAAATGAATTGACCGGATATAGGTTGTAGGTAAATAATAAAAGGAAGAGATGTTATACAATTTTTTAGTCAATAAATATAGTATTTATATTTTATAACATCTTTTATAATGAATTTATTACATTTCTGACAAGGAGATAATGATATGAATGCACCTGTAGAAACCTTACTGAATGTACCTGGAAACGGTACTTACAACGTGAAAGTTACAGTTACCGCTGAAAAAGATACGGATTATGTCATACTCTGTGATAATCGCAGATGGTATAAGGAAGACACGGTAAAAGCCGGTGAAATTAAGGAACATAATTTTACTGTTAATGTTTGCGATACCCATCAATTTGACAAAGAATATATGCAAGTAGATATGCTTACTGTAGGCGTTATGGGTGAAGTGAATTACAGCTGCTCCTATAGTTCCTGTGAGGTTCCCACCTTATATATCGCAGGTGATTCTACTGTTGCCGATCAGAAAGCAGAATACCCTTATGTACCTGCTGCCACTTATTGCGGCTGGGGACAGATGTTTCCATTATATTTAAAAAACGGCCTTGGGCTTTCTAACCATGCACAATCCGGACTCACTACAGCAGATTTTAAGCAGGCTAACTGGCAGGTCGTAAAGACAAGAATAAAACCTGGTGATTTCCTGATCGTGGAATTTGGACATAACGATCAGAAGAAAGCGGAACTTCCTGCTAACGGCGGTTACAGAGAGAATCTGATCTACTATGTCACAGAAGCCAGAAAGCTTGGTGCTACTCCAATTCTCTGCTCCCCTATCAATCGCATCCTATTTGATGAGGACGGTAAGTTGATCAACCTCCTTGGCGCCTACCGAGATGCTGTCCAAAAAGTAGCAGAAGAAATGCAGGTGCCTTTTATCGATTTATGGTCTCTAACTACCGAATATATGGAAGCCGCCGGTCCTGAAGATGCCTGGGATTATTTCTGGGGCAACGGTACTTCAAGAGATTATACTCACACCAATGATATCGGTGGTAAATTAATTGCTAAATTTGTAGCCCAGGAAATAAAGAAAGCAGGAGTTACAGGTATCAGCGAATTTATTACGGACGCACCGCTTAATACTCCGCTTCCTAAGCCCTCCGGTAAGAAGAACCTGGCAAAGAATCTAAATGATTACCGTACAATCGGGCTTGTTAATCTTCCGGAACTTGACAAGGATATAACCGGAAACTAGCTATTACATATAGGTTCAGTTGATTTGTAGTAGTAATCAGGTTAATATTTTATAGGTTGATTTTTATAGAAAAATAGGTGAGAAGAGTCTATTCCTCCCTACCTATTTTCTAATTGCTTGGGTATTTACTAGAGAGTCAAAAGTTCTAGTTGATTTAACGTGCTAAAGTTAATTCTATACGATTTCAGAAAAAATACACAAAACAGAAAGAGCGAATGCGCCTATGGAAAGGGATAAGAAGCATGAGTCTTTCTGTTTTTTGTATTTTTCCGTCCGTATGACAACAAAACAGAACTTTTGACTCTCTAGGTATTGATATATCTTACAATTTAAATTTAGCAATTAATGAATGTAACTTTAATGCCAGTTCCGTTAAATTATCACTTGCGCCTGCAATCTCCTCAACAGAAGCCGTTTGTTCTTCTGTTGAGGCAGATGCTTCTTCTGATGCAGCAGCATTCTCCTCTGCAATAGCAGAAAGATTCTCTAAGACTTCCAGTATCGTCTGTCTCATACTGTTCATCTCATCACCGGCAGTACTTAAGTTATTAACTGCACCTGTTGATACCTCCATGGATTCTGCAATGCTTTTATATTTAGTCTTGCTGTTCTTCACACTGCTTGACTGTTCGTCTGTTATTGCAGTAACTCTTACAATGGTCTGAACCGCATTATCCGTATTCCTTTGTAATTCATCTATTATTTCATTTATAACTTTGGTAGAAACAGAAGATTGTTCGGCTAACTTTCTGATTTCCTCTGCCACCACCGCAAACCCTTTTCCTGCTTCTCCTGCTCTGGCAGCTTCAATAGCAGCATTTAAGGACAATAGATTGGTCTGAGCTGCAATGGATTCAATAACATTACTTGCTTCACTGATTCGTTTGGAACTGTCATTGGACTTCATAATGACTTCGTATATAGCTTCTACAGCAGCTGTATTTTCCTCGGTTATCTTAGTAAGGGTATCGATTTCCTTTAAGCCCTCTGAAACAACTTCTGTTACTTTTCCGGTAGAGCTATGTACCTCTTGAATAAAGCTTTGAACTTTATCAATGGTTTCACCTAATTGCATTGCCTTATGTGAACCTGTTTCAGTATGTTTCGCTTGCTCTGAAGCACCTTGAGCAATTTCTTCTACGGTTTTTGACACTTCTTCCGCAGCTGTTGCTGTCTGCTGAGACGTTTCGGTCAGAACATTGGAAGCAATGGAAACCTGCTCAGAGGAATCAGTAATTTCTCTTATGATTCCCCGGAAACCATTGGTAATACTAAGCAAAGAATCCGCCAGATCTCCGATTTCATCCTTTCTGCTCCTGAATTTTTCGTCAATATTCTCTGACAGATTCAAGGCTGCAATCTTTCTTGCATAATTACTTGTTCCGATAATGGGCTTTGCAATAGAAGTACCTATTATAAAGGCAATCACTGCACTGATTACCAGCACCATGATAACAATCAGAATGATATAGACCTGAAGGGTCTTTATAGGTTGCAATATTTCACTTTTTCCCGCAGCCAGTATAAAGGTCCATTCTGTGCCGGGAATCTCAGCAAATCCAACATACTGATACCCACCGTTGAAACTGTAATGGCCGATGCCTTTTTCCTGAGCGATTGCGGACTTTAAGGTTGCTGCCAAGTCTGCTGCACTTTTATCTGTCTTTTCTTCCTCTATGGCATTATAACGCCCTGTTACCAAATCAAGGTCTTCATGACCTATAATAGTTCCTGTCCCATCAATGATATATCCATAACCGGTAGTACCATAACCTGTATCTTCGGCTAATTTACTCAGAGTATTTCCATCCAGACGTCCTAATAAGGCTCCTATCACTTGACCGTTATTCTCAATAGGGACTGCCTGTACCAACACAAGTTCACCTGTAACCGGACTAATCGTAAAATTAATAGCATCTTCCCCTGCTAATGCTTTCCTTAAAGGATCACCTTCCTGTAGTACTACACTTGTATCCGCAGTGTTTGCATAAGAAATGCTTCCATCAAGTTGAATAATTCCAAGTTCCGTAAAATCCGTTTCTTTCAGTACACTTTGAAGAACCGGCTGCTGCTTCGCCCAGTCCATGGATCTTAATTCATCAAAGAACGAAAGGGTCTTAAGGGTCCCTTTTTGTGTCTCAAGCCTGCTGTTCTGAAGCTTTGCGGCGTCTTCTGCAAGTTGCAGCATGTTATTTTCCGCTTCCTTTAAAATGATATCACTGGCAATTTTATTACTGATAAAACCTAATGCACAACATGAAAGTAATATCAAGATAGTAAAATAGAGTATTAATTTTGTTTTCACACTTAGGTTTTTACTGCTATGCTTTTTCATATCCTACTTCCCTCCGCCTGTCTTTTTTCTTTTCATCGATGTCGTTATTTGTTATAATGCATTATATATTGTGGATTATAGCCGAATTATGTAATAATTAAAACTATTATTGATAATATGTCATTGTCATTGACATGACAGAATATTCGGAATCCTGTTATAACGACACCCTCTAAAGGAGTACCCTGCAATTGTATAATGAAATGACTTTTGGCAAGTGCCTTAAATTCATGCTCTCCACCTTTAATCTTCCAATGAGCCGGTTAGCAAAAGCTATAAATGTGGATAATTCACTTGTCAGCCATTGGGTACATGAGAGAAGATTCCCTTCCACCCAGTATATCAACAGCATTACGGAATTTCTTTCGAAAAATATAATGGATTCCTTACAGCTTAAAATGGTAGATGAGTTATTTTATAGTCTGAAGGTTAATGAGAAAATAACCGAGATTACAAATAAAGAAAAATTACATATCATGCTCCAGGCATCGTTAAAATATTCACTGGCCTGCAGGACAGAAAAGAAAAGTATTTCCTCAGATAACAAAAGCGGTACCACTTTTTTAAACTCCATTGATTTGTCCAGCGACGATAAATTAATCTATGGTATAACCAATGTATTCTCTGCCGGAATTTCCTTGATAGAATCTGCCAGAGCTTACCGCCGTAAAGAGAATAATGTCATTTACCTGACTTATCATAATGTTCTTGATAACTCCTTTTTCTCTGATAACCGATTAAGCCATCTAAGAGATACCCTGTTAGAAGTTATACAAAATGGCTGGCAGGTTACTTTTTTACTTACATTGGACAGCAGTGTGGAGCGTGCGGTCAGATTAATTAGTTTTATACTCCCCTTAATGAAAACAGGTAAAGTCAATCTCTATAACCTGACAAATAACGAAAGTTTTATGACCGGTAAAGAATTATATGTTGTGTCCGGCATAGGTGCCTTGTCATGTTTCCCTACTGATGCCTATACCGGTATCAATTGTGCCTTCTATCTTAAAAATAAATCAGCAGTTGATGTTCTGACCAACTATGTTAATTTATTAATCAATAACAATTCCAATAATATTGTTAAGTATTATAATCAGGATATGAAAGATACTTTTTTCTACAATTTAACAGACTCAAATGAACAGCTGGGTAATCACTATTGCTACAACAACAGCTTCAGCAAACTGATGATACCCTCCCAGTTATATCAGAAGTTTTTGGATCAGACGGATTTATCAAAAGAGGAGAAAAAACTCTCAATCTATTACTATGAGAAACAATTCAGAGGTTTTCTAAAAAACCTGTCCCATCATATGTGTACTGAAATTTACTTTACCTCTGCTTTTGAAAAATTATGTGAAGACAAAATCATATATCTCTACACCTATACAGATATCAAAATGGTATATGCAAATGCACAGGATGTAATTGACTATCTGGAATACGCAATATCGATTATAAAACAATATGAAAATTATCAAATAGCAGTTATTTATCAGGATATGGACGGCTTAGAGAAAAATATAGCCTTATCCATAAAAGAACGAAAAGAAATCTTCCTCTATGTATATGGAAAGCACAGGACATTACTGGATACCTTTCTCTCCCTTGACGACCCGGTTATTGTAAAGGCCTTTATAGAATATTATAGGTATCTCTGGCAGAAGATCTCTCCTCTTAACAAAGATAAGGAAGATATTGTACTCTTGATAGAAAGCTATATCCGGATGCTGAACAAAGAAACAAAGTAAGCTGTCCTTCTTCCTATTATTATAAGTTACAAGTATTTAACCAAAACTTACTTACCAAAAGATAAACTAATCGTGCAGTAATAGTTAAATATTGAAATATAATATAGGAAGACAGACTGCTTGTTTTATTATGCTGAATGTTTATATTTTTGCTTCTGCTGGTTACTTGTTACTGCCAAAATTGACAGGAAGCCTTGTAATTATAGTGTATTTTTAACAACAGCAGATACTTTCTGTAGATAATCACCGCGTACTTCCTCAGATACATACGGAACTGCACCAAAGAAAGTGTGTGATACTTCTTCCATTCCGGAGAAGTTAAAGATTCCCTGGTCGGTAGTCTGCTTCATGGAAGCATGCATTCCATTTGCTGCATACAACTCATCAGGTGTTCCTGTGGTTGAGAACAAGAGAGCCTTCTTACCCTTAAGTAGTCCGTTAGGTGCTCCGTCTATATATTCATAAGCAAAACCGTAAGAAAATACTCGGTCTACATATCCTTTTAAAATTGCAGGAAGAGAAGTCCACCATACAGGATAGATAAAGGTAATAACATCGGCCCAGCGAATGATTTCCTGCTCGGTGGCTATATCCTCCGGAACCTTACCTTCCTTAAAAGCTACAAAATCAGAGGGCTTTAATATGGGATCAAAACCTAACTCATATAAGTCTCTTACTTTAACTGCAGCACCTTTTTCTTCGGATGCCTTTACAACTGTGTCTAAAATACCCTTTCCAAAACTCTTGGGATTGGGATGTGCAAATACAACTAAATGATTCATGAGTAAATCCTCCTTATGATTATATGCTTAATATTCTTATAAAACAGATAAAATATTATTCACTTCCATAAATACTTTGATATCAAATTATTTACCCAAATAAAAATTAAAAATTATCCAGTACTTTTTGCAAAACCTTCTGAAATACTTCTTTTTCCTCTGCACTAATGCCCTGATATTCTACGTCAAACAGCTTATCAGAGATAGCTTGAAACCCTGCCTCCAGTGCCATTCCCTTCTGGGTTAATGCGATGATGGTAGAGCGGTTATCTTCGTCTGCTTTTCTGGAAGTAATATAACCTAATTTGATAAGTTTATTAACCAGAGCAGTAACGGTAGATCTATCCCTGTGAATGCTATTGGATAAGTCTGTCATAGTACACTCTTTGTATTGAAAAAGAGTTACCAGGATATCACCATGGGAGGGTGAGATATCCCTAAAACCTATCTGTTCCAGCTCATTCAGCAGAAATTTATTCGCTTGTTCATGAATTCTTCCAATTAAATAAATAGTTTTATCTGTTTTCATGTCCTTATTATACTTTGATATCAAACTATTGTCAACCTTTATTTTTCCATTTATCTAGGGTACATTTCCTTTACCACTTCCATCAGACATTTTACAGCTGGAGCTGCATTTTCTTCCTTCCAGGCAAAGGAGAACTGATATGCCCACTGTTTTGTACCGTACAAAAATTTCTGATATGACAGATACTATTGATGTACTGGTAAACAATTCCCGAAACCTGGCTTATGTTGCTGCAAAGTCCGATGTACACGGCCTTACCTTTGCAACAGCAAGAGAATTAAGCAGCCAGGGAATTACCATCAATGCCATTGCTCCCGGTATTATTCTTGATACAGACTTTTTCGGCGGTGAATTATCCAGTGATAGAATTAATCAAACAATCGCTCAGGTTCCGGCAGTCGTACAGGTACTCCTGTTATTCTTATGTTTTTCGATTATGAAAAAAATCCAGCTTTAAATAAAATTCCAATTATAATTATAAGTAATACAGCAACCATACAAGATACGTATTTAAGAATACTTGAATTGTTCTTGGACATCTTATCGGGACGTTTTATAAAAATAATAGCTATGTTACATATAATAGCTATTATCATAAAAATAAGTACTATCACTTATAAGTTCATATAAATTCCTCCTTCTTGTATTATTTTAACATATATAATAAGGATAACTTGTCCTATTAACAGGGCTTAACCTTCTATTATAATTCAAGTGTCAAAAGCCTTGTATCCATATGATTTCAGGCAAATTACACAAATCAGAAAGAACGAATGCGCCTATGGAAAGGTATTAGAAGTCCTTTTCTCTGGATATTTTGTGCTATAATATAAAACCGATTGTTTGAGCGTAGCGAGTTATCGGTTTTATATTATGACAAGCACAAAATATTCAGAGAATTAGGACTTCTTATGCCTTGGAATTGAAGTATGAGTCTTTCTGGTTTGTGCAATTTGCCGTCCCCTTGTGAAAAACTGCCTCTTGACCTTTCAATCCTATTACATAAAAAAGTTTCCTAAAGCAATCACTTTGTTAAATATCTGCTTTAGGAAACTAAATATACTAAAATCTATCGTACTAACACAGGATGAAATAACATGCAAATCATCTTATTTATCATTCTGAAATCCTTGCTTTTTCAGTACCGGATAAACCTTTGGATAATAAACATTCTGATAAATATTAGATGTATACTGGCTCCAGTTACCTTCCTGCTGTCTGCCAATTTCTGATAGATAATTCTCCATCTCACTGTCATATTGGTCAATGGCTGCTCTTAAGCCCTCAGCATTATATTTCTCCTCGTGTCTGAAGGTACTCTTGGGGAGCCTTGGCTTTTTATGAGAAGGATCCAAAGGATAACCGATTGCTAAGCCAGCTACAGGAAAGGTATATTCGGGAAGACCAAGCAGTTCTATGATGTCCTCTGGATTTCTGCGTACACCACCAATCGGTACAATACCGAGTCCCATGGATTCAGCTGAAATAATAGCTCCTCCCATATTAAGTCCTGCATCAAAGGTTCCTACCATTGTGCTTTCTATGCTTTCGTGTATTACCTGTTTCAATCCATTTTTCTCTGCTGCCAGTCTGGTCTTATAAAAGTCCATGACAAATACCAGGAACACCGGGGCATCATCAATCCACTTCTGACCACCTGTTAATTCTGCAATCTTTGCTTTGGTTTCTTTACTTCTTATAACTATGACAGAAGTCTGCTGTCCATTTATGGAATTAGGCATCGCTTGGGCTGATTGGATGATTTCATCCAGTAAATTGTCCTCAACATCTTTGTCAAGAAAACTGCGTATGGACCTATGGTTCTGTATGGTTTTAATAGTTTCATTCATAATAAAAGCTCCTTTCTGTTTAAACAGAGTACCATGATTTTAAGCTATATGTTCCCCATATGAAATCTCTTTATTAATAATAATTAACTCCACTTCTCGTAATGTACTCTATCTTTGTTATATCGATCTACAAATTCATTCTTCTGTCCATCGGGGTAGCCAACTGCAATTAATGCATAAGGTTTGATATTCTCAGGAAGATCATAAAGTTTACGAACACTTTCCACTACACTGTCAGCGGTAGCAACACCAAGCCATACACCGCCAAGTCCTAAATGAACAGCCTCTAACAGCAAATTCTGTGTTGCTGCTCCTAAATCCTGTTCCCAAGCTGTCGGTACTCTGAAGTTATCTGCATTTGCCATCACTAAAAAGGTTACACCTGAGCCTTCAACAGGTTTGGCATATGGTGATGTCTGAGATAGCTTTAGCAGATTTTCCTTATCCTGCACAACGATAAATTCCCAGGGCTGCTGATTAGCTGCGGATGGTGCCTGCATAGCTGCTTTTAGCATTAATTCTACCTTCTCTGTCTCAACTGCCTGATCCTTAAACTTACGTATACTTCTTCTGTTGAATATTTCATTCATTTCTAAATACCTCCGATTAGTTATCTTGCTTTTGTAGTTTTTCAATTAATTTACTGCTGATGGTTATAAACTGCAGGGCTTCCTCTTCCGTCAGAATATCCTTGTACGTATCATGCAGTCTGTTCCATGAGCTGATAATTTCGTTTTGCAGCAGTAAACCTTCTTCTGTGGAACAGATAAATACATTCTTTCCTTCCGTTCTTTTAGTAACCAGTTTTTTTCTTACCAGTTTTTCTATAAAGCGGGTTATGGTAGATGGAGTCAGGTGCAGTTTCTCACCTATTTCCTTCTGATGCAGTTCTTCCTCCTGATTCACTAAATATAGTATCAGTGCATGGCTTGTGGAGAGTCCGGTCTTACCGAAAGCTTCTTCCAAGCTTTGCAGTGGAAAAGAACAAACAGCTATCCAATTTACAATTATAACTTTCGTTATTATTTGTACTTTTCAAAATCATCACCTCATTTGTTTGTATATACAAATATAACACCAGGTACTGTAGTTGTCAATTAAATTATTCACAATTTAGTTTCATGGTTCAAACCTATTATTATTGTTTTACTTTTTTATTAAACGCCTCATAATGTCCATCCTCCAGTTTAGCTGCTCAGTTTAATTGCCTGATTAATTACCTATTGGGGGAGTAAATCTGAAAAACAATTAAGCCTGCAGGCATCCTAATGGTTTTTCCTAACAGGCTTAATTGCTATTTTAAAAATCCGTGTATGCTTTTAAGTATTTTCTATTTATGCCTTTTTTTATTTATGCTTTTTTTTTATGCTTTTTTTATTTATGCTTTTTTTATTTAACCTGAACTTTAACTTTCAGAGTTTTTGTTTCTCCCGAGTATAAAGTTACCTTTACAAGAATCACTGTACTGCCTTTTTTCTTTCCGGTTACCTGCCCTGATTTCTCATTAACCAGTGCAATGTCCTTATCTTGGGAAGAATACTCAAAGGTTACTGCACCGACTGCACTTGCTGAGGTCTTATCTGTTGTTTTGTTCGTCTTCTCCAAGGTTACAGGTAAGGTTACTTCTATTTTCTTATTGGTTCCCTTGCTGATACTTAGCTGCTCCGAAACAGAAATCTGCTTGATTAATGAATTGGTTATGTTATCGCTTGCTTTTTGAGGCATTAGGATATAATCTGAGCAGCTTAAGATATTCATAGTTATATATCCGTTCTTATCGACCTTGTAGCTGCCTGTTTTTAAAGAATCAAGTCTGCCCTTCGTTTCATTATAGTGATATACATATATAGTATCACCGGCTTTGATTCCCTTTTGATCTGCTACATATACCTTTACCGCTGCCTGTGCAGGTAATACGCCGATATGTTTAAATGCTACTGCAACCGCCTGCTTATTCTTTGTGTCTTTTGTCAGTAGCTTGTTAACACCCTCTATGGTATTTGCGGGTACTACTTCCAGAGACGTATTTATCGACGTCACAGCCTGTTTGGAACTTTTAAGAGAGGCTGCATCAAAATTCCACTGGTAAACGATTTCCCCCTTTTCATCCTTCACCGCTAGTGACAATCCTTTCTTGTTTTCTTTTGCCTTCTCCAATAAATTCTTATCCATAATAATATCCTCCCATTTGATTCTGGAGTCTGTTGTTATGGCCTTGGGAAGTACGATTGATATCTGCACCTGTTTCGTCTTACCACTCTTTAACTGTGCGATAAGCTCCTTTTCCGGAAGAGTTATTTTTAACAGATACGGATTCTCTTTACTGGAATCTTTTAATTCTTCCTGTAATTTTTCTGAAGAAAATGCAAGCACAACATCTGCTGTCTTATTTTTCACCTTTGTTTCTATTACTAGATAAGGTGGAACGCTATTATCCTGAGTAACCGTAGGTGTCGGAGTTATAGTTGGTGTAAATGTTGGCTCTGTAGTCGGCGTACTTGTAGGTACTTCTGTTGGTTCAGCTGTTGGTGTATTTGTAGGAGCTGTTGTTGGTTCAGCTGTTGGTTTGTCTGTTGGCGTTGCTGTGGGTTCAACTGTTGGTTTGTCTGTGGGTGTTGCTGTTGGTTCTGCTGTCGGTGTTATTGTTGGCTCCACTGTAGGTGTACCGGTTGGTACTATAGTAGGTTCCAAAGTTGGTGTTATATCTGTACCTTCTTCCAGAATGACAATATCCCACTGGCGTTCAGCTATTTCACCAGCTACATTGACAGACGCAGTTAATTTAACCTTGGCATTACCTGCACCGGCTTTAGGGCGGGTAACTGTGCCATCTTCAGCAAGAATATCTGTATTACTGGAGTTCCACTGGATTTGTGCTCCATGCAATCCGCTGGCAGGCAGAATAAGATTCTTAGTTATACCTGTTACTTCGCCCAGATCAATGGCCTCTGCCGCTTCTCTTGCCAGTCTTAGATTCTCCTCTTGCTCCTCTGTTACAGTCTTGCTGTTTCCAAAGACCTTAACTTCGTACAAAGTTGGTGTATACCAATTATTCGGATTATTATGAAGTACCGCATTGATTACGGAAAGCCTTACATAACGGCCCTTTCCGGTAAGGTTATCCGCAGTAAAACCATAAGTCTTGTTATCAGACTTATCCAGTATTTCAGTCCAGTTCTCACCGTCCTCACTGGTTTCAACCCGGTATTGATAGTAACCTTCCGAACCTTTATACATAAACCATGACACCTGAAGTCCTGACACTCTGTAAGTGCTTCCTAAATCCACCTGCCACCAGAAGGGCCACTGAGATTTTACTGCTGCATAAGCAGTATCATAATTACCGTCGTTGGCTTTTACTGCTGTCTTGGTGCCATTTGCTGTAATAGATGCCATAGCGGGTTTATTTTCTGATAATAATACACCTTTATCTTCCGGTATTAGGCTTCCGGTAAAGGGATTATATAGCACTTTATCATAATAATCATAGGTAGCGACTCCGTTTGCAAATGCAACTGGCAGACACAAAGCAGCCGCCGTGCCTTCTTCCCTCACCCATCTTGGTGCGAGCATAAAGTAATTCTTTCCTGCTGATCCTTCAATAGAAATTACTCCGCCGGACTGAGACGAATAATTAGAATTGTTACCGATACTTCTTAACTCACTCCAAGGTCCCTGTAAGGAAAGGGCACTGGCATAAGCTCCCTTACTGGGATACCAGCCTGCGGCCTGTGAGGTAAAGAGATAGTAGTAACCATCTTTCTTCACCAGGCTCGGAGCCTCTCGGTACTGATTCTCAAATATTTTTGTAACAATACTTTCAATTCCCGTATAAGTATCATTCATCTGAAAGATATACATCGTTGCATTGGCACCTTCACCGGCTGCATTACCGGCTGTTATCAGGTATCCGGTTCTGGCTTCATCGTCATCCATGAAAAAATTCATATCTCTTACAGCGATTCCTTCCGGATTATAGACTTCATGTACGGTAAAGCTTTCGCCTGGTGTGGCAGAGGCAACCAGGGCTTTTCCGGAACCGTAACCGTCCTTTAACTCCCAATGGGCCCATAGTATATTCTTATTGTGAATGCTGTCATAGCGAATATTAATAGCTTCCAGTTTACAGGAGGCAAGGTCTGTATGGCTGTTTCTGTCCATTACGGTTTTGACATAAGTCCAGTTCAGCGAATCCTTGGAGGTATATTCCTCAAGCTTTGAGAAACCGCTTTCATCACTGACGTAGTCATATCTGTAATAAGTGTCTCCTGCTTTTAGGGTACTTAAGGTGGTCATGGCACCGTTAACAGAATTGCTGTATTCTAAAAGTCCTTCGGAAACCGTTGTGGTCTGTGTCTTTACTTCGCTGCTTTCACCAAGAAGAACACCATTGTTCCAGGCCTCAACCTTGTAATAATAATTCTTGCCTACAGCAAGCTCATAAAGTTTTACAGAAGTACCGGCACCGTGATAGATGAGGCTGTATTCCCCTGCTTCGCCTTCCTTGCCGTATACATAATAGCTTAGGGCATTTTCCTTTGCGGACCAGGCAAGGTTTACGTTGTTAACCTTATTAGAACTGCTCAGTTTAAAAGGCGTGGCAGTAATACCAAAGGGATTTGATACAGTCTGTGTTTCCTCTCCATAAATATTTACCTCATGAATCCCACGATACCAGGTAGCAGAGTTATTATTATTAACATTAATCTGCCCGGATACGGTAATTCTTACATAACGGTAGGTACCAGGCAGGGAGTGAGCGGTAAAGGAGGTAGTGGTATTACCGGTAGCATCTATAATTGTCGTATAGTTACTGTTGTCATTGCTTCCTTCCACAATATATTTGTAGCATACCTCTGAACCGTTCCAGGATCTCCAGCTGATATCAATATCGCTAAGTTTATACTGTCTTCCAAGATCCACTCTCCACCAGTAGGGAACACTGTCTTTACCGGTATCAAAATAAGTATCATAATCACCGTCCACAGCCAATGCTGCGCTATAGCCTTCCGCTTCACTGCTGCCTGCCGTTTCCTTTCCTGCTGACAGGATTATTTTCTTCGCATTGGTAACCTCGCCGGTCTGGGCATTTAATTTCCACTCTCTTGTATAGTCCATGGAAAGTTTTCCGGCCTCAAGCTCCAGGGGCAGCCATACATATCTTGAATCACCAAGGGCATTCTGGTTCCAGCGGTCACCGACATAGACATAGGTAGCAGCGCTCGTTCCATTTACGGTAAGGATATTGGCAGGCTGAGAGTAGAAGGTTGAAGTATTGCCGAATTTACTCAGTTCAGACCAGCCCTCTGCCTTGGTTATATCCTGTGTACTGGTATAGTAGCCTTGATTGGGCTGCCAGCCGGACTGTCCGGAGGTCAGCATGTAATAATAACCGTCCTTCTTTACGATAGCCGGAGCTTCACGGCGTTTACCGGCAAAGAGGGTATACAGCTTCTTCTCTACATTGGTGTAGGAATCGTTTAGTGTATAAATATCCAGATCTGCATTGCTGTTAGCAGAGGAAATCAGATAAGCTTTTTTATCTTCATCCACAAATACGGTAAAGTCTCTGGACTGATTACCAGGATCGAAATGACCGAGATATTCATAATCTCCGGTTATGGTATCACTGACTGCCACCACAACATGCCCCAGATTGTAATTACCGGCTTCTTCCCAATGTCCCCATAATACATATTTCTTTGTCTTTTCATTATAGATGACTTTGGGTCGTTCTATCTTACAGCTTGCTAACTCAGTGGCTGAATCCGGTTTCAAGATGTCGTTCTCATATGTCCAGTGCTGCAGATCCTTTGAGGAATATACACTGACACCGTTAAAGGTGGCACCGTTATGGGCTTTGTTTTCTCCAAACCAGTAATATATTCCGTCTTTATAGAAGAAACTTCCGCCATGTGCCTGCAAGGTATTCCCTTCCAGGTCTTTCAGACTCTCACCATTTGTTATCGTAGCTGTTTTGATCTTACTGGTAGATAGCTGCTCTAAGGCAAACCAGCTTAAGACCGGCGCCTGAGAACTGCCATATCTGGATACTCTTAAAGTTACCTGCGTATCTGCCGGCAGGGTAAAGACTCCTTCTGCATTTTTCGTCTTCTCATTGGCAGGAACATTTCCATTTACCTGGTTCCAGCCAAAGTTCTCTGCAATTTTCGTAGTTACAAGATTTCCTTTTTCATCTGTGTATTCAATGGTTACATTCATGTGGCGAGACTGATTCCACCACTCCCTAAAGCCGACTGAAAGCTTATAGGTTCCTTCCTCTAATTGCATCTGGTAAACAATATCCTTATTGTTTACAGAATACCAGCCATTCTCATAGCGGTCAGTGCTCTGGGTTACCCTTCCCTTCATCTCTGTTGCGGGATCACTGGTATATCCCCAGGAGCTGTCATACTTCTGATCCGGTACTGCATTGACCATAAGAGGTGAATTCTCTTTCAGAATATCAAAAGTCTCTGAGGAAGTTCTGTTACCTTCTACATAATACATCAGTTTTCTGGAGATTACGGTCAGAGTAGTTGATACCGTTAGATTTACTCCTGTAACCTTTCCCGTTACTTCATAGGTATCGCCAATGGTACTAAGCGCACCCTCCGGCACTGTATCCCAAAGTACTTCGCAATCCAGTACCTTACCCTGAGATTTCACCTTAACGGTATCAGGAAGTGACAGTGCTTCTCCCAGTTTTGTTACGGTGGGAAGTACCGTCATTAATTCTGTCCCAAGGATATTCTCCATTTCCTTTGCGGTAAAGGCCTTATCATATATTTCAACATTATCAAAATATCCTTTGAAATAACCGTCACCGCTGTAATAGGACTTGCCCAGATAGGTCAGTACCTCTGAGCCAAAATCTGATATCTTAGCCGTCAGTCCGGTTACCTGTTTTACTAGCAGTCCGTTAATATACATCGTCATAGAATTTTCATCTATCACCATAACGACCTTTGACCATTCTCCTGTGGTTATACTGCCGCTCATTTTCTGCTCGCCGCTCCAGGTAGCCTTGGTTATGGCACTATAGAGTTCACTTCCTCTGGCTCGCAGAAAGAAATACTTCTGATCGCTTTTACCGATTCCAAAGGTAAAGAAATTGCCGGCGGTAAGACTTGACTTCACATCCATTACAATGGTCAGCTGATTCTTATTGTCAAGCAACCCTTTTGGTATTTCACCATAGGTTCCGCTGGTTCCGTCCAGATATAGTACCTGCCCTTTTACCGGGTCTGTTACATAGGTTGCTTTACCATACAGCTTACCATTATGACCGGAACCGCTCTTATCTTCTATCACAGTCCCTGTAAGGTTTTCGTTAAAATCATACTTCACTAAGGGTACCACAATTATATCCCCTGCATTCTCATACACCTTATCAAAATTATCCTTTGCTGTTAAAAGTGCAGACCTTACCATTTCAATGGTGGTGACAGCTTCAATAAGCGCTTTGCCTTCAGAAATTGCAGTGTTGAGAGCTGCGGTTTCTTCTGCCGTGTAATTTGTTTTTCTTCCAAGGGCTTCTGTCGTATATGTAGTAAACTCTGTGAGTGCCAGAGTCTTTTCTGCCAATACTTCTCCGCTTGAGGCTTCGTTAACTGCCAGCCAGCTTAAGATCACATCCGGCCCTGCTGTATATTCATATACCTTAACGGTCACATCAGCATCTAAGGGAAGATCAAAGAAATAACTGACGGTCTTTTTACCGTTATTCGTAAAATTACCCAGTGTCTTTGTTATTACCTGATTATTCTGTGTATAGGAAACCGATAAACCTATGTTTCTCGTAGTTCCCCACCATTCCTGGAAACCTGCCAGAAGTTGATAACTGCCTGCTTTTAGAGGAAGGATATATTGGATGCTTTTATCAGTCTTTGCCCAGAAACCGCTTTCAAAAGCCTCGCGGCTGGTGTTGTTCTTATAGCCTATGTCTGCATTTGTTATACCTTCTCCTTCAAGGATACTGGAATAGCCCCAGCTGCCTGGCTGATATGCTTTATCCCAGGTCTCATTCATAAGTGTTACCTTGTCTTTTATCAGATCATAGAGATCAGAGCCTGCTGTTGCACCGGAATCAATATAATACTTTAAGGTATCCGGTATCACCAGCACATTTGCCGCAATTGTCTGACTATAACCTGCTAAGGTGCCTGTAATCTTTGTCTTTACAGCAGGCAGTAGGTTCTGAACATCCCAGTTAACAGTCACCTCTTTCGTTTCTGCGCTGCCATTGCTATAGATCGTTATGCTTACCTTAGAAGGCAGTTCGCCGATACTGTTATAGATGTCCTTTAGCTCTGTATTCACCTGTAACGGTGCAAGTTCTGCCAGCTCTTCAAGCGTCCAGTCTGTATAAGCTTTCAACTGCAGTTCTTTGTTAGCGGTTATCTCAACAGGCAGCCAGATATATCTGGAATCTCCCAGATTACTGTCATACCAGCGGTCTCCCATATAGATATAGAGGCCTTTTTGCGTATCATAAGGTATTACATTGGTGCTCTGGGAGTCAAAGGTGGTATATTTCGTATCACCTACACAGGGATCTCCGGCGTTGGTCCAGGTGCCAAGGATGGAATCTGCTACCCAGTACTGTGCCTGATTGGGTGCCCAGCCTGTTGCACCTGAGTTAATCATATAATACTTGCCCGCGTATTTAAACACTGCCGGTGCTTCTCTTTGAGCTCCCGGAAAGAGTCTTACGAAATCCACTCCATGGACGGCTTCTGTAACAGGTGTGGCAAGGTAAGTATAATCTTCATTCAGCTTTGAGATGAACATGGTTCTGTTCTCTTCACTGGAATAAATAATATATGCCGTACCGTCATCATCAATAAACAGATTCATATCCCTGGCAAAACCCTTGCTACTTTCATACCAGGCTCCGGTCAGCTGATCCTCCGGGCATACATTCAGACGGTATCTGTCTATAAATCGGAAAGGACCGGAAGGTGAATCACTGACTGCTACACCTGCAGCTGCCGCCGCATAATTGGCGCCAGGGCTTTCCACTGTTGGACCGTCAGCGTGGAACCACAATACATATTTCCGTGTTTTTTCGTTATAGATCATCTTCGGCCTTTCAATAACCGAAGTGGAATTATTGATACACAGATAGATATTATCCTTTTCTTTCGAGGACAGATTGCCGTATAGTGCGGTAAAATACGGATCGTTATCTAATTGCTCTCTGGTTGTAACAGATCGCATGATATAACCTTCGAACTTCCAGTTATACAGGTCATCGGAGGAATAGGCACTGATGCCGTTACTGCGGTAACCCTTTGTCTTGTCTTCTCCATACCACCACCACTTTTCTCCAATCTTTTGTACCTGTCCGCCGTGGGCCTGAATAGGAATTCCGTTGGTATCCTTCCATACACTGCCGCTTGTTCCGGAAAAGCTGGCATATTGCTCTATGGTTCTAAGGGATGCATACTGGGCATCCAGTTCATTACACTTCTCACGAATCTCTAAACTTAAAGCACCGGAGGATATCATTGCTTCTGCTTCAGCAATTTTCATTTCCATATCTCCTAAGGTATCTTCTTTACCACCACCATCCAGATATAGTTCTGTGCTTAGAGCTTCTGTTGCAAAGATCGTTCCCGCAGCTGTTGCAGTATTAATTTTGTTTCTGATTTCATTTATTTTGGCCTCAAGTAAAGCCGTATCATAGTCCGGTACTGCCCTTACGATAATATAATTGATTAATGGATCCTTATAGCTGTCTGCTCTTGATGGGTTATGTACAAATACATTAAGCTGTCCGTCTGAAACCCTCAATTCATTCTTACTCTCGACAACTTTATTCTGTTCAAGACTCAACGCACTGGTATAGGTCGTTCCCTCCAATACAATATCAACCGGTCTAAAGGACCAGGGATTTTTAAAACCTACTGTTATTTCATAATAACCATCCGGCAGTTCAAAGTCATAATAAAAACCGCTGACTCCGGATACGTAGGTGATTGCCCCGGTATAGTAATAAGTGTCTTCCTTGTTCAGACTGGCAGCAGTTCCTCCTGCAACTGCATTGGAGTTCGCAGTATTAGGCTGACGTCCCCAAGTGTAGCCCGTAATATCTAAACCATAGGCTTTATCCGTAACTGATTGATAAAGACCCATATGGTCTCCGCTCGCCACTGAGCTAACATTGGCAGCACCGCAATTAACAAAATACAGTACATAATCATTGGCTGCCATCTCTTCTGCTCCAGGTATAACTTTCGTTATACTGGATCCACTGACTACGTTTACTGCGGTGTTCCCCTCACCTGCAGTCTCATCAGTATTTACATCTGATAGAATTTCCCCTTTCTCTTCTGTGCCGATTAAGGCTGCTGCCTCATTTGCACTTACAGGCAGCGGTTGTATTACCAATACAAGCATTAATAGTACAGCCACCATCCTTTTTAAACCTTTTTGCTTTCCCATAACTTATCCTTTCTCTCTCTATTACTGGGTATATAATATTTTTGTGCATTTAGTATATTATACTGTATTATTTATCCAGTATTTCAATACTATCACACCATTTATTATAATGCAACCGGTTTCATTACTATTTTATTTGTGCATATTATACATTTGTAGATTTTCGTTTTGTTTTGTCGTTATAACCATACTTATTTCCCACTTTATTTAAGAGGGATATTTTGGTAACATTAACCTTTAACATTTATAAAAAAGGATGGTAAGAAGAATGAAGAGAAGTTTGACAGCAGTATTATTGTTAATCGTATTTTTATTATCAGGCTGCAGTAACAGTAATGGAACGGATTCCAATGCTGAAACACCTGTAGAGGTTACGGTTAATAAAGATACTCTATCCGATACATTACGTTGGTTTAATGCTACCTATGCAATTATTACGACTCTAAATGACGGTGACATAAATCTTATTGGAGGTTATGGCACTAAAAATCTCCTTAATGTTCAAATGATTAGGAGCGGATTAAAGGAATCTTGGGAGGTTACAGACAGAACCACTGCAGATGATACCTTAAACTGGTTATTGGAGGAGGGTGGTCACAATGCTGCGCTACTGGAAGAATACAAGGAGAACAGTTTATCAGACTATACAAGGGAAGAACTGGTAGAAGTATTATCTGATAGTTCTTATACAGATAGTGACAGAGCTTATTACCTTAGACTCTATGATGCTGTGGCTAATTACGGTGACAATGCAATTCTTGCCTGGGATTTATCCAGAGCCATGCAGCTTTCTGCCTGGTATTACCTTGCCGATTATTATACTTATGAAGAAGCAATGGACAAAAGTCTTGCTATCGCAAAGAAATTACAGGAAACCTATGATTCCTGGGATGAGATGACAGACAGCTATCTCTATGGGTTTCAATATTGGAATGATGATGATATATCTGATGAAACCTCTGAGAGCTATGCCCGTTATCAGGTGTACCAAGAGTTAGTGGAACAGACAGACAGTCCATATTCTGTTGCTTGGAACTATGAACTACAGAAAGAGTGGGAATAACGCCCAAAACTTTGCAGCCTCCGGTAATGGCATCTATTTACAGATGTGCTATGTCGGAGGGCCGACTTTTTCTCTATTCCTTAGTAACAGTTTGTGATGTACTCTTCTTCATAGAAGCTTTCTGTCTATTGTAATCCCTTAATAAAGTCTCTGCTTCTGCTGCCCAGTCCAGATAGGCCCTGTACACCTTTTCACCAAAAAGAACTGTCAGATAGTAGTACAGGTGGTCTTCATCTTCCGAAAGTACCTGCTCCAGATTATGCTTAAATAATTTAATTATCTCAGCATTTTTATTTTGCCGTTCTCTAAATGCACCAATACGTTTTAAATTTTCATCCGGTGTCACCATATTTCCAAAAAACAGTTTTATTTCCGGTAGCTTCCTTACCTTTGCTTCTCTCTTTCTATTCTCCCTTTTATTTGGAAGGGCTTTCTGCAGTTGGGTGTGCCCGGCGGGAGGACTTCAGGAATGCCTGTTTCCCGTAGTTGACAAGCGAATTACTCATAGAAATATTAACCTGATTAAATACTTTATTTGGGTTCCCTGGCTACTTGGTATCTTGGCTGCCTTTCTAACTGCTGGTGGTGTACATTCTGTGGATTTCTTTATATGACAGAGCATGGAATTTCAGCTGCCGGGATGTCCGGCCTTATCACTTATTTCTTTATTCTTGCTCTCATTGCAGTATTAGCCTTGCTTCTGGGCAAAAGGGGTATGTGTCATTCTATCTGTTGGATGGCTCCTTTTATGATTCTTGGAACGAAGCTTAAAGAACATCTTCCTATCCCTTCTCTTAAGCTGACCGCTGATTCTTCTGCTTGCATCAGCTGCAAACAATGTTCCAGGAAATGTCCAATGAGTCTAGAGGTTCAGGAGATGGTATCATTCAACAATATGAACAACAGCGAATGCATCCTGTGCGGTGAATGTGCTGACACCTGCCCCAAGAAACTTATAAAATTATCTTTTCATAACACCCAGAAATAGAAGCTTTTGAGCATATTTCTTGTGATGTTTGGAAAAATATGATAAAATTAAATAAATTTCTTAAATTACTATTACTATTATAAATCAGGCTTCAGGAGGAATACGTATGTCTTACAAAGAGGTAAAGACCATCAAAAGTAATCCGGAACTAAAAGGTATGGCTATTATGATTCCGGATGTAATATATTCTATTGCCCAGGGAGTAGAATTAAAGATGCAGATACTAGCTCCTTGGAAATCAGATGTATCACCGATACAACCTGCCTATCCTTTGATCGTATTTGTGCAAGGCAGTGCCTGGACACAACCGGATGTTTATTATCAGCTTCCTCAGTTGGCTCAATTTGCCAGAGAGGGTTATGTGGTTGCAACTTTAACGCACAGAAACAGCCTGGAGGGACACCCCTTCCCGGCCTTTCTGGAAGATGTCAAAACAGGAATCCGTTTCTTACGAAAACATGCGTCTCAATATCTGATCGACCCTGACAGAGTTGGCATCTGGGGTACTTCCTCTGGCGGTAACACTGCGTTATTGGCAGGGCTTACAGGCGATGAGTCACGCTATAAAACAAAGGAATACGATGAGTATTCAGATTCTGTGAAATTGGTAGTGGATTGTTTTGGACCAGCGGATTTAACCTTCGCCCTTGATAACCTTCCTAATCTGGAGGAAAATATGAAGAAGATATTTGAAGGTTTACGAGGCGAGGATACACCTGAGAATCTTAAGAAACTTATGGATATTAATCCGGTGAACCATATTAGGGAAGGCCAGTCCTATCCTCCTTTCTTAATTCTACAGGGCAATGCCGATACACTGGTGGATTACTCCCAGAGTGAACTTATGTATCATCGTCTATCCGATGCAGGAGCAAATGCTTCACTTGTCTGTGTGGAAGGTGCGCCCCATGAAGGTTCTTTCTGGAGTATTGAACTTTTAGAATTGATCAAAGAATTTATAGCCGATAATCTATAGTAATCATGACAAAGCTCCTTCACTTTCACGAAACTTCTCTTGAAAGTGAAGGAGCTTTTTTTATTTCTACTTTGACATATCTCTTATATAGAAAGCAACCTGATAAGGAAATAATTCTTCGCTGTCCTTAAGCTCACACTTAAGGATCCTCTTGATATTCTGGATGCGGTAGTTGACAGTATTTCTATGGGTAAAAGTATCCTCTGCCACCCTTATAAGGCTTCTGTCATTTCTGATGTAGCTTCTTAAGGTATCCACATAAGTTGAGCCATGAGAAGTATCATATTCCTCCAAGGAGCCTAATATCTCATTGGCGTAGCTTATCAGAATGTCGGTATCATCAATAGAAAAGAGTAACTTAAAAAAGCCCATTTCCTCAAAGTTAACCATCTCCCTACCGGTACCAAGGGACATCTTCATTGCTGTTCTGGCTCTCTTATAACTGGTAGGAAGGTTCTCAAGATGAATCACCCTGGGTCCAATACCAAGATAGAACCTCTTTTCTCTGGAGAAGGAGGCAAAGCTCTGCAAAATAAGTTCCGGCAGCTCAGTGTAGAATTTTTCCTTTCTGTTATTTAGAATCAGAACAAGAAAATCCTCCATTCTTATAAGACCATAAGAAGCATTTATTTTATCATTACCTTTCCATAAACCAAACAAATTCTCCAGTTTTATTACCGCTTGATTATAGGATAGTTCATCCTCCATTGTCTTTCTAACGAATATGCAAAAAGTCTGAAAGGTACCTTCAATATCATACCGCTCTCCTAATACCTGCCGGACATCCGCTTCTTTAAAACGACCTTGAATAACTTCCCTGAAAGCATTGCTTATTTTTTTCTCAAATTGCTTCTGATCAATTATTCGCATACAGTAATCCTGAATAAGCTCTGTTATGGAGATTTCCCAGGGCATCTCTAGTATAGGAAAATTGTGCTCATTACACCACTCTATAACTTCCTCCGGAATCTTCTCCATGTACATGCCTGTATTAATTATGATTCCGGCACAATCCTCCTGGGACATTTCTCTAACTACCTTTAAAAGCCAGTCGGGCTGATCTGCTTTCATTCCTGTTGTGATAGCCAGCTCTTCTCCGTGAAATCTGGAGACAATGGTCTCATCCTCCAGCATATGAACCCAACTTACAACTGTGTCCATTCCGGCTTTCCCAGCAACTATATTTAGTTTAAACTGTTCCCTGGTTTCTTCATACATTTCCCAGAAACGCACTGCCATTAATGCCTTCCCCCTAGGTCAATATCCATAATTCTGTAATTATTTGATGTGTTAATAGAATGTTTGTTTTGTGCTGTGGATACAAGTTTTATACCTTATATTCAGACTAGCAGATTATATACAAAAAGTCAATTTTTATATATAATAAAGACACAGTAAATGTTAATACAGCGTTCGGCAAATGAATAAAGGAGGATACCTATATGTATATTGGCAGCACAAATTTATACTTAGATTTAATAGATTATAACACAAAAGCACCTGCAAGCTGGATTACCTCCGAAAGATATGAAAACTGCGAAAACTTCTATCAGCATATGGTAGTAAAACAAGGCAGACCAAAACTATTTCATAGAAAAAGCGATGCTAACAATACTATGAAATTAAATCTTAATTTATTGAATGTAAATTAAATCCTATATGTTTCGTCATCACAAAAAAAGAGAGCATTTTCCGATGAATGCTCTCTTTTTGATTCCTTTATGATAGCTCTATCCTGCGCTTTGATAAACAGTAGCTACTTTCTTAAACCTCAGCAAATTCCGTAAGCTTTGAAGCATCCAGACCACACTGTACTATTCCTCTTCCCTCAGGTAAAGCAACACCGGCGTATTTAAATAATCTGTTATCGATATCTCGAAAAGCAGCTTTCTGGTTTATTTTTAAAGTGGGATTCTTTAACATTCGGGTAAAGTCATAGGTCTGTGTGCCTTCTTTCTCGCTGAATTGAAAACCATGAAAACCGGAGGTACTTAAGACCACCTTCCCTTTGGCGTCTGTTATATGAAATTCTGCCAAGTTGTAATGTCTCCTCAGTTCTTCAAGCCTTTCATCTGTTACCGGCAGGTTTCTCTTCTCACCTTCTGTTATAAGCTCCGCTAATGTTTCACAGATTTTAATCATCTGCTCTCCAAGGTTATTGTCAAAGCGTTCCATTACTTTTTCAAGATTTTCTGAAATATCCAGCAGTTTATGGGTCGACACATTTGTCTTTTGTACATCCTCTGCCTGGTTCTCCATAACACATGAGATTTCCTGAACAGAAGCTGTTCCGCTATGACCTTTCTCAGCAACCTCCTGTGCATTTCTTGATATGATATCTGTCTTTTCAGACTGTTCTCTAACATCTGTCGATATACTTTCCATGTATTCAAGGGTCTTACCGGTAACCGACATAATATTCTTAAGTCTCTCATCTGCAAGTGCAGCAACCTCCGCACCGCTAAATACATGATCTTTTGCAGCTTCTATGGAACCAACTACTGCCTGGACTTCATTTTGAACCGTTATAATAAGTTCATTAATTCTACTGGTAGCTTCCTTGGTCTCATCAGACAGTTTACGCACCTCCTCTGCCACAACGGCAAACCCTTTGCCATATTCACCAGCTCTGGCTGATTCAATGGACGCATTTAAGGCAAGCATGCCAGTCTGCTTTGATATAGAAGAAATAGCTTCTGTTATACTCCCGATTTCCCTTGAGACCTGCTCTAAATGTAAGATCTTATCATAGGCTTCCGTAACTTCTGTCTGTATTACTGACATGGATTCAGACATTTTCTCAAGAGCAGCTCCGCCGTCCACAGCAGCTTCTTTCGCCAGACGTACACTCTCAACTACTTCGGTACTGCTTCTTGCAATATCAGCACCACTGACAGACAGACTATCAGCTGCCTTTGATACATCAAAGAGCATAGCTGAGGTCTCATCAAAGGATAGACTGATTTCATTCAGGGAGATATTAAGTTCCTCCATGCCTTCTGTAGTCCTCTCAGTATCTGCCGTAATCTCAAGGGCTGAAGTCTTTACTGCAACAGCGGAATGTAAAAGTCCATAAATCCATGTATTCAACATATCCCTAAGGTTGTCAAAGTCATTGATTATCTGTGTTGTTTCCTTATCCTTTGCCTTTAGACGAATTCTTGCGGTAAAGTCACCGCTGTTAAATCTATACAGAACCCTTATAATCTCAGCAAGCAGCTTATTGCTTCTTTTATTCATGAAATAAAGTATTAATCCGGTGTATAGAAATATCAGCAATGTCGCAATTAGAATTGCCGCTTCTTTTGATAAAGAACTCTCTCCCAGAAAGGCCGCACCTGTTATTAGTACGTTCCCAACTCCAATCAACAGTATTTGTTTTAATAATTTACCTTTATCCATATAACCTCTTTCTGAACTTTTGGCAATGCTCCATCCAAAATATTCCTTTATATTTACCCACAAAAAAGGGTACTGCCGGCTCCATCGCCACGCCAATACCCTTTCGAAATATGGAATTATATTATCACAATTGTTTTAATTAATCTAGTACTACTTTACATAAATTTCACGCAAGCTGTACTAGGGTGTGTCTGAAAACTGCTTGTGTCGGTCCGGAGGTTCCACTTTGTGGGAGGCAACTTGCGTAAAACAACAAGGCGCGATTTTGGGGACGTAGTGGTGTTACGTTCCCAAAATTGCAACGCAACATGCCGCAAAGTGGGGCATTCAGAACGGTACAATAAGTTTTCAGACACACCCTGGCATTATTTCTCTCAATTATTCATAAGTTCTTTGAGATAACCACTTAATTCTTCCGCTGCTTTCTCGTGGGATAATTTACCCGGGTGCCATCTGGAACCAACTGTTTTATCATTGGTATTGGGAAGCTGAAATACAGACACCTGGTTGTCCTTGGTTCTCATTTTATAAGTATCAATTGCCTGATAGATATAGGGCATCATAGGAATGCCAAGCATACCATATACCCAAACTATCTGCGCCTTGGGATTATAACTTCTAATTTTCTTTAAGAAACTTATTACTGCTTCTTTGAAGGTATCCATATCCTCAATGTGATAAGTACCGTCACTGTTCATGCGCTGCTTATGCTGTCTTCCTGTCGCTTCGTCGCGCCATTCGGGCTGTATAAATGCGGAACCGTCATTGGTACCTAGATTAACGACTACGATGTCTGGCTGCCAGGCACTAAAATTATTCTCCTTAAAAGCGCCTAATTTTTCATTGATGTCTCCCTTTAACAGACCGCATACTTTATCATAATACTGCGGTATATTACAGTCCGGGTTGTTATCCCAACTGGTAAGTACTCCCCAACCGCTCTGAGATATAACCCGGTAGTCTGCATTAAGAACATTAGCGGTATAGGCAGTATAATTATCCGTCGAACTAAACCACATGGATATCCAATCCTCTTCTTCTTTTGCTCCTACTATACCTTCCCCGGAGGTTATACTATCGCCTATAAATTCTATCTTATAAGGCTTTTCCTCAAGAGCGTGAAATTCACCATCTGTCTTAACAGAATGTATTACCAGATAACTGGAAGGATCCCCGCTCATGGCCTGTACTTCTCTGATAATACGGATATTTTTAACCTTCTCTGCATTCATACCACGGAATACACAGATCCAGTATCTTTCACTATTAAGCATCTGTCTGCTCACAGGTATTGAATTCACCCAAAATCCCAGCCAGGGTTCATATTCCTTATAACCTGCTTCCACTTCAATCCACAGCTCGGAACCACTAACATTTAACTCGATACCGCTTCCCGTCCAAAACAATGGTAAGGGATTTAATTCTCCTGCTGTTCTTCCGTGAATCTTCAGGTTCTCTATTTCATTTAATCGGTATTCTTTCATCCAATCCTCTTTTCCGGACATCCAATCCATACTTACTGATAAATAATAATATAACGATTTAGAGATCTCCTATTTCCTTACTATCAAATCTTCGGGTACTATTATAGCAATTTACGATTATCTTTACCAGCGTTATCTAAATAATATAATCTTAATTTACCTTAATTAATGAAAGAAGCCGGTGAAAATCTGGAATTTTCAACCGACTTCTTATTATAATTTATTAAAAACTTCCATAGAGGCTTTTTAATTTAAATTTGCTGATAGAATCTTTTAACAATTCTGCCTGTGCTGATAATTCTTCACTGGAGGCTGCTGTTTCCTCTGAGGTTGAGGAGTTAATCTGTACCACTTCTGATACTTGCATTATTCCCTGATTAACCTGCTCAATACCGGCTGCCTGTTCATCGGAAGCCATTGCAATCTCACTTACCAGGGTAGCTGCTTTCGTTACATCTTCCACTATTTTATTTAAGGCAGAAGCGGTTTCATCTGCTATCTTAGTACCTGCTTCTACTTTTTTGATAGAACCTTCTATCATATCTGTGGTTTCCTTTGCTGCATTTGCTGACCTCGCCGCAAGATTTCGTACTTCTTCTGCAACTACCGCAAAGCCTTTTCCGTGCTGACCTGCTCTAGCAGCTTCTACTGCCGCATTTAATGCAAGAATATTTGTCTGGAAAGCTATTTCATCAATTACTTTGATAATTTTAGAGATATTCGAGGAGGAGATATTTATCTCTTCCATTGCCTTTTGCATTTCCTTCATCTGTTCGTTACCTTGAAGTGCGTTGGTCTTAGCCACACCTGCCAGATCATTTGCCTGACTTGCATTTTTAGCATTTAACCTGGTTTGAGCAGCAATTTCTTCTAAAGATGCAGTCAACTCTTCAATGGTACTTGCCTGCTCCATTGCCCCTTGAGATAATGCAATACTGGAATCTGATACCTGTTTGGAACCGGCTGTCACTTCATCGGAAGCAACTGCGATTTTATTCAGGACTTCATTGTTTCTATCTACCATTTCCGCTAACTTTTTGCCGAGCAGGTCGTTTTCAGAACGAACCTCAACTTCAATGGTCAAATCACCTGCGGCCATCATTTCTGCTGTAAGTGCCTGATTTCTGATGTTAGCGATCATTTTATCAAAGGAATCTGCTAAGCTTCCTATTTCATCCTTACTGTGAATCTCAATATTAACATTTACATCACCAAGAGCCAGTTTGTTGGCTGCTTCCACCATTTTATTAACTGGTTTGCTGATTAACCTGGAAATGAAAATACCAAGTGTTACAGCTACTACCATTCCGGCAGCTATTATAGCTAACATAGTAAAAGTGGCACCGCTCGCTGCACGGTCATTGGAATCTGAAGTATCTTTTGCTAGATTCATCTTTAATTCCAGCAGATTGTTACATGCATCTTCTACCTCTTTGGTAATACTCTTACCGTCTGTAAAGATGCTTGTCTTTGCTTTCTCCAAATCTCCTGCATTCACTGCTGTTATGATATTATCCCTGTAAGTATAGAATCTTGTAAATACTTCTTCCAGGCTATCATATGCTTCAAGGACCTCCTTATCATAGGACTGGTTTTTGAAACTTAGCATATTTTCTTGAATTGTTTTATCCAGCTCTGTGAAGTTTGCTATTACCTCATCTCTTTCAGCTGCCCCTGTATTGATTAGCAATTCACGTACTCCCGCACGTTCTGAACCAAAATCTCTTAAAATTGATGCTATTTCATCCATAGTTGCAGTATGTCTTTCATACATCTGAGTATCCAGCGTATTTATTTGATTAATATAAAAAATTCCAACCGCTCCTACCATTCCTGCAACTAAAGCAACCAATACAAAACCGATGATTAATTTCACAGCAACCTTTAAGTTGTTAAATAATTTCATTCCATCACCCTCCGCAAGTTATAATGCCTCATTAATTTCCATAGCTTCTGTTTCCGAGATTAATTTCTCGCAATCCAGAAGAAGCTTGATGTCCGTATCAGATTTCCCGATATTTTTTATGTATCTGTTCTGAAAATTCTTATTAAGTTTAGGGGGTTCTACCAGATTATGCTCCTCAATGGCAAGTACCTCTGCTACACTGTCTACAATTAAACCGATGGTTATTAAATCAATATCAATGACGATAATACAGGTTCTGTCATTGTACGCAACCGGCTCTTTATGAAAGCGAAGTCTTACATCCATAAGCGGAATAATTTTCCCTCGAAGATTGATAATTCCCTTAATATAATCAGGTAAATCCGGCATTTCCGTAATTACCTGCATACCTATGATTTCAGTTACATACTTTATTTCTATTCCGTAGATTTCTTTACCCAGCAAAAAAGTCAAATATCTTCCTTTTTGTGTATCCTCCTCCCATTCCATGATTTCATCTGTCACATTTTCCATTAGCCCTGCTCCTTTCATGAATAATGCTGCAGGCACACTTAAAGTTCATGCTGATACTAAATATTAATCAGCCAGGACACATCCAGTATCAGACTGATGTTTCCATCCCCTAAGAGGGTACACCCCGCAAGTCCCTTAATTCGTTTCAATCTTCTTATATATTCCGGCATTGCCTTTACTACAACCTGTTGTTGTCCTAAAAGCTCGTCCGCAAAAATACCGATAACTTTGTCATCATGCTCTATCATAATCATTATGCCTTCTTCGTATTTTCGGTAGCCGCCGCTTACTTTAAAATACTCATAAAGCTTTACAATTGGATAACAGTTGCCCCGAAGCATTATCATGTCATTGCCCTCAGGATCAATTATGATATCTTTCATGTCAGGTCTGAAAAATTCTCTGATACCAATAGTCGGAAGTGTATAATAACTGTTCTTAACTTTAATATTCATACCATCTATAATAGCCAAGGTTAAAGGTATCTTAAGGGTTATGGTTGTTCCGTTACCGGCTGCACTTTCAATGGATATGGAACCGCCCACCATTTCAATATTCTTTGTTACAACGTCCATTCCCACACCTCTGCCTGAGAATTCGGATATCTCATCCTTTGTGGAAAAACCGGGTAAGGTTATAAGCCCAAATACCTCTTTGTCACTATACTCTTCTGCTGCTTTGGTAAGCAGGTTTTTCTCTCTGGCTTTTCTTAAGAGGTTCTCTCTGCTTAAGCCCTTACCATCATCTTTAATGATAACCAGTACATCGCTGCCAGCATTTTTGGCTTCCAGCATTATGGTTCCGGCAGGATTCTTACCCTTTACAATTCTGTCTTCGGGCATTTCAATCCCGTGGTCTAGAGCATTCCTTACCAGATGCATCAGAGGATCTGAAATGTGTTCTATAATGCTCTTATCTACCTCTGTTTCCTCACCGATAACGTTAAGATTAACCTTCTTATTCAATTTCTTGCACATATCTCTTACAATACGCTGCATTTTGTGAAAGGTTGCTGCCAGAGGAACCATTCGGATGGACATAACCATATCCTGTATTTCATCTGTTATTTTGCTTAGTTGTCTGGCGGCCTTATGAAAGCTGTTAAGCTCAAGCCCTTTCAAATCGGAATTCTCTATAACCATAGCTTCAGCGATAACCATTTCGCCTACCAGGTCCATGAGCTTATCAAGTTTACCAACATTAACACTGATTAGACTCTGGGTATTTCCATTACTATTTTCTCTTACAGGTTCTTTCGTTGCTTCTTTAATTGTTGATGTTGTTGCTGTTGCTGTTGATGTTTTTGCTGTTAATTTAACTGACTCATTTATTGTATCTAGTACTATATTTTTTTCTTTTTCAGCTTTTTCTGTTTTAGCTTTTTCTGTTTCAGCTAGTTCTGTTTCATCTAAAATTTCAGCTATTTCTACTCTTTTTTCTAGTTCTTCTGCTTCTTCTTTGATAGCTTCCGTGTTAAGATACTCCTCATTTCTTAGTTCTTCTGCTTTCATATCGTAAAGCAATTCAGACCAATATCTACTCAGGACGGAGGTATCCAGTATGTGAATCTCAGATGACTTCTTAAAAGAAACACTTTCGATATATACAGCGATTTCATCCGGCTCCATTTCTGTTCTAAGACACATAAGAAAGCCATCATTTCTGATTTTCATGGCAGTAGTATCATCATCTAATATCTCTTCCGGATAATAATACAGCTCTGATACCAGGGGATTAAGATGGTGTACTATACCATATGCCCGTATATTTTCCATCTCACATCCTTCATCAAAACTGAGCGTTATTCGATATGTATATGTTTTTTCCTTACTTTGGGTGTTCATAGAATTTGAATTATCATTTTGATTGGTGATTTTTGTATCTACCTTGTTTGAATCTTCTTTTAAGCTTATTAGATATGATTGAATATTGGATATTAAGACAGAGGAATTACCATCAGCGGATACTCCCTGCTTTATTTTATCCGTTTCTAACTTAATAAAGTCAATCCCCTCCAGTATCAGATCTGTTAGCCTGGAGTGGTTAATGTTGCAATTGCTGTTTCCACGCACATAATAAAATAAATCCTCCATAGAATGAGCCAGAAGTGAGATGCTTTCATACATCATCATGGCGGCGGAACCTTTTATTGTATGCATAATACGGAATACTTCATCTACAAATTCAGCTGAATAGTCGTTCTCTTTCTCACTGGTCAGCATACTGCCCTCTAATTGTTCAATTAGTTGATCAGTTTCGAATAAGAATATGTCTAGCAAAGAATCATTGTTGTAATCCATAAAAGCCCCTCTTTATGTGATTTTTTGTAAAACCTGTATTAACTTTTCTTCTGTAAATGGCTTTACGATAAAGGATTTGGCCCCTGCTATAATTGCTTCTTTTACCAACTCCTCCTGCCCCATGGCAGTAACCATAATTACCTTTGCATCTTTATCAAGATTCATGATCTCCTTTAAGGCCATACTTCCTGACATTTCCGGCATTGTTATATCCAACGTAACAATATCAGGTTTATACTCCTTATATTTCTGTATGGCAGCTTTTCCGTTCTCTGCTTCTCCAATTACTTCATAGCCGTTCTTTTCCAACATTTCTCTTATTGCACGTCTCATAAAAATAGCATCATCTACTACTAATACACTGCTTGGCATATGCCCTCCTTAGAAACATTAATTTTTGTCATCACTCGGCTTTTATAGTTTGCTTCGCAAGCAAATTTATTAACCTATTATAATATTTTTTTCAACACTTCTCGACATATTTCTTATGGGTATTTAGACCCATCTTCATTTTTCCAAAGTTACCCTTTTCTGTGGTTATATCAGTAAATTTATGTATAATTCAGTATTTTTACCAATTTTTATACAACTGGTTGCTATAGTGTTAGAAGGCAGTTTTTCACTCATACTATATTGCTATATCTGACTCATTTAGAATATATTATATTACTAAAGCAGAAAGGTATTTCTCATCATAAAATTCTGGTCTTACAGCAAACAGAGCACTTCGACCTTATATCATTGTCGAACTGCTCTACTTTTGATACCTTTTAAATTTTCACTTTACTCTTTATACAATGGTAACGGTATAACCTTTCTTATTCAAACCTATATTGACATGTTCTTTATATCCGGCAATATAAAAGGGAATATTATCTTCTTCTCCATTCAGCAGACGGTCTTTTACCTTTTCCCATCCTTTAATACTGACGGTAAAATCAGGTTCTCCTGCTACCAACACCGGCTGTTCCTCTTTTTTTATCCAGTAATACTTTCCACCATAATTTTTTCTGGTTGTTTCAAATATGTAGCATCCTACCATAGAACAAATATTATAATTCATTTCTTCAGTTAAATCATACTGTCCCATTTCCTGAATATGTTGATCAACCATTTCTAAGCTTTCGATAGAATAATCATAATTGCCGTATTCCTTAAATTTTCAGTATAGCTATTTGCGGTATCAATAATATCTTGCAGTAACTGTCTCATATAGGTAATTCACCTTTCTTACTCACTATATTATATTTAACTTCACGTTTTATCTGCTGCGACTGTCATTTCAAGTGAATATCATATTAGCAGTTTTATAATTCAATCAATGACTCTAGTGCTGTTAACATATATAGCACCTGTATGGTTAATATATCGGTTACTGCCTATTATATTTTAATAGATTATACACTTGTAAATGCTGTAAATATTTATAACTATTCACCATTTGAGGCACAATACACTAAAATAGATGATTTCTTTTCAAAAAGAAATCATGATAAAACCTGATACTCTCAAGTTCCTCCCATCTTCTGATTTCTACCGGCTCTTCATCCAGATTATAGATACGGGCTCCTTCAAGGGACAGTACGAAAGGTGAATGCGTGGCTATCACAAACTGAACATCGAAGAATCTTGTCAAATCGAATAAAAGTTTCGTCAGTTCATACTGATACTTAGGGGATAGGCTGTTTTCAGGCTCGTCCAGAAGATAGACATTACCAGGTGTTAACTCCTTATCAAAAAATCGAAGTGCATTTTCTCCGTTAGAGAACTCTCTGGTCTTTTCCCCTGCATTCAATTTGATATATTTTGTTGCGGTTTTAGACCTGGTCTGATTAACTTTCTTCAGCTGGTCAAAGTCTGCAATAGAGGTGAATTGAAAAGGTGTGTATTTTAAATTGTTGTATTCTTCATAGGATTCTTCCTGCTTAATTCCTGTTGATTTATTCTCTTTTCTTTGAGCAAGAATTCCATCTATTATATCCTCGCTGGTAATTATCTTACTTCCGGAAGGTATCTTTTTAACACCCTCCTCTGTATTTAGACTTACACTGCACTTTCTGGTAAAGTCAATAAATTCTTTGGTTCTGTCAACGGTAGTTCGTCTAGGGAGCTCTAGCTTATCAGATAACAGATTTAACAAAGTTGATTTCCCGCTGCCGTTACCTCCATAAAATATTGTTATCCGGTCAAAGGATATATGATTTAATTCTTTAAAATACAACACGCCAAAAGGATAAGCTGAGGTTAATCCGTATATATCCATATCATATTGAGTAGGAAGGTTGAACCCTGTCAGGTATTGCATAATTGTATCCCTCTCATTCACTTCTTCTTAATTAGTCATGATTTTTTTTCTGATAACAAAGCCTCGAAAATATCTATATTCCGGCTATTTATTTATAAATTACCAAATTCTATCTAAGCCTCTGGTTTTTGAAATATTTTATCATAAAAGCAAACGAAATGAAATATTTTTACAAAAATATTGACAACCTCTTTGCTCTGCAATATACTGACTATACAGTCAGTGATTGAGAGGTCAGTATATTGAATAATAAACCAACTGCACGGCAGTTAAAAAAAGAACAGACAAAGGCATTACTAATCAATACTGCCTTCGATATTTTTTCCAGTCAGGGTTTTTTAAATACCCGAATGTCTGATATAGCCAAAGCTGCCGGAGTGTCACACGGAACAGTATTTCTGCATTTTAATACACAGGAAGAATTTATAGCAGAGGTGGTAAACCATTTCTGCAGTAAGATAGCCTTACGTACCCATGAACTCTCAGAATCCAGTTCTTCTCTGAAGGAATTACTAATCGCCCACTTAGATGCTATTACTGAATACGAGGCTTTCTACACCCGACTGGTCATTGAGAGCCGTATGTTATCCCAGGAGGTAAGAGATACCTTTATTATCGTCCAGTCAGCCATATCTCTGCATTTTAGCAGAGTCCTTGAGAAGAACAGGAAAACTTCGATTTCTCCTGCTGTACTCTTTAATATGTGGATTGGCCTTATACACCATTATCTCTTAAACGGTGATGTCTTTGCACCAGAAGGCAGTGTTATTGCTACCTATAAATCTGCTCTGACGGACGCCTTTGTTTCACTGTTAGCGTAAGGCTAAGGAATTACCATATATCTCTTAAGAATCAACTTTAAAATACTACAATTATGTAGAAGGGAGGACGGATATATGCCGTCAAAAAGATCAGTACAGTTGAAAGCCAAGTGCTGTTATGAACATCTTGGTGGAACCCTGGGGAATCGGTTATTCCACCAACTAGTGGAGCTCGGATGGTTCGAGCAAAACGTGAATACTCCAAAAGAATATGAAATCACTGAGCTTGGTATGCAGGAGCTTATAAAACTTGGCGTCGACCCTTTTGAAAGGAGCAAATAATTATGAACAATGTTAACCCCTTTCAGGTGTTCCTAAAGGAATCCCCTGAAATTGCTAGTGCTTATAATAACCTTCTCGCTACTATAGGAACTAAAGGAACCTTAGATAATAAAACCAGACAACTAATCTTTATTGGCATAAAAGCATCTCAAGGAGATACCGCGGCTGTAACTGCCCATGTACCTATGGCTAGAGAGGCCGGTGCAACAAGAGAGGAAATCAGGGATTCCATCGTTATGACAATTGCCATATCCGGTTTCCAGGGAATCAGCCATTGTCTCGTACCGGCATTAGAATGTTTTGATAATTTGAACTAATTACTACTATGTGCTAAGCGCACAGATTGGAGTATCTATGAAAATTTGTATTTCCTGTGGAATGCAACTGATGACTATCCACTAAAGGATGAAAGTAAAGATTACTGTATTTATTGTGCAAGACCCGACGGTACACTTCAATCCTATGAAGAAAAACTTAAGGGCACTACTGAGTTTCTTATAAGAACGCAAGGTATTCACGAGAAGGCCGCTCATGAACTTGCAATCCGTACAATGAAGAAACTGCCTGCCTGGAAAGATAGAGAATAATATTCCTATTAATGAAGAGTGATTTCACCTAGTATGCCTGCACATCAGAGAAAGAGCGCTTTATTATTAAAGATTTACAGGATCAGGAGAAATTGTGTATTGATAAATATACAAAAAATGAGAATGCTGCAAAAGATACTGAGTTAAAAAATCTATTTGACTCTATCAAAAAAGAGGAACAAAAACACTATGATTCACTGGATCAGCTTCTTAATGGAACCGTGCCTTCCGTAAACTCTAAAAACTCAGCAGGTAAAGACTATAATCCATCAGCAACTTATGTTGGAAACTTTAAACAGGATGATAAAGATAGTGATGCATTTTTATGTACAGATGCCATCACTACTGAGAAATACGTTGCATCTGCCTATAATTTTGACCTTTTCCAGTTTGGGGATTCTGATGTAAGAAAACTTCTAAACGATATCGAAACAGAAGAACAAAATCATGCTGAAAAAATTTACAAATATAAAACTGTAAATCAAATGACGAATTAAATTAAGATTGTTTCGAAATTTGATGTGCTTCTCGTATGGCAGACAGATAAAATATTAAAACTGTCTACTGTATGGGGAGCATTTCTATGTAGGAAACTCGATTAATCTCTTTTTATAATTCCGCATCATAGAGGCGCTATTTCTATGTCTAAAATCGTATTGGTATATAATATTGCAAAGAATTGATATCAATTATTGATGGCATTATTACTTCTCAGCAACAAGGGCTTCAGGAAATGTAATACAATGCATCAGTTAACTTTCTTATTTTAAAACCAAGAGCACCTCTTTATATGTGTTATCGGTTCTTTTATTATTCCAGGAAATTTCTTACATAATCTATGGTCGTGTTACTGATGAATTTATTATCCTAATTCCTTATTCTCTCTTGACTTTTTAAGAGGTTACTATCATACTATTTTAGGGCTTAAAGCCATTTTGAATCAGCGGTGAATGAAAGCCTAATGAAATACAGATGATAAATACCACAGTGCTTATCCAAAAACGACAGGTTAAATATGTTACCGTTTCAGGATATCTCTCTGGGTATTCCCGAAGGAGGACCTTGTGGAACTGAAAAAGAAACTCGTTGACAATTTAAAAGAATATCTACTGATATCTGCAGGTGTGGAATTAGTGGTTTTGGGAGTATATTTCTTTAAATTTCCCAATAATTTTTCCATTGGCGGTGTTACAGGTTTAGCTATTTTATTAAGCAGCCTCTTAGGGCCAAAGATCAGCACCAGTACAGTTGTTTTTGTAATTAATATGATACTGCTGGTTGTTGGGTATTTGGTAATAGGAAGGAGCTTTGGTAATAAAACTGCTTACGGAAGTATCTTAATGTCTGCTTCTTTAAGTTTATTAGAATATCTTTTTCCTTTAAAAGGTCCCCTTACCAATGAGCCCGTACTGGAACTCGCATTTGCAGTTCTATTGCCGGCAGTCGGCGCTGCCATTCTGTTTAACATTGGAGCTTCAACCGGTGGCACGGACATAGTTGCTTTGATACTTAAGAAATATTCAAATATAGATATTGGCAGGTCTTTATTTATTACCGATCTGTTCCTGACCCTGGCTTCCTTCCTGATCTTTGACATAACAACTGGTTTGTTATCTCTCCTTGGACTCTTAGCCAAGTCAACCATGGTCGATACGATTATTGAGAACCTGAATCTTCATAAATACCTGACTATTATATGTAAAGATCCTAAACCTATTTCTGATTTTATCCTAAACAATCTCCACCGCAGTGCTACCATAAGCGATGCCAAAGGAGCCTTCAGTAATCAGGAGAAAAAGATAATTTTTGCAGTTATGAACCGTAGTCAGGCTGTACAGTTAAGACGTTTTATAAAAGAAACAGAACCGGATGCCTTTATCCTGATAACCAATACCAGTGAAATTGTTGGACGTGGCTTCAGGGCTTAATTCATGGTTAATTTTAAGAAGAGGCTGTTGCAGAATGAATGTAAGGCTGTAAGAGGCCCCATGGCTTTCCTGTACTCCGGCAGAAAGGCTTATGGGTGATATAATAAGAAACAGCGTAACAGGCGCTATCATGCTGTAAAAGAACTGAGGCAGATAAGCACCAAAATAAGTCTCAAGCTGCTCAACACCTTCAACCGCCACCTGTACCACTGAAGCCGTTGATATTTTCCCGGTATAACCAGCTCCAAGTTTGAGAAGTTTCTCATATATTCTGTCTCTTAGTACTCTCTTTACTGCTTTTGAAGAAAGGTAGCTAAAATGCCCTGCTAAGCGGGTACACAGAAAACGTATTCCAATAAGCAGAATAAGGCCTATGGCAAAGAGCCAAAGTTCCTTATCTTTTAAACTTTCCTTATATGCCCCTGAGATCAGATTACTGATTATCAATACAATTCCTGCATTGGCTATTAATCCTGCCCATTGCAAGATTACATGAAAGACAATGTACTTTTTCGATTCTTCGACTGTATTGATCAGTCTTTTGTTAATCATCATATCAAATAGTCCTCTTTAATTTTATAGTCAAATTTCTGTTTCCTGCTCAACCCCTGCTGTCCTATTACTGTTTTCTTGGGGTGGTATGGTTCTAATACGGGTAAAAAAATAGATATACTTAAATACGAAAACAATCGCTATTAATATACGGCCATATATAACAGGTGTAAAATAGAAAGCTATTATCAGCATGAAGGAAGCCGGTATCAGTATGGAAAATTTGGTCTTTATGGTCATTGCTCTATTCTTTACAAAACTGTCCAGATGCTTTTTATAAAGTTTTGTAGAACAGAACCACTGGTGGAATCTTTTGGAACCCTTAGCAAAACAAATGGATGCCAGCAATAGAAAAGGTGTGGTCGGCAGTACCGGCAGTAGGATACCGATAATCCCAAGTCCCATAGCCAAAAAGCCCAGGATAATAAAGAGTAAATTAATCGGATTATATTTCATTTTGACTCCAGTCTGTGTGCCTTAACGCACATGTTTATATACACCATGGTTGAGTTATCAATTATATTATATAATCAATGTTTAGAAGTTGTAAAATCATTTTTGTAAACTATGTTATTGTGTTAGTTAATTGTTGTTTTTTATTCTGAAATAAAATGCAATATAATAAATTCCATTTTATATTTGAATAATTCTATTTATTTTTTCTATCTGAATGCTTAGTAGAAAAGGTAACCCCTAAATAATTCTATTCAGATTCTCCTTCCTAATTACCTTAGGTTATTTTCGTTTTATTGTTAGCCATTTCTAACTTCAAACCAATTAATAGAATTTATCAAAAAAAGGACTCTTGCATTTTGCAAAAGCCCCTATAAAGGATTTATTATCTTTCAGTTAATATGGTTATGAACAACAGGGCCAGAACCAATAGCATAACTGGCTTTACAATCTTATAACCTTTCTTCAGCACAAGTCCTGAACCGATATAATGACCGGCTATACTAAAGATTGCAGCCGTAAGACCTAATAGGAATATCACCTTCCCATGAAGCAGAAAAGTTATAACCGCCGCAATATTAGAAGAAAGATTCACTATCTTCGTATTACCGGAGGCTGTCTTAATATCCATTCTGGCAAATACCGTATAGCATAATATGAGGAACGTTCCTGTTCCGGGACCATAGAAGCCATCATAAATTGCTATCACAAAAGAAGCTGCACAAGCTATCAGAAAGGTCAGCTTATCAGATAAAGGTGTCCTGTTATCATCAGTTTTCTTATTTTTAAGCACAAAAAAAGCCGTAAAGGGCAATACAAACAGCAGCAGATTCTTAATAACACCTTCGCTTACCATAAGTGCCAGGTTAGCACCGAGAAAAGAGCCTGCAAGTGCAAGAATGACAGATACTGCACCAATTCGGTAATTGACTGATTTATTCTTTATGTATCTTGCTGTTGAAGCAAAGGTTCCGATACAGGAGGATAGTTTATTGGTTCCCAGTGCATAATGGGGCGGAATTCCAGCAATTAGATAAGCTGGCAAAGAGATAAGACCTCCCCCTCCCGCAATGGAATCAATAACTCCTGCCAGAAATACCAGCGGACAGACTATCAAAAAGGTTATTAAGTTAATATCCATAGAGTGTACCTGACTTTCACGTGATATTCTAAACTATACAAGATTACTGAATCAATGTCAATTTCCTGCGGTTTGTATTTTATAGCCACAAATGGTAAAATAAGTGAAACGATTGATTTAAGCCATACCTTAGACCGAAAACACCATACCTTAGACCATATGTATTGCATTTTTATGGTAGGTACCTATAATGTGATTATGGCGCCTGTATAGAAAGGATATTTAAAAAAGTACCATGATTAGTATAGCAATCTGCGATGATGAAATAACAGTACTTAAACATACGAAAAAGTTATTAGAGGAGTATCCGGGGCGAGAACTTCAGATTGAGGTCTTTACAAACGGGGAGTCCCTTCTTAATAGTACCCTGGAATATGAAATTATTCTGTTAGATATCGATATGCAGAAGTTAAATGGTATAGAAACAGCACAGCTGATACGGCAAAAGAACAAAAAAGTCAAATTGATCTATGTTACCAATTACAGTGATTATACGGTATTTGCCTTTGCAGTCCATGCTTTTGCTTACCTTCTAAAACCCCTAAAACCTGAGGAGTTATACAGGCAATTGGATGAAGCTTTTGAATACACGCAGCTGCCCGTGGATAAGCTGTTGGAATTTCACACCACTGACGGTATTATACGTATTAGCCCAAATGATATCTTTTATTTCGAATATCTAAACCGTAAGGTGTACTTAAGGTCAGCAACAGGAACTCATATACTGAAACGCAAGATAACAGAGCTTGCGTTAGAATTACAGGAGAAAGGTTTTGTCATGCCCCATAAGAGTTTTGTGGTTAATCTTTATTCCGTTAAAAGTATCAAGGGATATGATATATATCTTTCAAACGGGCTTACAGTTCCTCTGTCACAGAAAAAGTCCATGGAATTTCGCAAAGCACTCAATCAATATCTGTCGGAAGGAATGGGATTACACTTATGATCGAAACACTGTTATATCTTATCCTTCCCCTCCTTGGAAGTGCATTCATACTTATCGCTATCTTCAATGGCATGAAGTGCATTGGAACTAATATAACCGTCACTGCTTTTAAGAAAAAACTAATCCTGACTGTATATGTAGTAATAACACTCCTGCTTGCCTTTGCAGGTAATGGACTAATCAACCTTATTGCATTGCTGTTTATACCAGTAATAGGTCACTACCTTTACAATAACCTACGATTATATGTCGTGTATTACACTGGCTTTGTTGTTGCTTTATTTCTGACGGACCTTCTTTCCACGCTATTTTTGCAGCTATTGTTTCAGTCAGGGATTATTTATTTTATCAATAAATCAGCCTATTATATGGTGCTTATCATTACCATACGTTTCGTAGAATTTATGGTACTTAAACTACTTGTAAATGTTATCCGCAGAAGACAGAAAGAACAGATTACCAGAAGGCAGATGTTTAATTCCTTCCTTCTTCCCGCCTTTAGTATCATTAATTTATTCAGTATGATGTACTTCATGCAGGTCTATCCGTCAGAAGGTTCCATTCTTCTCTTTGAGATTAATATAGCTCTTCTTATCGGACTAAATATATATTTTACCAGTGTATTTGATATCATTATCCAGAATACTCATCTGGAAAATGAACTGAATCTTTACGGGCAGCAGCAGGTAATCCAGTCCCGTTATTACGAGAATCTGGATCAGAAATATGACAGTACTAGAAAACTGGTTCATGATATCAGAAATCATATTCTGGCTATGGAGCATCTGTATGAGGAACAGCAGAATCTAATAGGCTGCCAATACACCAAGGATGTACATGGCATACTCAATCAATTGGGACAGAATTATTACACCAGCAATAAGCTTCTAAATATTATACTTAACGACAAGGTGCAGACAATGCAAGTTCACGGTATTGAGGCTGACATTAAGATATCTGAGGTGGATTTAAGCTTTATCCGTGAAGTAGACATTACCACGTTATTTGCCAATATTCTTGACAATGCCATCGAAGCCGCAGCCGACAGCCAGGATAAACGAATTATTCTTCGGGTTGTCATGGTACATGATTTTATATCCATAAATCTAAGAAATTCCATATTAAATGAACCTGTAAAAACAAGTACAGGTTTTCTGTCCACGAAAGTCTCCCATGAAGGACTGGGGCTTAAGAACGTGGAACGGGTAATAGAAAATTATAAAGGAGATGTTCAGTATGAGTGGGGGGAACAATATTTTATTACAAGAATTATGCTTGGGTTTTGATGTTTTCCTGTGTTTTGGTATCCCAATTATTGGGTTTCTGCTGCTGCGTAAGAAGGCTGACCGTATGATGAAACCTCTTCTCCTTGGTGCAACAGCCTTTGTAATAAGTCAGATGTTGATACGAATCCCTTTACTTCAATATGTATTTCCGAATTTCCAATGGTTCCTTATTCTCCAAACACAGCCCTACGCTTATGGTATCTTCCTGGGACTGACTGCCGGAGTATTCGAAGAAACAGCCAGACTTCTTTTCCTTAAGAAATTCCTTCATGGAAGAACCAGACTTTTAGATGGCTTATCCTTTGGCCTTGGACATGGAGGGATTGAGGCAATCTTACTGGTAGGTATCAACAGCTTAGCTGCTATGATTCTCTATCCATTAGGATACCTTGATTTGTCTGACAGCAGTTATTTCTCACTATTGTTAGGCGGTCTTGAAAGAATATTTGCCATAGCATTTCACATCGGTGCCACTTTAGTTGTGCTGCATGGTATAAGAGTGCAAAAATCAGGCAGATATACTTTACTGGCGATTCTGCTCCACGGCCTCTCAGACAGTATGCTGGTAATTCTTCCGGCCGCCTTTTCTATAGGTATTGCAGGACTCGAAGTTTATATCATGGTTGTATCTTTCCTTGTATTGTTCTTGGGGCTTTTACTGTTTAACCGCAGAACACAGAAAGAACTAAAAGATACAGGTGATCACTTGTAGCCATAGAGATAGGATTCTTTTAGAACTGCCATGTATTTATAACTCAATTTACGGTGGATACCTGAAGGCTGCTTATGTATGGAGATTCGTTAAGATATCCAAATGTCGATTTTTCACATCCTGGTTTATACGTGTGCCAAGGCACACAGTTAAAAGTTAGATTAATATATGCGTTATACGCAGAAATGAGGTAAATTATGAAAAAAATAATATCTGTATTATTTATATCACTCTTTGCTACTCTTTTACTTGGAGGCTGTTCCTCTGGTAAACTATCAGATGCTTTTGATAAGGAGACCGTAGAGAAATCAGCAAAACAGGTAATAGAATATTTGAATAATGCTGAATACGACAAGGTAACCACAATGTTTCAGGAGGATCTGCAAGAACAGCTATCAGCAGATGTCTTAAAGGATGCCGTTGACAAGACCTACAGCGATGCCGGTGAGTTTAAAGAATACAAAAACACAGCAGTACTGGGTCAGAAGGTGAAAACCACGAAAGAAGACAGTGCAGTAGCGGTTGTAGTTGCTAAGTATGAGAATCAGAACGTAACCTTTACCATCAGCTTTAATACAGATATGGAATTAATCGAATTATATATGAAATAAGCTCTTCCTTAATCTAAAAAACTTAACCATATTCCCTTTCCCTGCAGATTAATAATCTGCAGGGATTTTTGCATTAGGTGAACTTATCAGATGCCATAAGTTTTAATCTTTTGATAAATATAGTTTATGTTTAAAACCTCATAGAAAAGGAAAACCTATCCTAATAATGGTTTATCACAGAAAGGACAGAAATAATGCCAAGTAATCGCTTTACTTCAATATGGGAAAAAGATGTTTCTTTTGAAACCAGAGAACAATGGCAAGGAGACGGCAGTGTTGATACAATAATAATAGGTGCTGGCTTAACAGGCTTACTCACCGGTTATATCTTAAAGCAAAAGGGTGTTGACTGCATTATACTTGAGGCTAATGAAACCGCCTCCGGGCAGACAAGAAATACCACCGCTAAAATCACATCTTTTCATGGACTTATGTATGATCAGCTGATAAAAGATTTTGGTGAGGAGAAAGCTTCACTTTATGCAAGAGCAAATGAAGATGCTATAACGAAATATGAAACTTTAATAAAAGAGAATTCCATCTCCTGTAATTTTAGCAGGCTCCCGGCTTATGTATATTCAACTGATGATATATCCTCTCTTGAGAAGGAGGTAAAGGCTGCAGCTGCCTGTGGTATCAATGCAGAATATACAGATAAGACTACCCTACCCTTTCCGGTAAAAGGAGCTGTGAAATTCCCGGAACAGGCACAGTTTCATCCCCTTAAATTTCTACAGGCTATAGAAAAACCTCTTACTATTTATGAGAAATCCAGAGTTATTGGAATTGAAAAGGATACCGTTATTACCCTTAACGGAAAGATAAAAGCAAAACATATTATCATGACCTCACATTATCCTTTCTTGATTACACCGGGTTATTACTTTGCCAGAATGCATCAGGAACGTTCTTATTGTCTTGCTCTTAAGACCCCTTACCCTCTGGATGGAACTTACAAGGAGGATAAGAAAAGCGGTTACTCCTTCCGTCGTTATGAGGATTTCTTAATACTTGGCGGCAGCGGTCACAGAACCGGTGAAAATAAAACCGGCGGACAGTATGAAGCATTAAGGTGCTTTGCCAAGAAACATTTCCCGGAGGCGGAAGAGAAATACTGCTGGTCTGCGCAGGACTGCCAGACTCTTGACGGAATTCCTTATATCGGTAAATTTTCAGATCAGACACCTAATTGGTATGTGGCAACAGGTTTTCATAAATGGGGTATGACCACCGCTATGGTGGCCGCAGAGTTAATCAGTGATATGATAGTGGGAAAAGAGAATTCCTATGAAGAAGTCTTTACTCCACAGCGTTTTAAACTGACAGCTTCCATAACCAGCCTTCTTGATGAAACCAGACACAGTGCTGTGGGACTTGTCTTAAAGAAATTAAAACCAGTCCCTTCCAGTCTTTCTGCTATTGAAGAAGGGACCGGTCGAATTATAGAACTGGAGGGTGAGAAGGTAGGCGTGTATAAAGATAAGAACAATCAGCTATTTGCAGTGGATCCCATGTGCCCCCATCTTGGATGCCAGCTGGAATGGAATGAAGAAGAACAGACCTGGGACTGCCCTTGTCACGGCTCCCGCTTTCATTATGACGGCCAGTTATTGGATGAACCCTCTAACGAATCCATTACAAGGAGGGAATTTCATGAAGAGTCTCCTGAAGCAGAAACCATACTTTGAAGGCTGGTATTTTAAACATCAGATAGGTGATGAGATCCTTGCATTTATCCCCGGTATCAACAGAGAGTATGGCAGTGAAACTCGTGCCTTTTTGCAGGTTATTGCAGGAAAAAATACTTACTGTATTAATTACTCCCAAAAGGATTGCTATATGGATAGAAAAGCCTGCTATATCCGTTTAGGGAAAAATCTCTTTACGAAAGAAGGTATAATGCTTGATATTGATAACGATGAATTGAAGCTAAAAGGTAATCTTTTATACCGTCATCCAAAACCTATCGCTTACAGTATTATGGGATGCTTCAGATATTTTCCTTTCATGGAATGTAAACACGAGGTTATCAGTATGAATCATCATTTATCCGGCAGCCTGCAATTAAACAATGTGTCCTATAACCTTAACAAGGGCATAGGTTATATTGAAAAAGATTGGGGCCATTCCTTTCCCAGTTCTTACCTATGGCTCCAGTGTAATAATTTCAATACCGATAACTGCTCCGTATTTCTTTCGATTGCACACATTCCATTATGGGGAAAGGAATTTACCGGCTGTATCTGCGCAATCCACTACCGAGGCCGTGAATACCGCCTAGCCACATATCTGGGAATCCGTATTTTAAAAGCCACTCCTGAACTTATAATCCTAAGACAAGGCGATTATTTTCTTATGATTAAAATAAAGGATACGCCGGCTATGAATTCCTACAACTTAAATGCACCAAAGAAAGGTAAAATGAATCGTATTATCAAAGAAGCTCATCTGTGCGAAGGAACCTTTCTATTCAAATATAAAGAACAGACAATTTTTCATCTAAAAAGCAGGAACATCAGCATGGAATCTGTATCTGATTGTGAAGAGATGCCCTTACAAGCTTCTCAATAAGTTGAATTAAGTTTTTATAACTTTCTATAATACCTTTCTAAGTAAAATTAAAATACCATACCTTCAATCATTTTTAAGCTTGTATGGTAAACTAAAAATGCAACTTATAAGCAAATATGCAACCTATGAGCAAATGTAATTATAGAAGAATGAATTTATATTTTTTATCGGAAACGGTTTGTACTGTTTCCGATATTTTTTAATCCCTCTTGATAGTATTTTATTCTTTTCCCATAAAATACCTAATTATTATACATATATTATTTCTATTGACTATATAGGTTATATTTAAGTTTTTCTGATCCTTGTAAATAAAGGCATGGTTATATTACTTTTCTATTTCTATAGCGGTAATAAACTTAATTTTAGTTTATATTTTGCTCCCCTAAAATTTTCCTGGCTATATATTGACAAAACTTTCACTCTGTTGTATTATTGTATTAATCACTTAACACAATAATACAATTAATAAGAGAGGAGTAAAGAATGGAATGGAATATTGATTCTGAGCGACCCGTTTACCTTCAAATAATAGAACAGATACAAGGAGGGATTATATCCGGTCAAATAGAGCCGGGTTCTAAACTCCCCTCTGTCAGGGATCTGGCTGCAGATGCCGGAGTGAATCCTAATACGATGCAAAAGGCTTTGTCAGAGCTAGAGCGAATGGAGCTGATATCCACTTACCGTACCAACGGTAAATATATTACCAATGATACTGCTCTCATTCAGGCGATGAAAGAGTCTGAGGCAGATAATCGTATTAAAGTCTTTTTAAGAGATATGGAGTTTTTGGGTTTCCTTCCGGAGGATATTATCCTCCGGATGCGTAAATATAAGGAGGAGAAAGAATGAATGCTATCTTAGAATGTAAGGAAGTTAACAAAAGTTACTCTGGCTTACGAGTACTAAAGGATATTAATCTAACTCTCGAAAGGGGTAGGATAACCGGTCTCTTAGGACCGAACGGCAGCGGTAAAACAACACTTATCAAGCTGATTAATGGCCTATTGGTTCCGGATTCCGGGAATCTGCTTATCAACGGCTTTGCACCGGGAATAGAGACTAAAAGAAGTGTTTCTTTTCTGCCTGAGAGAAATTACCTGGCAGACTGGATGCGTATCAAAAATCTACTGGATCTGTTCCGCGATTTTTATGCTGACTTTGATATTCACAAAGCCTTGGAAATGTTGAAGCGATTAAACATCAATCCGGAGCTAAAATTAAAGACTTTATCCAAAGGCACAAAAGAAAAGGTTCAGTTAATACTCGTAATGAGCCGTAAGGCAGACCTTTACTGTCTGGATGAACCCATTGGCGGTGTTGACCCTGCTGCCAGAGATTATATACTTAATACGATTATTACTAACTACAGCGAGAATGCCACTGTGCTGATCTCAACCCATTTGATCTCTGAAGTGGAAAAAGTATTGGATGACGTTATTTTTATTCAGAATGGAAGTGTACTATTCCATTCACCAGTTGATGAAGTGCGAAACGATACCGGGAAATCAATTGATTCCTATTTCAGGGAGGTATACAAATGTTAGGAAAACTTATTAAGCAGGAATGGAAAGCAAACATTCGCATTCTGCTTCCCCTATATATGATTCTGGTTTGTACCACTTTGATAACTAGCTTACTGGCACACTGGGATAATGATTTTAGTAATCTTATTACCGTATTGTCAACCTTTTCCTATGGTATCTCTCTCTTGTTGATTGCCGCAGGAACTACAATCCTTCTGTATGTACGCTTTTATAAAAATCTGCTTACCGATGAGGGTTATCTGATGTTCACCCTCCCAGTAAATACCAGTGATTTAGTACTTTCCAAACTAATCATATCTTGTTTCCTTACGATTGCCAGCGTAATAGCCACTATTTTATCCTTATTAAGTCTGGTATATGCCAGTGGTCACTATGAGACTGTAAAAGCCGGTATAAACTATGTCTGGGAAGAACTTGTTCGTGAAACAGGGTTAAGTACACCTCTTCTTATAACAATAGCTGCTGTACTGTTACTTCTCTCTGTAGTCTCTAGTATTGTACTCGTATATTTTGCAATAGCCTTAGGTCAGTTATTTACCGGTCACAGGATCATAGGTGCTTTCGTCTCTTACGGAGCTATTTATGTAGTAATGGAAATTTTATTATTTGCTTTAATGATGGTATTTATGCTAATTAACGGACCTGGGTATATGGATGCGCCGGATATTTCCCTTTTCCTTGGTATGACAATATTTATATTTATACTAACTGCTGTCGGCTATCTGGGCACTGTTAATGTTCTGAAAAAGAAACTTAATTTAGAATAAGCAACAACAAATATTTTCAGAGGTTTTCTTGGAAAATGCCTGATTAAGAAATTCGGATTTGCAGTTGGTAATACACTGCAAGGAGTTATCTTTGGATTAATACATGGCGTCATGATATATTCCTCTGCAGGACTTCTAAAAGCCATTATTATCACAGTATTTAATGGATCAATTGGACTATGTATGGGATATGTGTGTGAAAAACAAGCAAAGGGTTCCCTTGTTCCAAACTGGTTAATGCATGGAACTTTTAATACCTTGTCCTCATTATCCGTAATGTTCTTATAATTTAAATAAGTTGAATTAAGTATCATCCTTTAGCAGCTTTCAATGCCACCATGTATATGACTAGAGAGTCAAAAGTTCTTTTTTGTTGTCATACGGACGGAAAAATACACAAAACAGAGAAACGCATGCTTCATTTCAAGGGATAAGAAGTCCTAATTCTCTGAATATTTTGTACTGGGCATATTCAAAAACAGATAACTCGCTAACACTCAAACAATCTGTTTTTGAATATAGCACCAAATATTAGAGAAAGGACTTCTAATCCCTTTCCATAGGCGCATTCGTTCTTTCTGTTTTGTGTATTTTTCCTGAAATCGTATTAAATTAACTTTAGCACGTTAAGTCAATTAGAACTTTTGACTCTCAAGTATATGATATATTTACATATAACATATACTTACGCGTTTGATATATATGCGTTTTATGATATATTTACTTGTATGCTTTATTTGCGTTTTTTGTCTGAAGAGATAGCTATACTATACTTAGCTAACTTACATTTTTGTCTTTTTCTTCCGGAAGAAGTAATTTCTCCAGAACATTCTTATAAATTAAAACAATCTGTGCATCAATATAGCAGTATTTATTAATCAGGTACTCATAGGTCTTTTGCAAAAGCACTACGAAAATTAACAATATCCCAACTACAGTAAACAGAGGATGAAGCCCTAGAGTAACAAGATAAAATATTGCTGCCAATACATAAACCAGAAATATCATATATGTCTTTATTATTCTGACCGCTATAATCAGAGATTCATTTAAGCGGGACTGCATTTTTTTGATATCGCCTTTGTCCTTTCTTTCTATACGTTTATAAATATCCTGATAGATTTCATTGCTGTCAAAAAATTTATCTTTTAAGCTTTTCTGACAAACGTTAAAGTATCTGTAATAAATATTTTCCCCAAACTCTCTGCTTATCAGTTTACGAAATACGCTGGCCACCAAAAATACTCCCTCTACTTTCATTTTCTTTCAATTATTATCTGTAATCAAGCGAAATGTAGCCTTGGTAAATTCTGATATTTCCTCATAAAAAACCCAGTTCTAATATTCACAAAATGTTCATAAATCATCCATACTATAATCATATATGTCCGATATAATTTAAACATAGCAAATAGCTATATCACAAATAAAATGTTATACAATAATGCTAACAAGATAATTTTTTTCATAAAACAAAGCCTGGTAGTAACCCTCCCCCCTCTACCGGGCTTCTCCTCTGCCCAAATATGGTCATTTTTACCAGTTAGGAGTCAATTTCCAGCCAAAAAATATAAATTTCTACTTTTCTTGAGGCAGGAAGTTTGATATAATGGCAGGTAGAGCAAACAAGGCCCCTATGTAGGACAACCTTGTAAATATTAAATTTGGAGGCAAAATTATGTCTAAAGTTGTTGTTATGGATCACCCGTTGATTAAGCATAAAATTGGTATTATGAGACGCAAAGCTACTTCCACCAAGGAATTCCGTGATTTGGTTTCTGAGGTTGCCATGTTAATCTGTTATGAGGCTACAAGAGAACTTCCTTTAACAGATATCGAAATCGACACCCCCCTTGTAAAAACTATCGCACAGGAAATCGAAGGCAAGAAACTTTGTATCGTTCCCATCTTAAGAGCCGGCCTTCATATGGCTGATGGTATCTTAAACCTTATCCCTAATGCCAAGGTTGGTCATATTGGTCTGTACCGCAATGAAGAAACCCTTGAGCCTGTTGAATATTTCTGTAAACTTCCCGTTGATGCAAGTGAAAGAGAAATTTTTGTAGTAGACCCTATGTTAGCTACTGGCGGTTCTGCTTCTGCTGCTATCACCCTTTTAAAGGAAAAAGGAATTTCCAAAGTACACTTTTTATGCCTTATCGCTGCTCCTGAAGGGGTACAGCGCCTTACTCAGGCACATCCGGATGTTGATATTTTTGTGGGTGCCCTTGACGAACGCCTGAATGAACATGGTTATATACTTCCCGGACTTGGTGATGCCGGTGACAGAATATACGGTACGAAATAATTATATACAGCAAATTAAAAAAAGTGCTTATTCCTTTTGTTTTCCGCAAAAAGAATAAGCACTTTTTTTTAATTTAATTATTTTAATCCGAATTTGTATACGGTTACATAATCATATTCATTGCCAGCCTTTAATACACAGGAAGGAAATTCAGGTCTGTTGCAGGAATTAGGAAAGAACTGTGTCTCAAAGCATACACCGCCATTTTTCTGGTATACAAAATTCTTCTTTCCAGCTTCTGTACCGCTGATAAAATTTCCGGTATATAACTGCATGCCTGGTTTGTTTGTAAAGATTTCCATGGTTCTGCCACTTTCATCACTAACAAGATCTCCGACCTTTTCAACTTCTGCACCGCTGATATTCAACACATAGTTATGGTCGTAGCCGCCTGCTATTTTCAATGGTTCATAATCAGCATTGATATCATCTCCAATGGCTTTTAATTTGCGGAAGTCCATAGGTGTTCCTTCAACGCTTATAATCTCACCGGTTGGAATTAAGGCATCATTGGTAGGGGTAAACGTATCTGCATCTATCATAACCTTCTGGCTTAAGACAGAACCGGAAGCTTGTCCGTTAAGGTTAAAATAGGAATGGTTGGTAAGATTACAGATTGTATCTTTATCAGATACTGCCATATATTCTATTACCAGCTCATTGTCATCAGTTAATGTATAAGTTACACTGATATCAAGATTTCCTGGGAAACCCTGTTCCATGTGAGGGCTTAATCTGGAGAATTCTACGGAATCCGCATCCTCTTCTTCAAATATTTCTGTTTCATAGATAAATTTATTATAACTCTTTGAACCGGCGTGCAGATTATTGTTTCCGTCGTTTTTCTCTAAGGTATATGTCTTTCCGTTCAGTTCAAAAGATGCGCCGTCTATTCTGTTAGCATGTCTGCCGATGAAAGAACCGTACCCCGACGGGTTCCCCTCGTATCCTTTTACATTATCATAACCAAGGACTACATCATCATATTTGCCGTCTTTATCCGGTACAATAATATTTACGATGTTGGCACCAAAATCTGTTAAGCTGACTGACATGCCTTTCTTGTTGATCAATGTATATAGAGTAGCCTCTTCACCCGCTGAAGTTTTGCCAAAAGAATGTTTTTTAATGCTCATAGTCTTCTCCTTCTGTTCTTTTATACCTTCTAGAATAATCCATATCCCTGAAAAGTGCAAGTGTTTATTTGCTCCTTGTTAGAGGGATGGGTTGTGGGAGCGGACGATGGATGAGAGGGGAATTTATGCATTTTGCTGTTCGAGAACCCTTATTCTACTAAAATACCAGCAACTGTTCAATAGCAGGGTAAACAGCGCCAAACTCGCTTGATATTTATGGCTGCGGCAGTTTATTGCGCTCAGACAATGGCACTGTTTACCCTTATCACAGTTTCTGCCATTTAAGTATCATAAGGAACCTCTCAATGCAAAATTCCTAAATTCCCCTCTCATCCATCTGGTTGTCTCCGGACGAAAACCAATTATGGTTTAATGGTACATTTAGTATTAATCTGCAATATTATCGTTTCGGAGTTAGTTGATTTTTAGGACGATACTGGATATTAATTAATGCTGCTGTTTTTTATTTATTTATCTTTCTACTTATCTTTCTACTTATCTTTCTACTTATCTTTCTATCTTTCTATCTTTCTATCTTTCTATCTTTCTATCTTTCTATTTTTTTCTTTTTACCTTTTACTTTTTCCTAGGATGTGTCTGAAAACTGCTTGTGCCTGGTTGGATGTTCCACTTTGTGGGAGGCAAGGCGCAATTTTGGGGGTGTTACGTTCCTTAAATTGCAACGCAGAATAACGCAAAGTGGAGCACTCAGAACGGTGCAATGAGTTTTCAGACACGCCCTAGATTATTCATCGTGGCATGAAAACGAATTTTTCTACCACGAATTAACCTAAGTAATCTGATGCCGTTGAAAAGCCTTTTTTGATCTAAAAATAGGCAGACATCACTGCTATGTTAAATTAGGCTATCAGATTATCAAGATTATTTAAGTATTAGTTTCTATTTTCTATATAATTGAGTCTGAAAGTGTATTCCTTAGCAAATATGTGGACAGAGATAATATAGCTTGATTTAGTTTTATTAGAAGTCCTTTTCTCTGAATATTTTGTGCTATAATGTAAAACAGATTGTTTGAGCGTAGCGAGTTATCTGTTTTACATTATGACAAGCACAAAATATTCAGAGAATTAGGACTTCTTATACCTTGTAATCGAAGCATGAGTTCTTTCTGCTTTGTGTAATTCACCGTCCCCTTGTGAAAAGCTGATCATTTTCTATGTCTGTTCTTGTTGCAAATATACTTCATCAAAAGGGGTAAAGGCTGACTTCATATAAAGTTGACAGGCTATGAGACTAATGATATACTTTATAGGTCTAAATTGGCAGTAAGTGGTCGCTGTTACGTAGTGACATAATAGGGAAACAGGTTGAAGTCCTGTGCGGTCCCGCCGCTGTATATGAGGAGTCTGTAATTGCTGCATGATATGGGAATTCATGCAATCACTGGGGATATTCCGGGAAGATTTATTGCAGATGTTGATTCATGAGCCAGAATACCTGCTTACTGTTCGTACCGCATGTGATCCACGGAAGATGGAGGAATGGTACTTATTATTTGTGCTACCCTTCTTTCCTGTTCGTTGGATAAGGGTATTTTTTATCCCTTCGGTTCTGACGTATTCTGTATTTATATTAAAGGAGGAGAACAATGGATAACAAAAGTTCAATTAAAAAGCCCCTAATAGGCGTTATTATTTTCATTATTGTAATTGCAGCTATGGCTGTTTTGTACAATGTATTCAAGCCCGAGACAAGTGAAGGCTCAAAGACTATTACGGCAGAGGTTGTTTTAACGGATGGTACCAGCAAGTCCTATGAAATCAGTACTGATGCAGAGTACTTAAGACAGGCTCTGGAAGAGAAGAAACTGATTGAAGGTGAAGAGTCTGAATATGGTTTGTATGTTAAGACTGTTGATGGTGTAACTGCTGATGATGGCAATCAGGAATGGTGGTGCTTTACCAAAGGTGGAGAGAGCATTAATACCGGCGTTGATACTACTCCCATTGCTGACGGTGATCATTTTGAGATTACATTAACTGTCGGATATTAGTGGCACACGCTATAACGCGTATAGTGTTTAGTGTGAATTATTAATAAGCATAATTCACACCCTGATTTATGGCAGCACCGCATCTGCAAGCAGATGCGGCATGAAATGGGGGTTCGTATGAAAATTAAAGATACCGTCATTATCGGTCTGCTTAGTTCTGTACTCTTTGCTGTACAGTATATTCTCCAGGGGATTCCTAACATCGAACTGGTATCGTTACTTATTCTTGTTTATACCTGTATCTTAAAGCGTAAAACCCTTTTTATTATTGCAGTATTTGTTATGTTGGAAGGTTTCTTTTATGGTTTTGGTATCTGGTTTATTGGCTACCTGTATATTTGGTCTATTCTTTATCTGATTGGCAGATTGATTATTAGAAAGACTCCTCCCTTACAGCAGTCCTCCCTTATCTGGGCCTTGGCTTCTGGTAGTTTTGGTTTATGTTTTGGTGCTTTTTTTGCTCTCATCAATTTCTTTATGGGTTTACAAAGCGGAGGTATTCAAGGCGGCCTTAACAGTGCATTTGGTTATTGGGTAAGTGGTCTGACTTTTGATATTATACACGGTATCGGTAATTTTACAGTTGCTTTTGTTTTATTTAAACCGGTTTATAAGGTATTAAGCAGGTTGATGAAGAGTTACTACGATGACGGTTATCATATTGAGAGATTCTAATTGAATTGGATTTCTTAAGAGAAACATATTAAGCCTTCTCCTTATGTTTATTGGGGAGAAGGCTCTGTTTTTTTAATTACCGGAAAGGACAACGCCTTTATAAATTCTTCTTCAAAAGTTTCTTTACCTGATAGATCCAAATGGAGTACTTTCTGGCTGATTGCCTCTGCTTCATCCAGGGTTATTTCCTGTAGCAATAGTTTTGCTGAACCGGCTAAAGCTCCGTTTCCGATATATTCTATGTTTTCTTCTCTTACTTCCGGTAGTAAACCAACACCTATTGCTTTGGTAACAGATAGTTTACTGCCAAAGTTTCCTGCAAGATAGACTTTATCAAGTTCCTGTGCCTGAAGGCCTGCTTCCTGTAAGAGAAGTGCTATACCAGCCTTTATTGCACCTGTTGCCAGCTGAAATTCACGAATATCTTTTTGGGTCAGTATTATTTCTTCTCGGTCCCTCTTCCATATTCGGTAGAGATTCTCATCTCCTGCCGTTCCCAAAAGCCTTCCTGTTTCATCAATAGAATGATTTGTATAGAGTTCAAAGATGCATTCTATAATACCGGAACCGCAGATACCCGTTGGCGATATTCTTTCGTCCTCTTCTCCAATGTAATGAAGCTCTAGCTTTCCGTCTACCATCTTTGCTGATGTTATTGCACCGTTTTCTGCTCTCATCCCACAGGAGATATTGCCTCCTTCAAATGCAGGTCCGGCAGCTGTGGAACAAGCTGTCAGCCTGCCTCCGTTGCATAGCACCATCTCTCCGTTGGTACCGATATCCATAAGGAGGATCTTCCTCTTTTCCTTATAAAGTCTCGTACTTAATATACACCCCATGGTATCTCCGCCTACATGTCCACCGATACCAGGCATTATGAAGACACTTCCTGTCTCCTGGATATTAACTCCCACCTCTCTGGCCGTTAATGTAACACCTTTATAGCTGTCCTGCTGAAAGGGGGCTCTTGAAAGTTTTTGTAGTGATCGACCCAGAAAAAGTCCTGTCATGGTAGTATTTCCGGCTATAGCTGCTCTTTTTATAGTATTAACGTTTATTCCATACTGGGATGCCAGTTCATTTATAAGTTTATTGCAGGCTTTTAGTAATATATTTTGCAGGCTTTCTGTATTCTTCTCCTCTGCTAAGGAATAGGTAATACGGGATACTACATCTCCTCCATATATTCTCTGAGGGTTTAGCATTCCCTTCGATAATACAGGCTGACCGGAGTTTATATGGTAAAGTATAGCTTCTAAGGTTGTCGTTCCAATATCCAATACAACACCATAACTCTCTTTACTATTGGGTCCTTTTATATCCCTTTCTATGCCACCCAAGGTAAATGTCTCGCTTTCATAGGTTTGTTTATTTATGATTACGCAGGTATCTTCTAATGGAGAGAAACAGCAGGCTAATCGAAAGCCTCTCTCCCGTTCTTCATCTGTCAAATACTTTAATTCTTCACCAGTATAAAGTCTATCATTTCCTTTTGTCACCATTACCTTACACTTACCGCAGGTTCCTCTGCCATTGCAGACAGCCCCTGTTTCAATACCGGCTTTGACTGCAGCTGCTTCTACACTTACACCTGAAACTGTTTCTATTTTCTTATTTACCGGAAGAAATGTGATTACCATAAGTACCTCATTTAGTAATTATCTGTGTATTCGTTGCCTTACTGTATTATATCAAAACAATTCATTTGTATTTCTATGTTAAAAAAAGGTTATCCCGAAGGATAACCTTTAAATCATTCTCGTTGATTACAATATAGCCATTTCTGTATAAATTCTTAAAAATAATAATTCTTAAAATTTATATGTCAAGAAAAAGGTACACTGAAACTTAATGATTAGATTTTTGTTACGTTAGTGGCCTGAGGTCCTTTAGCTCCCTGAACAACATCGAAAGCAACTTCTTGTCCTTCTTCTAAAGACTTGAAACCGTCCATGTTTAAACCTGAGTAATGAACGAAAACATCATTTCCCTGCTCATCGGAGATGAAACCAAAACCTTTTTGATTGTTAAACCATTTTACTGTACCTTTGTTCATGTTATTTCCTCCAAATAAATTAATCTACATTTATAGTACATTGCATCTGCTGCAACAAATTTATAATAACACTTTAATGAACTTATGTCAATTGGTTTTTTGGAAAATTCTTTACAATTAAGCCCTTTTTTCCTATATTACAACCCCTTTCTGCCTGTATTCTTTGATTTTTCCATTTCCACTATCCTCCATTTATACACAAGTGCTTCCTGTAAATAGTAAATTTTAACCATCCTATTAGTTACCCTCTTATACTATGCTATAAAGTCTCTAAAGGCGGTTATTATAATGTAAAAATAACTTTTTTCTCCTACCCCGGTGCCTCCTGGTACCAAAGTTTAAATTGAGATAATACGAGAATTGGTATATAATTTTAACAACGTCAATTAAGATTGATGCACACTACACTATTAAGAGGGAGATAAGAAGGGAAAATATACGATTTGGCATTTAAGGTTAGGTTTTATGATTCCGGTAAAAATCCTGCTCTACAATCCATTTTATTTTCTAACAAATATGTGATAAAGGGAGTTTACTATGCCAGAATTATTACTTAAGGACAAATTAAAGGAATTAAGAACCTCCAGGCACTATACGCAAACTAAAGTGGCAGGGTACCTGAACATGACACGGCAGGGTTATGCCCACTACGAAGCCGGTAAGCGTACTCCCGATTACAGAACATTACTGAAATTATCCAAACTATATAATGTTGACATAGAAGTTTTCATAAATTCAAAAACTGTTCCTATGTCCGGCGAACTTCTCCATGAATCTGTGAACTATAATATAGATACAGAAAAAGATTCACTGCCACAGGGTAAATCTCGGATTATCCAATTAACACCGGAGGAAAAGCGACTATTTACCCTTTTTCGCAAGCTAAATGAAAGTGAAAAAAAGCAAATATTAGCTTTCTTGGAAAACAAAGTCCGAAAGAAAAAACAAGATAATATTAAGGAGGATTAGACAAAATTGCATTTACTTAATTTATTATTAATATATTTAATTTCTGCGAATTTACTCTCTTTTCTGCTTATGGGATTGGATAAATACAAGGCCAGAAAACGTTTGTGGAGGATAAAAGAAAGCACACTGTTTCTAACTTCAGTGATTGGGGGCAGCTTGGGTTCGCTCCTTGGTATGTTCCTATTTCGTCACAAAACAAAGCATACCAAATTCTTAATTGGAATGCCTGTTATTTTAATTGTTCATATTTCTGTTATGTTCTTATTCTTTATGCGTTAACAATTCTGTTGCTATATATAATGCAGTCTTGTGCTGCTGCAGATTATCTATGGCTACAGATACAGTGCCGTAAACAGTCTTACGATACTGTAGATATAGGTACATAATACTAAAATGCTCAAGGCAGGCGTTTGTTTATCACCCTCTTGAGCATTTTTTTATTTATAGATATATTTTTTTATTAATATTTTTATTTACTAGAGAGTAAAAAGTTCTATTTTGATGTCATACGGACGGAAAAATATCCAAAACAGAAAGACTCATGCTTCATTCCAAGGGATAAGAAGTCCTAATTCTCTGAATATTTTTTGCTGGACATATTCTAAAACAGATAACTCGCTGACGCTCAAACAATCTGATAGGCGCATTCGCTCTTTCTGTTTTGGGTATTTTTCCTGAAATCGAATAAAAAACTGACTTTAGCACGTTAAATCAACTAGAACTTTTGACTCTCTAGTTATTTATTATTATCATTTATAATTATAAATAAAGTCAGATGAACCATATAATTTAAGCATCAAAAGCCTTGCTTTCTAAGATTTCAGGCAAATTGTGCAAAACAGAAAGAACGAATGCGCCTATTGAAAGGTATTAGAAGTCCTTTTCTCTGGATATTTTGTGCTATATTATAAAACAGATTGTTTGAGCGTTAGCGAGTTATCTGTTTTATAATATGTCAAGCATAAAATATTCAGAGAATTAGGACTTCTTATATCTTGAAATCGAAGCATGAGTTTTTCTGTTTTGTGCAATTTGCCGTCCCCTTGAGAAAAACCAATCTTTAACACTCAGCCCACAATATACTGAATTATTATTGTCTAATCAATGCTTCTACTTATTCTCAGTAATACCGATTCCCAACTCATTTAATTGTTTTAATTCTACTACATTGGGAGCTTCTGTCATCAGGCAGGAGGCATCTTTTACTTTAGGGAAAGCAATTACATCACGGATACTGTCTTCTTTCGCCATAAGCATAATTAGACGATCTAATCCATAAGCCAGTCCCGCGTGAGGAGGCACACCATATTTGAAGGCATTTAACAGGAAGCCGAAACGGTCATAAGCTTCTTCTTTGGTAAATCCAAGCACTTCAAACATTTTCTCCTGAACCTGATTCTGATATATTCTAACGCTGCCGCCGCCGATTTCTGTTCCGTTTAATACAATATCGTAAGCTTTTGCACGTACCTTACCAGGATCAGTATTAAGAAGTTCTAAATCTTCCTCCATAGGCATTGTAAACGGATGGTGTTTTGCTGTATATCTGCCTTCTTCCTTAGAGTACTCTAACAGAGGGAATTCTGTTACCCAAAGGAATTTGTATTCATCTTTCTTAAGCAGTTCAAGTCCTCTTGCCAGCTCAAGACGTAAATTACCAAGTACATCAAATACTACATCATCTTCATCTGCCGCAAAGAACATTAAATCTCCGGGTTTTGCACCCATTTGCTCTGTAAGGATCTTTAATTCCTCTTCTGTCATGAACTTTGCAAAGGAGGATTTATAAGTCCCATCAGCATTAATGCTAAGATAAGCAAGGCCTTTTGCACCGAAATCTTTAGCAAACTGTACCAGTGCATCTATTTTCTTTCTTGGCATCTCGCCTTGTCCTTCTGCATTGATTCCTCTTACAGAGCCGCCGTTCTTGATGGCATCAGTAAATACAGAGAACCCACAGTCTTTTACATATTCAGATACACAATTCAGTTCCATACCAAAACGGATATCAGGTTTATCAGAACCGAATCTATCCATAGCTTCCTTATAAGTCATTCTGGGAATAGGCAGGCTGACTTCTACACCTATGGTTTCCTTAAACATCTTTGCCAGCAATCTTTCGTTCACCGCAATTACATCATCTACATCAACAAAGGAAAGCTCCATATCGATCTGAGTGAATTCGGGCTGACGATCTGCACGCAAGTCTTCATCACGGAAGCATTTAACAATCTGAAAGTATCTGTCATAACCGGAGCACATTAACAACTGCTTAAAGATCTGAGGAGACTGGGGAAGCGCATAGAAATTCCCAGGATGCACACGGCTTGGTACTAAATAGTCTCTAGCACCTTCTGGTGTACTCTTAGTCAGCATAGGGGTTTCTATCTCTAAGAAACCTTCTTCTGAGAGAAACTGTCTGGTGAGTGTTGCCACCTTGCTTCTCATAATGAGATTCTCCTGAAGATCCGGTCTTCTAAGGTCTAAATAACGGTATTTCAGACGAAGTTCCTCTTTGGTCTTACTGTTTTCTTCAATTGGGAAAGGAGGGGTATCTGCTTCTGAAAGAATACGAAGGCTTTCAGCCCTTAATTCGATTTCTCCGGTTGCCATATTCTCATTTACACCGCCGGAACGAAGTTCTACAGTACCTGTTACAGCTATAACGAACTCACTTCTTAACTTTTCAGCTTTGGCATAGTTCTCGCTGCCTACATCCCCTTCTTCAAAAATTATCTGAAGGAGTCCTGAACGGTCCCTGAGATCAACGAATATAATACTTCCTTTATTTCTGCTTTTTTGTACCCATCCCATAACCGTAACTTTTTCACCTGTCAGGTTTGTGACTTCTGTACATCTGTGGCTTCTCTGCAAGCCCTTCATAGACTCTGCCATGATATCCTCCTGCTAATTGCTTATAATAACATCAACTAAATTATATAAACTCAAACTTTTTATTGACTCCTGTATTACTTAAATATCGTAATCTACGCAAAAACGATTACTAATTATGCTTCTTACAAGGGAAGCAGCCTTTAAATGTTCCTCATGATTCTGGTAAACAGCCAGTGCCTCAGCATTTACAAATGTGCTGTCTAACATAAAATCACAATGATCGGTTCCGGTGGGCAGTAATTTTGTTATTACTTCTAAGGAGTGTATACCCGGAATCTTGCCCTTTAAGGCCTCTAACTTTTCTTTTACTTCTTCACCAAGTTTAAGTCTTTCTTCCTCTGTCAGTTCTTCCTTATACTTCCAAAATACAAGATGCTTAACCATTCCTGCCCCTTTCTGTACAGTAATACGTACTGTACCTTCAAAGATTATAGTCCTTAATTCATTAAAGCTGCTAATACCTGTAAATATTTATCGTGAACATAATGATATAATTATTTTTTTTAACTGATATTCAATCTTTTGATAGCCAACCTTGTATTAGATTTCCTTTAAGAAAGCTATATATCCTTTGTAAGTTTCATAGATATCAACTTTACTGGTTATCTCCCAAGGCGCATGCATGTTAAGTACCGCTACACCACTATCGATAACCTCCATATTGTAGTTAGCCATAATGTAGGCAATGGTACCGCCGCCGCCTTCATCAACTTTACCAAGCTCCGCTGTCTGGATGGATACTTGATTATCCTCCATAATCTTACGAAGTTTTGCCATAAATTCCGGATTGGCATCGTTGGAATTTGATTTACCTCTGGACCCGGTATATTTATTAAATACCATACCTTTACCGAAATAAGCTGCATTCTTCTTCTCCATTACCGCAGGGTAATTAGGGTCAAAGGCTGCACTTACGTCGGAGGAGAGCATATGGGAATTTGATAAAGCACGTCTTACCTTTAACTCTGAATACTCACCGGTTAATGCAAGCATCTCTGCTACAGTATTCTCAAAAAATTTGGAATGCATACCGGAAGCGCCCACGCTACCGATTTCCTCTTTGTCTACCAGAATGCAGGCACAGGTTCTGTCTGTTTCTTTTACATCTAATATTGCAAGGAGGGAGGTATAGGAGCACACTCTGTCATCCTGACCATAACCCATTACCATGCTCTTATCAAGACCATAGTCTCTTGCTTTTCCTACAGGTACTATTTCTAACTCTGCGGATAAGAAGTCATCTTCTTCCACCTCGTATTTATCCTTTAAGATCTTTAGAATATTCGCTTTAACAGCATCCTTTTCTTCTCCCTTTAAAGGCATACTTCCGATAAGGATATTAAGATCCTCACCTTCAATAACTTTGGCACCTTTCTTCTCTAACTGAGCGCCAGATAAATGTATTAATAGATCTGTAACTCCGATAACCGGATCTTCTTCTGCTTCACCGATTACTATGTTAAGAACTGTTCCGTCCTTTTTAACAACTACGCCATGAATAGCTAAAGGCAGTGTTACCCACTGATATTTCTTAATACCACCATAATAATGGGTATCAAATAAAGCCATCTCTGCGTCTTCATACAAAGGTACCTGTTTTAAATCCATTCTGGGAGAATCTATATGGGCACCCAGAATCTTTAATCCGTCTTCTAAAGGACGTGATCCGATTACAAAAAGTGCTATTGCCTTCTCCATATTGGATATGTAAACTTTATCGCCAGGTTTTAAAGCTTTTCCGTCACGGATATAATCTTTTAAATCTTTAAACCCTTCTTTTTCTGCCAATATAATACTCTCTCTAACGCATTCTCTCTCAGTCTTGCAATCCGTTATGAATTTCTTATAACCTTCACTAAAGGCAGTTATGTCAGCTAATTGACTGTCTTCATACTTTAACCATGCATTTTTGCTCATTTTGTTCCCTTTCCATTATCTATGATTGTTGTATTTACGTAACTGTTCTACTCTCCACTTTCAGCATTCCGCAATACTGTCTGCACAAATTTTAAATATGCAGAAATATACGAAAAGATGCATATTCGGAATTATATGATACGAAACGCCATAAATTTCCCGGATATTTCGAATAGTTACAAATACATATATTCTTTCCGTGGTTCATTATAATGCTTTTTTTATTAAATTTCAACCATTTGGAACCAGGTGTCAAAATCTGTTTCCAGATCTTATCTGCATTATTTAGTAGGTCCCGTCATGGAGTATATTCTTCCAGGTAAATGTCTTTCGGTTAATATCACAGGCATATCCGTCGATTTCCGCGAAGGCCTCCGAATAGACAATACTTAAAAAATTCAGGAATAGCTTCATATCAAAATTCTTTACTTCTTCAATCATTAATTGAATAGCTGCCTCTTTATGATAAGAACAACGATATCTTCTATCAGATACCAGTGCAGCATAAACATCGCATATTCTGAGTATCCTTGCACCAAGAGGAATCTCATTTCCTTTTAGATTTCTGGGATAACCGGAACCATCATAATTCTCATGATGATGCAGTATTGCCTCTATGATTCTTTCATTATAGCCGTACTTTCGCAAAATCTCATAACCGAAATCGGAATGCATCCGGATATATTTCAGTTCTTCAACAATTAGTGTATTTCTATCACTGGCATAGAGATATTTACCAAGACGAAGTTTTCCGATATCATGGACAAGACCGGCATCTGCCATATCATAACAGAAACTATCATTGCAGCCGGCTTCTTTCGCAAGTACATAGGCAAGCTTACTAACCAGTATCCCATGGTCAATAGCTTCTTCCAAATCGTCCGCCAGGACATTTTCTTGTCTGTAAACATTGTCTTCAAATTCACTGAAAGCTTCCATATTCGATTCCTCCTTTCCTCTCGTACTACCTTGTATAAATTTCGCTTAATTCAACACCCGCTATTTGCACTGATATTAAGGAAACTTTATGCAAATCAGTATTAGTCTTAAAGCAGATGACCGTTTTCATTGAGAAAAATATTCTTTCGTTCTATCATTTCATCAATTCTTGCTATATAATCCACCAGACTCTTTACATTTTCCACTCTTTCGATACGGTTTTCCTCATGAAATACAAACTTCGACTGCGCTCCTGCTCCTAAAGCAAGTATTGTCTGTTTCTCTTCCATGATAAGGACGTTATATAGTCCTTCTTTACCTTCTTTCGCATACCCTATGTTCTCCAAATTTCCGGCCATATTCTTCTGGCGGTAGAGATAATAAGGTCCGTAACCTTGTTCCTCTGCAAAAAGAGCAGTGGCATCCACCATTTCAGAAGCTTCCTTGTAATCTGCTGACTCATATTCAACATTTTCCGTATTCAGTCTGGAAGCTCTCTTTAATGCTAATGTATGAACAGTAAGGCTATCCGGTTTCAGTTTCCTGATTTCTTCTAAGGTATAAGAGACTTCTTTCATTCTTTCACCGGGCAAGCCTACAATAATATCCATATTAATGTTATCATGTCCTGCTTTTCTTGCCAGAGCAAAAGCGTCTCTTATCTCATCAACCGTATGCCTTCTGCCAACCAGATCCAGGGTTTTCTGCTCCATGGTTTGAGGATTTATGGAGATTCTTGTTACTCCATGAGCTTTTAATATCTTTAACTTGTCCTCGGTAATACTATCTGGTCTCCCGGCTTCCACGGTATACTCCATGGTCTGACTGGGTTTAAGGTGCTTGTCTATATGGGACAGCAGTCTTTCTAACTGCTCTTCATTCAAGGTTGTTGGTGTTCCTCCACCAATATAAACTGTCGTGAGTTTCTTATTTTTTAATATTCCTGCTGCATAACTGATTTCCTTAAATAATGCTTCCAAGTATGCCTCTGCCATATTCCCAAACTTCTGAATTGAATAGGAGGTGAAAGAGCAATAGAGACAGGTACTGGGACAGAAGGGAATACCGATATAAATACTATATCCATTCCGATAATCCATATCCTTAAGCAGCCTGTTTTCCCTTCCTGCTACCATGAGGCTTAGTTCTGTTTTCTTTTGGGAGCAGTAATATTCCTCACTCATAAACCTACGAATATCTGCTTCTTCTTCGCCTGCTTCCAGTTTCTCAAGAACCATTTTGGTAGGGCGGATTCCGGTCAGCGTTCCCCAAGGTAATTCTTTACCGATAATAGTTTGCAACAGGCGGTAAATCATTCTCTTTAAATGATTTCTAATCTCTTTCCTTCTTGCTACCTGTTCATCACGGGTAACAATTAATGTCTGCCCCGTATTATTTTGTTTAGCTGAAAAGACTTCTTCTTCCTCTTTACAGAGCAATTCCTGTCCTTTTAACCCTTGAACACAAAGATAAGAATCCACAATTTCCACTGTTATGGTAATGGATTCTTTCTCTGTCTCATTTCTATCCGAACTGTTTCTAATAACCTTTATTTCCTCTTCCGGGTAAAAGGCCTTTACTAAAGGACAAATATCATTTTCATATTCATCCCCTGTTAATATTATCTGAATCACTATTGCCTCCCGATCTTACCACCTTAAAAATGGATTGTTATTCTTTTCATGTCCAATGGTAGTTGTCATACCGTGACCGGGATAAACTTTTGTTTCTTCCGGTAATTCAAAAAGTTTCTCTCGAAGGCTTTTTAGGATAGTCACATTATTACCAGTAGGCAGGTCTGTCCTTCCTACTGATTCAAAAAAGAGTGTATCTCCAGAAAGGAGAACCTTTTCATCTGCAAGATAAAAGCAAGCGCTTCCGGCAGTATGCCCAGGTGTATGAATAACCTCAAAGTTCATTCCTCCAAGGGTCAGAACCGCCTTATCCTGAAATATTTTATCCCTCTTTGCTGAAATATTGCTTCTAAGCATAAAAGCTCCGTTTAAGTCAGGACTCTCAAGCAGCTCTGCTTCCTGCTCATGGATATAATAGGGGATGGAATAGGTTCTGCTAAGTTCTTCCACTGCCATAATATGGTCAAAATGCCCATGGGTCAGTAAAATCGCCACAGGCATTAGCTGCTCCCCTGAGATCTTGGCATTGATTCTTTCCGGTTTATCCGCAGGGTCAACTATAATTGTTTCTTTTGTATCTTCATTTATTATAAAGTAACAGTTAGTACTTACTGGTCCTAATACAAGATTCTCTATCACCATTGGTAGTCATCCTTTCTTTATCAGCCGGTAGTACGCTCGATATCCAATACACTCTCTATGCTTCTGAGTTTACCGATAATATAACGCAGCTGCTCCACTCCGTTTATCTCAAAACCAACACTTATAGTGGCTGTTCCCTGTTTGCTGGTTCTTACAGTCATGGAGGTCACATCAATCTTATTTTCTGTAAGAATCTTCGAGACATCTACCAGAACACCACTGCGGTTATTGGCATAAATCTTAATCTCTGCCGCATAAAGCTCACCTTGAGCCTTATCCTGAGGCACATTCCACTCAGCTTCAATAAGCCTTGCCCTGTCTTCTTCTGAAAGATTCATAAGATTAACACAGTCCGTTCGGTGTATGGATACACCTCTTCCTCTGGTTACAAAGCCTACAATCTCATCACCGGGTACCGGGCCGCAGCATTTGGAGAAACGCACCGCAACGTCATGAATGCCTTCTACTACGATACCACTCTTTGATTTGCGGGTGGGAGGTCTGTTATCCTTTACTTCCGTAATGGAATCGAGTACCTTCTCATCGGTAATCTCTTTCTTATGCTTCTTGTCATACTCGTCTTTTAATTTGTTGATTACCTGGCCTTCCTTTAAGCCGCCATGACCTACTGCTGCATAAATGGAATCCCAGTCTCTAAAGCCGTATTTAGACATTACCTTATTCATGTATTCCGGCTTCATGAGATCACTTAGTACAATACCCTTGGTCTTACAGTAAGCGACAATCATTTCTTTTCCTTTTACAATGTTGTCTTCTTTTAATTCTGTTTTAAACCATTGGTTAATCTTATTCTTTGCCTGCGTACTTTTAACTAAAGAGAGCCAATCCCTGCTGGGTCCTTTGGAATTCTGAGAAGTAATAATCTCAATTCGGTCACCGTTTTGTATTACATAATCTATATTAACAAGTTTGCCGTTTACTCTGGCTCCTACCATTTTATTTCCTACTGCGCTGTGAATACTATAGGCAAAATCAATGGGAGTGGAACCATTAGGAAGATTCTTAACATCTCCTGTTGGTGTAAAGCAGTATACACTTTCTGAAAACAGATCCAGATCACTCTTTAACAGGCTTAGGAATTCCTTGTTATCAGACATATCTCTCTGCCACTCAAGAATCTGTCTTAACCAGGTAAGCTTAGCTTCTTCCGTATCCTGAGAATTCTTTCCATCCTGACCCTCTTTGTATTTCCAATGGGCAGCGATACCATATTCAGCTGTACGGTGCATTTCATAGGTTCTTATCTGAATTTCAAAGGGCTGTCCGCCGGGGCCGATAAGGGTAGTATGAAGCGATTGGTACATATTGGGCTTTGGCATGGCAATATAATCTTTGAATCTGCCAGGAATGGGCTTATACATTTCATGGATTACACCAAGAGCTGCATAACAGTCTTTCACGGATTCCACGATAATACGTACAGCAAATAAATCAAATATCTGATCCAGTGTCTTATGCTGGTTAACCATTTTCTTATATATGCTGAAGAAATGCTTCACCCTGCCGTCTATCTTGGCTTCTATATCAGCCTCCCTAACATGAAAGCGGACTTCTTCAACAATCTTACCGATAACTCCTTCTCTTTCGCCTTTCCTTAAGTTTATCTTCTCCGTTAAATCATTATAAACTTCTGGTTCAAGGTATTTTAAGGACAGATCATCCAGCTCGATCTTAATCTTTGATATACCAAGGCGCTGGGCGATAGGAGCATAGATATCCATAGTCTCCCTTGCTTTTTCCTTCTGCTTAATAGGCGTCTGGTATTGAAGAGTACGCATATTATGGAGTCTGTCAGCTAATTTAATCAAAATAACACGGATGTCCTTCGCCATAGCAAGAAACATCTTACGTAGATTCTCAGCCTGTATCTCTAACTTATCCTTTGAGTAACTTAACTGAGTAAGTTTTGTAACTCCATCCACTAAGAGTGCAATTTCTTCATTAAAATCCTTTGCCAGTTCTTCAACCGTACACACAGTATCCTCTACTACATCATGCAAAAGACCTGCTACAATAGTTTCCTTATCAAGCTCCAGCTCTGCAAGAATTATTGCTACACAAAGAGGGTGTATGATATAGGGTTCTCCCGATTTTCTAAGCTGGTTATGGTGAGCCTTTGCCGCACAGTGATAGGCCTTTTCAATCATGGAAATATCTGCGGAAGGATGGTAGCTTTCCACGATTTTAATCAACTGTCCGTATAGCTCGTCAGGGCTCGTAAAATCTGAAGGAATAACTGTCTCTGAATTCTTTTTTCTATTTAAATTGTCGTCCGTCAGTTTGCTTATTACATTGTTTTCCATGAAATCACCACCAGTTTTAGATTTATCTTTTTATTATAAACATATAATGAGAAAAAATCAATTCCTTTATTGTATTATGGCATATTCTGACCTAAGCTGTCGTTTTTTCCCAGAATCAGAAAAGTCTGACTAGTTAGTCTCCAAGACAGAAGTATTAAAATAAAGAAGTATAAAAGTACAGAATTGCAAAAGTACAGAATCGCAAAAGTACAGAATTGCAAAAGTACAGAATCGCAAAAGTACAGAATTGCAAAAGTACAATAATACAGAAGTGTTGAAGCACATAAGTATTATAAGCTTATAATTAAATAAGTACATAAGCATATATGTACTTACACATAAATGTACTTAAGTACATAAGTACTTCTTATAATAGTAAAGAGCCTGTTTTGTCAGGCTCTTTACTATAAGTATGCCACGCTGTTCTTTTTTGAAACATGGCAGACTATGCATGGATTCTCAAAGGTAACTTTTATTACAAAAAGGACTTCAGCAGTTAGATTGTTAACTGCTAAAGTCCTTCTTTTGCTATTTATTTACCTTCATATTTAATAACGGCTTCAACATTATAGCCTTTTAACTTATCACGTCCATGAAGACCTTCCAGTTCCATAAGGAAAATGATCTTAACTACGATTCCCCCAAGGCTCTCGATTAATTTAGTAATAGCCTCAATGGTTCCTCCTGTTGCAATCAAATCATCCACAATAGCAACCTTCTGACCGGGTTTGATGGAGTCCTTGTGCATCTCGATGGTTGCTGTACCGTATTCCAGTGCATATTCCATTTCAATGGTTTCACAGGGAAGCTTACCCTTCTTACGAACAGGTACAAAAGCTTTATTGAGATTGTAAGCAATAGGAACTCCGAATATAAATCCTCTTGATTCAGGTCCGACAATTACATCAATATCCAATCCGTCCAGCAGCGCCTGCATCTGGTCAATTGACAACTTTAAGCTGTCTTTATCCTGTAAAACACTGGTAACATCTCTGAATACAATTCCTTCCTCCGGGAAATCAGGTATACTCCTAACATATTCTTCTAACTTCTTCATGGTTTCTGCCTCTTTCTTATTATATTACTTCACTATAATAGTTGTTAATCCTTACCGGCGCGATAAGTACTTCGACTTTTATCTCAATGATAAATTCTTCACATTCTCATAACAATCCAGAATAGATTATATCATTAATTTGCAGCTTTTTCAACTATTAGAAAAGCGCATAATACAATATATTGAGGCAGTATCAATATATACCCTCTTTAAGCAAGATCTTACTGCTACAGACATCCCACTGCATCAGCCCGACATTGTCTGCAGTGATGCATTTGAAGAATTGACTGTCCGCATTCCTCTCGTAGTTGTGTAATTTCCTCCGGTGTGGTTTTCGTCAAATACTCGAATCCGCTTCCCTTCACAGGGATAAAAGGCATGATATTTACAATATAGCAGCCAAGATTTTTAACCGTCTCAACGACTTCCGGAATATGTTGATCATTGATACCTTTTAATACCACAATATTGACCTTACAGACTACACCCATTTCTATTAACTGCTTTAGGCCAAATATTTGATTTTGAAGCAGTAAGGCAGCTGCAATTTCCTTGGTGTAGCAGACACCTTCATAATTGACATATTGATAAATTAATGCGGAGATGGACGGATTTACTGCATTTATCGTTACCGTAACATGGGTAACTCCCAGTTCTGCAATTTCTCTGGAATACTTTGGCAGCATTAAGCCATTAGTAGAGAGGCAGAAGGTTACCTCTGAATCGTATTCCCTAATCAACTTTAAGGTATTTTTCGTATTCTCAAAATCGCACAAAGCATCTCCCGGTCCAGCAATGCCTACAACTGATAATCCGGGCAGTTCCTCTTTAACCTTTATGTATCTGTCAAATGCCTCTTCCGGTGAAAGTATCCGTGTAGTCACTCCCGGTCTGCTTTCATTGACACAGTCATATTTCCTTACACAGTAGTTGCATTGTACATTACAACCCGCTGCAACTGGCAGATGAATTCTGGCATTTTCATGATTACATCCATTAAAACATGGATGGGTTAAGGTTTTTTGTGCTGCTTTCTTATTATAGAAAGGAAAGTCATAGGCCAGGTTTTCAATTATATTAACATCTGCTGTTTGTGTCTTTATCATAGCTATCTCTCCTTTTGTCACCTACATAAATATGATTATTTCGTTTTAGAAGGATAGACCTTTAGCTTTATGCATTCCCTATATTTTTCCACAGAGAATCTTAATTTCAGGTCACTTTGCTCCGTTTCCAGCCATTTAGGAACATGATCACAGATAATTTCCAACAAACTGTATTTGTTGTTCTTAAGAAAGGGAAGCAATATCTGCCTGGAATTATAAGAGGCATGCCCTTTCATCACTTCTCTTAAATCCGTATGATAGATACCCGGTCTAGCCTCAAATACCGTATTGTGTTCCATTGGTACTTCCTGTGCTGTCCGCTGATGGTTTATGCATTCTCTGATATCATTAAGAAAGAGTTCCGGCGCTCCTCCAATCTCAAGCATAGATACCTGCTTTTCTTCAAAGGCAATATAATGTATTCCGCGAATACGGTTTACTACTATTATCTTGCACACACCTAACCAGTCACAGATTTCTCTGATTCTTGTGTGCAAGGCCATGGAGTCTGCAATATTTTCCGTCTGATAATCCATCTGTTTCATGGTAATCCATTCACATTCCACCTTGGAATATACCTTTATTATTCCATTTTTATCGAATCCGGAAGTATTTCCTTCAGAATTGACCAGTGCAGCTATTTGCATCTTTTATCCCCATTCCGCCGCTCATGCGACACAAATTCTAATGAAAGAAGCTTTTTTGTTCTTTACATACAGGAAGCGCCACAACCGGAACAGTCACTGCCGGGGCTGCACTTTTTCCCTACATAACTTCCGTCATGTAGAAATAAAAATTTCGTATCTTGTATGGGAAAGATATGTTTTTCCACTGCATTGTCGATCGTTACATTGTCCTCGTCAAAAGTTATGATTACAGGAATCTTTACCATCTCACCTGATACCATATCCAGTCTTATCTGCTGATATATAACCATTCTTTCCGTGGCCGAAATTCTGTTTGTCACTACGTCACTGTTGGTACTGACTGACTTTAGAGTACCATCTTTGTAAAATTTAACCGAATTATAATCTGCATCCACACCAACAGCATTCTGGTCAAATGCAATAATGGTCCCTATAGTTGTTCCCACTGTAATAGGTACTGCAGGTTCAAAAGATTCCAGGCCTCCTTCTTCATATAATCTGAATCCTATTCTAACCGGATAATTTCCAAGGGGTGTTTTAAGCTCTATTGTCTTTTTCGGCCACAATATCATGCTTCTAAGCTTACCGTTTCCAAAGAAGCGAACCCCTATTATTTTAGTGGTAAATTCAGCAATGGAAAGCTTAAACTCCATATTTTCAAGCAACTGCTCTTCATCTTCTAAGGACCATCCAAAACCTATCTGACCGTTTAAAGGAAAAAGGCTATCTATAGCTCCGCTTTCATAGAAGGTAATCAATTCTGCACGTATCAGGCCAAGAGGAGTTAGTACCTCCGTTCTTTCATCCAGTGCAATGCTCTTAACCACACCGCTTTCATAAAAGGAGACCGCCTTGTTATCTTTTCTTCTCTCATCCGGTCCGTTAAATCGCGGGATAAACCTGTGATTACCCATACAGATCTCATTGTATTCCTCCAGTATACAGTCCTTCATACTTCCGGAAGGATAGGTTGTATAGCTTGTTATACCTTTTAAAGGATATCTATCTGTAATAACCATAGAAGCAACCTCCTTTTTTCATTCCAAATTTTATGCCTGCCGCATCTGCTTACAGATGTTACACCACCACAAATCAGTATGTAAATTATGCTTTTCATTAATTCACACCAGCTCCTATTGCCTGACGCATCTGCTTGCAGATGTAGCACTGCCACAAATCAGTGTGTGAATTGAGTTTTCAACCATTCACACTAACACCCATTCGCATCCTAGTGCTCCAATCAAAAGTGGAATTGCTTACTAATTCCACACTAACCACTATTCGCGCCTTGGCGCACTTCAATCAAAAGTGAAAATTGCCTTTCAAATTTTCACACTAACACCCATACATACCACAAGTTCGCTTGTGGTACTGTCCAAATAAGAACAAGGATTTCTAGGCTAATATGTGAAAATAATACTTATTTTTCACTTATCCCTGACTTACGAAAAATTTCATTCTCTTCAGCCGCATTTTCCTTCGCAGTAATCTGGGTCGGAACAATCTTGTATACAGCAACCCCTTTGTTATCATGGACAGAATGGTACTTTTCCACCAGGGTCTGTGATATTTTACTCTGATAAAAGCCTGGCATGAACTTCTCAACAATTCCCTGCAAAACCTCTGCACATTCTTTAGAATCCTTAACCTTTTCTGCCTTTCCAAAGAGCATAACGCTCATGTAAGCTGTATCCGCATGGCAAGGAACCATATCCTTAACCGTTCCGATTTCTTCATAAACAGTAAAACTTACATCACTGTTCTCCCGGAGCAATTCTGTCTTTTTACCAGAACCCAAGCCATGAAAATATACAATCCCGTCTTTCCATATATAATTTACCGGAACACAGTAAGGATATTTCGCTCCGGATATCCCGACTACCCCGGTTCTGGTCTTACTTAGAAATTCTTGTATTTTTGTTTCATCCGAGCAGATTCGCTGCTTATACCTTATTTGCTCCATTTATTTCCATACCTTTCTTGCTTTCTCCCATTTGTTCACTCTTTTTGTACGCTTCATCACATGAACAAAATCAGAGACAATGAAATTTGCCACTCACGTTAAGCTTTTCTGACCTAAGAGCAGACTTATTTGCAGCTTGCCAGCTTCGTAAGAAACCTCTCCATCCATTTGTTATCCTGCGCAATATAATGCGCGCCCGCATTTATTTCTTCTGCTGTCTGTACATACCTGCCGGGTATCATTTCAGAATTACAGTTTGCAATTAAATCAGTTATAATCTGGCGGGTATTTTCCAGATGAAATTGAAAGCCAAATATTCTGTCCTTCCAGGCAAACGCCTGGTTATCACATGCCTCATTGGAAGCTAAAAGTACCGCCTCATCCGGCAGGTCTATAAAAGTATCACCATGCCATTGAAAAACCATCGGTTCTGCCGGAAAATGTGAAAACAACGGCGTTGACAGTGCTTCCCTCGTAAGACTCACAGAAAACCAGCCGATTTCTTTCTCTTTATTCTGCACTACCCTGCCGCCTATTACATCAGCTATCAACTGCCCGCCTAAACATAAACCAATAACTGTTTTATTATTTTCTATAGAATTCTTTATAAATTCCTTTTCTGCAACCAACCAGGGATACTTATCCTCCTCATAAATATTCATTGGTCCTCCCATAATAACCAACCAGTCAAAGGCCTCCTGCTCCGGAAGCTGCTGATTCTCATACAATCTGGTACAGGTTACCGGGTAATTAAAACCATCCGCCCAGGTTAGAATATATCCCGGATTTTCAAATGGAACATGCTGCAAATAATGTATTTTCATAATAACCTATTAACCGCCTCTCTTATCCCATCTTGTATTAAATTATAAGTAGTATAGATATTAATATTTTTTTCTTTCAGTGCATCGGCTGGACAAACTCCAATTCTCATACAAATAACACAATTACAATCTTCAATCTTTTTTATGAGCTTATAGATTCTGCCCTCTTCATTCTCTTCCTTGCTTCCGTGACAATATTTTTCCACAGGTCTGGTTTCGACAAAAGAAATTGTATCCTCTTTGTAATCATAAATGTAGAACTTATCCGCATGACCAAAATGCTGATCCGTAAGAGTTCCATTTCTGGAACAGACAGCAAAACGATAAGAAGGTACTGTATCTGAAGTCTCAATACCAAAATCTATGTCTATTCTGGTATTGAGTGTTTCAACGGTAGCTGCGTTGCAAGGTTTGCAATAATAGGATTGAGGTATTATATCTTCGCATTCCCGCCGTAAATCCTTAAACTCATCACTGCTGTATGCTTCCAGTCCATTATGATCCTGATTTCTGGCAGGCGGTGCTTTCAAAATATTTGTTGATATACAGCCGCATTCTTTTGCCAGTTCAGCTATATCCTTCATTTCGTTATCATTAATCCCCTTTAAAACTACTGTGTTGATCCGAACGGGAACCTCCAATGCGGTAAGATAACTTATACCTGAAATTTGATTCTGCAGTAGAATGTTTGCTCCTTCTTCCCCGTAATATTTATGGCCAAGATAAGTGATATGCTCATAAATCTTTCCACCGGTTTCGGGGCTTACCGTATTGACATTTACCGTCACAAAATTTACTCCCAGCGATATTAAATGGTTGGCGTAGATGGGAAGCATTAACCCGTTGGTCGACAGGCATAACAGAATATCCGGATATGCCTGCCTTACCAGTTTTAGGGTTTCCTTCACGGCATCGAAATCAGCTAATGGTTCTCCCGGACCTGCTATTGCTGCAACCGTAAGACCCGGAATTGTTTTCTTTACCTCATGCAGCCGTTTCAGAGCTTCCTGGGGAGTAACCGCCACTTGAGAATCCCCCTCTCCTTTGTGTCCAGGGCAATACCCCCATAAAGTGCTGTCTGTATAATTTACATTGCATTCAGAAACAATCGGCAGGTGAATAACAGCATTGTGAAAGGCATAGTTATTAAAACAGGGGTGTCTGCAGATACGGTTGCTGTTATTATTTGAATGGAATGCTTTTATGTTATACAAAACTCCACCACCTTAATGAAAAATATACATTACCACATGTTCAAGACCGGTTCTCTGTTTCGTTTATATTCCATATCGGTAAACCAGGCGTTGGCAATTTCTTCTGCTAACAGCATCGCTCCCCGGTATCCTACAATTGGGTGACGGTATTTACCTGCTCTGTCATATACAGGAAATCCTACCCGAACCATAGGAATATTGTAATCAATGGATATAAATCTTCCCTTGGAATGACCCATTATCAGATCCAGTTCAAGACCTTCATTCTTAATACGGTTCTCAAGCTCCCATAAATCTGCATTCATAATAATTTCCATCTTATAATCCAGCTTTTCTTCGAATTCCCTGATGCGGGGATCACTAGAATATTTTGAATTGTCATCGCCCAATAACAGGAGTACCGGTTTCATCTCCATATCCAGACAGAATTGTGCAAGGCTGATAACCAGATCCGGACTTCCATAAATAGCAACTTTCTTATCAGCAAGGAACATATGGGTAACATCTGTGATTGCATCCAGGGCAATTCCTCGCTCTATTACCAGTGATTCCGGGATTGGTTTGCCGGTAACTTCACTCAATTTCTTAAGAAAGGTGTCCGTATTACGAATTCCGATTGGTGTAGGACCAAGCACCATAGGTACTTCGAACTCATTTTCCAGAAAAGCTGCTGCTCTGCCGCCTTCATATCTGTTCAGTGCAAAGGTTGCCCTGGCATTGGCGGTATCTGCAAGCTCCTGGATTGTCGTATCTCCATGGGATACATGATTACCCTCCGGCATAAGAGGAGAATCAAAGGCTTCTATTTCAAATAATACATTAGCTTCTGCCCCCATTGCTGACAGCAAGTGCTTAAGTTCCGTAACATCACCTGGATTTACCCAGCCGGTAATTAAGTTTATTTTCTCAGAAGGAATAGTTTTTTTCGCAAAATATTCCACAAATTCCTTTACTGCAATATCATAACCGGTTATCATACTTCCCACAAAGCTGGGTGAATGTATGGGAATTAAGTGAACCTCACGACCGGCAAATTTATCTTTTAATAATGTGCGGTTTAGTTTTCTGACCACTCCATCAATGTCATCCCCGATAACTTCTGTGGAACAGGTTGAAATTATAGGCACTACCTTTACATGGGGATATCTCATAAGCAGTACATCCACAGCTTCCTCCACACGGTTCAAAGCACCGAATACCGCACCATCTTCATGAAGAGAAGAGGAGGCCAGTTCAAAGCTTTCTTTATAATGCTGGGAGAATAACAGACGGACGAACATTACACATCCCTGCCCTCCATGAACAATTCCGATACAGTCCTTTATTCCGATGCTGGCGAACTGAACACCGGCCGGCTGACATGTAAAAATTGGATTAATTACTCCTGCACGCTCTTTATTTTTCACATCACAGTTCATAATTTCCTCTCATTCCACCGCCAAAGGCGGTAATAAAATTTAATTATCTTTTCTGAAATTGACCAAGTGTGTTATACCATTCAGCTTTAGCTAAGAAGATCAGAATAAGCAGTGCTGTTAATCTAATTGTGAATGGTACAGTTAACTAGTACCGCGGATCCGTCAATTCTTTATTTAAGGAACCGCTGATTAACAGAAAGTCCAAACGTTCTTTTAGATTTACCATAACCGTTTTCAAATCTGCTTTATCCATTTCAGAAACCCAGGGGTACAGTCGCCTGTAACTATCAGCCAAATAGACTGCATCTACATAATAACAGCGTTCTTCCGGTGTATCCTTTTCCACCGGCTCATTACAGAGCAGCTGCATGGTTTTCTCAATGATATTAGCATTCTGCCGTTCTCTGTCCCATGCTCGTGAATGAAATTGCCACAGGCATTTCTTCATGATATAATCCAGCAATACTTCTGTTTTTTCTTTTATGATTACCTCATTCATTCCAATTCACCTCCGCTAAATCGCAGTCACTTCCTGAACCTCTTGATTTTTCCTGGGGAATTCCTCATATACTCTTTCTTTAATACGTTTTAGAGCATCGTAATCTCCGGTATATTCACGAAGTATGGAAGAATTCTTTACATCCTCACTCAGATTCACATCAGAGAGCAGCCGCTGCGTCTTAAAGCCTATATCTACCGGTATTTCCTCCTTACTGATATTCAGAAGTGACAGTTCATGGATTGGTGAATAAATACCGTTATAGACATCTCTTGCGAATCTTACCCAGCCTTCAAACCCCTTCCAGGGACCGTTGTGATAAGCATGAGCATTGAGATAGGGAACTCTGATTTTCTTGGCAACCTCTCCCGGCCTTTTACCGGTAAAGATAATATCCGGCTGAAGCTCTTCCATTGCCTCCAGACCTTCCAGCTCATTAGGATCATCGATTGCAAGAGCACCTTCCTCACATCTGGAGATACCCTTTTCCATATCTCCCTGATGCCCGAATTTGGTGTAGACAGATACTACTTCCAGTCCCATTTCTTCGTGAATACAATTAGCCCAATGCCAGAGCTTGGAGCCACCGGGCCATAAACACACTTTCTTTCCCTTTAGCCTTTCCTTATACCAGTCAAGTTCCGGTTTCCATCGCTTAACTTCTTCTTTGATTATTGCATCCGCCCGTTCTTCAATGCCAAAGAACATGGCAACTTTACGAAGGGACGAAGAAAGTGGTTCAAAGCCAAAGCCGTCAATATCGAGACGGGGAATACCATACCTGGTTCTTAGCTCATTGCAAATGTATTCTGCCGACCTGGCACATTCCAGTACATTAAGATGAGCCCTGTGCATGGAACGAAGTCCGTCATAACTTCCATTACCGGTAAAGGTTGAGAGTACCTGGATTCCCATTCTCTTGAAGAAATCCTGCATTACCTCCTGATCACCCTGAATATTGTATTCTCCTACATAATTGATGACGTAATCACTTGTAATTTCAGGTTCGAAGGTTCCAACTTTCTGATTGATCCAGGCAATGTTGATTTTATGATGCCCGCCTGATTGACTGGGTCCTCCAAAGCCGGGAGAATTGCATACAAAGATATCTACCTCCGGCATCTCCTCCATGACCTCTGCTGCGATAGCATTGATATCGTCACCGATTAAGGCAGAGGCACAGGTTTGATATACTGTCATACGCTTAATATCCGGAAAAGCTTTAAAAGCCTCTATCATATTCTTCTTTAGAATTTTCTCCGCTCCGAATACAATGTGGGGCTCCTTCATATCTGTTGCAAATGTATACTTTAACTGAAAATTATCATTATCACTGATATACCTTTTGGTCTGCCAGGTATCATATGTACAGCCTACGGGCCCATGACTTATATGGATAACATCCTTCATGGGCGTGCCGATTACATGCTTTGCTCCGCAATAGGCACAGCCTCTTTCTGAAATTGTTCCGGGTATGGTATTTAAGTAACCCAGAGGCAGAGCATCTGCCAGAGTTTCACCGGGTCCTTTTATGACTGCATGCTTTTCTCTCTCTGGAATACATTCACTGCATTTAAATAAATGATACGGCATTTTATACCTCCTTATGGGAACTAATTAATCGCATCCTCACCCTGTTCATCCGTTCTGATACGCAGTGCATCTTCTATGGGACAGACAAAGATCTTTCCGTCACCGTTCTGCCCTGTCTGGTTAATTTTTATTATGGTATCAATAACTGCCTCCGTATTTTCATCACTTACCACAACGGATAGGTAACGCTTTGGTATATATTTCATACCGCCGCTTCTGTTCTGCTCCAGAATTCCTTTGCGATATTCAATGTTTACCTCACCGTCTATACCCTTCTGCCTTCCCCTGCCCAACACCGGGATGGCTGTCATACTTGGTATTCCAAGCTTAGCAAGAGCCTCTTTGGTTGCATTTACTTTCTTAGGCCGAATTATCGTAATTATCTCTTTCATAGCACCACCTATAATCCTGTCTCTCCGGTTCTTACAGTCATGACCTTCTCAACCGGAGTTATAAACACTTTGCCGTCACCGAAATTACCGGTGTATGCCTTATATTTAATAATTTTTAATACTTCCTTCACGGCTTCATCCTCTACTACCAGCATAAGAATTGTTTTCGGCAATTCATCATAATGAATGGATCCTATCATAATTCCATTTTGTTTTCCTCTGCCGAAGGCATTGATCTTAGTCATTGAGTTGAAGCCGGCTTCTGCCAGAGCATCTGCTATGGTATCTGCCATTTCCGGACGTACGATTGCTTTTAACATTTTCATTGGAACTCCCTTCTGTGTGTTTGACACACGTTAAAATAAAGGTGCCGAAATTAACTTTCTATTTTTAAGCAAAGTGCGTATGTACGTTTCCAAAACAATACAACTTCCTAATCTGAAATCCCATACTTTACAACCATCTTTTCCAGTTCATCCATGGTTAAGGGCTGGGGTATTACAAAGTTCTTATTTTCAATAATCTTTCGTGCCAGCTCTCCATATTCTTTTGCCTGGTTTACACTAGCATCGTATTCCACAACGGTTTTCTTATTAAATTCCGCCTTCTGTACAATGTTATCTCTTGGTACGAAATGAATCATCTGGGTTCCGATGGAGGCTGTAAATTCTTCTAAGAATTCTCTTTCCCGGTCAACCTTACGGCTGTTGCAGATAATCCCCCCAAGACGTACACCGCTTTGCTTGGCATATTTAAGCAATCCTCTGCAGATGTTATTAGCTGCATAGATTGCCATCATTTCACCGGAAGCCACAATATAAACTTCCTGTGCTTTACCGTCTCTGATAGGCATTGCAAACCCACCGCATACAACATCTCCCAGAACATCATAGAATACAAAGTCCAGCTCATTGGTATAGGCCCCGTTCGCTTCCATCAAGTCAATTGCCGTTATAACACCTCTTCCGGCACAGCCTACCCCGGGTTCAGGACCACCTGATTCCACACAGCGGATATCATGGAAACCATTCTTTATAACTTTCTCATTGGTTACTTTTTCAGCTCCTTCTTCTCGCAATACATCCATCAGGGTTTCCTGTGGTTTACCGCCTAAAATAAGACGCGTGGAATCTGCCTTGGGGTCACATCCGTGAATAAAGATCTTCTGGTCGTAAAAATGTGCCATAGCTGCTGCCGTATTCTGTTGTGTTGTAGACTTACCGATTCCACCTTTTCCGTAAAACGCTATCTTTCTCATTGTTGTTTCCTCCTTTAAATGATTGTGGTATAATAAAAAAGGCATTACATTCATAGAGATGAATATAATAACCCCTTTGTTATTTCTTTATTTTTCTCTTCACATTTGTATCAATTCACAAACGCCTCTTTATCTTTCCCTTTCCATCTAGTTACGTTTTTCACAATTCTTTTCTGAAAATTAATCATAGTGATACTATATTATCCAACTGTTATATCGTCAATGTAAATATGCTCTAAATATTTGGTTGGTTTTCCCAAATTCTATATACGATTTATACACATGTATTCACAATTGTCACATCTAGTTTTGTTTCTCCCAGGAAGAATAAAAAAGAGGTTATCCCATTACTTCTGGAATAACCTCTAATTCGCATTATAATATTATTTTTATCTACAGGCACTATCCCCAGATTATTTTACCGGTCTCTTCTGTGTCATAGCAGCCAAGTATCTGCAAGTCCGATTTAAAGGCATCAGAAGCGAGTATCTCCATAATTTTTTTGTAAGGCTGTTTATCTGCATCCGACAATCGCATTACAAGATCATAACATTCTGTCTGTAAAGGTATGAAATCTATTCCCCCAACATGCATAAGACCAGTCTCGCTTCCAATTCCAACGTCTGCTTCACCATGAGATACCAGACTAGCAACGGCCAGATGGGATTTACATTCATGCTGGTAACCCTCAATATATTCCCCCATCATACCCATAAGACGTAATTTTTCATCTAACAGTACTCTGGTTCCACTGCCTCTCTCACGGTTTACAATGGTAATATCCCTTCTCTTTAGATCAGCCCAGTCTGTAATTCTCTTAGGGTTGTTCTTTTGTACATAAAACCCTTGCCTTCGCTTACCGATACGTATAATAAGAGCAGGAATACCAGGCATCATTTTCTTGATATAGGACAGGTTATACTCATTTAAGTCCCCATCCCATAAATGAGCTGTTGCAATATTTACCCTTCCCTGGTACAAGGCATAGATACCATTATAACTGGCCAGATAGGAGCGGTATAGCTGCAAGGTGTCCGAATAGGAGCCCAGATGATTTGCCAGAAGATCTAATGAAATATCCTGTCCGCAGATGATAAATTCATTTCCTCTTATATTTTCATCTACCACCTGATAGGGCATCTGCTTTTTTATCATTTTAACCATTGGAGAGCTTACAGGTATCTCCTTGACCATGGGGTTTGCACTTTGAGAGGTTCCATTCAGATATGAATTTACTTCATTTCTTGATACTCTTACCTGCTTACCAACCTTGGATGAGCGAATATCTCCCCGTTTAATAAGTTCATAAACAGTATTCCTTGATATCTTTAGTATTTCCGCAACTTCCAGGGCATTCAAAAAGTCATTCTCCATATGGTTATCCTCCGTTTAAACCATCATGCTATTATATATATCAGGATTTGTCGTTTTAACCACTTACTCCATACAACCTCATAGTAACATATGTTTTGTATGATAACAATACATCACGGAACGCTTTTATTTCACTATAAATAACTCATTATAGCAATCTGCAGACTGTCATCCCCTTGTCTTCATTATTACACGATAAAAGGTTATCAAAACCTTTAACTCTTCTGACAACCACGCTCTTCTATCATACTTTTTTACCACTTTATCCAATTATATTGGAATATTTCCAGTATCAATAGAATGCCATTTTAAATATTAAGATTTATGATACTATTTATTGGAGAGGTGATTTCTATGGATATTGGTAATAAAATTAAAACCCTGAGGCTTTCCAAACCCCTCACCCAAAATGAACTGGCAGATATACTTGGTGTGAGTAAATCTACGATGTCTAATTATGAAAGAAACATCAGCACTCCGGCTCCTGATATCTTATTAAAATTAGCAACTTATTTTGAAGTTACCGTTGACTATTTATTTAATGAAAAGCAAGATAACTCATTGGACCTCCTAAAAGAGGGCTCTGCTTATCATTCCGATAAATTCGTAACCAGAGATGAATGGAATACATTAATCTATTACAGAAGGCTGAGTGACGAGCAAAAAGATTACATTAAAGGCCATATGATACAGCTATATCAGAAAAAGGTAATATCAGATTAAACTGAAAAAGGTTGAATCAGCTACTGTATGTGTCAATTTGTACGGAACTTTTCAACAGAAACAAAGCATCTTACAACGTAAAGAGCCTCTGCAGGTTAATCTTTTTCTATTAAGTAATTCTGTATGACAATCTGCAGGCTGCGATTCCCGTTATATTCATTTATAGTAGGGTAATAGGTTACTGAAAGCTTCATGCTGTTTTCTCTGTTCTGATAAGCCTTGTCCATTTCTGTTTTGCCGTAAGCTGCATTCAGAGCTTCCAGAAATCCTGCTGCATCACCGAAATACATAGCATCCATTTCCCTGCCATATTGATTTCTCACCAATAATTTTATTACATTCTTATTCTTGCCAAGAACAGAAAGCTTTAATATTTTCAGGCTTTTGTCAGCAAATAAGGGCTTTTCATTTCCTTTTCCAAAGGGTTCCAGCACCTTAAGATCTTCAACCAACTCTTCTGTCACATAACCCAGGGGTAGCACTACATCTATTACTACTTTGGGAACCAGGTCTTCATCTGTCAATACTGTGTTGCCGTTAAGACCGGTCCTTAAGGTCTCCACAGAGGTAAGCAGCAGAGACATTCCAGCTGCCATGGGATGACCGCCGAACTTCACCAGATGCTCCTTGCAACGGGTCAGTTCCTCGTACATATTGTATTTCTCAATGGATCTGCCTGATCCTTTCACCATATCATGGGCATCAGTCAGTACAATGGCCGGCTTACTATAGCGCTCTCGTAATCTGCCTGCGATAATCCCTGCAAGACTCTCGTGGCAGTCTTTCAGATATACTACCAAGACTTTATCCGATCTGAGTTCGGAATCTTCTATAAGGGATATGGCATTTATCAAACCTTCCTCTGTCATCTGCTTTCTAAGGTCATTTAAAGCTTTAAGATCCTCTGCTCTTTTATCTGCTTCCTCTTTGGTCTCAGACAGCAAAAGCCGTAACCCCTTCTTAGCTGTATCAAGTCTGCCACCGGCATTCAGACAGGGACCGATTACATAACCGAGATGATAGGCTGCAAGATTTCCTGCTGCAATGCTATTCTTTTCCATTAATGCACGAAGCCCCAGGTTCTGGGTATTGTTAAGCAGTTCAAGCCCTTTTTTCACCAGAATACGGTTTTCTCCGGTCAGTTCCATGACGTCACATACAGTGGCTATGGCTGTCAATTCCCTTAATGGAATCAGTTCTGTCTTTGATATCTGGTTTCTGTCAAAGAAAGCTTCCATGAGTTTATATGCAACCGCGGCCCCGCAAAGCTGCTTAAAGGGATACGTACAATCCTCCTGCTTAGGATTTACTACAGCATCTGCTTCCGGAAGGATGTGCCTCTTACTCTCTCCCTCTATTACAAAAGGGATATCATGGTGGTCTGTTATGATTACTGTCATTCCAAGAGTTTTGGCCTTTTTCACCTGCTCTGTGGCTGCAATTCCATTATCACAGGTCAGGATGGTATCAATACCGACTTCATAGGCTGCATCTATAATCTGTTCGTTTATTCCATAGCCGTCCTTGATACGATCCGGTATCTCATAATCAACCTTTGCCCCGCATAAATTCAACGCCTTATATAGTATGTAAGTAGAGGCAACTCCGTCAACGTCGTAATCCCCTACAATACGAATGCTTTTTCCCGCTGCTATCTTCTCTTCAAGAATATCGCAAGCTTTCGTAAGATCTTTCATTAACATTGGATCGTAAGTTCTCTCAAAATCCGGGTTCAGATAGAAGCTGATATCCTCTTCTTCTATTAACCCTCTGTTCACAAGGAGCCTTGTAAGGCATTCACTGATACCGTGCCTTGCCATAATAGATTGAAAATCTGCTTTTTTATTTTTGAGTACCCATTTTTCCGCCATAGGTGTCTCCTTTCCATTGAAATCGACTATAAATACCTTCACCGTTGCCGCCAGGGGTTTGTCTGATAAACTGTTTAGAGGAGCCTGGGCATCCTTTTTTAAGAGTCTCAATGCTCAAAATCCAGGTGCATAGTGATTACTTATTCAAATGTTAAGCAAATAACGTAACAGAAAGGTATCCATAACGGTGTGCGAGTTTCCGACGAACTCTTATATCCTACTCATACTTCGATTTCTTTGTATCTTAAAACAGAAGAATGCCCGTATAAGACAGTCTCATTACTGACTGCCCAACAGGCATTATCCTACTATTGATAAACTTTTTAAACTTCTTCTGAAAGAGAAGCCTCTGCTGCTTTTATCATAAGTGCGCATTCCACACGTTTTTTCTGAAGCTTGCAGCCGATATCATAAGTATCATGGATGCTGCCGTGGAACTTATAGGAGTTGGCAGCACAGCCGCCGCTGCAATAGAATTTGGCAAAACATTCTTTGCAATTTTCCTTGGAGTATACATTACAGCACTTGAATTCTTCCTGCATCTCCTTTTGCTTAACACCCTCATAGACATTTCCCATCAGGTATTTGTCTTCTCCTACAAACTGATGACAGGGATATAAATCACCCCAGGGAGTCACTGCCATATATTCGGTTCCGGAACCGCAGCCTGACAGCCTTTTGGCAACACAGGGACCACCGGATAAATCTATCATGAAATGGAAGAAGTTAAAGCCTTCCCCCTTCTGTTTCTTTTCAAGCATGTAAGCTGCCAGCTTATCATATTCTTCATAAATCTTCTCCAGATCTTCTTCCTTTAAGGAATAGTTTTCCTCCGGTAAAGCTACTACCGGTTCAACGGAGATCTGCTTAAATCCGTTCTCTGCCAGATGTATAACATCTTCAGAGAAGTCCAGATTATTATGGGTAAAGGTTCCTCTTACATAATAGTCTGTCTGATTCCTGCTATCAGCAAGTTTCTTGAATTTGGGGATGATAACATCATAACTTCCTTTACCGTTTCTGGAAGGACGCATCATGTCATTAACCTCTTTACGACCATCAATGCTTAATACCACATTGCTCATTTCTTTGTTAGCAAATTCCATAATATCGTCATTTAACAAAATTCCATTTGTAGTAAGGGTGAAGCGGAACTTCTTGTTATGAAGTGCTTCCTGTTCTCTTCCGTATTCCACCAGTCTTTTTACTACATCAAAATTCATCAATGGCTCTCCGCCAAAGAAATCTACCTCAAGATTCTTTCTGTTACCAGAGTTAGCAATCAGGAAATCCAAAGCCTGCTTACCCACTTCATAGCTCATCAGTGCACGTCTGCCCTGGTATTCGCCTTCTTCTGCGAAACAATACTTACAGGCAAGGTTACAGTCATGTGCTATATGAAGGCAAAGTGCCTTTACAACCGTTGAACGGTTCTTAAATTCTGATATGTAATTCTCATAGATATCTTCAGTAAATAATGCACCTTCCGTGATCAGCTCTTCTACTTCAGATACAGCTTCAGTTACAGCAGTAACTACCGGGTCTGCTTGATCCTTATATTCTTCAAATAAAGAGGTATATTCCTCTCCTTTGTATTTATCCGCTATATGATTAATTATGGCCTCTCTGCCTTCTTTGCTTACTTTATGCTTAGCATCTCTGGAAGCCTTGTTGTATCCTTCTATAATATCATAAATTAAATCATCCACCACATGGACCATGCCGCTGTTAACGTCCAGCACAATATTATAGCCGTTATTTTTATACTGGTGAACCAAAATTTCCTCCTTCTATGTGCAGTTATCCATGCACAAGGAATAAGCAGCGACTGTAAGACGCTGCTTAGTTTACATGATTGTTTATAAATTTTATCAGTAACCTTAGTACTACCTTGCATTACTTATGTATTACTGCAGGATTATTATCTATTATCGTTCTCGCAGCTCTGATTTCCTACTGTGCAGGATGTCTTACATGCTGACTGGCAAGAAGTCTGGCACTCGCCGCATCCGCCCTTCTTCATGGACTCTTTAAGATTTCTTGTATTTAAAGTCTTAATACGTTTCATGAGTTTCCTCCTTATATTTTCCCTATGGATTATATTATCCAAAATTCAAAGCTTATTATACCATAGCCTCTTAGATTTGAAAAGAGAAATTTTCAGCTCACCATGCCTCCCAGCATACCTCCGAACAGGCATAATAACATGACTGTAAACACTCTGGAGGGTTCCATTCCCATTACGGAGCTGGTCAATATTGATATTAATAGAAGGATGATAAAATACAGTCCTCCCATCATTAGTCCCCACAGAAACCTCTTATGCTCGGCACTTTTACCGAACAAAAAGCCTCCTATGAAGGTCGAGAGGACATAGGTCGCTATGATTCCTCCGCTTAATATTTTATTGGATACGTCCAGCTTTAGCATGAGAAAGGAGAGCAGCAGTATCATAAGTACGGTTATGACATAAGAGAAGAGAAGATTCTTTAACGCTACGGTTACTTTGGAATTCCGGTGAAGTACTTTGTCCATGAAATACCTCCATACATTTATACAGTATTATATTTTTCATGTCCTTGTTATATGACCTGGAATGTGATTTTTTGTGAGTATTTGTGGGAAGAGAGGGGAGTCTTTGGGGGTGGACGATGATTTGAGGAGCTGTCTATCCGTTTTGCTGTTCAAGGACCCTTATTCCACTAAAGCGCCAGTAACTGTTCATGGCAGGTTATATAGTGCCAAACTCGCTGTGCAGTTACGATTGTGGTTGGTTATTGTGCTCAGACAGTGGCACTATTTAACCTATTCACAGTTTCTGGCGCTTAAGTGTCATAAGGAACCTTTCAATACAAAACTCCTAGACAGCTCCTCAAAAACATCTGGGTATTGGGAAAGGACTTTTCTTCTTAGTGCTGAGATTAGAGTACTATTTTGGTAGTCTTTAGGTTAATCCAATAATGCTGTTGTTCTATACCTTCATATATGATTTCGTTCGTTAAAATACCGTTACAGCTTAATGCTGTTTTAGCTGAAGCAATATTAGCTTTATCACATGCAATCATCACTTTTGGGACTTTCATTTTTCGTGCAACATCCAAAATGAGCAGCAACTGTTGTTTGCCATAACCTTTGCCTCTCAATCCACAACTGACATTGACTTGAGTTTCTCCAAAGTCAAAGTATTCCTGCTTATACTCCAAAATTTCTGTTTCCAGAATCTTTGATGGCCTGATTAAAGATAAATCATTCACCATATTGCACTCCTATTCAGTCAATAATCATTAGCAACTATAAATTACCATGTAATACAAATCATATATCAGAGAACATAATTTTACAATTATAACATCCTAAGCATTCTATCTTGCAGGGTTGTATTAGTATTAATATTAGAGGTTGTAAAAGGTTGTTAAAAGGGGTACAATGCTTATATTAACTTAATGACTGTATTTTATATGCACTTTTTAACACCTGTATGTCAATGCATAATGATTAAATTGTAATAGTTTAAGTATATTAACTAGAGATTCAAAAGTTCTTGCTAATTTAACGTGCTAACGTTAATACTATTCGATTTCAGGAAAAATGCACAAAACAGAAAGAGCGAATGCGCCTATGTAAAGGTATTAGAAGTCCTTTTCTCTGAATCTTTTGTGCTATATTCTAAAACAGATTGTTTGAGCGTTAGCGAGTTATCTGTTTTAGAATATGCCCAGCACAAAATATTCAGAGAATTAGGACTTCTTATACCTTGGAATGAAGCATGAGTCTTTCTGTTTTGGGTATTTTTCTGTCCGGATGACAGCAAAACAGAACTTTTGACTCTCTGGTATATTAAGATAACAATCAATAAATCTACTATCTACGATTCTTGTAAGTTTATATTTTATCATTATTTTCTGTTTAATGATTCCTTACGTATTGACTGGTACTTTATAGAAAGGTCGTTCTTATGAAATATATTGATTTACACGTTCATTCCAATGCTTCGGATGGCACTCTTACTCCTACGGAAGTTGTTAGTCTTGCCGCTTCTTTGTCTTTGTCAGCTATTGCTCTTACGGATCATGATACGGTTGCTGGTGTGGCGGAAGCACAGGCTGCTGCGCTTGTGATGTCTGATGCCCGTGATCCGTTAAGAATTATTCCCGGTGCGGAAATTTCTGCTGCTTATAATGGCAGGGATATTCATATTTTGGGTCTGTTTCTGGATACGGAGAATAGTTCTTTCATTAAGACTCTTAACGAGGCTGTTGCCAAAAGAGAGGAACGTAATGAAAAAATGGCAGCTAATTTAAGGGGAGCCGGCATTGATATCACCGTTGATAAGTTAAAAGCGGCAGAAGGGGAAGCAGTTTTGACCCGTGCGCATTTTGCCAAGTATATGACGGAACATGGTTTTACGAAGTCTAACAAGGATGCTTTTGACAGATTTCTTAATGATTCTTCTCCCTATTATGTACCCAGAGATTATCTCTCTCCGGAAGCTACGATTCATTTGATTCATGAAGCGGGAGGGCTTGCGGTGCTTGCCCATCCTTTATTGTATAAGTATAATCTAGAGCAATTAGATGTTCTTATTTCACTTTTAGCCGAATGCGGGCTTGATGGTATTGAGGCTATTTATTCCTTGAATACCGGATTTGATGAAGGTATTCTCAGACGATACGCCAATCGTTATAATCTTTCTATTACTGGTGGTTCGGATTTTCACGGTTTGAATAAGCCGGATATCTCTCTTGGCAGCGGCAAAGGTAACCTTAAAATTCCGGAATCACTTCTTGAATCATTGGAAAAGAGATTAAAAAAAGGGACGCTGTAGCGTCCCTTTTGTGTTTATTATTCTTTTGAGGCAATTGCTGACTGAGGTTTCTCTACTTCAACGATTGCTGATTTTTTCATTGGTATACGGCAATTTTTGTTATTTCCGAATTCAACGATAACTACATCATCCATTACATCAATGATTACTCCGTAAAACCCTCCGGTTGTTACTACACTGTCACCATTTTCCAGTGTTGACATCATAGCATCCATTTTCTTCTGTTGTTTCTTCTGGGGACGGATTGCCATAAAATAAAAAATTCCCACCATGAAAACAATCCACATAACTAATGTAGCTAAGTTCAAAGCACCGCCTGGTTGTGTTAAAAGTCCGATTTGCATCTTGTTCCTCCTAAATAATATAGTTCTTGTGTTAAATATTCCACTTTAGGCTTATTCGCCTTGGGCGAAACCATCCAGCTTGTTTTTCTTATATTCTGCGTACCTTTGTTCTTCAATGGCACTGCGGATTTCTTCCATCATATTGTTATAGAAATATAAATTATGTGTTACTAAGAATCTTAACCCTAACATTTCTTTTGCTTTTAAAAGATGTCTGATATAAGCTCTGCTATATTGTCTGCATACGGGACAACCACAACCTTTTTCAATTGGTGAATCGTCCAGTTCGTATTTCGCATTCATCAGATTCATTTTCCCGTGATTGGTATAAGCATGGCCATGTCTTCCATTTCTTGCAGGATATACACAGTCAAAGAAGTCTACACCTCTCTCTACTGACTCTAAGATATTCTCCGGTGTACCAACACCCATGAGGTATGTGGGTTTTTCCAAAGGCAGATAGGGTACTGTTTCCTCCAGAATGTAATACATTTCTGAATGAGATTCTCCTACTGCAAGTCCACCCAGTGCATAACCGTCAAGGTTTAACTCTGATATGATTTTTGCATGTTCTATACGAATATCCTTATAGGTACCACCTTGATTAATTCCAAATAACATCTGCTGCTTATTTATCGTGTCCGGTAATGTATTAAGTCTGTCCATCTCAGTCTTACAACGTAATAACCATCTGGTGGTTCTATCCACTGAATCCTGCATGTAACTTCTCTCTGCCGGATGTGGTGGGCATTCGTCAAATGCCATAGCTATGGTTGATGCAAGGTTTGATTGGATTCTCATGCTTTCTTCCGGTCCCATAAATATCTTGCGACCATCAATATGGGAACTAAAGTATACACCTTCTTCTTTTATCTTTCGCAGGCCTGAAAGAGAAAACACCTGAAAGCCTCCGGAATCCGTAAGTATTGGTTTATCCCAAACCATAAATTTATGAAGTCCTCCAAGTTTTTTGATTACCTCATCACCGGTTCTTACATGGAGATGGTAGGTATTAGACAATTCCACCTGGGTTTTAATCTCTTGAAGATCCTGGGTTGATACCGCACCTTTAATAGCTGCTGCCGTTCCAACATTCATAAAAACCGGGGTCTGAATGGTGCCATGAACGGTGTGGAATTCTCCACGTTTGGCTCGTCCGTCTCTTCTTAATAACTTGTACATTTTACTCTCCGATCTGTTCATTCCCTGGGTAAACTTGTTTCCTACCCATCCGTGTTCGTCTGTAAATTCGGTGACGCACACCACTGGTACAAGTATACCTGTTACAGGAAGCTTTTTCAACTAAAATTTATAGTATTGTTACCAATTTTATTGCTTTTTTTCTGCATATTTGTTAATATGTTAAATAATTACATTAAATCTGATTATCATAACATCCATTCATACATGTTTGTAAAACACTTATAATAGCAAAAATGCAAAAATGTATTCAAGAATGCTCTTACATAAAAGTATAAGAAAATATATGATAAGACTAACACACCTAGAATCTTTCACTCTTTTTATTAGTGGTTGTATTGCTGACATGCCAGTGATATAAAATGCGTGTAAATATAAATCCTAAATTAAAGCGTTATTTTTAACTATAAATAAAATACACATGAAAGAAGACCATTATGTCTATTCGAAATAATTTACGGATTACTTTATTTATATTATCTATCCTACCTATCATCCTCTTATCTGTACTTTCCTATCATCTAATGACCGGAAAGCTGATCAGTACAGAAAAATCAGACCTCGAACAGCGCGCTGTAACAGGACGGCAAGGACTTCAGATATTTTTAAGCGGTAAACAGTCCGAAACCAGCCTTCTTGCTACAGAAAGCGATCTATACGATTATGCCTTTGCCCTGTCCTCGGATACCATCGGGAAGAACGATGAAAATATTCTCTATCACAATGCTATGGATTTGTTAATCCGTCAGAGCAATACAATGCCCTATTATAAAAATATTCAAATATTTGATACAAATAATACGATTAAGCTAAGTACCGAAAAGCAGCGAATCAATACGAAATTATCCGATAACCTTACGTTATCCTATATGAAAGCTACAGGCAATCCAGCCTGTGGTGTCAGCGGTATCCTTAAGAAGAAGCAGGAGAACGGTTCCAGTCAGTATTTTATTGAAATCGGGTCTCCTATTAAGAGCCGTTCTAACAATAAGATTACACTGGGTTATTTAGTTAGTACCCTGGATCTGCAAAGTCTCAATGACTATATGAGTACCTTGTCCAATGATAAAAATGACTACGCCTTTTGTCTGGATAAATACGGTAATTACCTCTATCATCCTAATAGTAAATATATCGGAACTAATATAAAGGACGACCAACTAGGCAGACTTGTAACTGATTTCTACAGCGGGAAAGCTAATGAGTCCGGTAATTTTCAATATGTCTTTGAAGCAACAGATACCATCTACGGCTACAGCATCATAAAAAATACAGGCTGGGTTATTATCATGAAACAGGATGTAGGAAGTGTAACCGGTCTTGCAAGGATTATTCTATACATATTCTTAATTGGAATTATCGGTTGTTCACTGGTTATGTATCTCGCTGGCAATCGTATAGCTGACATTTATACAGAACCGATCCTGGAAATCAAGAATACACTGCGAGTGGCTTCCGAAGGTAATCTAAAAGCACAAAGTAATATAAAATCCAAGAATGAATTCGGTGAGCTCTCTAGAAATCTAAATAAAATGCTGCATATTGTTAGAAACAGTTACAACGAGCTTTCTGCCATGCACGAAGAACTTATTACCAAGGAGGAACAATTAAGGCTTAATTATAATCACATTGAATATCTTGCCTATCACGATGTATTAACGAATCTGCCTAATAAAATGGCCTTTATTGAACGAGTTAATCAGACCATTGCTTCCTCACCCGGATCAAATAAACTGCATGCCGTTTATTTTGTGGATCTGGATGATTTTAAAACAGTGAATGATACGTTAGGTCATGAATACGGGGATAATCTGCTGTCACAAACAGCCGCCCATCTTCTGTCCCTTACTTCCGGAGATGATATTCTGGCAAGAGCTGGCGGAGATGAATTTCTTCTTTTTCGTGAGAACCTGGACAGCGAGAAAGAAGCCCTTGATTTTGCAGCCTCTGTTATTGAATCACTAAAAATTCCTTTTCGTATTAACAATGAATCCATCTATGTATCCATGAGCATTGGAATTGCTTTGTATCCCAGAAACGGACTTACTCATACAACACTAATTAAAAATGCCGATATTGCCATGTACAAATCAAAGGATACCGGTAAAAACAAGTATACTCTTTTTGATGTAACGATGGAGGAAGAGTTAAACCGCAGTTCCCTTATTACCGAGGTTTTACGCCATGCCATTACGAATGAAGAAATCTATGTGGTATATCAGCCTCAATATAATATTCGCAAAGAAAAGATGACAGGCTTTGAGGCACTTATGCGTATTCGTAATCAGAAACTGGGCGAGCTGAAACCTATGGAATTCATACCGATAGCAGAAGAAAGCGGTATGATTACAGAACTTGGTGAATGGATTCTAAAGGAAGCCTGTCTTTTTAATAAAACCCTTATAGACCAGGGATTTCCTTCACTTATTGTCTCTGTCAATATCTCCAGTGTACAATTGAGTAAAGCTAATTTTATAGACGTGGTTCGCAATATATTATCTGAAACCGGTCTTCCTGCCTGCAATCTGGAACTGGAAGTAACAGAAAGCACTTTGGTATCTTCTCTTACCAACGCCTCTGTACAATTATCCTCCCTACAGGACTTAGGCGTTCGTATATCACTGGATGATTTCGGTACCGGCTATTCCTCCTTGAATTATCTGACGAATATACCAATTAATACCCTTAAAATGGACAAGTCCTTTGTAAACAACATCAGCAGCAATGAAAAAGATGCCCAGATTGCTTCCGGAATCATCCATCTTGCACATAGTATGAAGCTTGAGGTTATTGCTGAAGGTGTTGAGAAGACGGAACAATTGGATGCTTTAAAGAAAAATAAATGTGATATTATCCAGGGATATATTTACAGCAAACCCCTCTTACCCCATATTTTATTTGAAACTTTAACTCCTTGTCCAATAAGTAATATTTTATAAAAAATTCTTGACAATTGACACAATTTATTGTATTCTATATAAGCAGTTGCGAGAAGCGGCTGAACCTTAGGGGATTGGTCAAATGGTATGACAAGGGTCTCCAAAACCTTTAGCGGGAGTTCGATTCTCTCATCCCCTGTAAACACTATCATATTATGGTAGTGTTTTTTGTTGCATTTTATCAGTGTTTTCAAGGCTTGTAGCGTTTTTTAAGTTCTGAAAATAATCTTTCCTTTTCTTTTTCATGTAACGCTATTTGATCATCAAATTCCTTAATTGTCATTTATTTATCCTCAACTTATTTTACTTTTGATAGAATATACATTTTATCTACTATACTTTATTGTATCTTACGTTTAAATATCGAGATCATCCACCTTGTGCTACATAAACAGCAATTAAGTCCTTATTTCAAAATTCAAATTATCAATTTTTTTATTTTTGCAGAAAAAATTAGTAATGAAATAATTAGGCTAAAATATCATCTACATCATTATTCTCCTAATAATATCCAAAAATTTTTATAAATATTCTCAATTTTTCAATCAATTTAACCTTCTCCCAAGTATACTTCTAATTCTGCTGCTACGCTTATCAACATGTACAATTCCATTCATCCATGGTATAATACCAGTTAGTTGCAACTAATCATTTAATACTATTACGGAGTTACTGCCATGGGTACAAACAAAAATGAATTTATTATCTCAAAACCAAACCTTGAAGATGCAATCCACATTTGGAATCGTGCTTCCATTACACTTTTGGATATACGTCACAATTTAATTTCTCCGCAAGATTCCCTTCTTCAAACAATTACCATTCAGGAACTATGTGATTTGCTTGGCATCAGTTACAGTCAGAAGAAGCCCTTTGATATTCCTACCAGAGGGCTTCTTCTGGCAGCATAATTTACAATTCCATTTCCATTATTCCTTTTTACGGGGTGTCCTCTTACTTGTACTCTTTCCACTGATCTTTTTATCTGAGCAATCACTTTTGTTCTTTATATTACGAAGGAGTTCAAACGCTCCGGTACTGGCAAGGCCGCTTGCCAGTCCTCCCAATAGGATTTCCGGAGAGAACGTCCATTTATTCATCCACATATTTAATAAAATACCTATTACACCCATGATTAGAGGTATAAATTTATTGGGAACTACAGTTATACTGTGCTTTATGATATACCCAAGGCAGTAACAGATACCAACAATAATCAGTACAACGTATTCATTTAAGAATTCCATATTTCTCTCCGTTCCTGCTTTAAAGCAAATTTTAGAAGGATGCAGGTTTACAATATCAGGTAAGCACTTATAACACTAACTGGCACCAGTTCATAAACTTAAACCTAACGGTTTCAGACAGCTATATTAATAAAAAGAACTGCCCTTGAACAGCATGATTCATAGACTATTCAATAGCAGTTCTTCTACTATTATATTCAGTTCTTCTGTCATATTTACTCTATTTTTGTTATTTATTCTCGCTATCTGAATTCACTTTATTAATAACTATTCTCGCTATCTGAATTCACTTGATTAATACCTATCTCATGCATAAACAGCTTATCTTTCCACTCCTTAGAAGGTTTCCTAAACCGATGCCCTTCCATCTTGTCTGTTTGTGTCAATTTTCTCTATTTCAATCTGAAACTTGATATAGAAAGAGCAGCCTATCAGAATAAGAAAGCCCAATACATTCAGTATCTGTTGGGGATATATAAATAATCCGTTGATGGTAATCGAATGTCCTTCAAGGAAATTAAGCAGCTTTCCGCCAACAACAGAGACGAAGAAGCCCAGTACACCGGACAGAGAGGATACTAATGATAACCATATCATTCTCTTTTCATTCTTAAAGAAATCCAACTGCACCCCAAATAAGCCGATACCCACAAAGGCCCAAGCTGTCGAGGATAAAAGGGCACCTAAGATATGAAAAGGATAAGCATTGGCAGGTACTGTAAAAGCTATTGCTAAGAGGTTAAATCCCAATATTGCCAGGCTGTAACGGAGCATTCTTGCCATACCGTATTTGTCCGCCATTCTTCCAATCTTCGGTGTAATATAGATGCGATACAGGTTGCAGAAAAATCCCACCAGCATCATAAAGGTATAAGGAAGCTTTAAAACATTTACTTGATAACTGGCAATAAACGGAATGGATATATAAAAGCCTGTTATATAAAGACTCTGGAGAATTAATGCCTTGCGAAACTTCTTGTCCGTAAAAGCTTCTGCAATCTCAGAAATGAGTTTGCCCTTTTCCGCTCTATGATCTGCTCGGTTTGTCTCCTTCACTCTCTTGACAAGCCTGCCGTGCATTTCCTTACCTTCGGTATTCAGATAGGATACACGAGGTTCCTTCATTTTAGACATAGCTATTACATTGATAATAACCAGCACTAAAATGAGGATTCCTAAAATGAGAAATCCCATACGGATACTGTTAGATTTAAAGAAGTCCAATATAACACCTGCAATAAGCATTGTGCCTGATACAACAAATACAGCTACCGAGTCTTTAATAGAGAAATATTTTCCCCTCAGCCTGCTTGGCACCAGGCTGGCAATCCAGTCCTGTGAAGCAGGTGTACCTATTTGTACAAATATCTGTGCCAGGAAATATAATAGAACAATTAATATCGCCTTTAGCTCATCGGTGATCGGTAAAAACGGAACAAAATATATGACAGAAAATAAAATCCTAAAAAATGAGGTGAAACATACTAAAAATTTATATTTCTTTATACGACCCATATACTGAATCAAAAATATCTGTGCAATGGCAGCCAAACTTGCTAATGAAGTGATAATACCAATATTAGCATCTGAGATATTACAATAGGTCATTAAGGTTGCTATAAAGGTTCCACCGGCTAACTGGACAATTGTCTGAGCAGCACTGTCTCCGATGGTAAAATTTACTCTGCTCTTTTTATAATCTTCCTTATTTTCCGGAAGCGCCATAAAATATATCCTGCGCAGCTTTGCAAGCAGATATTGATTAAAAAATTTTATATTATAAGACATTAAGAATGAAGCCCTCCAAAGCCTATTGTTTTTCTGATTAGTAGTAACAGAACACAATTATAGCTTAGGCGGACACATATGTAAATTGATTTCATTTACCAATAGATATAATTCTTTTGTGTTTTCTTATATAATTTCTTATATAATTTCTAATTTATCCCTTATTATATTGATGCATATTTACTATAAAATCTAGAGAGTCAAAAATTTTAGTCCATTAAACATGCTGAGAGTCAAAAGTTCTAATTGGTTTAACGTGCTGAAAGCCAAATGTTCTAATTGATTCAACGTGCTAAAGTTAATTTTATACGATTTCAGGAAAAATGCACAAAACAGAAAGAACGAATGCGCCTATGAAAAGGGATTAGAAGTCCTTTTCTCTGAATATTTTGTGCTATATAATGAAACAGATTGTTTGAGCGTAGCGAGTTATCTGTTTCATTATATGTAAAGCACAAAATATTCAGAGAATTAGGACTTCTTATCCCTTGAAATGAAGCATGAGTTTTTCTGTTTTGTGTATTTTTCCGTCCGTATGACATAAAACAGAACTTCTGAACTAAAAACTATACTTTCCTTTTCTATATATTAGTATCATATACTTGATAATAACCTTGAGGGAAGCCACAGATAGGACATATTGCCGGTGCACAGATACCTCCTAGTATATTTCCACAGTTAATACAGATCCACAGAACCTGACTTTTTTTACAGAACACCTCATTGTTCTCAATATCATTGGCAAAGTTCTCAAAGATTACCTCATGATTCAGCTCAATATTGGCTACTCCATCAAATAGAGCTTCGATTTGGGTATATCCCTCTTCTCTGGCGATTTCTGCATATTGTCTATAGGTATCATTTCCTTTTGCTTCTTCTGCTGCAGCAGCCAGCCTTAAATTATCAAGTGTACTAGGCATTGTCCCTTGATTGATTAATTGAAGCCAGATAGTCGCATGCTCTCTTTCAAATCCGGCGATTATATCAAATACATTACCAATCTGAATATAACCATCCTGTCTTGCCTTAATTCCATCTATCCGATATCTTGTACTGCTCATAAGCTCACCCTCAAAAGCACGCTGCAAGTTCATAAATGTTCTGCTTTGTGTAAAATCCATTCTTTATTCCTTCTTTCTCCGGTATATTACTAAATAATATGTAGTTTAGCATGCAAATATGTGACTGGATAATTTTTATCAATTATCCAGTGCATATTTCTTAACAATTAGGGGATAATGTTTTTGGAAAACAAATGGAGCAAATCCGGAAAAGAGGTCATTATGTCATATGTTGCACCTGCAATTAAAGACAGGTTTGAATCCCTGCCCATTGAATTAAAAGATTCGATATTGAAAAGAAATGTTACTTTGAATAACATACAGGATTTAATACAGATTCTAGAGCAGATCGTAGCAGAAGGAGAAAGGGCATAACAGCCCTTTCTCCTTCTATTTAAACCTTCTATTGAAATTAGTTCATTTGTCCTTTCAGATCAATAAGCATCTGCAATGCATCTTTTGCATTGTCTGTAATATCTCTTTGATAGGCTATTTCGTGTTCTACATTTCTAGATACATCATTGGATATATAGGCTGCCTCAAGAATTTTTTGAAATACAGTCTTTACATCACTTACCATATCATTTTGTTTCTTTACGATATCATAGATATTACCCATAGCTTTTACGGTTTCTGTAACAAATGATTGTATGGAAGCAATAGTCTCTGATATTTCTTTTGAGGATTTAGCTGATTGAGAAGCCAGATTTCTAACCTCACTGGCTACCACTGCAAATCCTTTTCCTTGCTCACCGGCTCTGGCAGCTTCTATGGAGGCATTTAAAGATAACATATTGGTTTTATTTGATATACCACCAATTACTTCGGCAAATCCTACAATCATATTTGATAAATTCTTCATTTGATTGATATTTTGAGAAGAGTTCTCTACCACTTCATTTAATGACTTAATTCTATCCAGCAAATCATCTACACAGGTTATTCCTTCTTTTACAAGGTTCAGGGACGTATCTGAGCTGTTAATTGCATCAAATGCATTCTTTTCAACTTTTAACTGGGAAGTATCAAGATTTTCTACAATCTCACCTATGTTCTTAATAAACTCATCTTGCTTCACCAATAATTTGTCAATTTCTGCACAGTCTTTCGTACAATCCATATCAATAACCAACCTTTCTCACATCCTGCGTTTTAAGGCCACAGGCACAAATTTGCGTGTGAAATGTTTTTCTATCACACTATTACCAAGTTTATAAGGAGCCTCCCTGTGAAAATAACCTGTTCAATTCTCTGATATTTTTTACACCAATAAGCTTCATGCCAGTTTTCTTGATGGCATCTGCATTCGTCTTAGGAAGGATACATACCGTAAAACCCATTTTCTCTGCTTCCGCTACCCTCTGATCCGCCATACTGACACCTCTTACCTCACCGGTGAGACCTATTTCACCAAAACATATAGTGCGGCTGTCCAGAGAAAGATTACGGTAACTTGATAATATCGCAAGAACAATACCTAAATCCAGCGCAGGCTCATTAATCCTCATACCCCCTGCAACGTTGACATACGCATCCATGGAAGCCATTTGAAGCCCGATTCTTTTCTCAAGTACTGCCATCAGAAGATTTACCCTGTTGTAATCCGTTCCTGCCGCCGTACGTCTTGGCATATTAAAATTCGTCTGGCAGACTAAAGCCTGAACCTCCACCAGTATTGGCCTTGTCCCTTCCATAGACGCTGCAACCACAGAGCCTGGTTCATCCTCCGGTTTTCCTTGAAGCATATATTCTGAAGGATTTGTTACCTCTCTAAGTCCCTGATCCATCATCTCAAAGACGCCAATTTCGTTTGTTGAACCAAATCGATTCTTTACGGCACGAAGGATTCTGTAAGAAGCTTTATTCTCCCCTTCAAAATACAGAACAGTATCCACCATATGTTCCAGTAATCTGGGGCCAGCTACAACTCCTTCTTTGGTTACATGACCTACAATAAATATTGATATATTAAGTCCTTTCGCCATATGCATCAGAACACTTGTGGTTTCTCTTACCTGGCTTACACTACCCGGTGCTGCTCCAATCTCTTCTTTATACATGGTCTGTATAGAATCAATTATTACGATCTCAGGTTTATTCTTATTGATGATCACTTCTATATTGTCAAGATTCGTCTCGCTTAAGAGTAGTAACTCCCCTTTAAATATACCAAGCCTGTCAGCCCTCATCTTGATTTGATGAAGTGACTCCTCACCTGATATATACAAAACTCTATGCTGTTTATCGGTTAATTCTTTACAAATCTGAAGTAAGAGGGTAGATTTTCCTATACCGGGGTCTCCTCCTACCAGTACCAGGGAGCCAACCACAATACCTCCCCCAAGAACTCTGTCCATTTCCTCCAGTCCCGTTGTAACCCTGTTGCTCTCAGTCGAATTGACGGCCGATAACAGCTGGGGTTCCGGAAGAAGTCCAGTACTTCGGCTTTTTTCACCTTTCTTTAAAGGTGGTTCTTCTGCAAAAGTATCCCAAGTCTTGCAGGCAGGGCATTGCCCCATCCATTTTGTACTTTCATATCCGCATTCTGTGCAGAAGAACACATTCTTTAGCTTAGCCATACAATCCTCCCATTGCGTATTCATTCTTTCTAATACTAAATAAAAATTGTGTATGAAATTAAGGAGATTTCTTACACAATTACCTTTATTTTACATCTTAAATTGTAACAAAGGAGAGGTATTACCCTCTCCTTTATAATATTCCAGCTATTCATATTACATTTTTAATTAACTCTTTACAATTTTAACTTCAGCTTT
>JAQSXJ010000112.1 GCA_029256725.1 Anaerocolumna sp. | reverse complement strand
TTTGCTGCATCTGTTCCGTAAAGCTTGATCTGGTCTGTCAGACCGGCTTTTTTCTCAAAGGTAACTGTAATCTTTTTGTCTTTTAAACTTTCATTCAGACTCGTCTGAATGATCCCCATAATGGCTTCATCACCATCGTGCCAGATTTTTAGATCCACCGGTTTTGTCTCAGTTTCTTCCTGAGAGGCCTGATTTTCACCTGACTCACTTCCTGTTACTTCCGGTTCCTTCACAGAACTTACCGTATTGTTCTTACTACAACCTGCAAGGCTGATAACAAGCAAGGCACACAGCATGGTCTTAATAATTTTCTTCATAATTACCTCTCCTTCTGCCGCAGTAGCGGCACCAAATTTCATCACACTTAGATTAATATTTAGGAAATCGCTTTCCTACACCCTTTTTCAAAACAAGCTCAACTCACGTTTGTTTGTGTTATTTTTACCATATAAACATATCACAGTCAATTATGTTTTAGTAAAATTAGTTGACTTTGTTAGGAAACCGCTATACTATAATAGAAAAACTGTATGTATTTAAGGAGGGATACTATGCCTATAACCATTGGTGACGTTGCAAGAGAAGCCGGTGTATCTATTTCTACGGTTTCCAAGGTATTGAACAACTGGACAACCATATCTCCGGCAACTGCACAACGAGTACAGGAGGCTATCCAAAAATTAGACTATACCCCTAATTCCAGAGCCGTCAGTTTTGCACGCCAGACCACCAGGAATATTGTATATTTGACCTCGTTAAGTAAAGATGAGGCTTACCATAACCCCCATATGTTCGATATTATGTGCGGAGTTAACAGAGTACTATCTGAGAATAATTATTCGCTGACTCTGGTGGATACCTCAGCGGACACAGAAAAAGGAGAATCCGTAGCGAATGTTATGTCCAAGAAATGTGCCGACGCCATGATTATTCATGGATCTGCTATAAATAAAGAAATAGCAGATTTAATCACCAGGCAGCAATTTCCCCATATCTTAATCGGCCATCCGGGTTTTGACTCCCAGCTATGCTGGGTTGATACCAATCATGCCCTGGCAGGGCAGACTGCAGCTGAATATCTTATCTCCTGCGGTTATGGTGATGTCGCTTTTATTGGCGGCAAGAAAACAGATTATATTTCCACTCAACGGCTAAAGGGTTTTCTGGGAGCCATGCATCAATACGGCTATCTGGTCGGAGCAGACAAAATCTGTTATACGGATTCCGGCAGAGAGGAAAGTTATCAGGCCGCTCTCACGCTGTTAAAGGCAGAAAAACCTCCAAGGGCTATTGTTTGCGAGAATAACACCCTTGCTCTTGGCACTGCCAAGGCTATAGAGCAGCTTAAGTTAAGAGTACCGGAGGACATAGCCTTTGTTATCTTTGATGTATACCCTTATTCCAAAATCCTTGACCCCAAGCCGGTTGTAATTGATATTAACGTATATGATATGGGTATCCAGGCCGGTGATATGTTGCTGCGCAAACTAAAGAACCCCTCTCTCCAGATTCAGACCTATACTACCCTTCCGACAATTAATGCCTAGAAGGATTTTTGTTTTATGAAATTACAACTACTTTTTCAATAAATTATGCTTAAGCTCATTGCGTGCCTTGGTTGGTAACAAATAACCTGGCGCAACGACTTCCGAGTAATAATCCGAGACAGAACTTATTTATACTCACAAAAATGCCGGGCAGATACACAACTGCTCTGTCCGGCATTTATCATATCCCGAATCCTTCTGAAACAGAATTGGATTCCGGTTATTTACTATTTACTTTTCCAAGTACCACTGACAATTTCATTTCCTTGGGTTCATCTTTGATTTTTCTCTGTATGGTTACTTCAATTGTGTCCTTTGGCTTCAAGGAAGTTATTGTATTGTTAAAGACAGCTACACTACTGATTGGTATATCGTTAATAGCAATTATCATATCTCCACTCTGCAGACCGCCTTCCAGCGCCGGTGAATTGCCCTCTACCTCTGTTACGCAGATTGCATATTCCAGGCCTTCATCCTTTAGCCCTTTCTCGGTCAGATCCCCGCACTTAATACCAAAATAACTGCGTTCCGTCTGATTCACCATGCTCTGTATGCTCTTCTTGATTTTTGATATTCCGATTACCGTATTTACATTCTGATTCTGCTCATCCTTTAGCTTACTGGTTATAATGCCAATAACCTCACCGGACATATTTACTATTACACCATCACTTTTCTCGTTGTAATTAATGTCGGTATTGAACAGATCAATCTTATTATCGGTTATGTAAATACTGGAGTCTTTACTGGATATAATACCAAGTTCCATAGAACCCACATAGCCGTTTGGACTGCCAAGAGCTATCACGGGCGTACCCACCGTAAGAGAATAAGATTCTCCAAGCTTAGCCGCCTCCAGGTTCGCCTTCATTGTATCCGGTATATCTTCAAGACTTACAGCAAGTACAGCCAGATTGAGATCTTCATCGTAATCCTGTATACGAGCCTTTACCGACAGCTCATCGTTAAGCTGCAGTTTGATATTACCCTGTAATTTATCATAGGTCGCCAATATAAGGATATCCACCTCATTATTGGCTACAATTATTCCTGTAGTCGCCCTTGTTACATCATAATTCTCATTTTCATTTAACTCATCTACCTTACTGCTGACATTAATGATATTAACAATCGCTTTGTCCACTCCTGCTGCAATTTCTCTGATATCAGCATAGATGCTGGTTAAATCTTTAATATCTGCCTGCACATGGGTGGTTACATATACTGTTTCCTTCTTGTCGTCATCCTTATCCGGCTCTGACGGAGTAGGCGTGGGTGTTACAGAAGGTGTAGGTGTACCGGAAGCCGTTGCTTTTCCTTCATCATCCGGTGTAAGTGTCGGGAATTCCACTGTCTTTTTATCTGTACCGTCTCCAAGCAGCTTAACAATAAAAGGATTCGCCAAATAAAATACTACTGCTGCTACTAACGCAAATACACAAGCTAAAATAATCGTCCACAGAAGCGACAGCAGCATACGAACCTTTCTGCTCCTTCTTTTGGACGATATCTGTTCCTGTATAAATAAATACTCACTGGATTCCTTATTGTATTTATCCTCTGACATTTTTGATTCTCTCCGGCTTTTAGTCTATTATTTTGTACATGATGGGACAATCCGTATGCTTATTTTATCACGGACTTATGAACATTGTATGAATGAATTGTAAACAAACGACAGATAGCAGGTAATTTTCAATTTTATAGTTTTATTTTTACCGTAAATAAGGTAAAATAGGGGACGTGGGAGCTGATAAATACTGCAACTTTCAATTATAAGACAGAAACTGTTCAAAAATCGATGTTTCGATCAGCACGTTGATTTTTTATGGAGAATCACAAGGATTTTTCTTAATAGTTTCCTCAGATGATCCGGCATCTGAGAACATAAAAGTGAGCTGCAATATGCCATTACTTCGTGAATTAAAAAGCGCTATAATTTAAGACACGCCCAGCCTGTACGGGCAATGTATGGCAAACCTCCTTCCTCGGATCTTGTGCCGCTATGTGTGGCAGAATGGAGTAATGAATGAACGAAAAAGCACTAAAAACACTGGAATATTATAAAATCATAGAAAAGTTATCAACCTATGCAGGTTCAGGTCTGGGTAAAACCATGTGCAGCAACCTCCTGCCTGTAAACGATATAGACGAAATCAAAAAAGCTCAGAGAGAAACCTCCGACGCTCTCTCTAGAATCTTAAGAAAGGGTAGTCTTGGTTTTTACGGTGTTCACGACATCAGAGGCTCTCTTAAAAGATTGGAAGTCGGCTCAGCCTTAAGTGCTGCAGAGCTTCTTGCTATCTGCTCTGTCCTTGATGCCACCTTAAGAATTCGTTCTTATGGTGTAAAGGACACAGGAGACTCAGAAACAGGCGAGAAGGAAATTGACTCCCTGGAAGAGATGTTTCGCTCTCTGGAACCTATAACCTTGTTAAATAACGAAATCAAACGTTGCATCTTAAGCGAAGAAGAAATAGCTGACGATGCCAGCCCTGCCTTAAAAAGCATTCGCAAGTCCTTAAAAATTACCAATGATAAAATACGCGACCAGTTAAATTCCATTGTGAATTCTTCCGGCTCTAAAAATATTCTTCAGGAGAATATCGTTACCATGCGTAACGGAAGATACTGTATTCCCATTAAGCAGGAATACAGAGGCCAGTTCCCCGGTATGATTCACGACCAGTCGTCCTCCGGATCTACCCTTTTTGTTGAACCTATGGCTGTTGTGAAATTAAACAATGACCTAAGAGAACTGGAGATCAAAGAGCTGCAGGAAATCGAGCGAATCTTAGCAGATTTAAGCGAGCAGGCAGGCCTTCATACAGAGAAGCTGTACAACAACATTAAAGTACTGCCTTTACTGGACTTTATCTTTGCAAAGGCTACCCTATCCAAGCAAATGAAGGGTACAGAACCTGTATTTAATGACAAAGGTATCGTAAACATCAAGAAAGGCCGTCATCCACTGATTGACAGCAAGAAAGTAGTACCTATTGATATCAACCTAGGAAAAGACTTTAACCTTCTAGTAATCACCGGACCTAACACCGGTGGTAAGACCGTATCCTTAAAGACCGTGGGGCTCTTTACCCTCTTAGGTCAGGCAGGCCTTCATATTCCTGCCTTTGACCGCTCTGAGCTGGCAGTATTTGAAGAAGTATATGCAGATATTGGCGATGAACAGAGTATCGAGCAGAGTCTTAGTACCTTCTCTTCCCACATGACCAATAATGTTACTATCCTTGAGAAGGCCAATTACAAATCCCTGGTGCTCTTTGACGAATTAGGTGCCGGAACGGATCCTACAGAGGGTGCCGCACTTGCTATGGCTATTCTTAATTATCTTCATAAAAAGGGTGTACGTACAATGGCTACCACCCACTACAGCGAGCTTAAAGTCTATGCCCTTACCACAGAAGGTGTAAGCAATGCCAGCTGCGAGTTCGATGTAGAAACCCTGCGCCCTACTTACAGGCTCCTTATCGGTATCCCAGGCAAGAGTAACGCTTTTGCAATCTCTTCCAAGCTTGGTCTTCCGAATCATATCATAGAGGATGCCAAAGACCTCATCGGCATGCAGGAGAAGAGCTTTGAAGATGTCATTTCAGACCTCGAGAAGAACCGTATGGAAATTGAACGGGAGAAAGAAGAAATCACTTCCTTAAAACAACAGGCCAAGGACTTGCAAACGAAATTTGAGCAGCAGAATGACAAACTGGTAGCCGCCAAGGAGCGTATCCTTGCAGAAGCCAATGAAGAAGCAAGAAAGCTCCTTCAGGAGGCCAAAGATGTCGCAGACCGAACCATTAAGAACTTCAACAAATGGGGTCTGGAAGGCGGTTTGGGAAAAGATATGGAAAACGAGCGCGGCAAAGTAAGAGACCTTCTTTCTAACACAGAAGGAAAGCTTGCTATAAAAGGCAAACGCAAATCCCAAAAGACAGCCAAACCCAGCGAATTTAAAATCGGAGAGTCAGTTTACGTTATCAGTCTTGGCTTAAAAGGAACCGTAAGCACGCTTCCCAATGCAAAAGGTGATTTATATGTACAGATGGGAATCTTAAGATCCCAGGTTAACATTAGCGATCTGGAGTTAATTGATGAACCGGATGTTACAGGTCCAAACATCACAAAATCCGGAAGCGGCAAGATAAAGATGGCCAAAACCCTTCATATCAGTACAGAGATTAACTTAATCGGTAAGACCGTAGATGAAGCCCTGTCCATGCTGGATAAATATCTGGATGATGCTTATCTATCCCACCTTCCCCAGGTAACCGTTATACACGGCCGGGGTACTGGTGCACTGCGAAACGCCGTACATTCCTACTTAAAGAAGACCAAGTATGTAAAAACTTACAGAGAAGGTGCTTTTGGAGAAGGTGGTCAGGGCGTTACCATCGTAGAATTCAAGCAATAAAGAAAGGAGTCATTTATGGCTGCCAAGCAGAAAATTCTCATTGTAGATGATGATGTAAATATTGCAGAGTTAATCTCTCTCTATCTGACGAAAGAGTGTTTTGATACCTTAATGGTGCACGACGGGGAAGAAGCTATTACCAAGTTCGCAGAATATCAGCCCAATTTGATACTTTTAGATCTTATGCTTCCTGGCATTGACGGCTATGAAGTATGCCGTGAAATCAGAAAGAACTCTTCCGTCCCTATTATCATGCTCTCTGCCAAGGGTGAAATATTTGATAAGGTATTAGGTCTGGAGCTTGGAGCGGATGATTATATCATCAAACCTTTTGACTCCAAAGAACTGGTAGCAAGGGTGAAAGCAGTCTTAAGGCGCTTTCATCCTGCTCCCAGTCAGGCTTCTGCTCCAGCTGCTCCGGAGCAGACCGGTGATTATGTATCCTACCCGGACCTTATAATAAATCAGAGTAATTATTCCGTATTATACTTTGGAAGCACCATAGAAATGCCCCCGAAGGAACTGGAGTTATTCTATTTCCTGGCTTCCCATCCCAATCAGGTATTTACAAGGGAACAACTCTTAGATCACATTTGGGGCTATGAATACATTGGTGACACCAGGACGGTAGATGTACACATTAAGAGACTTCGTGAGAAGATTAAAGATCACATCTCCTGGAGCTTGTCCACTGTCTGGGGAATTGGTTATAAATTCGACGTTAAAAAATAATAAATAAACCCTAACAGCCTTACATACTTTATGCTAATTATCGTCATCTGATACCGGCATTATGTAAGGCTGTACTTCCTGCAAAATATTTTTTGCAAAAAGATTGGAGTAACACATGAAACGGACCCTATTTATGAAACTTATCCTACTTTATTTCGCCTCAGCAGTATTTATGTTCCTGCTGTTAAATACCTACGGTTTAAACCATTATGCGGAGAAGTTGGTGGAAGAAAAGAAGATGCAGCTCTATACGCAGGCTCTGTCCATCTCAAATGATTATATGACAGATTTCTATAATCAGAAGCTTTCCCTGTCGGATTTATCCTCAAAGGTCAAGGCAATGTCCACCATGCTGGATGCAAGGATATGGATTGTTAACAAAAATGGGACTGTGCTTTATGATACTACTCCTTCTGATACCGGAACCGATTCTATAAACATTTTTGAACTGGATTCGGATTTCTTATATCAGCCCTTTCCTGCCACCGGCAGTTTAGACAGCGTCTTAAAAGCACCTATGGTAAGTGTTGTCTATAAAGTATTATATAAATATCAGGTAAGAGGTTATGTGGTAATTCATTATTCTTATGATAAGATACATAAGTCGAGCCTGGCCTTTACCGATACTCTAAATATCTGTCTGCTGATATTCTGTGCTTTTCAGGGTGTGGTATTTGCTTATATCTATTATGCCACGGTTCGCCCTCTGAACAAAATAAACAAAGCTGCACTGGAATACACCAAAGGCAACTATTCCTATCCAAAACCCATTCACACTACGGATGAGTTTGGAACGCTCTCCAACTCCTTGGCTTATATGGCAGGAGAAATTCGAAATCTGGATAATTACCAGAAGAAATTTGTGGCAAATATCTCTCATGATTTCCGTTCTCCCTTAACCTCCATCAAAGGTTATGCGGAAGCTCTTCTGGATGGTACCATTCCCTTTGAAATGAAAGATAAATACCTGGGGATTATATCTTTTGAAACGGAACGTTTAACCAAGCTGACAAGCGGCCTTCTGACATTAAACGGCTTTGAGAACAGAGGTACTCTGTTAGAGCTTACCTCCTTTGATATTAACCATATTATAAAGAAAACTGCCGAGAGCTTTGAAGGCTCCTGTAAGGAAAAGAAAATCACCTTAAACCTGATCTTCTCTAATAAGGTGACTTTAGTGGATGCAGATATGGGAAAAATCCAACAGGTATTATATAATTTGCTGGATAATGCCATAAAATTCAGTAACCATAGTTCTACTATCAAAATATCCACTCAGGAAAAAGGTGATAAGGTATTCGTTTCCGTGAAAGATTATGGTATCGGTATACCAAAAGAGAGTATTAATAAGGTTTGGGAACGATTCTATAAGACCGATTCCTCCAGAGGCAAGGATAAGAAAGGGACTGGTCTTGGCCTGTCCATAACCAAGGAGATTATCAGTGCACATAATGAAAATATCAATGTTATCAGTACTCAGGGTGTAGGAACAGAATTTGTGTTTACTCTGCCTCGTACAGATGGGTTTATCTAACCTGGAACATACCAGCCTGGTTCGGTGATTTATTTTCAATATAACAAAAAAGCTGTTACAGAACACCAATCTAGTTCTGTAACAGCTCTTTTTATTTTATTTACAATACTGCGACTTGTCTCAGCTTAAATTACGGATACTGTATTAGCTACTCACTGAATGGAAAGACCCGAAAGCTTAAGTGTATCACCTTCAAACAAAACCAAAGCTTTTATGCTCTTTTTTGCTCTCATTCCATCATCCACAGTTCCTAGAATTTTTAAGTTAATTCCTAAGCTTCATCCCAGGAATGACGGTGCAGCTTACCAGCCATTCGCATTCCGGAGAAATCGTTATGCCTTAATGCCTCATACAGTACAATAGCAACAGAATTGGCAAGATTCAGTGAACGAATCTCTCCCATCATAGGAATACGAATTGCATTTTCCTTGTTATCAAGTAATATCTCCTCCGGAATACCAGCACTTTCTTTGCCAAACATAATATACGCATCCGGCTCATAGTCAGCTTCCGTATATACCTTTAAGGCTTTAGTAGTTGCCATGTAGATTTTGGCTCCCGGATTCTTCTCTAAGAAATCAGCATAGTTTTCATAGATGGTTACATCAAGGTCCTTCCAATAATCAAGACCTGCTCGCTTAATCTCCTTTTCCTCCAGAGAAAAACCAAGTGGTTTTATTAAATGGAGCCTGGCTCCCGCTGCAACACAGGTACGTCCGATGTTACCGGTATTAGCAGGTATCTCCGGTTCCAGTAATACGATATTCATAAAGTAAATCCTCTTTTCTTATCTACGGTGTTTCTTAACAAACCGCTCAATTCTTTCTACGGCAATCTTTAAATTTTCCATGGAAGAAGCATAAGAGATACGAAGGAAACCTTCTCCGCCGCGTCCAAAAGCAGTTCCGGGTACAGCAGCTACCTTTTCTTCCATCAAAAGTTTCGTCGCAAATTCATCTGAGGTCATGCCCATGCTCTGAATGCTGGGGAAGATGTAGAAAGCTCCAAAGGGCTCAAAACAAGTCAATCCCATATCATTAAAGGCTTTTACCAGATAATTTCTTCTCTGGTCATAAGATTCCCTCATCATAGCAACATC
>JAQSXJ010000015.1 GCA_029256725.1 Anaerocolumna sp. | reverse complement strand
GAAAATCTGATAACCGGTGTTAAGCCGGAAATAGAGAAGAACATAATTTTATTAAAGAAAGAGTCTACGAGCTGCAGAATTACAATAGAAGACAAGGATGTAACAATTGAAGTTATACCCGTGTTACACAGTGATCATGAAGGTGTACAGCAAGAGGTATATTTGATACAGTGGGAATTGCAGCTTATCAAAGAGGTTTCCTCTGTAATTACCATAATTCCGGTAGAAAATTAAATTTCATATCATTTTAAGCATCAGCTCTTATTTGAAACATAAGCTGATGCTTTTTTGCTTTACAAGCAGATTATTTGCTTCATTTTAGATGGAAAAGATTGTTAAAAAAATAATAACATTACAAATTGTTACATTGTGTCCTATAGGAGCATTTTCCATAATAAACTATAAACCATAATAAAAATTAGTCATAAAAAATGATTTGATATAACATTTTGTCGAAGCTTATTGTTAAAATATAAACAAATACACTAAAAATTTTATAAAAAATCTTAAATTTTTGGGCAAAAAACAAAGAATAGTTTTGCGTTGTTTAATATTTGGGTGTATAATTAGACACAATCACGTAAAAAGTGATTGGAAAATAAGCAGATATTATAAAATCAGCCTAGACAGATAGCGGCCAAACGACGACTTGCAGTCTGAAGACTTCTTTTTATTTTTACCGGCTTTATATCAATTGACGGCAAGGTGACGAATATGAACTTAATAACCACACTCATTCTATTTCCATTGGCAATAGCAATCCTCTCATTTTTGGTAAGACAGGATAAAATAAGAAATGCTATTGTAACTTTAGGGGCTGTAAGTGTCGCCCTTCTAACCGTTCTGGTAACCGTGAGATATTTCGGAGACGGTATTACTTATTCTTATCATCAAGAAGAGGGAATTTCATACCTGATAATGTTTCTAGAGATTATAATCGCAGGTTATATTCTCGTGAAGAGCATTAGGGACAAAAAGTACTTAGTGACTGTATTTGCGGCTATACAGACACCTTTAATCCTGTGGTTCGAGTTATCAGCAGGACATCAGATCCATGTAGAGAACCAAATTGTATATGATAAGCTATCAGGTATTATGGTACTTATTATCGGTATCATCGGCAGCCTTATCTGTATCTATGCAGTGGGCTATATGAAGGATTACCACCATCACCATAAGGAATATGCCGAGAGAAAGTCCTTTTTCCTGTCCATCCTGTTTTTATTTTTATCTGCTATGTTTGGACTGGTGCTAAGTAACAATCTGACCTGGCTTTATTTCTGCTGGGAGATTACATCTCTTTGTTCCTTCCTGTTGATCGGGTATACAAAAACAGAAGAAGCAAAGAACAATTCCTATCGTGCTTTAACGATTAATCTTGGTGGCGGACTTGCTTTTGCTGTTGCCATCGTATTTATTGGTTTACATTATGATACTCTTGAGTTATCTACGCTGATTTCTCTTGAACCGGAAGCAATAGCCATGGTACCGGTATTTTTAATGTCTGTAGCAGCTTTGACAAAATCTGCTCAGTTTCCCTTTTCCTCCTGGCTCCTGGGAGCTATGGTGGCGCCTACACCCTCCTCAGCGCTGCTGCATTCCGCAACCATGGTTAAGGCAGGCGTATATCTGATTATCAGACTTTCACCTATGCTTGGGGATTCACCGGTGGGAATCGCAGTAACGGGAATAGGCTGTGCTACCTTCCTGCTAAGCTCACTGGCAGCGGTTACTCAAAGCGATGGAAAGAAGATCCTTGCATATTCCACCGTTGCTAATCTGGGACTGATTGTTATCTGTGCAAGTATCGGAAGTCAGGAAGCACTTTGGGCAGCCATCCTGTTAATTATCTTCCATGCCTCGGCAAAATCCTTAATGTTTCTATGTGTGGGTTCCATCGAGCATCAGCTGGGCAGCCGTAATGTTGAGGATATGGGAGATCTTGCAGAAGTGTCCAGAAAGCTGAATTTGTTTATGTTTATTGGTATTGCAGGTATGTTCTTAGCACCTTTTGGTATGCTTATCTCAAAATGGGTGGCGATGAAAGCATTTATTGATTCCAGACATATACTGTCTGTTGTAGTGATTGCTTACGGCAGTGCCATTACCCTGTTTTATTGGACGAAGTGGATGGGTAAACTGGTATCCGGCTCCAATCGTAAGCAGGAAAAGGACCATGCTTTCTCCTTATTTGAAGAACTGCCTATTATCATACATGCCATAATTGTTATTGTTTCCTGTTTTGCTTTTCCGCTTATCTCCGATTATGCTCTTATACCATACTTAACAGAGCTTTTTGGCAAAGAAGCGGTAATACCTATTGGTACAAGTGATGTTAACCTTATGATAATGATGCTTGCCATGCTGATTATCATACCCATTAGCTTCATTCCTCTTTATAAAGGAGATAAAAGGCGTATTGTTCCCATTTATATGGCCGGTGAAAATACCGGAGATAATGAGACCTTCTACGGTGGTCTTGGCGAGAAAAGGAAAGCTGAGATGCGTAACTGGTATCTTTCTGAATATTTTGACAGTAAAAAAATGCTGTTCATCGGTGATATTATAGCGATTGTTATACTGGTGCTCGGCGTAATACTTCTAATCGGGGGGCTTGCTTAATAATGTTGATTCTAAAAATAATTGCAATCATTCTTTTAACACCAATAGCAGGGGGGCTGCTTACCGGTATGGACAGAATAATTACCGCAAGAATGCAGGGAAGACAGGGTCCGCCTCTGCTTCAACCCTTTTACGATGTATTAAAGCTCATTCAGAAAGAAGCCATAGAAGTTAACCTGATGCACCGTTTTTATGTGTATCTGTCCCTGATTTTTGTAATATTGACCTCAGTGATACTTCTTCTGGGCGGGGATATACTGCTGGCAGTCTTTGCTTTGACCCTGGGTTCGGTATTGTTTATCCTCGGCGGATATGCCTCCAACTCGCCTTACAGTCTGGTGGGCTCTGAAAGAGAACTTCTTCAGATGATGGCTTATGAGCCTATGGTATTGCTTACCGGAATCGGTTTCTATCTGGCGGATAAGAGCTTTTTCATTTCTGATATTGTTAAGAATAATATACCGGCTATTGTGTATCTACCGGGAATGTTTATAGGTTTTGTATATATACTTACTTTTAAATTACGTAAGTCACCTTTTGATTTCAGTATGTCCCATCATGGACATCAGGAGATTGTACAGGGAATCACCACAGAATATTCAGGCAAAGACCTGGCTGTAATTGAAATTACACACTGGTATGAACAAATCATAGCATTGGTATTCATATTCCTGTTTTTTGTTACCAGCCATATTTCCAGTATCATCATTGGTGTTATCGTCTGCCTCCTGGTGTATTTTTTAGAGATACTTATTGATAATGGCTTTGCCAGAATGAAATGGAATTTTGCCTTAAAGTCTGCCTGGCTGGTTACTGCAGTTTTGGGGTCTGTTAATTTAATCGTATTGTCATATTTCAGATAGTTAAACAGTTGTTTTTGGTGTACAAAGCAATATATACCCATGCTTTTGCATTATTGGAGCAGAACTATTATTGGCTTAAATAGTAACAGAATTGACATAAAAAGAGAGGTTCCTTATGAATTTTATAAAGAAATCACCGTGGATATTACATTATGACGGATCCAGCTGTAATGGCTGTGATATTGAAGTGTTAGCCTGTCTTACGCCCCTTTATGACGTAGAGCGGTTTGGTGTAATCAATACCGGAAATCCCAAGCATGCGGATATTCTTTTGATAACCGGAAGTGTAAATGAACAGAACATACCGATCGTAAAACAACTCTATGAGCAGATGCCGGAGCCAAAGGTTGTAGTAGCGGTGGGGATATGTGCCACTTCCGGCGGTATTTTTGCTGAATGCTATAACATTGTAGGTGGTGTAAATAAAGTGCTGCCGGTTGATGTATATGTACCGGGTTGTGCAGCCCGTCCGGAGTCTATTATTGACGGAGTGGTGAAAGCTCTTGCAATTCTTGATGAGAAACAGAAGACTTTATCCGGTAAGAAAGCTCTGGCAAAGTAGTGCAGTATAAAATTCACTGACAGCAATGTCCTGATGTACTTAAAATTGAGGAGAAGGAAGAATGGATCAAAATATGAAGGTAATACAACCGGGGGAACTGCTTACCCATGTTGTACATTATAAACATGAAGGCTACCGCCTGGTGGCAATATCCGCAACTACAAAAGATGGAATAGAACTAAGCTATTCCTTTGATAAAGAGTATGACTTTATACATCTGAGACTGATAATCGACAGCAGTACTGAAATTGAGAGTATCAGCTCCCTCTATTCCTATGCGTTTCTTTATGAGAATGAGATCAAGGAATTATTCGGAGTTCAGATAAAAGATATTTCCATTGATTTTAACAACCAGTTGTACCGTATACCGGTAGCTACACCTTTTGCTGCGAAGGAGGAAAAAGAATGAGTGACCGTACTGTAATTCCCTTTGGACCCCAGCATCCGGTATTGCCGGAACCCATACATTTGGATCTGGTACTTGAGGATGAGACCGTAGTGGAAGCGATTCCTCAGATTGGGTACATCCACAGAGGTCTTGAGAAACTGGTAGAGAAAAAAGACTTTCAGCAATATACCTTTGTAGCGGAAAGAATCTGCGGAATCTGTTCCTTTATGCATGGCATGGGTTATTGTATGTCCCTTGAAAGTATCATGGACGTGAAGATACCGGACAGAGCAGATTTTCTTCGTACTATCTGGGCAGAGCTATCCAGAATGCACAGCCATCTTCTGTGGCTGGGATTATTGGCAGATGCTTTTGGATTTGAGAGTTTGTTTATGCATTCCTGGCGTTTAAGGGAGCAGGTACTTGATATATTTGAAGAGACTACCGGCGGGCGAGTGATTTTTTCAGTTTGTGAAATTGGAGGTGTTAAGAAAGATATCAGTTCTGAGACCTTAAAGAAGATAAATGAAACCATGTATGTTATTGAGAAGGAATTGACAGAGCTTACTACGGTATTCTTTAAAGATTCTTCTGTAAAATATCGAACCAAAGGTGTGGGCACCTTATCAAAGCAATTGGCTTTTGAATTGGGGGCAGTAGGACCCATGGGAAAAGCCAGTGGTTTAAACTTTGATATGAGAACCCAGGGTTATGCAGCTTATAAGCACCTAAACTTTGCACCGGTTATTGATACAGAAGGCGATTCTTATGCAAGAACCAGTGTCCGCATCAAGGAAATCTTTCAATCCATTGACCTTATCAGGCAGGCTATCAGTTTAATGCCGGACGGAGACATTAAGGTTAAGGTAACCGGAAATCCGAACGGAGAGCACTTTACCAGAGTAGAACAGCCAAGAGGAGAGGTGATTTATTATACCAAAGCAAATGGAACAAAATTTCTTGACAGAGTTAGGGTTAGAACACCGACCTTCGCCAATGTTCCGGCTTTGTTAGAAACACTCAAAGGCTGCTCCCTGGCAGATGTGCCTATTCTGATATTGACCATAGATCCCTGTATCAGCTGTACCGAAAGATAGTATACCGTTAGTTATTAACTTATATAAGAGGGTTATTAGAAAATTCAAGGTAAGAAAACGTATCGGAACGGAGGAGTTTATGGCGATACTAAATATGACGAAAACACTTATTAAGAGCTTGTTTCACGGGCCCTACACCTGTCTTTATCCGTTGAAGGAAAAAGATAAATATGAACGCACCAGAGGTAAAATAGAAATCGATATGCCCCAGTGCATTTACTGCGGAATGTGTCAGAGACGCTGCCCCACAGGAGCAATTCTGGTAAGCAAAGCAGATGCCTCCTGGGAAATCGACCGTTTAAAATGCATTCAATGCGGTTATTGCAGTGAGGTATGTCCCAAGAAGTGCCTGACAATGGATAATCACTATACACCGCCATCCTATGGTGAGTCAAAGGATCAATATACCAATGCATGAGTATCCGGTAACCCAAAGAATAATTGAAATGGCAGAAGAGCATCTGAAAGAGAATCAGGGAACCTCTGTGGAACAGATAAACCTGGTAGTAGGAGATTACTCCGGTTATGTTGCAGATTCCATCAATCTGTATTTTGATATCATTGCCGAAGGGTCTCCCTGCAAGAAGGCGAAACTAAATATAGAGAGGGTTAAGCCGAAGCTTAAATGCACCTCCTGTCAGGAGTATTTTGAACGTAAGCCTTTTTCCTTTGAGTGCCCTTATTGTAAGGGAGATGGAGAACCTACTGAGATTGGTAAGGAATTCTATCTGAAATCCATTGAAATCAGGTAGAGTCTGTTTATATTATAAGATAGTTGTTCGTTTTACGTTGGTGGCCTTATAACCGAAAGATACATGAATCATAAATGAAGGGTGAAGTAATCTATAAGTTCACCAGGTCTGGAAAGAAGGTATATATGGAAGAGACAAAAGAAATTGAGATTATGCAGTCTGTTTATGATAAAAACGATGAAGTAGCGGCTAAAACCAAAGAAAATTTTACCAGTAAAGGTATATTTGCAGTGAATGTAATGGGAGCTCCGGGAGTGGGAAAGACATCCTCGCTGGTACAGATCATAAAAGGGTTGGAGGACATCACCTCTTATGTAATAGAAGGTGACATAGAAGCAGATTTTGATACCAAACTGTTACAGTCCTTAGGAGTAGAAGCCATTCAGATAAATACAGGAGGAGCCTGTCATCTGGACTCTCCCCTAATAGAAAAGGCAGCAGGAGAACTTGACCTGGCACCGGGTGTTCTGTTTATTGAAAATATTGGAAATCTGGTATGCCCGGCAGAATTTCAGATTGGTGAGCATGTAAAACTGTTAATCGGAGCAGTGACCGAAGGCAGCGATAAGCCCTATAAATATCCCCTTGCTTATGAGAAAGCAGATATCATATTGCTGAATAAATGTGATCTTCTGCCTTATGTGGATTTTGATGAAGAGTTTTTCTTAAAGGGAGTTCGTGCTCTGAATAAGACAGCTCCTGTAATCAAAGTATCTGCCAGAAGCAAAGAAGGTTATGAGGAAGTAGTTCAGTGGATAAAGGAAAAAAAGGAATCGTTATAAAAAGGATATTGGTATATGGTATTGTACAAGGGGTGGGTTTCCGCCCTTTTGTATATTCTCTGGCAGAGAGGCTTGGAATAGTTGGAACCGTTTGCAATCTGGGTGGTATTGTAGAAATTATCGCAGCTGCTCCGGAAGACGTGCATAGGTCGTTTCTAAAGGAACTAAGGACAGAAGAGGGAAAAGATTATGAAATCCATGCCATTGAAGCAGAAGAGATTACAAAGGAGCATTTAACCAGAGAGCAGTATGCTGTGTATGAGAGCGGCAAATTTGTTATAAGTACCAGTACTAGTAATGTTCAAGGTTTTTCTCTTACCCCAGACATTGGTCTATGTAAGAGTTGTGCATCAGAATTAGTGGACAAAGTTAACAGAAGATATCTGCATCCTTTTATCAGCTGTGCAGCCTGCGGCCCCAGATATACAATACTAGAGCACACCCCTTATGACAGAGATACCACCGTAATGAAGGAATTTCCCATGTGTGAAGCTTGCAATAATGAATATACCACTGCTTCTGACAGACGGTTTCACGCTGAAACCATATCCTGTATGGAATGCGGACCTGTTCTTAGATGGGAGGAGCACATAGAGACTGTAACAGGTGATTCTTTCAGGGCTGAGGGAGAAACTGCTCTGACAGAGGCAATAAAAGTTATCAGAGCAGGAGGAATTGCGGCGGTTAAAGGAATTGGGGGTTTTCATTATGTATGTTCTCCCTTTATGAATGAAACGGTACAGAAGCTTAGGCTGCTGAAAGGAAGGGAGAAGAAACCCTTCGCGATCTGTTTTCCGGATATGGATATTTTAAAAACTTATGCTAAAGTGACCACAGAAGAAGAGAAACTACTTTGCAGTAAGGCAAGGCCAATTGTGCTTTTATATGAGAAGGAGAGGAAGGTGGCAGCTGAGGTCAGTGGAGAGAGCATCTATCTTGGGGCCTTTCTTCCTTACACTCCTATTCAGCTTTTGTTAACCAAAGAGCTTGGACCTCTTATTATGACCAGTGCCAACTTATCGGGAAAACCAATAATACGAGAGAACAGTGAGATGTTATCTATTATTTCCCCTTACCTGAGAGGGGTATTGTATCATGACCGTGAGATTCTGCGTTCAGTGGATGATTCAGTGGTGAAAGTAGTCAAGGGAAAAAAACAGATAATACGTAGAAGCAGGGGATATGCACCTTATCCAATCTTGCTGCCAAAGAGCGAGATGGAAATATTCGCAGCAGGCGGGGATCTAAAAGCGTCCTTCAGCCTTTACAAGGATGGAAGAGCAGTATTGTCTCAGTATTTCGGAGATTTAGAGGAATATGATATTTTAGAAGAATACCAAAAGGCATATGAGGAATTAAAAGCCCTCCTTTTCCTTTCACCAAAGTTAGCAGTCTGTGATCTGCATCCGGGTTACCATTCTACTGAATTTACGAAGGGGTTGGCTCTTCCGGTGTTACAGGTCCAGCATCACCATGCCCATATAGCTTCTGTTATGGCTGAACATAATCTTAAGGGTAAGGTGCTTGGAATTGCCTTTGACGGAACCGGCTATGGAACCGACGGTAACATTTGGGGTGGGGAATTCCTTCTTTGTGAGGGCGGAGATTTTACAAGAGTGGGACACTTAAGTTATACTCCTTTAATGGGTGGAGATGCTTCTTTAAAGGATGCCGGGAAGACTGCTCTGTGTTATCTTCTGGCAGAGGGGCTTTCAGAGGTTATTAAGGATGACAGGACTGCCCTGATAAAAGCAGCCTTAACCCATGGTACGAATACGATACTTTCCTCAAGTATGGGAAGGCTCTTTGATGCGGTTTCCGCTCTTCTTGGAATTTGTACAGAAAATCGGTATGAGGGAGAAGCCGCGGTGCTTCTGGAACAGGAGGCCAGAAAAGCTCTCATGAAAGGAATTGCACCAGTCTTCATGGAATTTGACATAACAGAGGTTGACGGAATATATCAGATGAAGCCAGGAGGCGTAATTCGTAAACTTGCAGCTTCTAAAGATATAAAGAGTAAAGGAGCCTTATCTCTTGGGTTTCATTACGCCATAGCCGAAGCAGTACTTTGTATCAGCGGTAAGCTTAGGAGGAGAGAAAATATTTCTGCAGTTGCCCTTAGCGGAGGAGTCTTTGCAAATTCTCTGCTGTTGGAGCGGGTAACGGAATGCTTATTTGAGGAGGGATTTCAGGTATATCGTAATGAAGCGGTACCTCCGGGAGACGGAGGTATCAGCCTAGGTCAGACCTATATAGGGTTACAGAAATATGAGAAAGAAACAGGCTAAGATATTGCTATACTAGAAGTGAAAAATAAAAGTATAAATAAAAAAAATTTAAATTATAGAGTTAAGAAATTCCGGCATTAATCGGACATTGCAGTAGAAAAGAGGTTAATATGTGTGTAGCAGTACCGGGAAAAATAACGGAGATTAATGGTGATATCGCCAAAGTGGATATCTTAGGAAATATATGTGAGACCAATATCAGTCTGGTTGAGGCGGGTGTAGATGATTATATCTTAATTCATGCAGGCCTTGCCATTGAAGTGGTGCAAAAAGATCAGGCAGAAGAAATGATAAGTATCTTTTCAGAATTAAATGAGGTCATGAATGCTGACACTTGAGAAGGTTACAGAGGAACTTAAAAATTATAAGGGCAGAAAGATTAAGATTATGGAGGTCTGCGGAACCCATACTGCAAGTATTTTCAAGGCCGGAATACGCTCTCTGCTGCCGGAAGGAATTCAGCTTATATCAGGACCCGGCTGTCCGGTATGTGTGACTCCCTCCGGTTATATCGATGAATTGATTGCGTATGCCAGCAAAGATAATTATGAAGTCTTATCCTTCGGAGATATGATGAAAGTGAGAGGCAGTAAGTATTCCCTGACCCAGGCTAAAGCCATGGGAGGGCATGTGAGATTCCTGTACTCTCCCTTTCAGGCTGTTAAGCTGGCTAAGGAGAATCCAGGCATTACCTTTATATTTGCGGCGGTAGGATTTGAAACTACAGCTCCTTTGTATGCGATACTCATAGAGGAAATGGAGAGAGAAGGAATCAAGAATCTGAAGCTCTTAACGGCTATAAAGACCATGATACCGGCATTGTCCTATCTGTGTGAGAAAGAAGAAGGTATCGATGGATTTTTGTGTCCGGGGCATGTAAGTGTCATTATAGGCAGTAAGGTGTATGAACCCTTGGCGGAGAAATATCATAAACCCTTTGTGGTAACAGGTTTTGAAGGAGAGCATATCCTTGCTGCTGTATATGATATAATGACTCAGGTTTCTACGGGAGAATACAGGGTTAAGAATCTCTATACCAGTGCAGTGAAAGAAGAAGGAAATAAGAAAGCCATGGAGGCAGTGCTACAATACTTTGAACCTTCAGATGCATGGTGGAGAGGCATCGGTAGTATACCAGCTTCCGGTCTTGCACTGAAAAAGAATTATTCCAGTTATGGTATTTGCAATGAAGTATCGGATGAAGAAGAGAGCCTCCCCACAGGCTGTCGTTGTACAGATGTAATTCTTGGAAGAATCAGCCCTTCTCAGTGTCCGGCCTTTGGAAAACGCTGTACTCCTATGGATGCCTTAGGTCCCTGTATGGTATCGGCAGAAGGGGCCTGCGGAATCTGGTATAAAAACAGTTGATGATAATAGCAATGTACAGAGTATAGGAAGGAATCAGAAGATGCAGATAGATATGTCATACGGCAGCGGTGGTAAACAGACCACCAGCCTGATAAATGAAATCTTTATGAAGCACTTTTCAAATGAAGTGTTAAATAAGTTAGAGGATAGTGCTGTGCTGACGGTTAAGAACAGGATAGCCTTTACGACGGATTCCTTTGTAGTAACCCCTATGTTCTTCCATGGTGGAGATATTGGTAAAGTAGCTGTGTGCGGTACAGTAAACGATTTGTTAATGATGGGAGCCATACCGAAATACTTAACGGCAGGGTTCATAATCGAAGAAGGAGCCTCACTTGAAGACCTTGATCGAATTGCCATTTCCATGTCTGAAGCAGCGAAGGAAGCAGGCGTATTTATCGTAGCAGGCGATACCAAGGTGATAGAGGGAAAGGGCGGTATTTATATTAATACCTCCGGTATCGGTGAGATAGAGAAAGAAGGAATCAGCATAGCTGCCTGTAAAGAAGGGGATGTTATCCTTCTCTCCGGGAACCTGGGAGAACATCATGCAGCCATAATGTCCCACCGTATGGAAATCGAGAATGACATCAGAAGCGACTGCGCACCTTTAAAAGAACTTGTTACAAAGCTCATGCAGGAAGGAATTGATATTCATTGTATGAGAGATGTAACCAGGGGAGGATTGGCTACCGTGCTAAATGAAGTAGCAGCGGCATCCTCCTGCCAGGTACTGCTTGAGGAAAAAGCACTTCCTGTAAGCCCAAAGGTAAAGGGGTTTTGTGATATACTGGGACTCGATCCGCTGTATATGGCCAATGAAGGCAAGCTAATTGCAATTGTTGCCAAAGAGGATGCAGAGAAAGCTTTACAGATCATGAAAAATTCAAAGTATGGTGAGAATACTGCCATAATCGGAAATATACAGAGTGGCTCCAAGGTAATTCTGACTACTGCCTATAATGGCAGCCGTAATTGTAGATGTACTCTACGGAGAAGGACTTCCGCGTATTTGTTAAAATTTATGTGTAACGTGCATCTATCATATAAAATACAATGAGATAAAGTATAATTTCTTTAAGTAGAAAGCCGCAAGATATTATTGTATTACGTATTAAAAACCTCTTGCCCTTCAGAACTAAAGGGGTTAGGGATGAGAAAGAACAGGCAGTAACTGGTTAGGGTAAAGTAGAAATACTTTTAATTCTAATCAGTTGCTTCTTTTTTTATGATAACTTCTAGTTAGTAGCAGATGAGTGAGCAATTAAAATAAGGCAATTAAAATAAGGTAAATAAAATAATGCAATTATGATAAAATCTCTCGAATATCAATTAAAATACATCGAAAATACAATGAAAAATATATTATCTGTCATATTGTATATATGTTGTATATAACCAAAATAAATTTAAAGTTTGTTTTGAAATATAATTACCGGAATTATAAATGACATACGTATGAAAAAGGAAATGAGGTGACAGTTTGTTATGTCGGATTTCGTATTAGAATATGATGTTCTGGCGTCTATCATAGGATATTCCAAAGACTTGGAAAAACAAACGAATGATTATGCAGAGGAACTCGAGAGGAATATTGTAACTGCAATAGATAATGTTACAGGAACTTCATCCGGAAATTTAACAAGTGCAAAAGATTTGGTAAGTGACAAAATTAATATGTTGAAACGAAAGTCAGATAATTTTAATTACTTGGCAAAACAAATATCAGATTTGCTTGAAGTGGCTGAGCAGATGGACCAGGAAGTTGCAGATACAATTGCAATGCAAAGCAAATATAATGTGGTACATAATGAGTCCGGCCGTCTTGAAAATTGGATAGATGAAATGTTAAAGTTATTGGTTGGTATTGGTAATAACAAATTAGTTATGAAATTAATCGCAGATAGCTTGAAATATCTTTTACCCGGTTCAAAACTCACGATAGATTTAATAATAGAATGGTATAAAGAAGCTTTCACAGAATATAGAAAGTCAGAATGGATGTCAGGATACGGAAAAGAAGTAAGAAAATTTCCTGACTTGAAAAACAGTTCTGATAATGATAATGTAGATCTAAAAAATGCAATAAAAAATTGGTATAAGGATCCAGATTACAAACAAAATAACAAAACAGAAGATAAAGATAATAGAAAGTTATTGCCTTATGAACAGGATTTAAAAAATTTAAAATATGCAAGAAATTTACCACAAGCATACAGATATCTGTTAAAATATTTATGGGATAGATTTCCGGGGCTTTACTCCGAACAAATGAAACAAATGGCGATAATCGGAGGAATGGATCCGGAATGGGCAGAAATCTACGGAGATTTTGCAACAATGCCGTTACTCGAAGGGTTTACAGTAGTAACAGTTAAAGGTGTACAAGCAATAAAGAATTTAAAAACCGGTGAAATAATATACAGTGAAAGTGTGGTAGCCGGTAGTGGTGTTGGGAATCTAACGAATAAGGCTAATGCTGGGTCCAAGGCTATTGGTGAGGGGGCGGGTAAGTTAACTACTGGTGCCGATTGGAGTGGAAAAACAAATGAATTGGCAAAGACAGCACCGACATCTATTCCAAGTAATGCAACGATTAAAGTCCAGTCTAAAACAGGATATGACCAGATAAGTTATAAGTGGTCAGATGGAACATATAAATTTGAAGCTCGCTGGCATACAAAAACTCCTGGTGCACCAACAGGACAAGGCAACACATGGGTTGTAGAACGTACTACTCCAGGCACTCCAACAGGACAAAAGGCAGTAACACATATATTAACGGGTGATAGTGTATGGACAAGTAGAAATGATTGGCAACAAGCAATAACAGCCTTTCAAAACGATATTGCAACAGAAGCACAAAAAACGTTATTAGAAAGAGGACATTGGGTTGCTCCATAGGAGGTAAAAATGGATAATATAATTTGGGATTTTTATGAAGGATATGAAGGAGAAGGTGAAATTCAATTTATACAGTTACTTGACAATAATAATAAAAATGTCATAAGAATATGGGATGGATATTTTGACGACATCATGGATAAAATTGAACCAGAGGAAAGTGGATGGACTGGCTTGGCGTATTGTTATAACCTTGCTGAAGGATGGTATGATGAAAGTCCATGGCAAATACCTAATCTTATGAAAGCATTTCAGCAGATTAAACAAACTGAAAATACAGAATTTCGATTTCCCAACTCTAAAAAGGTAACAGATGAAATTTGTAATCTTCTGAGTAATGCACTTGACAATGACAATTGTGTTTATATTGCAAGAGAATAAATTGAATTTTTTCAATTGGATTTTTTAACGATTCCAAAAGTTTTTTGGACCTTCAAACCAGGGTTATTATTTGGTTTGAAGGTCTGTTTTATTGATTTTGTTTTAAATTATTATAATTTATAGATAAATTTTAATAGTTTAACCCCATCCATAAATCCATGTTGATACAGAAAATTTTCTTCTGATGCAAGTAAATTTGTGAGAGAATCAATGTAATATTCAACCAGTTCCTTCTCTTTGCTGGGTAAATGTTCAATAAAAATTTATGCCTGTAAAATTTGCTCATCTTCCTTCTTTGATTTGTCAGGCTGATTTTTATTGAATATATCAAGTAGCATGTTGATACATTCCTGAATGAACATATCCAGTAATTCTTGCTCCGTCATAATGAGTTCCTCCTTTGACAAATACAATACTGGAATATTTTCAGGAAGTCGATATCGGAAACCAATAAAAATCGTTGGATTTATTGGTGAAAATAGAGAGAAAAATATAAAAGATAAGCGGTATATCTTAGTAAAATAAGTTAGAGATAATTTATGAGGTGTACCTATGCAGACACCTTGGAAAGCCTTGAATTTGGTTATTATTAGAGCAGTTACAGCCACCTAGCAGGTGTTTCTTGTCTAATTTACAGCCACCTGAAAAAATCCAGCACTCCGCCTAAAAATCCTTAAGCAGTCGGCATTGCCGTCTGCTGTAAACTGGCAGGAGCGCCGTAAGGTGCACCTGTCTTTAACCCGCATCATTTTCGACCCCATGGTTCATCCCTACTTTTGAAGCAAAATAAGGTGAGAATTTACCAGTTAAGGAATTTATAAATGGTTGCGATTGTGCGACTTGTGGGATATGAAAAACTGGTATATATGCGACATTTTTCTGAAAAAGCAACTGGAAGACGAACAGGAGACAATAGCAATCCAAACAGTTATCAGGTGCAAAGGGAAAATCCTATGTTTTTCAAATTTGCCCAACGAGGTGTTTAATTGCCTGAATGGCATACATGTTCCACCATCGGTTTTAAGGTCACACAGGGGCAGTATTTTGCGATACAGGGCAAACAAAAAGTGGTATATTAATTCTATTTTATCAGAAGCTTAGCCAGATCATCTACCCTATGGTTCATGGTGAACCATGAATTTACAGGAAAATGGTTATATGGTAAAATGACGCTGACGGGGGTTACAGGGGGTAAAAAACACCCTTTCTGTAGCTCCCTTTTCAGTTCTTTTTTCTGTTGTTTCTTCTCCTGAAATTAAATCCAGAAATGACTTGCAATCCAATCCATACAGAGTTAACATCAACAACCAATAAAAGAAATAACTTGTCTTGCCACCCATTGGTTTGTTGTAGATTGGCTGTCGCCCCCTTGCGGACTCGCAAAGAGTTAACGCTGTCATCTGAGGTTGCCGGTGCGGAAACTGATTGGTTGGAAACAAGATCTGGAGGGAGAGAATTGCAGAAAAGAGAAAATCTGCTTTATGTAGGGATTGACCTGCATAATCCAGCTCTGGCTTATGACCAGAGAAAAAGTGCACCCATGTACCGAAAAAATGATGAGCATGATGCGTATTGTGTGGCAACAGTTCTGATTAATCAGTTACACACCTTGCCGGATGCAAAGCCAAAAGATAACGAGTGGACGCTGGCACAGCTGGTAAATCGGAGAGATTTACTGGTGAAAGACGGTATCCGGTTTAAGAATGGACTCCATGAACAGATATCCATGGCATATCCCAGTTACAGTAAGTTTTTCAGTGAGATAGACGGGAAATGTGCCATGTACTTCTGGAAAACCTACCCGTCCCCTGTCCATTTGCGGGAGAAAACGGTTGAAGAACTAACGATGGAATTCAAAGAAATATCTCCAATCATCAGAAGAGATAAAGCAGAGTTGATTCTGGACTGCGTTCAGAATGATGGAGATACCTTTCGGGAATATCAGGAATCCAGAGATTTTATAACGACGAGTCTGGTAAGAGACTTGGAGCATCAAAAAGAAGAGTTGGCGGGGCTTGATAAAGAAATCGAGAAGATCCTGCTTAGTTTTGATTATAAACTGACCAGTATGCCGGGGATTGGAACTTCCATAGCCAGTAAGCTGATCGCAGAAATCGGAGATATCCGAAGATTTTCCAATGCTGGTAAGTTGGCAAGATTCGCAGGAGTGGCTCCTGTAAAGTTCAGTTCTGCCGGAAAAGGGAGGGAACAAAGCTCCAGACAGGGAAACCGTCAGTTGCATGGATTATTTTATTTCCTGGCGGTAACCATGGTATCCAGACCAAAGAACGGAGTACCTAATCATCCGGTATTTTATGACTATTATATGCGGAAAATCGGTGAAGGTAAGACAAAGTCTCAGGCACTGGTCTGCATCATGCGCCGTTTGGTGAACATAGTGTACGGAATGATGAAAAATAAGACGGAATACCGAGAACCATTGCCAGAAAAAGAACAGTAATTTTTCTATTTAAAAACAGCACAAAGACGTGCTATAATTATTTTAATTGAATAAAGATTTTCAGCATTCGTCGGATATGTCAGTACTCCACCTGAGGGTTCGGGGAAGATTAAGCCAACGCCAGAGTTGGAATCACATATAAAATACACTGATCCAACAGTGCCTAGAAAAAAGGGCATAGGAGGAGCACATAATAAAGAACAGTTATTAACTAATGATATTGAAATTGTAAAGTCCACTCCGCATCCAACACTAGAAGGCGTTGAAACGATTGAATATCAAATGCCCAAATTAGATAAGACAGGAACTCTAATACCAGGAGAATATCAAAGTGGAATACCCAAAGTTAAAACAGTATATGATCCTAATATTATAAGCGATGAAGTCTACATGGAAAAAGGAGTTCAAGCGGCTAACGATGCCCTTTCTAAGAGTCCTGATGGTTTGCTACCAAGAGAATGGGTCGGCAATGATGGTGCTGGAGTAAAATGGAGAGGATATAGTGATGGAAATGGGAACATTACATCGTTCTTTCCAGAACAATAAAAAAACGATTAGGAGATTAATCATGAAAAGAGATTTTAGGCTTATTGATCAAAATATGCTGGACAAAGAACACTTTCCAGTACAAGCAGTTTTTAATATGGTCAGTGATGAGAGATTTATTCAGATTATAGAAGGAATAAGTGAGGGGAGAGGATTTGGAGAAAACTTTGGTGCTTGTGTTTTTCCAGACGATTTAGATGAATATGACATTGCTACAGGAGGCATATTTGAAGGTGTTGAGTTTGGTCTCCATAGTGGCGAAGAGGTAGTTATTGATTATGTAACTTTATATAAATATCTACAAATAATTTCTTCATCTTTTATAGAGGATTATCCAGATAAACAGGAAACTTTAAATAAGTTATTAAATAAATATAAGCAAAAATACAATATAGAATAATTAATAAAAAGGATATTAATCCAGGGGCAGCTCTGATTGACATTATATCAGGAGTATTTCAGCCCACCCTCGGCGTTCTGGCAGCAACCGGTATGATAAAAGGACTCCTGGCATTATTCACTTATTTTGGCTGGATGTCGGAAACCGGCGGAACCTATCTGCTGTTGTATGCGGTAGCCGATGGATTTTTCCATTACTTTCCCATCTTCCTGGGATTTACGGCTGCTAAAAAGTTCAATGTAAACCAATTTGTAGGTATGGCACTGGGTGCCGCATTGTTATATGCAAGCGATATAATTAACATTGCGGGTTTTGAACCTGTATCCACACTCTTTGAAGGCTCCAAATTTGCAACCAGTGTTTACACCACTTTCCTTCATATACCGGTAATGATACCCTCCGGCGGATATGCCTCAACAGTAATACCAATTATTTTAGCTGTTTGGGTGGCAAGTAAGGTTGAAGCGTTTTGGAAAAAAATTATTCCTGATGTGGTAAAGACCTTCCTGGTACCTATGATGACTCTTATTATCTGTACACCCCTAACCTTCTTGGTAGTGGGACCAGTAGCTTCTCTGCTGACCTCCTTAATCGGTGTTCTGACTTCTGCAGCTTTTGATTTCAGCCCGTTGTTCGCAGGTCTGTTGGTTGGTGCATTCTGGCAGGTAATGGTTATTTTCGGTCTTCACTGGGGACTTGTACCTATCATGATGCTTAATCTGACAAACTTTGGTTATGATTTTGTACTTGCGCCATATTTTGCTGCCTCCTTTGCTCAGACAGCAGTAGTTACAGCTATTCTATTCAAGACCAGGAATATGAAATTAAGAGCATTGTGTATTCCCGCTGCAATATCCGGTGTATTCGGAGTAACTGAGCCGGCAATCTATGGAATCAGTTTACCGAAGAAGAAACCCTTTATCATATCCTGTTTTGCAGCCGGTGTAGGCGGAGCCATTATCGGAGCCGCCGGAGCGAAGATCTACACCTTTGGAGGACTTGGAGTTTTTGGTATTCCTACTTTTATCAATAATGCCACAAAAGATATTTCCAGTATTGTCTGGGCATTGATAGCCGTGGGAGTAGCAGTTGTAATTGCCTTTGTGGCCACCTTTGTTACTTATAGGGATGAGGAGAAAAAAACAGAAGATCTTTCCGCGCCGGCTCATAAAACAAGTATAAGAGGAGTAATCGCAAGCCCTCTGAAAGGAGAAGTTGTGGAGCTTGGAAAGGTTGAGGATGAAGTCTTCTCAACAGAGGTACTTGGTAAGGGAGTAGCAATCATTCCCGTAGAAGGTAAACTTATTGCACCAGTTGACGGTGAGGTTCTCTCACTCTTTCCTACCGGTCACGCCATTGGATTAAAGACCGATTTTGGTGCGGAAATACTCATTCATATTGGTACGGATACCGTGAAATTAGAAGGCAAATTCTTCACTCAGAAGGTAAAGAGTGGAGAAAAAATAAAAAAAGGACAGACACTTATTGAGTTTGATATAGAAGGAATAAAGAAAGCGGGTTATTCCGTTGTTACTCCCATAATCGTAACAAATACGGAGGAATTCACGCCAGACCCGCAGGTTTGCTGGTAAAACTGGTTAAAAATTTTGAGAGCAGTGTCTGGATAGCTTCAAAGGGAGCCTCTGCCGATGCTAGAAAGCTGATGTCAGTAATGGGGCTTGGAATTACGAAAGGAGCTCAGGTAACCATAACTGCTGAAGGTACGGATGAAGAAGCTGTGATTACAGAGATAGAGAAATTCTTTAGAGAGAATCTGTAAGACAGATTTTAAACTCAAGAGAATGTGGAATTTATAACTGCATAGGAATAAGAACTTAAAAAGAGCCGCTGCCTAAGGAATGGATTAATAAAAGAATTTTTCTAAAATTCCAGTAAAGCAGCGCCCTTTTTTTGCTAATTACAGTTGTTATAACTTCCTATAGTTCAGTTGATATTGCTTGGGGCTGATATTTTTATGTGCCTTAAACTGACTGATAAAATAGCTGGAGGTAGTAAACCCAGTCTCCAGAGCAATTTCTGTTATGGTATTATTGGTACTGATCAGAAGCTTTTCTGCTTTGGAAATACGTACATAGTTAAGGTATTCCTTGAAACTTTTCTTCATTACCCGCTTAAACATTCTGGAAAAATAGCTGTAGCTCATATTGCAGTATTTTGCCATTTCTCTTGCGGTAATATCTTCGTTGTACCGATCATCGATATAGTCAAAGACCTTTCTGAGCTGAGTCTCCATTTCCTTATTAATTGAAACACCTATATTTAAATCAATACTCTGGACATGCCAGCTTCTTATAATATACAAGAATAAACGAAAGAGATCTGAACGGATTGCGAACTCATATCCGTAAGCGGCGAGGGAACGACGGTAGTTGCTATTTCTTCTCTGGTGAATATTTTCTGATGGGAGGAATCTTTTAATATAAAGGGCATCAGATATTTCATTTCAATAAGAGACCAGGAGGTGTAGAGCAACTCAGGTTCAAATTTGATACAGATATACCGGTTCAGTCCCTCGCTTTCTGAGAAAACATTGTGAATTTCATTGGAATTGATCAGAACCATATCACCTTCTTTAAAGGTATAATCCCTGTTATTGAGAAGAATCTGATACTTTCCGGAGAGGGCATAGAGAATCTCAATATAATCATGCATATGGGCATGAGCCATTTCACCGATTCCGTTTAACACTTGCATATGAAGGCTGAATTGCAGTGGCAGATCATTATAGGTATCACGCTTTTCAATATAATAGTTCTGTTCCAAATCATAACTCCTTAGAGGACAAATAATTGATATTTTTTTATGCATTTATTATATCATGGACGAATTATTTATGCTATATTTTAAAAAAATAAACAAATAGCATCAAAGGCGTTAGTAACATAAATTTACAACCAAGACAGGTTAATGTTAATGTCCCAATTAAAAGTTGACTTGTATTGGTGTGTTTTTCAGACACATCCTTGGGAAGAATACGATTTAAACAAATAAAAAATAAAAAGGAGAAGTTAAAATGGAAAGAAAAGTGAAAGTTGGTATTATCGGCTGTGGCGGAATTGCAAATGGAAAGCATATGCCTTCTTTAAGCAAATTAAAGGATGTAGAGATGGTTGCCTTTTGTGACATCGTGGAAGAAAAAGCTATAAAAGCGAAAGAGCAGTATGGTGTACCAGATGCCAAAGTTTACACAGATTATATGGAATTGTTAAAGGATAAGGATATTGAGGTAGTGCACGTATGCACTCCGAACCGTTCCCATGCACCCATATCCATTGACTCCCTCCATGCCGGTAAGCATGTTATGTGTGAAAAACCCATGGCAAAAACAGCTGAAGACGCCAGAAAGATGGTGGAAGCTGCCGAAGAAACCGGCAAGAAACTAACAATCGGATATCAGCACAGACATAAACCAGAAGCTCTTTATTTAAAGAATGTTATCGAGAGAGGCGACTTGGGAGATATTTATTTCGCCAAAGCTTTCGCGGTAAGAAGAAGAGGTACTCCCAACTGGGGCGTGTTCTTAAACGAATATGAGCAGGGAGGTGGACCTTTAATTGACATCGGAACCCATTCCCTTGATATTACTTTATATCTTATGAATAACTATGAGCCTAAGATGGTAGTAGGAACGAAATATAAAATGGTGAATAACCCTCAGTGCGGCAATCCCTGGGGTGGCTGGGAGGACGCTGATAATACTATGGAAGATTCCGCTTTTGGCTTTATTGTTATGAAGAACGGTGCAACTATTATTCTGGAATCCAGCTGGGCTCTGAACACCATTGAGCCGGTTCAGGAGGGCAGCACAGTTCTTTGTGGAACTGACGCAGGAGCTCAGATAAAAGGCGGAGTGTCCATAAACAAAGCAGAATTTAACCGTTTGGTTGAGATTAAGCTCAAGTGATCCTGCGGAAGTAGAGGCAAGGCGCTGGATTGATGCAGTTAAGAATGATACAGAAGTAGTAGTAAAACCGGAGCAGGCTTGTGTGGTATCAGAGATTCTGGAGGCAATCTACACCTCTGCCAGAACTGGTCAGCCGGTATACTTTGAATAATTAAGACCTGACTGCATCCTGTGCAGGAAAGGTCAAAGGTGAAAGAAATGCGCGTGTTAAAGCACGCAGATGGGAGCGAAACATGAATATAGCAGTTATAAGTTATTGGCACGTCCATGCTGAGGGCTATACAAAAGAAGTATTGGAGAATACAGACAGTAAAATAACAGCTGTGTGGGATGAAGAAGAGGAGAGAGGCAGAAAGTATGCAGAAGAATTCTCTGTACCTTTTTACAAGGATTATGATGAACTTCTTAATAATTCAGAAATTCAGGGAGTTATCATAACAGCACCGACTTCTATGCATACGGAATTAATTATAAAAGCAATAAAGAAAGGGAAAAAGGTATTCAGTGAGAAAGTACTGGCATTGACCCTTTCCGAGTGCCTTGAAATAAAGGAAGCACTTCTTGCTTCCGGAAATGATATAACACTATCCCTGGTAAAGAAATGTGAAAGTACATTTTTATTTGCCAAAGAGCTTGTAGAAAGCGGATGTCTTGGCAGAATTACTTATGCACGTATGAGAAACGTTCATAACGGAAGTACGGGAAACTGGCTGCCGGAGCATTTCTATAACCGGGAACAGTGCGGCGGAGGCGCTATGATAGATCTGGGTGCGCATCCGATGTATCTGCTCACATGGCTGCTCGGAACACCTCTTACTGTTCAGTCTGTATTTACTGATATTACAGGACATGGGGTAGAAGATAATGCTGTATCTGTCGTTGAGTTTGAAGGTGGGGCAATTGGAGTAGCAGAAACGGGATTTGTATCTGTTTATACACCGCCAATACTTGAAATCAGCGGAACAGATGGTACATTAATAGTAGGAGAAACAATCCGCTATGCAACAAAAGAAACCGAAGGTAAATGGATAACTCCTGAAAAACTTCCTACGACCCTCCCCTCTCCTTTAGTAATGTGGGCAAGAGATCAATGGGAAGGAAATCTAACCTTTGGAATTGAAGATTCTATAACTCTGACAAAACTTATGGAAGCAGCTTATGAATCACAGGCTACCGGCAAAAAAGCGGTAATAGCTTAAAAAACGGTAATAGCTAAAAGACATTTATCACATTTATCATTCATTTTTTCTATATCATGCAGTATCGTAATTAAGCTTGCGATACTGCATAAGTATTTTGAATATAAGACCAGATAGAAAAGGAGTATCCATGGAAATATCATTGCAATTATTCTCCATTCACGGAGAAACAGAAAAAGACTATAAACAAGCAGTAAAAAGTGCAGCAGACATAGGATTTAAAGGAGTGGAATTTGCCGGTTACGGTGGGCTGACCGCTGAGGAAATGGCAGACTTTCTAAAGAAAAATAACCTATATTCCGTAGGTGCTCATATAGGAGTAGAGCAATTTAAAGAAGCTTTAGAAGAGGAACTGGCATATCATCAGACAATCGGCTCTAAATACCTCATCTGCCCCTATGCACCAACAGATACTCTAAAAGAAATAGAAGACCTTGCAGCAGTATTAAATTATGCGGCAGAGAAAGCAAAAGAATTTGGTATCAAGGTAGGTTATCATAACCATGGAGCAGAATTTAACAAGATAGAAGGAAAATATGCACTAGACTTACTGGCAGAGAAGACAAGTGAGAATGTTATATTGGAACTGGATGTCTATTGGGCAGCTTATGCCGGAGTTGATCCGGTAGCCTATATAAAGAAGTGGGGCAGTAAAATAGAACTGATCCATATGAAGCAGATGAATGAAGCACTTGAAAATGTGGATATGGCAGAAGGCTGCCTGGATATGAAGGAAATAAAAGAAGCAGCAAGCTATGCCGCATATTTTGTACTGGAACACGAAGATTATGATAAGCCTGTATGGGAGAGTATCAGAAACGATTATGAATATTTATCTGTGATTAAATGATAGCTTAAAAACAGTAGTAATTGTAAAAATCACAAAAAAAATTTCAATAATAAGAAGTATATGGAAATTTTTATAAGAAAAAAAACAATGTCCAAATATAAGTATATTGTATAAGTACACAAAAATCCTATGAAAGTAAATTATTGTTGTATCTACAATAATATGTTAAAATATAAACATATAAACAAAAAATGCAACTTGCTGATCATAAATCACAATGGGATTTATTTGAAAAGAAGGAGTGTGCGGCAATGGTACGTAAAATGAGTAAATACTTGGACATAGTAAGAATCGAGTTGCAAGACCTGGTAAATGACATAACGGAATATATCGAAACATCCCACAAAGACCACGCAAACAGGGTCATAAAGAATTTTATCTATCATGGAAATCTAACAATATATGAGAAACAGCTCTACGGAATTAAAGAGACCTTAAAACTAATCGAAGAACTTGATGTATCCGAATATGAGACACCTCAAGAACTGGCAAAAGTATTAAAAGAACAGATAAAGCCCTTTTTTACCACCAGAGGAATTCTCGAAGGCGGTTATTCTCTGACCGTAAAGAGAATAGAAGAAGCCAGAGACTACGTAATTAAAACCGAAAAGAAATAATACAACCCAATGAAAAAGGTAGTCTTTAACTAGTACTGCCAGCATAAATATCACTTAACGCAGCACCTGTATTTACTCAGGTGCTGTGTTGTCGTAAGTAAGTGCAAAGACGTAGTACACTTGCTACAGAGATCACTAGACTATGCCTCATTCCTCCTCTTTCCACAGCACAAATATCAGCAACTGATATTAAGAGGAGTTATGCAATATAGTACTATACAAAAAAAAATAAAGAATAATATCAATAAAAACAAGAAGTAAAATAAGAAAGTGAAATAAGTAAATCAGAAAACCCGGCTTCCTCTTTGGGAGTTTTTGTCTCGGAAAGGTTCCTTATGACACTTATACTTCAGAAATTGCGCCAAGTTCCGAATAAACCACTGTTTGAGCTGCTAAAACCATTCAAATACCATAGAAGATTCTTTAGCGAGTTTGGTTTATTCGGAACTGTCCTAAGCAATTACTGAAGTATTAGTGGAATAAGGGTTCTTATCCGAACAAAAACGTACAAAGAGGAAGCCGGGTTTTCGTCCGTTGCCACAACCCCCATCCACATCTTACCCTCTCCCCACCACTCCATTTAGATTGACACAACCCCTCCATAATGATACACTTTAATAGAAATATAAATACCAAAAGGTGCTTGGAGCATTATACTGCAGACAAGATAATAGGGAAATGGGTGAAAAGCCCATACGGTCCCGCCGCTGTAAAGGAAGAGTAACAGTTACCGCATAATCACTGTCACAAGATGGGAAGATAAACTGTTGCATAGAAGCCTGAGTCAGAAGACCTGCCTTTTCGTATGTTTTATACACAAGTTACGGACGATGGCTCTGTGTATGCTTTCATTTCCTGTATTGACCGGTATTAACAGGAAACTATTTAGGGTACCCTTTCACCCTGCAATCGTTCTTCTAAGAATGTGAGCAGAGTAAAAGGGTATTTTTTATTGCGCCAGTCTAAAGAAAAGGATGACTGGAATCCACGATATGAAAGAGAAGAACAAGGTTGAAAAAATACACTTTCAACCGCAAATTTGTGTCTGCGAAATCCTCGGCACAAATTCGAATGCACTAAATACATGTGCAGGAATGGAGAAAAAATGAACAAAAAACAGAAAAAATTTGTGGTGGCCTTAGCAATCATCTGTCTTGGTGCTTCTATTACACCAAGAGTAAATGCCATGCACATCATGGAGGGGTATCTTCCCCTTAAATTTTGTATAGTTTGGGGTGTAATCTGCATTCCCTTCTTTGCGGCAGGTTATTTTAATCTGAAGCGAATTGTAACTGAACACAGAAAAGCCCTGATTGTACTGGCAATGTGCGGAGCTTACGCTTTTGTGCTTTCTGCTCTTAAAATTCCTTCCGTTACAGGCAGCAGTTCCCATCCTACGGGTACTGGTCTTGGAGCCATTCTTTTTGGACCAAGCGTAATGAGTATTCTTGGTGTTATCGTTCTGTTATTCCAGGCACTATTATTGGCTCATGGAGGACTTACAACACTTGGTGCCAATACTTTTTCTATGGCAATCGCAGGACCTTTTGTGGCATATGCTGTCTACAAGATCAGCTTAAAATGTAAACTACCCAAGCTTACAGCAGTATTTCTGGCAGCTACCCTCGGAGATCTGATTACATATTGTGTTACCTCTCTGCAGCTGGCCCTTGCTTACCCGGCAGAAGTAGGCGGGGTGGGAGCTTCCCTAGTTAAATTCATGGGAATCTTTGCAGTTACTCAGGTACCTATTGCAATTATTGAAGGTATCGTAACGGCGTTGGTTGTAATGACACTTAGTTCCTATGCAGGCAATGAGCTGAAGGAAATTGGTTTTATGAAGGGAGGAATCAAAAATGAACAGTAATGGAAAGAAAGCTATTATATTAATATTATTGTGTGTTGTTATTGCAGTGGTTCCTCTGATAGCAATCAAAGATTCCGAATTCGGCGGATCCGATGATGCGGCTTCCCAGGCAATTAGCCAGCTTACCGGCGGAGAGGAATATACCCCCTGGTTTTCACCTATCTATGAGCCACCGGGCGGTGAGACAGAATCTCTGTTATTCTGCCTTCAGGCAGCTCTTGGTGCCGGTATCTTTGGTTATGGCATCGGAGTACTGAAGGAAAGAAGAAAGTACTCAAAAGAATAAGCCAAGTAAGTATGCAGAACAATAGAAATGAGTATATAAAAGAACAGAAAAAGTGTACAAAAATTAATATACAAAAGTATAGTTAAAATGTAATTAGTAATGAACTGAAGGAGAATATAAATATGCTGTTAATTGATAAATTATCCTATTCGTCCAGGCTTAGGGATAAAAGTCCGGTCTTAAAAGCATTCCTTGCTGTTACCACTCTGTTGGTATGTGTGGCTGCAAGGTCAATTTTATTCTCCTTTCTGGTTCTCGCATTAATGACAGGGCTGACAGTTATACTGGGCGGCACGTCTATAGCCAATTACATAAGGCTTATGCGTGTTCCCTTAGCCTTTCTGATTATCAGTACTGTCACCATTCTTTTTGGAATATCACTACATCCGGTTGAGGAACCCTTTATAAAACTCTTCGGATTATTCTGCTACTTTGAAAGCGGCAAACTGATCTTTGGACTGCAATTAATATCTTCGGCTTTGGGAGCAGTAGCCTGTCTGTATTTTCTGTCTTTGACAACACCATTTACGGATATCCTGAGAGTACTGCAACTGCTTCGGTGCCCCACTGTTATATCAGAGCTTTTATTGTTAATTTACCGGTATATTTTTATACTTTATGAAACGGCGGCAGGTATAACAACTGCCCAGGAGAGCAGACTGGGTAACCGAAGTTTTAAAACCGCTCTAAAGGGAAGCACAGGACTGTTTTCTATTTTATTTATCCGAGCCATGAAGAAATCCTCCTTACTTTATGATGCTATGGAGGCAAGGTGCTATTATGGTACCATAAAGGTCTTATGGGAAAAGAAGAAGGCCGGAAAGATTGAAATCGCAGCTGTAATGATATTAGTAACCGTTTTAGGCGTATGCAGCTATTATCTAAAACATATAATTTGAGATTTTATTTCTAATCCAGAGAATGGGAGTAACATATGAATATCTTAGAAATCGATAAGATTACCTATACTTACAGCGATGGGACGAAAGCCTTAAACGGAGTCAGCCTTGAAATCAGACAAGGTGAAAAACTGGCTTTTGTAGGAGGTAACGGGTCCGGCAAATCCACATTGTTTTTATGTCTTAACGGGATATTAAGACCCCAGAGCGGAACTATTAATTACAATGGGAAACCGGTTGTATATAAAAGAAAAGAACTTTTAGAACTTCGAAGCAAAGTTGGGATTGTCTTTCAGGATCCGGATAATCAGTTATTTGCCTCCAGCGTATATCAGGAGATATCCTTTGGCCCCTGCAATCTGGATTTAAGCCAGGAGGAGGTAAAAAGAAGAGTAGATAATGTTATCGAGGAGTTAGGTATTAAGCCTTTTAGTCAAAAGCCAACCCACGCATTAAGCGGTGGGCAGAAAAAGCAGGTAGCATTAGCAGATATATTGGTCATGGAGCCGGAGGTATTGATTATGGATGAACCGGTATCAGCCTTAGATCCTTTACATACGAAACTATTAAATGAGAAATTAGAGGAACTTCCTAATAAAGGCATAACCGTTATAGTGGCAACTCATGATATGAACTTTGCTCTGGAATGGGCAGACAGAATCATAATGCTAAAAGACGGAATTATCATAAGAGACGGAAATCCGGCAGATATATTCCAGGAGGTAGAGCTGTTAAAGGAGGCCAATCTTAGCCAGCCGGATGTAATAACATTATTTAAGAAATTAATAGAGAAAAAAATTCTAAAGGGGAACCTTCCTATACCAAGAAACTTAAAAGAGCTGGAAGGTTATCTGACAGATTAAAATATAAAAGTATGCAGTATTGCAGACAGATCTGCTATATGAAATAGGCACAAGAGAGAATTAAATTTATACTTTCTCTCCCCGATATTGTGCGCGTGATGAAGCACATAAATGGGAGCCAATAGAGAAAGAAAAGTGTAATGAAGCACATAAATGAGAACCAAGAGTGAGAGAAAAGCGCGATGAAGCACATAAATGGGAACCAAGAGTGATAGAAAAGTGTGATGAAGCACATAAATGGGAGTCAATAGCGAAAAAAGCGTGATGAAGCACACAAATAGGGAGCCAATAACGAAAGAAAAGCGTGATAAATCACGCAGATGGGAGTCAATTATGAAGAAAAAAGGATTGCTGGTTGTAAGCTTTGGAACCAGTCATTTAAATACTTTGGAAAAAACAATTGTTCAGATAGAAGGAAAATTATCAGAAACTTTTCCGGAATATACGCTTTACCGTGCATTTACCAGCAAAATGATTATAAAGATTCTAAAAGAGAGAGATGGGATGGAGATATTTACAGTAGCCAAGGCCTTAAAACAGATGGTAGAAGACGGTGTCAGTGAAGTTATCGTACAGCCTACTCATATTCTCCATGGGGTTGAGAATGACCGTATGTTACAAGATATAAGAGAGATGGCACAGGAATTCCATGCTATAAAGGTTGGAACTCCGCTCCTTAGCAGTACAGAGGATTATAGGAAGGCAGTAGAAGAAGTAGCAGAAGAAATAGATACCGGAAGTTCAGAAAAAGCCCTGGTATTTATGGGACATGGGACAAGTCATTACACGAACAGCTCCTATGCAGCACTGGAATATGTATTCAGGGACAAAGGTTATGAGCATGTTTATGTAGGAACAGTAGAGGCGTATCCTTCTCTTGAAACCCTTCTGCCAAGATTAAAAGCAAAAGGCTATAAAGGTGTCTGTCTTGCTCCCTTTATGGTAGTATCCGGAGATCATGCCGCCAATGATATGGCAGGTGATGAGGATTCCTGGAAGGAGATGCTCTTACAGGAGGGCTTTGAAGTGGAATGTATCTTAAAGGGGTTAGGTGAATACAAAGGAATACAGGAGATCTTTGCAGAACATGCAAGAGAGGCAATTAGTATATAAGAGAGGAAGTTGAAAATATGGAAAGAGAAACAGCTGTATTTTATGGTATTGGTGTAGGGCCGGGGGATCCGGAACTGCTTACATTAAAGGCTGTAAGAATTATAAGGGAGTGCCCGATTATAGCATTACCTGCTGAAAATAAAGAAAACTGCGTATCCTATAGGATAGCTGAAGAAGCGTTGCCAGAACTTAAGGAGAAAGAAATACTTTATTTGCCTATGCCTATGACCATGGATAAGGAATTACAGAAGCAAAGCCATGATTCTTGCGCCGGTAAGGTAGCGGAATATTTGGAAAAAGGCGTTAGCGTTGCCTTTCTGACACTGGGAGATCCTACGGTATATTCCACTTATGGTTATCTGGAGGAGCGGCTTAAGAAGAAAGGGCTAAGCACCTGTACGATTAATGGAGTTACTTCCTTTTGTAATGCAGCTGCCCTTTTACAGACGAGCCTTGCTGCCGGAAGTGAAAAGATACATATTATTCCAGGACTTCATGATGTGGAAGAAACCTTAAGACAGCCAGGTACTAAAGTTATTATGAAGTCAGGCAGGAAATACAAAGAACTGGTACAGCGAATCAAAGAGTTGGGCTTACGAGCTATGATGGCAGAGAATTGTGGAATGGCAGAGGAAAGAATCTATGATAAAATAGAAGACTTTCCGGCTGAGGCAGGGTATTTTACACTTATTATAATAAAAGAGCAGGCTGAGTAAACTCAGTAAACAGATAGAACAGGATAGATAATCCGGAAAGAGGCAGCATGGAGGAATTGTATATCTATAAGGATAATAAAAAGCTGAGATGCGGTTATACAACAGGCTCCTGTGCAGCAGCTGCGGCAAAGGCGGCGGCTATAGGGCTGCTGTTACAAAAAGAGGCTAAACGAGTAACCATTGATACTCCAAAAGGGATTATGCTCACACTCGATATCATCACTACAGAACGTAACCGGACAGATGTGAATGGACAACAGCCAGAGCCTGAAGGCAGCCGGTTTTTCACCACAGAACCTTCGGTTACCTGCTCGGTTAAAAAGGACGGCGGAGATGATGCAGATATTACTCACGGAGTATTGGTCTATGCTACTGTTAGTAAAACAGATAGCGGTATAACCATAGACGGAGGGCTTGGAATCGGAAGAGTCACTAGGTCAGGGCTTGATCAGCCGGTTGGTGAGGCTGCCATTAACAGGGTACCAAGACTTATGATAGAAAAGGAAGTAAAGGAGATCTGCGAGGAAGCCGAGTATAAAGGCGGGCTCAGCATAGTGATCGCGATACCTGGTGGAGAGCTCCTTGCAGAGAAGACCTTTAATCCAAGGCTTGGAATTACGGGGGGGATCTCAGTTCTTGGAACCAGCGGTATTGTTGAGCCTATGAGTGAGAAGGCTCTTGTTGATACAATTCGAACGGAGATAAGAATGCTTGCCAGCAAAGGGATTACAACTCTGGCAGTAGTACCGGGAAATTACGGTGAAGCCTTTGCAGGAAGTGAATTGAATTTTGGCGAAGAGAATATGGTAAAGTGCAGTAATTTCATCGGAGACACCATCGATATGGCTTATGAGTTTAAATTAGAGGGATTTCTGCTGATTGGACATATCGGTAAACTTGTAAAGCTTGGAGCAGGTATTATGAACACCCACTCTAAATGGGGAGATGCCAGACAGGAAGTCCTGTGCTGCTGTGCTTTAAAAGCAGGCTGTGATACAAACACATTAAATCAAATACTAAATTGTGTTACCACAGAGGAAGCCTTAGCAGTATTAAAAGAACATGGGAAAATGGAAACTACCATTGACATTCTAATGGATAAAATAGATTATTATTTAAAGAAAAGAGCGTATGATGGGTTAACTATAGGCGCGGTCCTATTTTCTAATAAATACGGACTTCTTGGAAAGACAACAGAAGCAGACAGGCTGATTAAGCAGTTAAGTTAAGGCTTAGTATATTGATATGGAAAGGATAAAGATAACATGGTCCATTTTGTAGGAGCGGGTAGCGGGGCCCCGGATTTGATAACCGTCAGAGGGGCGAGGCTTCTTGGGGAAGCAGGTGTTATTATATATGCCGGCTCTCTGGTTAATAAGGAACTGCTAGAGTATGCCAGAGAGGATGCTGTTATTTACGACAGTGCCTATATGACATTACCTCAGGTATTAGAGGTAATTGAAAATAACAGGGATAAAGAGATTGTACGTCTTCACACCGGCGATCCAAGTATTTATGGTGCTATCCGTGAACAGATGGATGCACTTAAAAGTATGGAAATAGCATTTGATATATGTCCGGGGGTCAGCAGCTTATTTGGTGCAGCAGCAGCTCTTAAGACAGAGTATACCTTACCGGGAGTTACCCAGACAGTTATCATAACCAGAATGGCTGGCAGAACTCCGGTACCGGAGAGGGAATCCATACAGGCTTTGGCGGCTCATAAAGCAACCATGGTAATATTCCTAAGTGTTAGTTATACAAAAGAATTATCCGAAGAGCTGATAGCAGGAGGGTATAGTGAGGATACCCCCTGTGCTATTGTTTACAAAGCCAGCTGGGTGGATGAAAAGATTGCAAGAGGAACTATAAAAGAGTTATCGGCATTAGCAGCAGATAACGGAATAAAGAAAACCGCATTAATCGTAGTAGGCGACTCCCTGGGTGATGATTATGAATTATCAAAACTCTATGATGAGAAGTTTACCACGGAATACCGGAAGGGACAGGAATAGAGTGAGCTTATGAAAATATCAGTAATATCCTTTACCAAAGGCGGAAACAAACTAAACCAACGCCTTTGCCAGGCCTTAAGAAATATCGGACATGATGTAGAAGGATTTCAGCGATATTCCACAACACCTGCTGATGAGTTAGGAAGTTTTGAAAATATCAGTGTTCTTACCGGTACGCTTTTTGAAAGCAGAGAAGGAATCATTTATATAGGTGCCTGTGGTATCGCAGTAAGAAGTATAGCACCTTACCTTCAGGGGAAAGAGGTTGACCCTTTTGTCCTGGTGCTGGATGAGAAGGGAAATTACGTTATATCTTTGCTCTCAGGCCATCTTGGCAGAGGGAATGAATTATGTATGAAAGTTGCAGAGCTAATCGAAGCTAAGCCGGTAATAACTACGGCTACTGACTTAAATGGGGTATTTGCGGTAGATTTATTTGCCGGACAGCATGAACTTGTAATAAAGGAAATAGCAAGGATAAAAGCAATTTCTGCAGCCCTTTTAGCCGGAGAAGCGGTAGGTATCCATAGTGAATATCCTTTGCTTGGCAAACCGCCGGCAGGTATTGAACCGGGGGTGAAGAAAGTCGGTATCTGCATTGGAAGCGATGTAAATGCTGATCCGTTTGAGACTACCCTTCATCTGGTTCCTAAGAACCTTGTGCTTGGTATCGGCTGTCGTAAAGGAGTTACAGGTATGGCGCTCTATAAAAGGGTAACAGATATCTGTAGTCAGTCAGGTATTGATATTGCCAGAATTTCTACCATCTCTTCTGTGGATCTTAAAAGTGAGGAACCTGGAATTTATGAGTTAGCAGATAAATTGAAAGCGAAGACATACTTCTATTCAGCAGAGGAGCTATCGGCAGTGGCAGGTGAATTTATGCATTCTCCTTTCGTAGAAGTAACAGCAGGTGTAGGTAATGTCTGTGAACGAAGCGGTGCTTTAGCAAGCCATTATGGAAAACAGCTGCTGCCAAAGACTACAGGTGCAGGAATCGCTATGGCAGTTTATGAAAAGGAATTTAAAATTGAGTTCTAGTAAAGCTTGATTATATTTTTATACAGAATTACGTTTATTCATTAAGTTACTCGTGAAGAGAATGAACATTATACATTCAAGCTTTTATACCGAAAGAGGGGAAGAAAGCTTAAGTTTATCATACAGAAAAGAGGTTATTATGCTTTATATTGTTGGTTTCGGGGCAGGTTCCCTTGAATATATGACAAAACAGGCTATTGAGGTATTAGAAAAATGCCAAGTGATTACCGGATACACTACATATGTAGAACTTGTTAAGCCTTATTTTCCGGAGAAAGAATACTACAGCACCTCCATGAAACAGGAAGTAAGCAGATGCCGTCTGGCTATGGAAGAGGCAGCGAAAGGAACAGATATCGCCTTAATCTGCAGTGGTGATGCAGGTGTATACGGGCTTGCAAGTCTTTGCTTTGAACTGAAAAAAGAATACCCTGCAGTTAATCTCAAGGTAATACCAGGCGTTACAGCTGCATTAAGCGGTGCAGCGCTCTTAGGTGCACCCTTAAACCATGATTTTGCAGTAATCAGTTTAAGTGATCTTCTTACACCCTGGGAAGTAATTGAGAAGCGATTACAGTGTGCAGGTATGGGGGATTTTTGTATCAGTCTCTATAATCCCTCCAGCAAGAAGAGGGCGGATCATCTGATGAAAGCCTGCGATATATTGCTTCAGTACCGAAAAGGAGATACTGTTTGCGGTATTACTCGTAATATCGGCAGAGAAGGAGAAGAAGCAGAAGTACTCACCTTGACAGAGTTAAGGGAGAGAGAAGTGGATATGTTTACCACTGTGTTTATTGGCAATTCAAATACCCTTCAGATCGAGAATTCGATGGCTACCCCAAGAGGTTATTCCGTATAATTTACGGTTGTATGGTTAAATAAGAAAGGTCATACTCAGCTTAAATGTACTGACTTGCTTCTAAAGCGAACGAAAGACTGAAGCTTTGGTCGGTTTACTTAACCAGAGATGGCGAATGAAAGGAAAACATGAATAAAATTTTACTGTTTGCAGGTACTACAGAAGGAAGACTCCTGTATGAATACTGTGTGGAAAAGAAATTCCCTGTTACTGCCTGTGTAGCTACAGAGTATGGAAAGACTCTGTTGGAAAAAGGAGATTGGGGAAGTATTCGTGAAGGACGTCTTAACAGTCAGCAGATGGAACTTCTTATGAAAGAAGAAGGAACCACTGTTATTATAGATGCAACACATCCATATGCCTGCGATGTGACGGATAATATCAAACAGGCTGCACAAACCCTTGGAATTCCAGTATTAAGAGTAATAAGGGAAACGTTATCTGTTAAAGGTATAATAGAAGTGAAAGATATGAATGAAACCATCCGCTTCTTAAATGATAATGAGGGAAATGCCCTCATAACCACCGGAAGCAAGGATTTAAAAGAATATACCAGAGTAAAAGATTATCAGGAAAGATTATATATAAGAATACTTCCGGATCCGGACGCTTTAAGGAGCTGCTTTGAACTGGGGTATCAGCGAAAGAATATTATATGTATGCAGGGACCCTTTAGTAAGGATTTGAATTATGCCATGCTAAAGCAGATAAACGGAAAGTATTTAGTCACCAAAGAAGGCGGAAGTCTTGGGGGATATGAAGAAAAGACGGAAGGCGGAAGAATGGCCGGAGCTAAAGTTCTTGTAATTCAACGACCGAAAGAGGAAACCGGATTTTCAGTAGAAGAGATTAAAGATAGACTGGCAGAGAGAAATGGTTAACGAACGTAAAGTAAGGTTTCAACACTATCAATAGTAAGTGTAGCAGCAGTTTGGTCAATATTGTATCCATTCTGCGATATGTATAGTGTTAAGTTGAATTAAGTTTATAACCTCTTCCAGGGAATACCAAAGATACAAACTTTTATTCCAGGAAGTCGTTAGAACTAAGATTCATTTGTAGAAAGGAATTTATGAAAAAAATCAACTTAGTAGGGATTGGGATGGGTAATCCAGACACACTTACACAGGAAGGTAAAAGAGCCATTGAGAATGCACAGGTATTTATTGGTGCAAGGCGGATGCTGGAATCCGTATCCTGTGGAGACAGAGAGATTTTTGAATCCTATAACCCTTTGGAAATCAAGCAGTTTGTAGAAACATCTGCTTATGAGCAGTATACTATACTTTTCTCAGGAGATACAGGGTTTTATAGTGGAGCAGGTAAGGTTGCAGAAGCTTTGAAAGAGAATGGTGAATATGAGGTTAAGGTAATACCTGGCATATCCACAGTTTCTTATTTCAGTGCTCTTCTTGGAATCTCCTGGGAGGATGCCTGCATCTTAAGCCTTCACGGAAAAAGCTGTGACTTCACAAGAGCAGTAAGAGAGCATTCTAAAACTTTTCTATTAACAGATGGAAAGCTCGCTGTGATAGGAAAGGAACTTATAGCTGCCGGTCTTCTGGAACTTGATATTTATGTTGGAATTGCACTATCCTATGCAGAAGAGGAAGTAATAAAGGTGACACCGGCCGAGTTATCGGTTATGGAGGATAAACCCCTTACTTCATTGTTTATAATAAATAGTTTCTATAGTAAAGAATATCACCTTGGTATACCCGATGAAGATTTCATAAGAGGGGATATCCCTATGACGAAAAGCGAGGTAAGACTTCTTTCAATAAGCAAGCTTTCGCTTAAAGACAATGATATCGTATACGACATCGGAGCCGGCACTGGTTCCTTAAGCGTGGAAGCGGCTTTATTGTTAAATAACGGCTGGGTCTATGCTATCGAGGAGAAAGAGGAAGGGACTGAGCTCATAGAAAGAAACAGAGAGAAGTTCTCACTTAAGAATCTTACTGTAATCAGGGGAAGTGCTCCGGACTGCTTAGAAGAACTGCCGGTACCGGATGCTGCCTTTATCGGAGGAAGCAGAGGAAAACTCAGCAAAACACTGGAAGAACTACTTGATAGAAACCCTTCTATCAGGTTGGTACTAAATGCTATTACGCTGGAAACTTTAAGTGAAGCCCTGGAGGCTTTTAAGAAATTAGAGATAACGGATATGGAAATAATACAGGCAGCTATTACAAAAACCAGAACAGCAGGGCCTTACCATATGCTTTTGGCACAAAATCCGGTATTTATTATAAAAGGCAGAGGCAAAGGAAGAACATAAAAGCAAGGAAAAGGAAAAACATAAAACAGGGTAGGCATGAGTGTACGTGTAAATTCCTGAAATGTACAATACAAGATACAGATAGGAGTTATTATGAAAAGAAACCGAATTATGTTTGCCGGAACCAAAAGCGGAACCGGAAAAACTACTCTTACCTGCGGAATCTTAAAGTGTTTAAAGGATAGAGGAATGGTTATCAGTTCCTTTAAATGCGGGCCGGATTACATTGATCCTATGTTTCACAGGAAGGTAATTGGAACAGATTCCTATAATCTCGATATTTTTCTTTCGGGAGAGAATGCAGTAAAGGAAGTATTCCTGGAAGGCAGTAAGGAGAGTGATATTTCTGTAATGGAAGGAGTTATGGGCTATTACGATGGTATCGGGTTCACAGAACGAAGCAGTTCCTATGAAGTAGCTTCCCTTACAGATACACCGGTCATACTGATAATTGAAGCCAAAGGAATGGGGAACTCTCTCGGAGCACTGTTGCAAGGATTCTTACATTACAAGAAAGACAGTAAGATAGCCGGTGTAATCTTTAACCGTTTGTCTCCTGTCCTTTATGAAGCAGCCAAAAATAAGTGTGAAGAATTAGGTACAAAATGCTTTGGTTATGTACCGGAACTAAAAGATATAGTTATAGAAAGCCGGCATTTGGGACTTCTAATGGCAGAGGAAATCAAGAACCTGGAGGATATTCTTTCTCAATTAAGTAAAGAACTTGAGAAAACAGTAGACATAGAGGGATTACTAAAGATAGCAGCGGAGGCACCGTCTGTAGAATATTCTACATACTTAGAAAGAAATGAGAATAACGATACAATTAAACCAATAAAAACTAATACTGAAAGTGATTTATCCGATCATTCCAAAGAAAACAGTCCGTTGTATCGAAACATATACCAAATTCCTGTCGCCAGACCTGTAAGGATAGGAGTAGCCATGGACGAAGCTTTTACCTTTTACTATAGGGAAAATTTAAGGCTGTTAGAAAGTTTTGGCGGTGAAATTATACCTTTCAGTCCGCTAAAGGATAACAGACTTCCTAAAGATCTTGCAGGACTCTACTTAGGCGGTGGATATCCCGAACTCCATGCAGAGAGGTTAAGTGAAAATAAATCCATCAGAGAAGAAATCCGAGAATGTATTAACGAGGGAATACCTGCAATAGCAGAATGCGGAGGTTTTCTTTATCTTCAACAAGAATTGGAGGATAAGGAAGGCAGAATACATAAAATGGTGGGTGCACTCTCTGGGAAAGCCTTTCCCACGGGCAGGTTAAGACGTTTTGGTTATGTGGAATTAAAGGCAGAGAAGGATAGTCTGTTGGCTGAACAGGGCGATAGTCTGAAAGCTCATGAATTTCATTATTGGGACAGCAACATAATCGGTGATGATTTTCTGGTAACGAAGGCTTCTAATGGACAGGAATGGAGAGAAGTAATAGCAACAGACAGGATGTATGCCGGATTTCCCCATCTCTATTTTCCGGGCAATGAAAAAGCAGCCTGGCGATTCCTTAAAAAAGCTGAAGATTATGGAAGATAAAAGGTGCAAGTTATGGACATTAAGCAGTTTGAGGATTTAACGAAAGGAAGCTTTCCTCTCGACAAGGAAGCCATGGAAGCCTGCAAGCTTCGCTGGAATGAAGTGGCGAAACCTCTGTATAGTCTTGGGACCTTTGAGAAATACCTTATTAAAATAGCCGGTATAACCGGTTGTCAGGATATTAAACTCGATAAGAAGGCAATCGTGGTAATGTGCAGTGATAACGGTGTTGTAGAAGAAGGGGTCACCCAAACAGATCAAAGTGTAACAGCAATCGTAGCTGGTCATATTGCTGAGGGAAAAGGAAATATCAATACCCTTGCCCGCTATAGCGGAGCACAGGTAATAGCAGTTGATATCGGAATGAACACAGGGGAAGAAAAGACAGGGGAACTGAATAAGCACATTGAGAGAGAAAAGTCAGCGGAACTGGATAAGCACATAGAGAGGGACAAGACCAAGGAACTGGATAGGCACATAGAGAGGGAAAAGTCAGCGGAACTTGATAAGCACATAGAGAGGGAAAAGACAAAGGAACTGGATAGGCACATAGAGAGAGAAAAGTCAGCGGAACTGGATAAGCATAGAGAGAGAGAGAAGTCAGAGAAACTGATTAAGCACGAAGAAACTGCATGGCAGGAGAACACAGATGTAACATTTTTAAATGGTTTGATCGCTGCAAAGGTTGCTAAAGGCACCGGCAATATCGCCAAAGGTGCAGCAATGAGCAGAGCACAGGCTGTACAAGCTATAATGACAGGTATAAACCTTATGAGAGAACTAAAAGATAAGGGGTATTCTATTGTAGGAACCGGGGAAATGGGGATTGGGAATACCACTACCAGTTCAGCCATGGCAAGTGTAATGTTAAAGCTTCCGGTCAAAACGCTTACAGGACCTGGTGCGGGCCTCTCAAATGAAGGTGTTGTCCATAAGATACAGGTTATTGAACAGGCAATCGAAGTTAACAAACCGGACTCCTCTGACCCAGTGGATGTGCTTGCTAAAATAGGAGGCTTTGATATTGCGGGTATTACCGGATTGTTCCTTGGTGGAATGCTTTACCGTCTCCCTGTAGTAATAGATGGTATTATTTCAGCTGTGGCAGCCCTAACCGCGTGCAGGATAAATCCTGATGCTGTTCATTTCATGCTGGCTTCCCATCAGGGCAGGGAGAAGGCTTGTGATTATATCTTAAAAGAATTGGGACTTACGCCGGTTATATACGGTGATCTGGCCTTGGGTGAAGGAAGCGGTACAGCATTTTTGTTCCCATTATTAGATATGGCAGAGGCAGTGTATAGGAATTCACCGACCTTTAGGGGAATGAAGATTGTAGCTTATGAGGACTTAAAAACAGGAAAGTGAAGCAATAGAGGGAAGGCGGATAATTTATGATGATTCTGGTGACCGGGGGTAGTGCCAGCGGTAAATCAGCTTTTGCAGAGAAGGTAGTAGAAACCTTAAAGAAGGATAGAGCGATATACTTAGCTACCATGATTCCCTGGGATGAGGAGTGCAGGGAGAAGATAGCAAAACACCGGGTAGTGAGAGCCGGCAAAGGGTATGAAACGCTGGAGCAGTATACGGATATTGCAGGAGTCACCCTTTCAGACAGACCGGTGCTGCTTTTGGAGTGTATGTCCAACCTCTTAGCCAATGAAATGTATGATCCGAAAGGGTACTTCAGTAAATACGGCGGAAACGGGTTATGTGATGCCATAATCAATGGCGTGAAGGTACTAAGAGAACAATGTGAGCATGTGGTGATTGTCACCAATGAAGTATTTTCTGATTATGGCTCTGTATATGAGGAAACCATGAGCTATCTTAAATACCTGGGTGAAATCAACAGACGGCTTACTGCAATGGCTGATAATGTGTATGAGATTGTATCGGGGCTTAAGCTGCCTATAAAAGAGGAGGAAAAACGATGGGACTTTTAAAAGGATTGGCAATAACATTTTCTATGTATTCCAAGATTCCAGTACCTATCTTTGAATGGAAAGAAGAGGATATGAAATATTCCATGGTATTCTTTCCCCTTATAGGAATTGTTATTGGTGGCGTATTTATTGGCTGGTATTTTGCTGCGGCAAGTTTAGGTTTTGGAAACAGCTTTACTGCTGCAATAGCGGCTGTGCTGCCCTTAATGATTACGGGAGGAATCCATATGGACGGATTTCTGGATACAGTAGACGCACTTAGCTCCTATCAGTCCAAGGAAGTGAAGCTTAAGATTCTAAAAGACCCTCATTGCGGTGCCTTTGCAGTTATTGGCGGGCTTATGTATATGCTGATTTTATTCGGTGCTCTGACAGAAATAAAAGACCTGATACCTTGTCTGCTAATTGCTTTTGGATTTGTATTATCCAGAGCTTTAAGTGGACTTTCTCTGATTTGGTTTCCCAATGCTAAAAAAGAAGGAACACTACATACCTTCTCCTCCGCTGCCCAGAAAAAAGTTACAGCTGTAGTGCTCTCCACTACAGTGATAGCTATGGCAGCTCTGATGTTTATAGTAGGAGGAGCAAAAGGCATCGTACCGGCAGCAGCCGCTGTTCTTGTTTTTATCTATTACAAAAGAATGTCTGGAAAGAAATTTGGCGGCATTACAGGAGATCTGGCAGGCTTCTTCTTACAGCTTTGTGAGCTGTTTGTGGTAATAAGCTGTGCAGTACTTTATTGATAAATAATAGAGTGTGAATATGCTGATAGGGAGCTGTTATAACAAGGGTATTAAGGAGTCTCAGCTATTCGTTATATCTAGTGTTCTGCAAGAGTGTTAAGGAGTGCAATAAGAATACAATAAGAGTAATCAATATACAACGGTAGTATAAATCTAACAGTAATATAGATCTAACAGAAAGGAGGCAGTAAATGGAGCTGTATATCGGCGGATTAAATCAAGGAAAATTAGATTATGTACTGAATAAGTATAAAATAACAATGGACAGCGACCAATTCTGTGATGGAGCTGTGTGTATGAAAGAGGAGCTATTTAAAAAGAGATTTATTAATCATTACCATGAATTCGTTAAGCGGTTACTTACAGAAGGTATAGAGCCGGAAGAATTTACAGAAGAATTGATTAGATGCAATCCATCGGCAGTGATTATCTGCAATGAAGTGGGAGCAGGTGTAGTACCTCTAGACAGGAAAGACAGACGCTTTAGAGAGGCAGTCGGTCATTGTTCTTTAAAAATTGCTTCTGTTGCTGTTCATGTTGAGCGAATTTCCTGTGGACTTGGGCTGGTGTTAAAAGGAACTTGAGAGATTAATGATGACTAACAGTTCAACAGGTCACATTATTTTTGAAAGTGCGCAAGATTGCTTGTGGTAACATAGTTATAGTACGAATAAACGTAAGTATAATTCTTACCATAATTTATGACAGTGCCATATCTGCAAGCAGCTGGCACGCAATGGGAGCTAATGTGAAATGAAGTATTTTAACTTCTTAATTTATGTAGTACGGCAAGCAAGCTTGTGATATGTATATGCACCAAATTTAAAAATTGTTTTACAGGATGGAGGGTAATGTGGGCAGAAGCATAAGATTTATACGGCATGGAATGACAGCCGGAAACCTTGAGAAACGTTATGTAGGAAGTACGGATGAAGGTCTTTGTGAAGAAGGAAAACAGTTGATTATCAAGAAGTCTTATCTGTACCCACCTTCAGAGGAAGAGATAATCTATGCAAGTCCTCTTATCAGGTGCAAGGAAACTGCCGCGATATTATTTCCTGCTATAAAACCAATATTACATAAGGGACTTCAAGAATGTGATTTTGGTGAGTTTGAATACAAGAATTACCTGGAACTGTCAGGAAATCTGAATTATCAGGCATGGATAGACAGCGGAGGAACGATGGATTTCCCAAGAGGGGAAGGAAATGAAGCCTTTAAAGAACGCTGTATAAAAGCTTATGAAGAAATAATTCTTAGTAGCGGGAATGCACCGATAACCTTCGTAGTTCATGGCGGAACTATTATGGCTATTCTTGATAAATACAGTCTTGAGAAAAAAGATTATTTTGAATGGCAGCTTAAGAATGGAGAAGGTTACCTATGTGAACTGGAAGAAAAGTTCACATTAAAGGTATTACATAAGTTAAGCTAGAACTTCTTTGAAAAACAGAATGAGGTATGAGGTAAGATTATGGTATATGATATTCTTTTTGCATGTCTGGCAGGTTTTCTGCTGGATTTTATTCTTGGTGATCCCTATTGGTTGTATCATCCGGTAAGATTAATCGGCAAACTGATTCAAATTACGGAAAAGATACTTAGAAAACTTTTGCCGGCGACCAGTAAGGGCGAACTTATAGGTGGTTTTATATTAGTACTGGTGGTTTTAATTTTCTCGGGAGGTATTCCTTTTCTTATTATACAGCTAGCCTATCAGTTCAACCGATGGCTTGGGTTTAGTATTATGACAGTGATGTGCTATCAGACGCTTGCAGCCAGATGTTTAAAGAAAGAAAGCATGAAGGTTTATAGATCATTAAATAAGAAGGATATCGAGGAAGCCAGATACAATGTTTCCATGATTGTCGGCAGAGATACCAGGGAGCTTACAGAGGAGGGGATTATTAAGGCAGCAGTTGAAACAGTTGCGGAGAATACCTCTGATGGTGTAATAGCCCCTTTATGTTATCTTTTACTGGGAGGACCTGTACTGGGATTCTTATATAAGGCAGTAAATACCATGGATTCTATGGTAGGATATAAGAACAGCAAGTATCTCTATTTTGGAAGATGTGCTGCCAGACTTGATGATATATTAAACTATATCCCTTCAAGAATAGCAGCCTATCTGTTTATAGTAAGCTGCCCCTTAACAGGTTTACGGCTAAAAGAGGCTTTTCGTATTTACCGAAGAGATAATAGAAATCATTCCAGTCCGAACTCTGCTCAGACAGAAAGTGCTTGTGCCGGAGCCCTGGGAGTACAGTTAGGTGGTGACGCCTCCTATTTTGGTGTCATTCATCACAAAAAGACTATAGGTGATAATACCAGACCGGTGGTAAGAGAAGATATTAAGAGAGCAAATCGCCTGATGTATGTCAGTTCGTTGCTGGCACTGCTTCTATTTGGGGGGTGCAGAGCCGTAATAATGATGTATTTATGAAATTCTGAACTAAAATACAGATGAATAAAACTTATTAATTTATTTTAAATAATATGAACTATTAGTGCAATTTTAGTGCGATATTATATAAAGAAATTAGCGGCATAAATTTCTTGCATAATAGTATTTGTAATCCAGCGACATTATTTATTTACTGTAAGAAGGGAAAAAAGTAGAACATGATTAGTTATACACACGGCGGTGAAATATACGATAAGAAGGTGTCTTTAGACTTTTCCGTAAATACCAATCCTTTAGGGATACCGGAACGGGTTCGTAAAATCCTGATAGAGTCGGTGGATTTATACGACCGCTATCCTGACGATTACTACAGGGAGCTTAAGACAGCATTAGCAAGTGAGCACGCTATAGATAGTGACGAGCTTATATGCGCTAATGGTGCTTCGGATCTAATTTACCGCCTATGTCAGGTAATACGACCGGGAAAAGCTCTTCTCTGTGCGCCTACTTTCGTAGAATATGAACAGGCGCTTAAAGCTACAGGCTGCGAAATTACTTATTATAATCTAGAGGAAGAAAATGATTTCGCACTGCAGGAGGATTACCTTATCCACCTGACAGCTGATATCAATATGGTGTTTTTGTGTAATCCTTCTAATCCTGTAGGTAATCTTGTGGATAAAAACCTTCTGGTAAAAGTAGCAGACAAATGTCAGGAACTTGGGATATTTCTGGTAGTGGATGAATGCTTTATTGATTTTATTAAAGAGGCAGAGTCGCTTATAAGCATTAGAAAGAACTACCCAGGACTTTTTATCCTCAGGGCATTTACAAAATTTTATGCCTTAGCAGGACTGAGACTTGGATACGGAATCTGCAGTCGGAAGGAATTAATGGACAGGCTATTACTGCATACTCCGTCTTGGAATGTATCACTTCCTGCCCAACTTGCCGGAGTGGAAGCGCTAAAAGATATGGAGTATAGGAATAAGACATATAAATGGCTTGGGGTAGAGAGAGAGTATTTAAGTTCCGGGCTTTCTTCCTTAGGATTTAAGGTGTATCCTTCTAAAGGTAATTTCCTTCTTTTCCGAGGTAAAGAGGGGCTTTATGAAGAATTATTAATGCGAGGAATTCTCATAAGAGAGTGTAAGAATTATAGACAGCTGGGTGCTGGTTACTATCGTATAGCCGTTAAGTTAAGGGAAGATAATGACCAACTGCTTGAAGGAATCGGTAAGATTTTAGAAGTTAATAATATATAAAGCAGACATCATAAAAAACACTATAGTATCGCATCAAATAATATAAATAGATCGCAAAGATATTAGGAATCTTTATATAAATAAACAGAATAGAAGAGCAATGATAGTAAGAAAAGAAGAACAAAGATAGTACGAATAGAAGAGCAAAGATAGTAAGAATAGAAAAGCAAAGATAGTAAGAGTGGAAGAGCAAAGATAGTAAGAATAGAAGAGCAAAGATAGCAAGAATAGAAGAATAGAAGAGCAATGATAGTAAGGAAAGAAGAGCAATAATAGAAAGAATAGAATATAAATATTAAGAATGGAACTACAAAGCTTAAGATTTAGTATAATAAAAGTTACATTATAATAGGAAGTTTTTAATAATAAATGAAGAAATTCTTACTAATTGCTTACTAATAAAAAGAAATTATTTAATAAATAAAAGTACTTCTGCAACTACGGATTTCGACTATTAAGTCAAAGATTGAATTCAGAAAAGAGGTCTTTATGGCAAAGAAAATTATGATACAAGGAACTATGTCCGGGGTAGGTAAGAGCCTTTTAACAGCTGGATTATGCAGAATCCTACGCCAGGACGGATATAGGGTTGCACCCTTTAAGTCACAGAATATGGCCTTAAACTCCTTTATAACAAAGGAAGGGCTTGAAATGGGAAGGGCTCAGGTGGTTCAGGCAGAAGCAGCTATGGTTGAACCCAACGTGCTCATGAACCCAATACTTTTAAAACCTACTACCGATGTAGGCTCCCAGGTTATTGTACGAGGGGAAGTAATTGGTAACATGAAAGCAGTGGAATATTTCAAATATAAGAGATCTCTGATGCCGGTTATTATGGAAGCTTTTCAGGAGCTTGAAAAAGATTATGACTATATTGTTATTGAGGGTGCCGGAAGTCCTGCTGAAATTAATCTGAAACAGAATGATATCGTTAACATGGGACTGGCGAAAGAACTTCGTGCTCCGGTATTACTGGTAGGTGATATCGATAGGGGAGGAGTATTTGCCCAATTGGCAGGGACCATGATGCTGTTAGAGGAAGAAGAAAAAGAACTGGTCAAGGGAGTTATAATCAATAAATTCCGAGGAGATAAAGAAATTCTAAAACCAGGTCTGACCATGTTGGACGATTTGATAAAACGTCCTACTGCAGGTGTCATTCCTTATGTGTATCTTAACCTGGATGATGAAGACAGCCTTACAGAACGTTTTCAGGATAAAGGAAAGGTAAGTCAGTTGAAGGCAGCAGTTGTTAAGCTTCCCCGAATCTCCAACTTTTCTGATTATAGTATATTGGAATCTCTGGATTATCTATCGCTGGTATATGCAACGGGAGCAGGTGATCTTGAGAATGCAGATATTATAATAATACCCGGTACCAAAAACACCTTAAATGATTTGCTTTGGATGAGACAGAACGGAATAGAAGCAGCTATTAAGAAACTGGCTCAGAAGGGTGTAATTATTATGGGAATTTGCGGCGGTTTCCAGATGTTGGGGGAAGTGTTAAAAGACCCTGATAATATTGAAGGGGGAGGCGATTTAAGAGGCCTTGGCCTGTTGCCCCTGGAGACAATATATGAAAAAGAGAAAGTGCGAACCAGAGTACAGGGCCGTATAAATCCTTTACAAGGTGAACTTACAGAGCTTAGTGGTGCAGATTTCGAAGGATATGAGATACATATGGGACGCTCAAGTATACTTTCAGATATAGCAGAAGGAAGCTTTTCTGAGGTTACTCCTATCACAGAAAAATCCGAGGGTAAGGAAGAGGGATTTGCCAAAGGGAATGTATTTGGTACTTATGTCCATGGCATCTTTGATCAGGGGAACTTCTGTGAAAGACTAATGAAGCTGCTTCTTAAAAGAAAGGGTCTTACCTATGAAGGGATTGAACCTCTTGACTTTAATGCTTACAAAGAAAGTCAATACAATCTTCTTGCGGATACAGTTAGAGAGAATATAGATATGGAAATGATTTATAATATTATGAATGAAAGTGCAAATTAATATATAACCATGTAAATGGGAGTTAGTGTATTAATTAAGAAAGCAATTTCAACTGTTGATTGGAGCGTGCAAAGTTGCTAATGGCGATTAATGTGAATTATTGAAAACTTAATTCACATCCTGATTTGTGGCAGTGCCACATCTACAAACAGATGCGGTATGCAATGGGAGCAAGTGTGAATTATGAAAAAACATAATTCACATCCTGATTTGTGGAAGTGCCACATCTACAAATAAATGCGGTATTCAATGGGAGCAAGTGTGAATTATGAAAAAGCATAATTCACATCCTGATTTGTGGAAGTGCCACATCTACAAATAAATGCGGTATGCAATGGGAGCAAGTGTGAATTATGAAAAAGCATAATTCACATCCTGATTTGTGGAAGTGCCATATCTGCAAGCAGATGTGGTATGCAGTGGGAGAAAGTATGAATAAAGGATTGATACATGTATATTGTGGTGACGGTAAAGGTAAGACGACAGCCGCTGCAGGTTTAGCAGTTAGGGCTGCAGGCAGTGGGTTAAAGGTCGTATTTTTTCAATTTCTTAAGGCAAGAGACTCCGGTGAGATAGATATTTTAAGAGACCTTAAGAATGTAACTGTAATAAGAAATGATGTGGATTACGGGTTCTATAAGCGTATGTCAGAAGAGGATAAGCTGCAGATAACGAAACTTCATAACAGAAATCTTAAGACTGCCTTACAATATGTCTATGAAGAAGATTGTGACTTACTGGTGCTGGATGAAGTATGTGCAGCTTACCACTATAATCTATTGGATAGAAATATAATTGATACTCTTATAAGGGAAAAACCTGATAAATTAGAGCTTGTTCTGACTGGAAGGGACCCAGCGCCGCTTTTTCTTGAACATGCAGATTATGTTTCAGAAATTAAGAAAATGAAGCACCCCTTTGACCAGAATATAGGAGCAAGAAAAGGTATTGAATTTTAGTACAAGTAAAATATCTTTTAAAGGGCCGTTAAGAACGGCGGAAGGCGAGGAATAATGAAATACAAGATAGAAAATCTTCTCCCGGAAGAGATTGAAAAAAGAAGTTTTGAAATCATTGAAGGAGAACTTAAGAAACGTGGCTTTGAAGAAAAGGAACCAGGAACCATATCAATTATAAAGAGGGTAATACATACCTCAGCTGACTTCGATTATGCGGAGAACCTGAATTTTTCATCAGGTGTTGTTGGTCATACACTGGAAGTTCTTAAAGATAAACCGGTAATTATTACAGATACCAACATGGGTAAAGCAGGAATTAATAAAGCTGCCCTGGAGCTCTTTGGCTGTGAGATTCATTGTTTTATGGCGGATAAGGACGTAGCAGAGGAAGCTCAAAAAAGAGGGGTTACCAGAGCAACTGCGAGCATGGAGAAGGCTTTTCGTCTAAAAGAAGAGGGGATACTGAAAGGAGAGCTTATATTTGCAGTTGGTAACGCACCCACAGCACTTATTACCCTCCATGAATTAATTCTTGAGAAGCAGTTTAAGCCTGCTCTTGTTATTGCTGTTCCTGTTGGTTTTGTCAATGTAGTAGAAGCCAAGGAAATGATAGAAGATCTTAATATACACTATATTGTAGCCAGAGGCAGAAAAGGCGGCAGTAATGTTGCAGCTGGCATCTGTAATGCTCTGTTATACTTGGCAAAAGCAAGCTTAAATGATAAATCTTCATAAAATTTATGTAAAAATTAATAAATTCGTAAAAAACATTAAGGATATACCAAATTGATAATTTTATCAATATGTGATAAAATGCCTATTCGTGATAGACATTCATTACGGAAACTTCGGTCTTCTGTTTGTGAGAAGCGCTAATGTAATTTAGGTGCTGTCAAAAAGAAAAGAGGCGGGTTATCATAGAGAATAAAGTTATTATCAGAAAAACAAAAGATACAGAGTTCATTATAAAAGCGTTACAACAAAGAGATTTTGCCGGGATGGCGGAAAAATTACTGACAGACAGTAATTTAGTAATGATAGCAGCAGCGGCTATTTTTCTGCCCTATATGCTATCAGGTGTTATATTGGTTGCGATTGCATTATATTTACTTATTAACAAACAGACAAGAGAAGCCTTAAGTGTACATAAGGCGTTTAAGAGTGTGATTTATTTCCAGTTGTTTTTCCAGGTAGTTTCATTAATTTACGGTAACTGGATGGGAGTACTGGGAGGGTTTGTCTTTACACTTGCAGCAGTGCTAGGAATATATCAGTTCAGGATAATGACCGCAGAACTTTTTGAGAAGAGTCTTACAATTATGTGTATCTTCAGTTGCTTCTCAACAGTATATGCTTTGGTGGAAAAGGCTCTTATCTCTATGGATTACTTAAGCTATCAGAGAGTATGCAGCATTTTCTTCTATCCAAACTATTTTGCCACCATATCAGCTACTGTAATACTTATTTGCGTTTACAAATTGCTGACAGGTCAGGGAAATAAGAAAATATACCTGATTGCTGTTACGATGAACTTAATTAATATCTATTTAAGCCAGAGTATGTTCGGCTGGGTAGAAGTGTTAGCAGGAACTGCAGTTATGTTATTTGTACTAAAATATAAACGCCTGCTGATTACCTTTGTTGCTATGGCAGGTGTTGGTATCGGCATGATTTTGTTAATCAATCCCGATATCATACCAAGAATATCAGAAGCGAGTCTGACCCTCAGTATGCGTTTTCAGATATGGAAGGATGCGCTGTCCTTTATACAGGAAGCCCCTTTACTTGGAAAAGGCACCATGGCTTATGCATACTCCACATTACAGACCGGCAAAATGGTTATGCATTCCCACAGTATAATATTTGAGGCATTGCTTAATTACGGAATCCTGGGTACCATTGTGCTTTTTACAGCCTTTGGTAAGTTTATTCTGGACATCTTAAAAAGATGCTTCTACCAGAAGAATACCCATATAACATCTTTGATCTTGGGAGTAGCAGGTGCAGCATTGATACACGGAATAACAGATGTTACACTAATGTGGGTGCAGACAATGCCCTTGTTTCTCTTTATCATGGCTGGAGCCGGAGCAATTAAGAAAAATGAAGAAGAAGTAGCCTTTGGGCAAAGAATTCCCGGATTAGTCATACAGAAAGTATCTCCTGTGATTGTATACTGCAGAGTATCCTATGACAAATCCAGACATATCTTAATGAATAAAGAGACTGTAAAAGACAGATTAAGTGCGTAAGATGAAGAAGAACAGCTGTTAGCATGATTTATAATGTTGCATGAATTATGAATGTTAACATGATTTATGAAATAAATATACGAATAAATTATTATTCATAGTAAAAAAGACCGCTAGATAAATGAACAGACCCCCATAAGTTAGATTTTTAGGTCTAACTTATGGGGGTCACATCAAACCCAGAAGGGTATCTACCGGTCTTTTTGATACATCTTTTTATAATCCAAAAGTCATCTTTATAGCTTACTGTATGTGCATAAAGCGATTCTTATAAATACTCTCATAAAAACAGTTATAAGAGCATTCAGGTTTTTGTCAACCGGCAGACAAGTTATTATCAACAGGAGAGATTGACAGTGAAATTTATATTTGATATTATATTTTGGTGTGTAATCATCACCATTAGAAGAGGTAATTTATGACATTAGCAGTCATTGCACTAAATCAAATACTAATTATGTTTCTGATAATGTTATTAGGTTTTTTCTGTTATAAGATAAAGATTATTAATCATGAAACCAATAGAAAACTATCGGACTTTTTACTATTAATCGTAAATCCTTTGCTGATATTTAATTCTTATCAGAGGGATTTTAATAAAGAATTACTGCTGGGACTTGAAATATCCTTTGTACTTGCCTTTGTCAGCCATCTGGTCGCAATGGGAGCAGCCAGACTATTAATAAGAGGAAAGAACAAACAGGATATTTCACTGGAGAGGTTTTCAGCTATATATTCGAACTGCGGATTTATTGGTATACCCCTTATCAACAGCCTATTTGGCAGCGAAGGTGTATTTTACCTGACTGCTTATTTAACAGTCTTTAATGTGCTTATATGGACGCATGGCGTTGTGCTAATGACAGGGAAAAAGGATATGAAAGCAATTCTAAAAACCCTGATATCGCCCACTTTTATAGCAATTATAGCAGGACTTGTTCTATTCCTATTAAATGTCCGGATTCCGGAGGTTCTGTATCGCTCTATGGACTATGTGGCATCAATGAATACACCCCTGGCAATGATAATCGCAGGTGCAACCATGGCACAATCCCAGCTTAAAAAGGTGCTGTTAAAGGGCAGAATTTACCTGGTAGTATTAATGAAGCAGCTAGTAATACCAGCCATACTGGTATTACTATTTCATAAACTTCCTATAGATAATATGATTCTTACTACAACCGTAATTGCAGCAGGTTGTCCCGTAGCAGCAACGGGAATGCTATTTGCACTGCGTTTTAATAAGAATCATCTGTATGCATCTGAACTTTATTCAATAAGTACGGTAACTTCTCTCGTGACTATCCCTATTCTTATGTTCTTTGCAGGATTTTTTATAAAATAGGTGATAATACTATATTACTGAGAATTCTAAAATAAAAATTTAGGTAATTATTAACTGAACAATTTAATAAAATAATAGCCTTTGTAAATTATACATTCTTTATTGAATCTTTAACTAAACCATAATAACGAACCAAGCATCAAAAGCCTATTTCCATTAATTTCAGGAAAATTGGAGAAAACAGAAAGAACGAATGCGCCTATGGAAAGGTATTAGAAGTCCTTTTCTCTGGATATTTTGTGCTATATTATAAAATAGATTGTTTGAGCGTAGCGAGTTATCTATTTTATAATATGTCTAGCATAAAATATTCAGAGAATTAGGACTTCTTATACCTTGGAATTGAAGCATGAGTTTTTTCTGTTTTCTCCAATTTGCCGTCCCCTTTAAGAAAAACTTACGTTACCCATTAACTCAACTCATATAATACAACAAAAAAATGCGTTGTATACTGATATAAATCAGTGTTACAACGCATTTTTTCTTATATTATCTTAACTAAGCAGGAAATAATCCTTCTTATAAACTTAAACTTTATGGATTAATCTTCCCAGGAAGCCAAACGTACAAGTTTCTTGTACTTAGCTTTAGCACTTGCCTCAGCCTTAGCAAAGAGATCGGCTGCTCTTTCAGGGTTAGAACGTGCAAGGGAGCTATATCTTACTTCGCTTGCAAGGAATTCCTGATAATCAGCAGTAGGCTCTTTGGAGTCTAACTGGAATGGATTCTTGCCCTGTTCCTCAAGACGAGGATCAAAACGGAAGGTATGCCAGTATCCGGCAGCAACTGCACGTTTCTCTTCTGTCTGAGCACCCTTCATACCGCCCTTGATACCATGGTTGATACAAGGAGCATATGCGATGATAAGAGAAGGACCGTGATAGCTTTCAGCCTCAACAAATGCTTTTACACACTGGTTGTAATCAGCACCCTGAGCGATCTGTGCTACATAAACATAACCATAGCTCATTGCGATAGCTGCAAGATCTTTCTTCTTAACTTCTTTACCGGCAGCTGCGAACTGAGCGATAGCACCGGTAGGTGTAGATTTGGAGGACTGGCCGCCTGTATTGGAATAAACCTCTGTATCAAATACAAGGATGTTAACATCTTCACCGCTGGCAATTACATGGTCTAAGCCGCCGAAACCGATATCGTAAGCCCAACCGTCACCACCGAAGATCCACTGAGATTTCTTGGATAAGAAGTCTCTGTTAGCAAGGATGTTAGCTCTGTCTTCGTTATCGCATTCACAGCCTTCAAGAGCAGCAATTAATTCTGTAGAAGCAGGAGCATTTAAAGTACTGGAATCTTTTGTAGCAAGGTATTGCTCAAGAGCAGATTTCACATCTGTGTTTTCTACTGTAGTTAACAGAGATTCAACAGAAGAAATAAGACGTTTTCTTAAAGCTTTCTGAGCAAGTGCCATACCATAACCGTACTCTGCATTATCCTCGAATAAGGAGTTAGCCCATGCGGGACCTTTTCCTTCTCTATTTACTGTATAAGGAGTGGAAGGTGCACTACCGCCCCAGATAGAGGAGCATCCGGTAGCATTGGAGATGTACATTCTGTCTCCGAATAACTGTGTAGCAAGTTTAGCATAAGGTGTTTCACCGCAGCCTGCGCAGGCACCGGAGAACTCAAGTAAAGGCTTCTTGAACTGGCTGCCCTTAACGGTTGTCTCTTTGAACTTAGCAACAACTTCATCAGGGAATCCGATTTCAACGCCGTAGTCAAATAATTTCTGAGAATCCAGCTGTGTCTCAAGGCTTTCCATTGTAAGAGCCTTCTCACCCTTCTTGCCGGGACAAACATTAGCACAAGATCCGCAACCCTGACAATCCAGAGCAGATACGGAGATAGCAAATTTGTAACCAGCCATACCTGTTAAGTCAACATAAGTTGAACCTTCAGGAGCATTTGCAGCCTGAGCCTCTGTCATAGCAACAGGACGGATGGATGCATGAGGGCAAACATAAGAACAGAAGTTACACTGTATACAGTTATCAGGATTCCACTTGGGAACATCTACTGCGATACCACGTTTCTCAAATGCTGCAGAACCTAAGGGGAAAGTACCGTCTGCCATATCTACGAAAGCAGAAACTGGTAAGCTGTATCCATCCTGTGCATTAACAACATTCTGAATCTTATTTACATAGTCAACAATATCTCTTCTGGAGCCGGTTGCTTCACTTAAGAGACTTTCGTCTTCTGCGTTAGCCCAGGAAGCAGGAACTTCAATTTCCTTAACACCAGTGAGTCCACGATCAATCGCGTCATGGTTCATCTTAACAACAGCGTCACCCTTCTTGCTATAAGAAGCAGTAGCAGCTGCTTTCATGTATTTAACCGCGTCTTCTACGGGAATAATATTTGCTAATTTAAAGAAAGCTGCCTGTAATACAGTGTTGATACGTCCGCCAAGGCCGATTTCTTTACCAATGCTGATACCGTCAATGGTGTAGAATTTGATGTTGTGCTCAGCAATATAACGCTTAACCTGTCCAGGTAAGTGAGCTTCGATCTCTTCCATTGTCCAGCCACAGTTAAGTAAGAAGGAACCGCCTTCTTTCAAATCCTGAACCATGTTGTATTTTCTTACATAAGAAGGATTATGACAAGCAACAAAGTTAGCCTGGCTTACAAGGTATGTAGATTTAATGGGAGCTTTTCCGAAACGTAAGTGGGAAGTAGTGATACCACCTGATTTCTTGGAATCATAATCGAAATAAGCCTGAGCATACATGTCTGTATGGTCACCGATAATCTTAATGGAGTTCTTGTTAGCACCTACGGTACCATCCGCACCAAGTCCCCAGAATTTGCAGCTGATAGTTGCTTCGGGAGTTGTATTAAATTTCTTGGTTGTTTCAAGTGAAAGGTGAGTAACATCATCAACGATACCGATAGTAAATTTCTTTTTCTCAGTATTTTTATAAACAGAAGCAATCTGTCCGGGAGTAGTATCTTTGGAACCTAAACCATAACGACCTGTTAATACAGGGATGTCCTTGAATTTAGTATCCTTTAAGGCAGCTACGATATCTAACCATAAAGGCTCACCAAGAGCTCCGGGTTCTTTTGTTCTGTCAAGTACGCTGATCTGTTTAACAGAATCAGGAATAACATCCAGTAAGTGTTTTACAGAGAAAGGTCTGAAAAGTCTTACTTTGATTAAACCGACTTTAGCGCCTTCAGCTACTAAGTAATCAATTGTTTCTTCAATGGTATCACATACGGAACCCATTGCGATGATTACATGCTCAGCATCAGGAGCACCATAATAATTGAACAGTTTGTAATCTGTTCCAATCTTGGAATTTACTTTATTCATATATTCTTCTACAATACCGGGAACGGCATCATAGTAAGGATTACTTGCTTCTCTTGCCTGGAAGAAAATATCAGGGTTCTGTGCAGTACCGCGTGTTACGGGGTGCTCAGGATTTAATGCGCGCTTACGGAAAGCTGCAACAGCATCCATGTCTGTCATTTCTTTTAAATCTTCATAATCCCACATTTCAATTTTTTGAATTTCATGGGAGGTTCTGAAACCATCAAAGAAATGAAGGAAAGGAACACGTGCCTTCAGAGTGGAAAGATGTGCTACCGCACCTAAATCCATAACTTCCTGTACATTTCCGGAACAAAGCATTGCAAATCCTGTCTGGCGACATGCATATACATCGGAATGGTCACCGAAGATAGACAGTGCGTGGCTTGCTAAAGCTCGGGCAGAAACATCAATAACACAGGGGAGTAATTCACCTGCGATTTTGTACATGTTAGGTTGTTGTTAAAGCACCAGCCTGTAAGGAACCGTGTACTGTACCAGCAGCACCAGCCTCGGACTGCATTTCACTAACCTGAACCTCATGTCCGAATATGTTTTTTCTTCCCTGCGCAGACCATGCGTCAGTTACTTCAGCCATAACTGAAGATGGTGTGATTGGATAGATAGCTGCAACATCGGTAAATGCATAGGAGACATGAGCTGCGGCATTATTTCCATCCATGGTTTTCATTTTTCTAGCCATGTTATATTATCCTCCTTGATGAATGCATAGTAATCGAGAAAGTATAGAATACAACAAAAATAATGAGTCACCTCATTGTGCGCCTCAATTACTGAACATTGTTAATTATGTAACTAACTTTATTTGGTAATGAACGGATTTTCAGCAAACCTGAAAATATGAAAATCCAGTGGAATACCTATAGTAGAGAATAACACTATTCGACAGTCGTGTAAAGAGTTAATTCGTACTTATTCAAATTTTTAATAAATGATTCCCCGCTCTTATTTAATGCGATAAAACTAGTAAAAAGCACCAATTTTATCATTATATAAGAAGGAATTCATGTAATATGTTATATGGAATTGTTACAAAATCTGCAAATTTTATAAATTAAAAGTTATATGAATTTTGGTATAAAAGTCACAAAAAAGTTAATCATAACTTGCGGAATAATTTTGACTCAACCATGATAATATATAAAGTACCGTAAGTGTCATCAGCAAAATTATTGACAACATACTAGTGATAAGTTATAATACTTTGAATGTATCGTTAATACGATTGAAACGGAGGAAGGGTGTTTAAATATGGCAGAAAAAAAGAACATTTTGACCTATGAGGGATTAAGACTTTTGGAAGAAGAGTTACAGGATTTAAAAGTCAACAAACGTAAAGAGGTTGCACAGAAGATAAAAGAAGCCAGAGAGCAGGGTGATTTATCCGAAAATGCAGAATATGATGCAGCAAAAGACGAGCAGAGAGAAATTGAAGCAAGAATTGAAGAGATAGATAAAATCCTGAAAAATGCCGAAGTCGTTGTAGAAGACGAAGTTGAGGTTGACGTAATTAATATAGGCTGTAAAGTTAGAATACTTGATATAGAATTTGATGATGAGATGGAATATAAAATCGTAGGTTCTACGGAAGCAAATAGTCTTAAAGGAAAGATCTCCAATGAATCACCGGTCGGAAGAGCATTGATTGGTGCAAGAGTTGGGGATATTGTTAATGTTGAGACTCATTCTGGTATGTTAGAGTACAAGATATTGGAAATACAGAAGTCCAACTAAAGCAGATCCAACTGATGTAAAAAGGAAAGGATGAAGAAAAGTGGCTGAGGAAAAGATACAGGCGCAGGAAAAGGTGCAGACAGAGCAAGAGCTTAATGAGCTTTTGAAGATTAGAAGGAATAAGCTTTCCGAATTAAAGGAAAATGGCAAGGATCCTTTTCAGATAATGAAATATCAGGTTACACACCAGTCTAAGGATATCGAAGCAGAATTTGAAACCCTGGAAGGTAAGGAGGTATCCATCGCAGGACGTATCATGTCCAAACGTGTTATGGGTAAGGCATCCTTTTGCAATATCCAGGATATCAAAGGAAATATCCAGGTGTATGTAAGAAAGGATGTAATCGGAGAAGAACTTTATGCTGAGTTCAAGAAATATGACATGGGTGATATCGTTGGTATTACTGGTGAAGTATTTAAGACTCATACAGAAGAGATCTCTGTAAAGGTTACAAGCATTGTTCTTTTAACAAAGAGCCTTCAGATACTGCCTGAAAAATATCATGGACTGAAGGATACCGATGTCAGATATCGTCAGAGATATGTTGACCTGATCGTGAATCCGGAAGTAAAGGATACCTTTATTAAACGTTCACTTATTATCAGAGAAATCAGAAAGTATCTGGATGGAAAGAACTTTATTGAGGTAGAGACACCTGTTCTGGTTCCTAATGCTGGAGGAGCAGCCGCAAAACCTTTCTTCACTCACCATAACGCTCTGGATGAAGACATCCATTTACGTATTTCCTTAGAGTTATACCTGAAGAGACTGATTGTTGGCGGGCTTGAGAGAGTGTATGAAATCGGAAGAGTTTTCCGTAATGAGGGTCTATCCGTAAGACACAATCCTGAGTTTACTCTGTTAGAGCTCTATCAGGCTTATACAGATTACTATGGTATGATGGATCTTGCAGAAGAGCTGTACCGTACCGTTGCTCAGAATGTGCTCAGCACAACTACGATTTCCTATGATGGTGTTATTATAGACTTAAGCAAGCCTTTCGAGAGAATGACCATGTTAGAGGCTGTTAAGAAATATTCCGGTGTTGATTTCTCAGAGGTAAAAACAGAGGAAGAGGCAAAAGCAATTGCGAAAGAGCATCATGTTGCATTTGAAGACAGACATAAGAAAGGTGATATCATCAATCTTTTCTTCGAAGAGTTCGTAGAAGAGAATCTGGTACAGCCGACCTTTATCATGGATCATCCGGTAGAGATTTCACCGCTTGCCAAGAGAAAGCCGGAAGCACCTGACTTTACTGAGAGATTTGAGTTATTTATAACAAAGAGAGAGATGGCAAATGCATTCTCTGAGTTAAATGATCCGATTGATCAGAGAGGACGTTTTGAGGCTCAGGAAGCTTTAAAGGCTGCCGGTGATGAAGAAGCCAATTCCATGGATGAAGATTTCTTGACGGCATTGGAATATGGTATGCCGCCGACTGGTGGTATTGGTATTGGAATTGACCGTCTTGTAATGTTGCTGACGGATTCTGCGGCGATTAGGGATGTACTTTTATTCCCTACGATGAAGAGTTTGGATAAATAAAACCTTTATTTTAAAGGGTTTCAGAAGTTGAGAATCAAGATTTACGACTAATTAAAGATAACACGTTCAAATTAACTATAAGGGAAATAGAAGGAGAATGGAAGGAAACTTTTGTTCTCCTTTTTGATATGCATCTAAAATTTATGCATAGATAAAGAGAAAAGACCAGTAGATTATTGGTCTTTTTATTGTTGTTTAGAAATATTTATAAGTAAGATATTATTTGGTTTTGTCGTGTTTAAGAATATCACTCACCTCGCAATCTAGTACAAAGCATAACGTATCAAGGGTTTCGGTGGTAAAAGGAAGCCCCTTTTTTTGTATGGCAGTCTTTTAATAAACCACCTGTTATACAGGCAATGTCGTCAATTTAAGATTTTAAAAGTGCTAGTAAAAGACGAATTACTACTCTTTATGTAAAAAGAGAATAAGAAACAAAGTTATTTCAAAAAGAAATAACTGGCGAGAACTTATAAGGTAAAATTTTATATGCAATTTTTCAAATGAGTATAATACCGGCGTCGGGTATGTTTGTGATATCTGCCATATCTTCTGTTTGGTCGGATAATAGAGAGTACTGTCGCAGCTTTATCCTGTTTAGGATAAAGCTGCGATTAGACTGATATAAATGTTTCTTGGGGGTGGAAGAATTAGCTGCGATTGGCATATCAGTTTCTTTCTTTATGATAGCAGAAAGATTTGAAAGGAACATTGCCGAAAAAATTCCTGTTTAATGCTAATCGGTTTCAAACTGTTGAAGTTTTCAATTTCCAGACGGTTTTTCAACATGCACTGGGTATGGGACAAACCTTAGGGTTCTCCGTAAAATCAACGAGTAAAAATCCAATTGTATAGTGGATAGGCTTGGTACGGAACACAACCAAGCCTATCCCATACAAAGAAATAGGCAGGCAAATCAAAACAGCTGGAAAAGGCTGTTTTTTTCTTTTGATAATGCAACTATCAGAAACGACATGAATTGTTGGTTCATCGGGAACCCATTTTTGTATCGTATGAAAATACCCAGACTGAGCTGTGATTTGTACTCCTTTTTTTGATGTCACGTAAGTCGCGCTACGCCGATGACCTTTTTGGAATCTTCGTGAAGCTGATCCACAATATCAGTTAAAAGGCAGCTCCAAGAAGCTAACATGCCATAGATTAGTAAACTTTCTACCGGGTTTGGAAAGCTTAAAGGATATTTTGTTTGAAAAAGATAAAATTTCTCGTTTCAAAGTGTAAGTATTTGTTGTAGAATTAAGCATAAGGAGTCGCTTTCTTTATTGTTTAGTGTAGATTTTGCTTCGACACCATTATTCTACTACAAAATGGATATGGATTCCTTATATTTTGGGCATTATTTGAAAGTTGTTAATTACATTATTAGGAGAAATAAGGGGTTGTGGATTAAACTATAGAAACTCAAGATAGTTATCTCTTTTTATTTAATATCAGATATGGTAAAATATATATCAATAACTAAAGTACACTCATGAATGGAGATATAATGATTACAACAATAATAAAAGGATTAGAACTTCATTTTGAAACAAGTGATGGTGTATTTTCTCCATCTGCAATTGATAAGGGTACTTTGGCTATGTTATCGGAAGTGGAGTTTCAACTGGATGACAAGGCTTTAGATCTGGGATGTGGTTATGGAGTAGTCGGCATTTTAGCAGCTAAAATTATCGGAGCAAAAAATGTAATTATGTGCGATATATCAGAAGAAGCCGTTGAGATCTCAAAAAGGAATGCGATGTTAAATTTAATTGAGAATATTGAAATTATTCAAAGCAATGGGTTTCAAAATATTAAAGAAAATTATTTTACAATTATATTGAGTAATCCGCCATATCATACGGATTTCTCAGTTGCAAAAGAATTTATCGAAAATGCTTTTAAGCATTTAGCTGTTGGTGGAAAATTACTTATGGTTACGAAACGTCTTACTTGGTACAGAAATAAAATAACATCTGTCTTTGGTGGTGTAAAAGTAATTGAAAAAGATGGTTATTATTTGTTTATAGCAGAGAAGCGTACTTTTAGAAAACCTGTTAAGGAAAAAAAGAAACAGGGGTTATCAAAAAAACTCGAGCTTAAAGCGGAATAGCAATACTTAAGCGAAAAGAAGTTGGTCCTAAAGTTACTTCCATTTCACCATTATACTTACATACAGCTCGCTGTATACTCTTTAAACCATGTCCATGTAATAAAGAGTCATCCTTTGTTGTCTCAAGATGTTCCTTATTGATTAGAACGCCATCTTCAACCGAATTCTCAATTTTAATTAATAAGAAATTGTTGATCTTATTAGCCTTTATAAGTATTCTTCTTAAACTTGCATTGGGAATTTTCATACATGCTTCGATTGCATTATCAATTGCATTTCCAAAAATACTGCATAAATCAAAATCTTGTAATCCGGAAACTCTGCTTAGATCTACAAATGATTGGAAATCAATTTGGTTTTTGAGAGAAACTTTTGTTTTTTCATAAATTATTGTATTTAATATTTGGTTACCTGTATCATCGAAATGTTCAAAGTCTGATATTCTGTTTAATAAACCGTCAATATAATCTGAGTTCTCATTTTTGCTTTGCAAAATAATCAGGTGATTCTTTAGATCATGATAAAGTTCTAAAATTTTTTCATGACTTTCAACCTTCTGTGAAAGATAATGATACCCAGCACTGATTTGGTTTATATTCAGGTGATTAAATGCTTCCACTTCTTTTGTCTGCAAGTACTTTTCAATAAGAACTATAATACAAAAAGCTGAAACCAAGGCGAAAGAAATACTTAGTATTGAAAATAAGTTTTTGGTAGTATCAAACTCAACTGAATTAAATATTTTAAATGTCTCAATAAAAAGCGTAATAAAACATGTTAGCAAGGGAGTAATAGTTAGAAGTACATGTTTATCTAAAAAGGCATTGGCCCTATGAATAAAGTTTCTTAGATAAATAACAAATGCGAGCATAAATACTTTAGAAACAATAACAACCAGTAGGAATTTAGCCGGCTCCTCCATTAGGACCTTGATTGAAGTATTAAATATCAGCCGGAATATACCAAATCCAATTATTTCCCCTATTGAAATGGATAATAAATATAATATAAATGCAAATAGAATTCTTTTAAAAGATGTTTTCATCGTAAATTTGGTAATTACAATTGTTAATAAGAGTATTGATATTATTTTAGGAAAAAAAGTTATATCTACATAGGATATTCCTATGATGTAAGGAATGATTAAGGAGAAGAGCGCAATATTCTTTTTTGAAAACAATGTCTTATTCCTTTGAAGATTGTAAAGTATCATAACTTCTAAAGTAGTCCCAATTATATCAGATATTAAATTAATCATAATTCATCTCCTAAATATATAGCAATCATTTTCATTGCATCTTTTCTTTTTTGCTGACTTATGGGTATTTCAGTATCATCTGTAAGTGTAATTAATAATTTCTCTATGGATTTCACATATCTGATGTTTATAATAAATCCGGAATGGCATCTAAGGAATCCAAAAGACTCTAATTTTTCCTCCAAGGCTTTCATCCTGTAAAAACAAACTACGTCCTGGTCTGAGGTGTGGATTAACGTATTTCTCTGAGAGGTTTCTATATACATTATTTCTCTCACGTACAGTTTGAATATACCATCGTTATTTTTTAACGTGATATATTGATGCTCCATTTCCTTGCATTTCTTTATTGCCTTGTCTAATTCCATTGATAGTTTTTTAAATGTAATTGGTTTTAATATATAGTTGGAGGCTCCGAGAGTATATCCTGCCAGAGCATATTTGATTATTGATGTCAGGAAAACGATAATGACATTTTTATCAATATCTCTGATATATTTTGCAGCTTCAATTCCACTAACCTCAGCCATAGAAATGTCTAAAAATATTATGTCAAAACCTAATTTATAGTTTTTTAGTAGTTCTTCTCCGCTGGTAAATCTTGTGATTATGATTTCTTCACACTTACTACTTGCATAATTTTTAATGTGTTCTTCAAGTTCATCAAGAAAGTTATTTTCATCATCACAGATTACTATACTTATCAAACGTCTTTCCCTCCTTCAATTTGTTATTTATATATCCAGTAAAAACCAAAAAGGCTGTAGTTATAATTGCAACCCCTACATATTTTGATAGGTATGTACTTACTATAAAATGTAATACAATGAATAAAATTAGTTGAATCGGTAAAATTATCATTCCTTTTCTTTTAATCATTTCAATTTCTTGAGTAGATAATGGCTTATTATCATCAACGATAGGAGAAAGGGTACATATAATACAGCTTGAGAAAATAACCAGAATTAGGATAATTTCCGGATTATTAAACACTGCATAGTAATCTAAAATAAGAATTACAGTATAAATAAAACTAAATAAACTGATACACCGATTATAAGTTGACATATGTAATCCACCTGTATACTTTTTGAGTGAACAAAAGAACAGTAAAAAGAGTATAGTTTCAAGAGTTTTATTAAATATACTTCCAATAAATAATACAATTACAATGTTTATCAATGAAGATATTAATAACTCATAACTATATTGATATAATTTCTGCTGTTCCTTGCTTATAATCGAGTCTTTTATAACCCTCTCAGTCAATTTCTTTGCCAATATAATTATCATTAATTCCCTCCTGCAACCGTAATTATAATGAAAAACTACATTATTTTTACTGAATGTCCCCAAACAACAGAAATTTGGCTTTAAAGTAAATTGCGGACGGAATTAAGCTTTTTGAGACTAAACGATGTAATCTATAAATATCAAGGTTATGTTAGGGTGTGTCTGAAAACTGCTTGTGCCGTTTTGGGGACGTAGTGGTGTTACGTTCCCAAAATCGCAACGCAGAATACCGCAAAGTGGGGCATTCAGAACGGTACAATGAGTTTTCAGACACACCCTGTAAAATGAAATAGATTCAATATTGGACAAGAGCTTGTATTGGGGGCAAAGAAAAAGGAAGTGGTGGATAAGATGATAATTGTATTATCAGAGATGTTTATTTCAGGTGTTGAAACGAATAAGAAATTCATAACCTTCATTCTAGAACAAAAGGAATTTTAAGTAGTTAAAAGATGAAAAAATGATTGCCAGGCTTATGAGCTAATATGTAGATAAGAGCTGCCCATAAGCACTGGCGTTATATAAATTATTTGAGAGAGCGTAACTGGTTATTTAATTCTTCATCAACTTTAGGCTGATGGGTAAATATTGTACTTGCTTGTGCAATGGAGCTGACTGCCATGTTAATTGCCATCGAACTAGTTCCCTTTAAGATAGTTCTCATAATTTTTTTCATAATATTCATCCTCCCTATCAGTTATTAATTATGGTATCACTATACAGTTTGTTGATTACTAATACAACATAGTTTGAGTAACCAAATACTGTGATTGCTTATTTAATAAAGTTCGTTTAGCGACGAATCAGCTTACTTTAATGCTGATACTTTATGTAATGGAGCGTTGCAAAATGATTGTAAGGCTGTAAAAGGCTTCATGACTTTCCTGTAATGCACTGCCTGAAAGGTATGTTGCCATTTTCGTCTGTTAAAAGCGAACAATTTTTGTACGATTATAGCGTACGAAATTGGTAACGTGTCTTGAAGCCGGTGTGTGGAGGAAAACCATGGGGTCTTTTTCAGCAATATTGCTTATTTTGCAACTGCTCTATCTGTGTTTATCTAACTAATATATCTACTATGCTGCAAAAAAAGATGTGCTATAGATTTTTTTATTATGAATGTGATTCAGTAGCAGCGTTTTATAACGTGATATTAATTATACTTTCTAAATATCAATTATACTTTCTAAATATTGAGTTACCCACTATCTATTGTAAGCATCCTACTATTGGATTATGATTCAGTTAAATATAACGCGGCTTAAGAAAGGAGGTGCAAAATGTATAGAAACGATAAAGTGATCTTAACCTACTCTGATTACGCTAAACAGCTTCAGGGAGAACTTACATTAGGCATATGCAATACAAATTCGCCATATCTAAAGGAGGGAGTAAGTAGTATTCTCTCAGCAGATGAAATGAGAGAATACCTGCAAAAAAAATCAGATAAGAGAAAAAGTGAATTTTATTGGAGCAGAACATTAGCTAAAACTATATTGCGTTCTTTATATAAAGAGGAGCATAAGCTGACGGATATAAAGATTGCAAAAGGTTATCTGAATAACCCTATTATTAAGAGCAAGGAGCAAGGCTATGGGTTAGGTATAACACATTGTGATGATTATGCTGCCATTATAGTGTTTCCGGAAGAGATGGTTCTTGGTTTAGACATGGAAAAGTTGGATTTAAAAAAAGTTAAAAGTATAAATACCATTCTAACAGACAAGGAAAGGAAACTTTGCCCACTTAACTATGATAATGATAATTTCGTTATAGCAGCCTGGACAATGAAAGAAGCACTTGTTAAATTTCTAAAACTAGGTCTGTCGGTTAATTTTGATGTAATGCAGATTTCATCAGTTGAATGGACAGATAGTGGTTTTAAATCCAGCTATCGATATTTTCCTACGCTGGAAGCATACACATTTTTTGAGGAGGACTTTGTTTATACAATTGTATGCACAAATAATTTTGCTTTGGAGTTAAAGAAAACGGATATAAAAGCAAGTTAATAAAATGGAGGGATTATGGAAAAATGTAACAATCTCTATTTCTCTACAACATCATTCGTAATTATATCGAGGGAAATAGTTATATCATTAATTGAAGAAATTAAAAAAAACCGGAAACAACATTTTTACATTCCTATACATAAGTTTGTAAGCATACCTTTTTTGAAATATCTAATTTCTATCATAGAGATAAATAGAGATAGCCTTGATTATCAGCTTTGTGATGGACAAGTGACAACCGGATATGTATATAGACTTATGACAAAGCAATTGCACAAGTTGTACTTTTGTAACAGCAGATGCTTTGATGAATGTAAATATAATGAAAAAAATGAATGCATATACCTATGTATTGGTGAGCAGTTTCATCAAATAATGAATGAATATGATATAAATGATTTCAAGTTAATAAATATCGGTTTAAGAAATTAATTTAACAGGAGTTTCAAAAATGATTGAAAATGGGAGAGATGTTATTGAAGCTATTAAATTACTTTACGGTACCATTGGATACAGAAACATATCCATAGAAAAAACGTTAGAAGTATTGGTTGATCAGCTTGTAACTTTATATAATCAGACGCAAGATAAAGAATATTGCAAGGTAGCCTTATTACACATCAAAGTTTACTTAGAAATGGGGTTTGTATATGAACAGCATAAGGATGCGTTTGATTTTATTTTGACTATAAATAATATAGATAAAGACAGTTTTTGGGAGCAGATTTTAAGCAAGAAAAATTACCTTAGTAAAACAGATCTGCGTAGAATTATTAAACGATGGTCGTCATCAAAATATCACACAAAAGGTATTAATGAAGTGATTGAGGAGATAATTGAGCATGTAAATAGCAACAAGTATGGCATATATTATTACCATAGCAACCAAAACCCACAAAAAAAAGAGGCAGATGATGTGTATGAGTTAATTATTAATGAACACGAGTCCTACCTGCATGATCTTAAAAGGAATAGATTCTATAAACTAAGATAAGAAGGAGATAATTTTTATGAAATTATCTTCTTTTTTTGAGGTCATTTTTATGTTGTTTGCAGTCAATATGAGTTTTTTTTTACGGTTATTTATATTATATGATTAAATCATTAAGAAAAAGAAAGGCGTGAATAAGAGGTGAGAAGCTGCGATTTATATCTATTGGAAGAAAAAATCGAAAATTTAAACTATTATGAAGCTGTTTTATGTAGCGGACTCAGTAACACTATTAACCATATGTCCTATGGCGGAAGTACACTATACATTCTACAAGGCCGGGGTATCTGCTTTATCGATGAATTACTGGATAAGTTATCACTCACTTATAGGTATCTTGAAATTGATGAACTATTTGCCTTAAAGCAAGAACAGTTTAGTCGAGTCTTAGTAACTCTTCCATATATGGATTTTGATAAGATTCAAAATCTCAAGACGAATGTCGTACAATTCTTTCATACCTACGGTACTTACAGAATCGCCGAAATTAATGATGACACGATAGTATTAGAGGGTGACTATGACGAAAGTATTATGGAAAAGTTAATTTCAAAAAGTAGTCTTAAAAAATTGGAAAGTTTAAAAATAAAACCGCTTGGTGTACCCTTTAAATTTATTTACCTGGAATCCTTAGAAGTGAGCGCAGAAAACAAACGAAATTGTATTGAAGATAATATCAGACTGCTGATTCAGTCTGATTTATACGAAGATGAGCGTGGGGGCTGGGTAAAAGGTTCAGATTTCTATAGCAGTTTCAAAAATATTCTATTAAATAATTGGGAGCCAATGAACAAGGTATCAAAATATGTGATATTACAGAGCATTCAAAATGGCAGCTCCTTTTTTTATAGACGAGAATTTAATGAGGCCTTAAAAGCCCAAATGAATCTTCAGTTTGAAGAACTTGAAAGAAGCGGGAATCTTTGGAGGAAGATTGCAAGACTAATAAAGAAATCCATTATGGAAGACAAAGAAATAGATTATGAACTAATTGACACTGTTGTTTCAAGTATTGAAAAAGAAGAGCAGTCCTTATTTGAAAGAATACTAAAAGAGAGGGTGATTTCAGCGTATGTATAAAGTAGACGATAAGATTTGGTTTGATAGTGAAGCCATAAAGATTTTCCTTGAAAGAGATGGAAGTATTAAAGAATTCTTAAAAGTTCCCAGAAAAATTGAAGCCCCCTCCGTAAATGATGAAGGTTGGAGGCCGACAATTATTTATTTGGCAGCAACGACATGTAATCTAAAATGTAAATATTGTTATGCCGAAGAGGGAACCTACGGTATTCATGACTCAAAACGTCAATTTGATTTTGAAGCCTATGTGGCCACTTATGAGAAGATAAAAGAAATTCATAATGGAGTAAAGGCAATATCCTTTTTTGGTGGTGAACCAATCTTAAACTTTCGACAAATCAAAAAATTTGTGGAGTACCTTTATGAGACCTCAGATAAAGTGCCCCAATTATCAATAAATACAAATGCAACGATTTTAAATGATGAAATTTTAGAGTTTATTTGCAAATACAATATTATCATTGGCACAAGTATTGATGGAACAAAAGAGATCCATGATAAAAACAGAGTCGCAGAGCATATCGAAAGTACATACGATATTGTATATAAAAACCTAAAAACACTAAAAGAGAGAGGAACTAATATCTATGCTCAATATACCTTCACAAAACAACACTTAGATAGTTATCGACCAGGATATGTTAATCAATGGTGTGGGGAAATGGAAGAGATGCCAATTAATACCTACGAATTAATTCCAGTTAGTTCCGATGATGATAGATATCGTATTGATATTGAAGACAAAGACACCTTAGAGAAGTACGAGCTATTTTGTACAGAAACTGCAGAATACTATGTTGACAAAATCTTAAATGGTGACATAACAAAGGTTCCCCGTACGTTTATTGGTTTAATGATTAGAATTCTAATGCAAGTAGAACAAAGGGATTGCTCCGCGGGTCATTCATTCTCAATAACACCTAATAGAAGAATGTACCCATGCCATACCTTTACGGAACATGATAAGTATGCTGTCGAATTCAACAACTTAAATTCCTTGCAGAACTTACAAGAGAATATAGGCTTCAAAGAAGTTAGAGAAGGCTGTCGCTATGACAATGAAGCATGTCAAAGGTGTATTGCTAAGAAAGTTTGCGGAGTCTGGTGTAAAGGACTGCAAAACAATCTAAAAGGAAGCATCAGCAAAGAGCTGCAGGAACGTTGTATCTTAATGAATATCTATACAAGAAAAATAATTAAATTTTTGGTGGATCATTATAAAGATAACAAAGATCTTATTAACAAAAAGTTAATCGCTTACAACAAGTATCATAAGGAGATATAAGAGATGAAAGTGAAAGAAAACCTTTGCTATAACATCAACTATACCCTCTCAGGCCGGCTGCTATTAGTAGGCATTAAATCACTAAACAGTTTTGTAAAAATCGATTATAAGTATGCAAACGCTGTTACAAAATTCATTGATAAATATAAGAGTGAGGAAATAGTAGTTGATACATTAGATGAAGACAATACTCGCATTTTTAATAACTTTAGTAAACTTGGTTATCTGGAAAACGATGTAGAACCAAAAGGATCGTTTAATGAATTCAAAAAAGTAGGAAAAGTATTTTTTAGTTTTTTTCCAAAAAGCGAAGCCAAAGATACCTTTGGTTCCACCAAATTAGGTATAGGTTTCGTGTTTTTAAGTGTAATTCTTATGGGTTTATTCTTTTGGAATTATCGAATGTTTCTACCTCAAAGCATAGACTATGTAAATATGAAGCTGTGGGAAATCATATTTACCATTGCAGTATTCCCCTGGGCAGTATTGGTGATCCATGAAATTGGGCATTGTACAATAGCCAGGTATGTAGGGGTAAAAATTGATAATGTCAGCCTGGGCTGGTATTTTATATATCCAATTATCTTGGTTCAATATTTTGGTCTCAATCTGGAAAAACAGAGTAAAAAACTATTAGTTATGGCAGGCGGAATTTATTTTAATTTTATTATGGCCTTTATAGGGATCTTATTAAAAGCATTGCTTCCTGAATATTTTCATGGGGCTGTAATCGATATTTGGATTTCAGCAAATATAAGTACAATTATTACGAATTTAGGACTGTTTGGTATGACAGATGGATACTTTATGATGACGATGCTGGTAGGAATTTTAGATTTACGCCTTAAAGGCTTCAAATATCTGAATAATTTATTCAATGGAAATAAAGTAAAATTAAATAGCAGATACCAAATATGCGGACTTATTTTGCTTGGTCTGTTTGTATCTAGTCTCGTAAGTATTTTTATTAATATTAATTATTGGCTTGGGTTATTCGAACTGAGTAGTTTTATTTTGTATATTGCGTTTGCAATAATCATTATCTATTTAACTGGTAAGTTCATACATAAAATCAAAAGGAGTTTTTAGTTCATGAAAAAGGAAAAGTCAGCTTTGTTATTAGCGATTTCAGTAAGTATGTATATCTTTGCCGCTGTTATACTAATTGCGGCTGATAATATTTACAAAAAAGATGAGGTTGGGATAGTGGTAGCAGCTTTAATCTGTATCCTGCCAACGGCTATATTAGTATATCGCTCACAGTTTCTACCGAAAAGTAATTCTGATTCAGAATATGAAGAAACCGTGTTAGAAGCCAGACCAAAATACTTTAGAATGATAGCAACTCTTTTATGGTGTGCCTGTGCTTTTAGCTATATGATTATCAGTTCTGTGACTGCAGCCTGGTCCGTCACCTGGATTATTTTTTTTATAACATTAGGTCTACACAATATTATTTATCATTATTTAAGTAGAGCTAAGGGATAACTTGATAATAACATAAATTGTTCCTTAACAATTTAGTTGTTAGATATTGTATTTCATGACCGGAGAGAAGGGAGGAGAGATACATAAAAATTCAGTTCTAAATAGTAACTATTTTATTTGAGAGAAGATTACAGAAAGGAAGGATTAAAAATGGATAAGAAATTCAATTCCGCAAAGGAAGACATTATTATTACTAATGTCCAAAATGAAAATGAAGAAATTTTTGAAGAAATTGAAGAAATTGTCACTGCAGGTTTAACTGGTTGTTCCAATTGTTGTAATTAAAAAATCAATTATAAGTGAGGAGGATTAATTAATGGAAGATAATAAAGTAACTACCCAAAAAGCTGAGGATATCAAAGAAAATATCGTAGAAAGCGAAGAAATGTTTGAGGAAGTTGAAGAAATCGTAACAGCAGGATTTACTGGATGCTCAAGTTGCTGCAGCTAATAAATAGAAAAGGAGATTCATTATGGAAAATACGAAAAAAGATCTGAACGAAAATATTACTCTAAATGAAAAAGAAACAACTGTGAATACGAAAGAAGAGATTTTTGAAGAAGTTGAAGAAATTGTAACAGCAGGATTTACTGGTTGTACTAGTTGTTGTAATTAATTTTAAAAAGTAAATTCTTATAATCTAGTTTTATTAAATTAGGCAAATACTTCTTTATGAAGTATTTGCCAGAACAGGTGATAATTATGAATTCTTTATTGAAGCAGCTTTATAAAAATAATAAATCACAAATGTTGGTTTTTATTGTAGTATCTGTAATAAATTTGGTGGTAGTAGGTGTTTTCTCTAAGATAATAGGAGAAATATACCAAATAAAACTAGAAACTGAACGAATATCCAGAGATGAACAATTAACGATGTATTTTTATTTGTTAATTGCAATATCGGTTATGATTATTTTGTTCTCACTTTGGATATTGAGGATTGTTATAAAAACCATCTTTTCTACTAGAAAAGAGTTTAATATCCAATTAAGACTCTCTGGTGTTACAAGAAAGCAACTTTCATACATTTATGTAAAAGAGTCTATATATTATCAATTTTATGCGGTACCTATCGCTCTTGTACTCATGGAAATAATCTACACTTTATTAAGTGATATTTTAGATATACAAAGTAAATGGATTGGGTTTGCCAATATCATAGGAGCATTAATCCTTCACATTTTTATTATTACATTATGTATGTTAGTTACCTTAAAGAAAATAGCGTCCTTTGATCCACTAGAAGAGATGAGAAGCCCTTATAAAACAGACACGATAAAGAAGCTTGAGACGAAGGACTGGGCAGTGGGAATCGTTGGCTTCGTTCTGATTATTTGTGGATTGTTTATGGGAAAGGACAATGGAATGTTAGCCGTTTTACCCATTGCAGGAGGTTTCTTACTCTTAGATATTATTGAAATAGGTATTCAGCATCTTTTACTAAAGATTGGGGAGTTATTCGGCCTTAAATCCTTAGTTTTGAGCCAGAGGATTTTTATGGGATACTTTAAAAGAACAAATCCAATTATCTCTACGCTGGTGGTTGGAGTTATGTTGAGTGCAGGACTTATAGGAATGTTCACCACGATGCGAAATATTGCGAAAGACACTGTCGAGGAGAATATGTTCTTCAATCATTTAATTATCCACTCCAGTGTGATTAAGCAGCGTTCGGAGGAGGAGTACAGGGATTTGGTTTTTAAACTGGATCCGGATGCCCAAATAGCATATGGAATTAATTTGGAAATGGTAGATTCGGAAGGGTATGAAAACACTATTTATTCCATTGACAGTGATTATGGAAAGTATGGTGAGAAGATGGTACTTACGGATGGGAGTGATCCATCTGTATCATTAAATGATCCAACCTTTTCAGGAATCTATTTGCCAAACTATTTCATTTCAGATGATGATATCGGTGAAAAATATGTTCTTCAGATTAATAATCACAAAGTAGAGTTTACGATAGCAGGACGTTTTGTGGCAAATGGAAGCAGAGGAAGATATGGGTTTGTGAGTAAGGGGTATATGCAAAGCCAAATTGATATTGATATGATAAATGCGTTATATATCCATAAAGCAAATGATAGTGTAATTGAAGCGTTAAATAACGATTCCAACGTTACCGGAAATTATGTGGTTACGAAACAAGAGATTGCTGACAATAGCTATGATAATGCAATAAATGGTGTTGAAATATTTGAAATATCAGCATTTTTGGTTATTCTGGTTTCGTTTTTGATGTTAGTTCACTTTTATATATCTGTTTCCAATCAAAATGTTTTTGATATCACAAGATTTAGAGCTATGGGTGCGAATGTTAATACCCTTAAAAGAGCATACCTTTTCCAGATGATGAATGTCATCACAATTGCAACGGTAATAGGAATTCTCCTGGCAAAAACTTTTATTGGGATGGGAGTTGATATGTCTTTGGAATTTATAACAGTACCTGTTAGAACGACCTTTCCAATTACTTTAATGCTTTTTGTATATGTTCTATTACTAATTGGTGGTTCACTGATTCTACATTTAACCATTAAACGAGCATTTACTTCAGATATAAGAAAATATTTAACAATATCGGAGTAGTTAGGAGAAGAATATGAGTAAGTCAAATATTAGAGCAAATAATTTAGTTTATACGATTAAAGAAGGTCAAACAGTACGTAACATTTTAAATGGAATCAGTTGTGAGATTCAACAGGGAATACTAACTGCAATTTCTGGTCCGTCTGGATCAGGCAAAACAACTTTTATGTATGCACTTGCAGGACTTATTGAGTCTCTTCAAGGAGAAGTTTTGTATGGCGATAAATCGATTTATGATCTAAGGAATGTTCAACGTGACAATTTTAGATTAAATAATATCAATTTTATTTACCAGCATTTAAACCTTTTTGGATTTATGAATGTTGAAGATAATATCAAACTAAACTATATGCTGCGTAACGAAAAAGTCAGTCAGGAATTGGAAGCTCGTATCGATAAATATCTTGAGATTATGAATTTGGGTAACATACGAAAAAAGGAAATCCAAACGCTTTCCGGCGGGGAGAAGCAAAGAGTTGCCATTATAAGAGCTTTTGTTTCCGGAGCAAATTATATATTTGCTGACGAACCAACCGGTAATCTCGATAAAAAAAATAGTCTCTTATTTATGGAATGTTTAAAAGGCATCATGAAGGAAAGCCAGTCAACAGTAGTCTTAGTAACACATGATAAAAAGATCTTAGATTATGGGGAACAGCAGTTAATCATAGAAGATGGTAAATTGGTTTGATAATAGGAGGAGGTTCAGTTTATGAGTATGATGAATATGGATGAAAGATGTTTGGAAGTAGCCAAAATGATTATTGATGCCTTGGGATTAGACGATGTAAATGTTAATGAGGTAAACTATGGTGCTCCTTTATTCGCAAGTCAGGATGAATTGGGAGAAGGCTTGGAATTGGATTCCGTTGATGCATTAGAGATAGTTGTAGCCATTAAATCTAAGTATGATTTAAAACTTGCAGATGGGGATAAGAAAGCTCTTCATAGTATAAAGACTATTGCGGAATTTCTTAACAGTAAGTTGGATGAGGTGATGTAAATTGTCAAAAATGAAAAAGGTTGTTGTAACAGGTATTAGTATAATGGCGGCCAATGGAAATAATATTAACGAATTTAATGATAATGCAGTCAGGGGATTAGGTGGTATTAAGAAAGCCACCTTATTTCCTACAGATAAGATTCGTACCGATTATTTCGGCCAGGTAAATAAAACATACATCTACGAGGTTCAGTCTTTGGAAGATAAATCTCGTTTAGAGTGCATGTACGAAGATTTAATTGCACAATTACTGGAGGATGCTAAGATCACTCCAGAGATGATTAGTAACTTAAATGAAAATGCTGGCTTTTCCTTTGCAACCTCAGTGGGAGTCAATGATTATGTTTCAGGTCATGTGAAAGGAACTATTAAAAACTCCATATCAAAAAGTAATATTTATAAATTGCCTAAAAAGCTAAAAATTAAAGGCCCGGTATTTGTAAATACCTCGGCTTGCGCCGCTGGGACAACTGCAATAGGAACGGCATACTCATTAGTAAATTCTGGAATCTGTGATATGGTTATAACAGGGGGAATAGATCCATTGACGGAATTCTCAAGTTACGGATTTCATTCACTACAAAATTTAAGCAGCACTCCTTGCAGGCCATTTGATAAAGATAGGGATGGTATTACTTTAGGCGAAGGTGGTGCTCTTTTTGTTCTTGAAAGTTATGAATCAGCGCAAAAAAGAAATGCGAAAATGTATTGTGAAGTATTAGGCTACGGACTCGGGAATGATGCTTATCATGCAACTAGTCCAGACCCATCTGGTGACGGAGCCTATAGAGTTATGACACAAGCACTAAACCAAGCGGATATCGCCCCTGCTGAAATTGATTACATCAATACCCATGGAACAGGTACAGAAATAAATGACAGCATGGAAATAAAAGCGATTGAAAGATTAACCAGTGAATGCCATGTTAATTCCATAAAGTCTCAAGTTGGTCACTGCCTGGCGGCTGCAGGTGCTGTTGAATTTGCTGCTACTGTTTTAAGTATTGAGAATAGTTATGTATATCCAAATATCAATATATGCAATCCCATTAATTCCTTAGAAGAAGTTAAACTCTCAGCTGAATTGGTTCAGAAAGATATTCATTACGCATTATCAAACTCTTTTGCTTTTGCAGGTAATGCAGCCAGCATCGTCGTTGGAGGGATATCTGAATGAAAGAAGGAGTTATAGAATATAAGTATGAAGTTTATCCTCGTTTCTCAGATATGGATGCTTATGGAGTCTTACACCATAGTAAATACTTATTGCTGGTTGAAGAAGCAAAATTCTCGTTTATGAATGAGCCTAGTCTATTCGATATAAATGTACTCGAAGAAGATATGAAATTTTTGATTTCACATTTTTCAATCAAATATGTAAATGCAATAAAGTACGAATGCAACCAATCCGCAACAGTAGTATTGAAATTTTATATTGAAGATGATATCAAGATAATTTTTGATTTCATTGTATATTACGGAAATAAGATTTCATGTACAGGTCAGGCAGTACATGTCGTTACCGATCTGAATAATCAATTAATGCTGTCATTACCGGATAAACTAGTGAAACGATATCAAGAATTGAAAGGAGCGGTTGCCTGATGAAAATAATATCTGCAGGGTTTATTACCTCAATGGGAAATGATCCAGAAATAATATGGGATAGATTGAATAATAATGTTGTTCTGCAAAGTAAAAAAAATGATTTTGAGTCCTGCTTATCAAAAAAAGATAAAAGAAAAATTAATCGATTTGCTGATTTGGCAACTACTGCAACAGTGCAATGCTATGATGAAGCTTTTAACCGTATGAATCTAACAGATAAAAATAAAAGCGGCTGTATTTTTACAACATCCTACGGACCATTAGAAACAAATATGGAATTTGCGAAGCAAGTTATTGCCGATGATCCGGATGCTTGTAGTCCGATTCTTTTTTCTAATACTGTACATAATGCTTGTCTTGGTACCTTATCAATTCGATTGGGGATTACTGGCCCAAGTACCATGCTGATGGGCTCCAATCAATTCATGCTGACAGATATGCTTTTAAAGGAAGAAAAGGCCGACTTTATAATGGCCGGATGTTTGGATGAGTATAATGATGAGTTGGCAGAGTCGATTAATTATCAGAGTGGCAGAGAACAAAATCTGAAAGAAGCATGTGTGGTTTTCGGATTAGTACATGACACGAAATATACGAAGGGTATCACAATCAAGAAAATCAATACATTTAACTTGGGGTGCAATCTTTATGAGGATATGCAAATAGAAAATTATGATTATTTGCAATCAAAACTTATTGATTTAACTGTAAATGCAGATGTTGTAATAACAAATGACCCCAATACGGAGGTAGGAAAATTTGAAAAAGAAGTTCTAAATTCCAATTTCCCTTCTATTTGCGTAATTGATAAAACTCATGATTTCTTCGGTAATTGTTTAGGAGCTGATTTGGGATTAAAAGTATTATTATCTAAAATATTAATAGAAAAAAATACTATTCCAGAGACTCTTTTAAACAAAAGTGTAAATCCGGAACAGGTAAACAGTATTGCAATCTGTTCCTTTGATCTAACAGGAAACTATACTATAATGCGCTTAGAAAGATAAATAGGTGATTTATGAAAAATGCAGTAATCATTGGTGGTTCAGGTGGTATAGGTGCAGCAATTGTACGTAAATTCATAAACCACAATTATAATATAATTTATAGTTATCATAATTCAAATAAAAGTGTAAAAGACATTATAAATATGGACGACCTTTCAGTATCTATTGACTCCTATCAGTTAGATGTTACCGATAAGGGTTCTATCGAAAAGTTTAGTGAGTTTGTAGATAAAACCTTTTCTGTTATTGACTGTATTGTTTACTGCAGTGGGATTGTAAAAGATGAATCTTTCATTACAATGAGTGATGAAGTGTTTCATAGTGTATTAAATACCAATCTGATCGGATGCAGAGATGTAATAAAATCGTTATTTCTTAGTCTTAATTTTAAAGCAGGTGCAAGTATTGTTACTGTTTCATCAACGGGTGGAATCCGGCCTGATGCTGGTCAGACCAATTATGCTGCTTCCAAGGCAGGGCTTATTGGTCTAACTGAATGTCTGGCGAGAGAATATGCAAGAAAAAATGTTAGAGCTAATATAGTCGCGCCTGGATTTATAGATACTGACATGGTAGATACTAACAATATAAAAATCCAAAAATCTATTGGTGAAATTCCTTTAAACCGCCTGGGTAAACCTGAAGAAGTAGCTGATGCAGTGTATTTTCTTGGAAGCGACAGCTCATCTTATATCACAGCACAAACTTTAGTAGTGGATGGGGGTAGGTTATAATTGGAGAGATCAATCGTAGCATACTTTAATAATGCTGTGGAACAATATAGAGATTTGATGGCACTGACAGATTCTAACGGCAGCTATACCTATGATAAATTAGAGGAACTAAGTAATACTGTGGCATATTATATAACTTCTTCTAATATCACAGCAGGTAGCGTAGTGGCCATTCGTATGGAAAGAAGTAAAGATTGTATCGTTGCTATGTTAGGGGTTTTGAAAACTGGATGTACTTACATGTTTATTGATATAAGTTATCCGGAGGAAAGAAAACAATTTATGTTAGAAGATTCGGACGCTTGTATTCTTATTGATGATGAAACCTATAGTAGTATCCTTAAAGCAAAATTTTCTGCCACGGACAATGAAATAAATCCTGTTACCTTTCCAATCATTCATCAGAAAATGGGTGCTTATATTATTTACACCTCTGGATCAACAGGAAAACCGAAAGGTTTACTGATTAACCATTTTAATGTAGTAGAACTCTATGATAAATGGGCCTGTAAGTTTATTTCATTACCAAACCAGAATAATATCAATACAGGAGTTATTGCGCCATTTGGTTTTGATATGTGTGTTCTCATGATTTATGCCAGTTTATTTAAGGGGCATAATTTACATATTATCTGCGAGAATGAAAAGCAAAATGGAGAGAGGATAGTAACATATCTTAATAATTATCAAATTGATCTGATAGACGCAACCCCAAATTACCTGCGTTTAATAGCCAATCATTTAAAATGTAATAAAGGCCTTAAATTACATACCAGCATAATTTTCTGTATTGGGGATGTATTAAGCTATAATCTGGCTGAAGAAGTAATTGACCTCGTTGACAATGATAACTTCATTTTATATAACTCTTATGGTCCTGCAGAATGTACAGTATTGGTCACCTACTATGAATTAAATAAGAAAAATATAAAAAAAATGAGTTCCATACCAATAGGAATTAATACAAGTAATTCCATTTTAAGAGTTATGGATGGAGACAAATTTTTAAATGCCTGTGAAGTTGGCGAGATGGTCATTTTTGGTGACTGTGTTGGTATGGGGTATATTAGTAAAAGAGAGATAAATCCTAATCCCTTTGATTCCATTCATGACGGTCCCCATCCTAAGTCATATAGAACAGGAGATCTTGTAAAACAGGATGAAAATGGAGTCTTTGAATTTGTTGGAAGAGTGGACCGGCAGTGCAAAATTAATGGATATAGAGTTGAAATCGAAGAAATAGAACATGCAATTGAAAAACTTTCAAACATTAAAGAGGCCAGGGTAATAACCAAAAAAGATATAAATGATTTTACTAGACTTTATGCTTTTTATGTAGGTGATAAAGAATATAATATAAATGAAATAAAAAGACGATTAAGAGAAGAACTTCCATATTACATGATTCCGCAAGAAATCATGTATTGTAAGGAATTCCCTGTCAATCAAAATGGAAAAATTGATTATCATATGTTATTGAACGATATGAAGCATAATCAGGAGCTAAGCATTGAAGAATTCGTTTCGCAATTACTGGAGAAGTTAATTGGATATAACAGGATTGATAAGCAAAAATCCTTCTATACTTTAGGTGGAGATTCGATTACAATGCTAGCATTTATAAGTGATATCTTAACGAGGTATGAGATAGACTTAGATATATCTAAGATATATGCCAGTGAAACAATAGAGGAAATAATCAATTATTTGAAGACTCTTAAACCACAATTAAAAATGACTAATACACCAGTGACTGATAATAGCTTAGTAGAATTAGAATATCCAATCATTGAATCTCAAAAAAAGTTATTTGATCTAGAGCGAAAGGCAATAAAAAGTCAAAAACCTAAATCAGAATTATTAGGATATTCATTAATATACAAAATAAAATTCAAAGACGAACCTGACGTTGATAGACTGGAGCAATGCATAAACACTGTAATGTCTGAAAATGAAACATTCAGAATTCGATTTATTCGTAAAAGAAACCGATGCTTTTGTATTCTAAAAGAAATCCCTCAGTCACTGAAAATCAAACAAACCTTAGAGGGTGAATTAGTAAACCAAATTACATATTTAGATCTTTTTGATGATGAATTATTGGAAGTTGTACAGGTTAATAAAAAAGAATTTATTATAAATGTAAAACACATCTTATTAGATTTTATTTCAGTTCAATATTTTCTATCGGATGTTTTTAGTCTGTACTGCGGTGATAAAAGTAAGTCAAGAATGGGCTTTATTTCCTATTTGAGTAAAAATAATTTTTTGGAAGAAAAAACAATTAATTATTGGAAACGCCAACTTGATAAATCGCCTGAAAGAACGAAATTACCAGCTGCCACAATTACTAGTGAGAATAAAACCTATGAGCTTTATCATTATAGTTGTTCCACAAGTATGTATAATAATCTCATAAAAATGTCTAAACAGAATAATACCTCTATGTTTATGGCTTTGCTTTCGATTTTTGTTAAAGTAATAAGGATATACACCAGTGCTGATACGATGAGAATTGGATGTTATTTACCTGGAAGAAACCCATTGATTGATAACGGTGTACTGGGGATGTTTACAAATGTATTACCGTTGATATGTATATGGGAAGAGGCAGATATAATAAAAACAATTCAAAAAGAAGTCCAGCAAATGCTGATGAATCAAAATATCTCACAGAGCTGCTTATATCAACTTTTACCCATGGAGGAGCTAGAGGATGGTGAAATATTTGATATTTGTTTCAATTATCAGAATAACTGGTCCTGTCTGGAAAAGTATCCGGAACTTATAGAAGAGATTAATTCCGTCAATTTTAACCCTGATATAACAAATAGAAGTTTCTATTTCGGTGTTATAGAAGAAAATCAAGAAATACATTTTGAAATCAAGTATAACGCAGCGTTATATGATACGAAATTTATAGACGAATTCGTAGAGAGATTAGAAGAGGAGGTTAGTGGCTATGTACGGTAATAATGCTATTGATATTGGAGTAAATAATGTTATAACTGAGAACCTGCGTGATGTAAAAGAAATTTTACCTCATAAATATCCGTTTTTACTTGTTGATCGAATCTTAGAAGTAAAACCGAAAGAATATGCGATTGGTATAAAAAATGTAAGTCATAATGAACCTTTTTTTCAAGGACATTTTCCTGATAATAATATATTCCCAGGGGCATTGTTAATTGAAGCACTTGCTCAAATTAGTGGAATTATGTACGCATATACAAATGATGAAGATTCACAAGCAAAGATAGGATATTTGGTAGGTGTTAATAAAATGCGGCACTATAAAATAATAAAACCTGGTGACCAAATTGTATTAGAGTCAAGGAATATATACAGTTGGGATAACTATATAGAAGCTAAGGTGACGGCATATGTTGATCAAAAGATAGTGGCAAAGGGCTCTATAGTCGTAACTGAGAAGAGTAAGGTGAAGAGATAAACTATAAAGTATATATATTGGTGAAAAGAAGGGGCTGTCACACTTAACGATTGAAGAATCGAAGGTGTGATAGCCCCTTGCAGCATTTGATTTTCTCTTAATGAAGGTAAGTGCCTAAAAATCTGACGTTATAATATAATAACTGGAAAGTGGATTGTTTCGCTCCACTTTCCAGTTGATCTAGCGCTATATTTGGATTATTTTACTCTCACTTATCTGATTGTAGCTATATTTCCTAATTTAATGGTAGTCGATACGCGTATTATTAGCCGATTATTAATGACAGGATTGCTAATATGAAAGGAGTAAATCAATAGCAGTATAACTTATTTCTTAATAATTTTGGTAGGTCTTTTAGGTTCATATGCGAAGAAAGCTGATTTTGTGTTTAAGCTCATTGATGCCAGTAAATTAACTAACTTAGAAACTGCTGTCATGATTTTTCTCCTTTCTGTTTTTAATATGTATCATAATAGCAACAATAAGGATAGTAGAGACAATCATGCTGCTATATTTTGTGAAGTGTAGTAAAATTCCAAAGACGAAACACCAAAAAATGCAAAGAATGGTAACATTTCTTTGAAATTTTTTATGATCTTCAAGAGTATAAACTGTTTCAATATTCTTTTTGGATTGCTGACTCCAGCAAATATATAGAGAGAAAATAAGTAATAGCATATATTGCATAAGTACTGGTAGATTATTTAAAAAAAATGTAAAAAAAGTAGCAATGATAAAAAATATATTACTAATAGAAAAACAACCTAAATAACTACTAGAGTGATATCCCCCTGCGAACGCTCTTAATGGTATAAATACTATAATATAGATAAAACTATAACAAATATCGTTAAAAATAAAATAGGAAATTGCAGTTATACTTAAAATAATAAATAGTGTAGAATAAATAATATTAAATCCATACACATATAACTCTCTATAATCTTCCTCAATAGAGTTTTTACTCATAAGTAAGCAGGTACTTTTGTTTGATATAAAATCTAACATATATCTAGCCACCTAACCTTTTCTGTTATAGTTGTACTTTTTATTTAATTATAAGCATTCTAACAATCCCAACTACAAGATGACCTTAAATTACTGGATTATGTCCTTAAAATGAGTCGAGAAACAACTTTCCATTTTATTTATAATTTGGTATAATATGTAAAGGTGGAGGGTTGAAATGATTAGAATAGCAGTTGTAGATGATAATTCTGTATATATTAATGAAATTAAAGATATTATAGTCAGATATTATAATGAAAAGAATATTGCAATAAAACTACAGTGTTATGATAAAAGTGAATTGCTGTTGTTTGATTTAGGTGAAGAGATCAAATATGATGTATACATTCTCGATATTGAGATGCCTAATTTCAATGGTATACAATTAGCTGAAAAAATAAGAAGAGATGACCAGACATCCCCAATCATATTTATAACATCTCACCTTAAGTATTCCTTAATTGGATATGAATATAATGTATTTAGATATATTCCAAAATCCATGATATCCCTTAAATTAGTAGCTGCACTGGATGACTTAGTTCCGACCTTTGATAATATAGATGATAAATTTTATTTAATCTCCAACAGCAGCAGATATGAAAAAGTTTCCTTCAATGAAATTTATTATATTTATAAAGATGGCAAAAACTCTATGATGGTATGTAACGATAAAACCAGTAGAGTTAGAAAAAGTTTGAAGGATGTTTTTGTTGAATTGGATCAAGAAAGATTTTTATTTATAGAAAGAGGATATATCGTAAATATTTCTCATGTAATCAAATTAGAGGCTAATGATGTTTATATGAGAGATGGAGAAATATTACACGTTGGTCGATTATATGCTCAAGATGTTAAACTTAAAATATTCACATACTGGAGTGATAGTAAATGGAGTATATAATTTTTATATCGATGGAAATTATTGTGAATTTTCTGGAAGTATATATAGGCTATAAATTTATTGAATTTTTATTAGGGGCAAGAAATTCAATAAAAAAATATATACCATACTCTTTGGTTTATAGCTTTTTTCTATTAGCTCTGCAAAATGATAACTTATATTCAAGCTATATTATTTATGTTAGTATAGCTTATATTTCCATTACAGCTTGTTTTGTATTTAAAAAGCATTATTTATATACATTGACCTTATCAGCAATCTACTTAGTATTTATCATTGCCTTTTCAGAGTTAAATCTCTTAGTCCTGATTAGTTTATTTACTGGAAATAGCTTTTATGGAAATATGATTACAAGCTCACATTCCTTGATTAGGGTCCTATACTCTTTAGCTATGAAACTCGTTCAATTTTTTATCGTGTTTACTCTTATATCAAGATTTTCGGGAATCCTAAAGTATAGAAGGGTGCTTGAGAAGTATAAAGTCTTAATTTTGGCAATATGTATTATTAGCTATATTGCTATGGGGTATCTTGCTAATTATATCATCGTAGAAATTAATTCCTCCACTGTTGTCAATTGGCTCTCATATCTTGTATTTATCGTCTTGTGCTTGATAGCCGTAGCCTCATATCTTGGTTATAAGGTAACCAATGAAAAAAAAGACTTGATTGAACTTAAAAATATAGTACTTGAAAAAAATTATGATTCTTTAAAATTAATACATGAGGAACAATCAAAGACTGCCCATGATCTTAAAAATCATCTGAATATATTGCATAAATATGTAAGAGAACAGAGACGAAGCGAAGCACTAAATTATCTGGATGATATAATAAAGCCCTTCAACGATAAGGATATGGAAGTATGGACGGGCAATGATATTATTGATTTTATTGTGAACAGTAAAAGTATGGAAGCAAGAAGCCTAAATGTAAAAATGATATATGATATACATATGATCAAAGAAATTCAGCTAAGCGACAGAGATATTAATTGTATTTTATCCAATTTAATAGACAATGCAATAGAGGCAACCACTAAGCTGGATGATAATCGCTGGGTAAGGTTATCCTTAAAAAATGTAAATGATATGTTTATAATTAAAATTGAAAATAATTATGGAAATTCAATTATAAAGAAAAGAAATAAACTTCTTACAGATAAAGAAGACAAAAAGATTCATGGATTAGGAATAAAAATCGTTACGGAAACAGTTAGAAAATATGACGGATATATTGATTTTTACTATGATAATCTTGTGTTCAAGGTTACTGTTGGAATCCCTGTATAAATAAGAACTGTGAAAAACTCTGAAAAGGCCAGCACATTGTGTTGGTCTTTTAATATGCTGAATTAAATAAAACCTCATAGAGATGTAAGATATTCTTTTCGCCTGCACCACCTCTGATAGTTGTTAATCAATTTTATGAAAAGAAATAACAATTAGAGAAGGGGAACTTCTTTCATTATGTTCTGTTAAGAGATAAGTCCATTTATACATGTTACTTATTTATCTAAATTCCAGAAAAATCTCATCAAAGAGGTATAAAATACAGGAAAAACCTGAAAACTTGAAAAATAAGGCTCGAAAACATTGGGCTGTTATGTTATAATAACCATAACTATTCGGTTGTCCTCTTTTTCGTAAAGGAGAGTTTTATGGCAGGACAGCGGGAATTTACCCATTGTAATGATTTCCATAGGGTAAGCGAAAGCGAGGAATCAGATGTTAGATAATAAAAAGATAAAAATTATGACAAAACTGGCTGCTTTTGAACAGGGAAAATGCAAAGAAGATATTAAAATCAGCAAATACTATAAAACAGACTATATCAGATACCAGGTTATCAAAACAGCAGTAAGTATAACCATTGGATATTTGTTAATTCTATTTTTGATTGGTTTGTACCATGCTGAATTTATTATCAGTAAAATCGTGACCTTGAACATCATCCGTATAGGGCAGTACCTTCTCGGCTTTTATATTATTATAATGGCTGTATATATAACCGGTTCATTGATCGGTTACTCCATTAAGTATGATTATTCCAGAAAGAACCTATCCAAGTACTTCAAACTGTTAAGGAAGCTGAATAAGCAATATCAGGGCGACAGTACCAAAGATTAGGGGGAGGCAAAAAAATGATGACATTGTTAGTCTTGAGGGCGAGACTCCAAAGCTTATACCAGAAACATGATATCTATATGAAGCCCGTATTTAAGTTTATTATTGCACTGGTTATCTTTCAGACCCTGAATAATACCATTGGGTATGATGATCGATTAAAGCAGATGCCGATACTTCTTGCTTTATCCCTGTTGTGTGCATTCACCCCTTCTGCTGTATTGCTCCTTTTTGCAGGTGTGGTAACTTTTTTGCATATTTACGCTGTATCAGTCATATTGTCGGCTATTATACTAATAATATTTATTGTAATGTACTTCCTGTTCTTAAGGTTTACACCTAAGCTTGGTGTGGTGGTTCTTGCAATTCCTATATTATTTTATCTGAAGATACCTTATGTGGTTCCCTTATTGTTAGGTGTATTTGCTACACCGGTAGCAATAATACCTACATGCCTTGGAGTTATAATATATTTTCTGTTGCGTATAATACAGGAAGCGGCAGCCATACAGGTAACCGTGAGTCTGGAAGATACCATGACTGTTTATTCTTATGTAGTCGATGGATTAAAAGATAATAAACAACTATTTACATCAATGATAGTATTCTCACTGGCAATTCTAATTACCTGGATTGTATGGAAAATGAAATTTGACTATTCCCATGAAATTGCTGTTGTTGCAGGTTGCTTCGCTATTATTTTAGGCTTCCTGATATCCAGCTTAAAATTTAATACCACGGAACAAATTGGGACTATGATTATAGGAACTCTGATATCAGGTATTATAACGGGAATAATTCAATTCTTTCACCTATCATTGGATTATTCAGCTGTCGAACATGTGCAGTTTGAAGACGACGATTATTATTACTATGTTAAGGCAGTACCGAAGATAAATGTTACAACGCCTCAGATCAATGTAAAGAGATTCAATACTCAGAAAACTCAGATACCTGGTAAACATCTGAAAGAAGATGTTATGCTCGAGGATGATGAGTTCGAGGAGGAAGAGTAGAAGTTATTTAAACACGAGGTTAACGTAGGTTTTATAACATTAGTAAAAAGTAAAGCGGGTGAGTTTTAATGCAGACAATTATAAGCTTTTTTAAAGAATATATAAGCTGGTATTCTTTGCCGGATATCAGGTTGACCGATATTATAGAAATCCTTATTTTGGCATTTGTTATCTACAATGTTATAGTGTGGGTAAAACAGACAAGAGCATGGATTCTGGTTAAGGGACTTATTGTGCTGCTTATTCTCTGGCTTTTTGCTTCTGTATTGGACTTAAGCGTTATACTCTGGTTGTTCTATAAGAGTTTGAATGTAGGTATTATAGCGGTTATCATCGTATTCCAGCCAGAATTCAGGAAAGCACTGGAACAACTGGGACAGAATCATCTTGTGACACCGTTATTTAACTTTAATGACTCAAAGGACAAAGGCGACAGATTCTCAGAAAAAACAGTTGCAGATATTGTAAAGGCTACTTTTGAACTGGCGAAGGTCAAAACAGGTGCCTTAATAGTGATAGAGAAAGAATTATCCCTTATGGAATTTGAGAAGACAGGTATAGCGATAGACTCCTTGGTTAGCAGTCAGCTGCTGATTAATATCTTTGAACATAATACGCCCCTTCATGACGGAGCGGTTATTATTAAAGGCAACAGAGTTGCCGCAGCCACCTGTTACCTGCCTTTATCTGATAACATGCATCTGAGCAAGGAACTTGGTACGAGACATAGAGCCGGTATCGGCGTTAGTGAAATTACAGATGGTCTTACGATTATAGTTTCAGAAGAAACCGGTAAGGTATCCCTTGCAATGGGTGGAACTTTAATCCGTAATGTGGATGGAGATTATCTGAAAAATAAAATACTCACCCTTCAGAATAAAGTAGTGGATACAAAGAAAATTAAATTATGGAAGGGGAGGTCTAAGAATGAAAGAGAAGCTGACTAGAAATCTTGGACTTAAGCTGTTGTCCCTGTTTATGGCTATATTGACTTGGCTTATCATATTAAATATAGCAGACCCGGTGAAAGAAAGATCTTTTAATGATATAGAAGTTACAATAATAAATGAAAATGCACTGGCTCAAAAAGACAAGGTATATGAGGTGGTATCCGGAAATACCGTCAATGTTACCGTTAGAGCGAAAAGATCTGTGTTGGAGTCATTAAACAAATCTGATGTGAAAGCAGTAGCAGACTTGTCCGAGCTGTCCGTGGTAAATGCTGCGGAAATTAAAGTGACTGTTCCGGGACACGAAAGAGATATCATAGATAAAACTCAAAATATTTCTACAATGAAAGTCAGCCTTGAGAATTTAAAGACAGAACAATTTAGAATTAATGTTGTGGCAGACGGAGAAGTAGCTTCTGGCTATTATGTAAAGGAAAAGTTAGCAAGTCCTAATATAATACAGGTCAGCGGTGCTGAAACTGTAATTAATAAAATAAAAGAAGTTGTAGTAGAGGTTGATGTTTCCGGTAAAAGGCAATCCTTTACTGATACTGCTGTACCTAAAGTTTATGATAATAATGGTACCTTAATGGATTCTGATAAATTGAATTTAAGTGTCAAAGAAGTGGAAGTTACCGTAAATCTGCTTCAGACGAAGACGGTTAGGCTTTATATTGAGGTAGCCGGTAAGCCATATCCGGGTTACAATGTAGAAATAGATTATGAACCCAAGCAGGTAGTTATTGCCGGAGAAAAGGACGAACTTGACAAGGTTCCAGTTATTTATGGTGAATACAATATATCGAACCAAAGAGAAGATATGGAAGATCAAGTTAACATAGCAGATTTTATCACAAAAGATGTTATCTTAATTGATGAGAATCAAACAGCAGCTATTAAGGTTAAGATAGAAAAGATGGATAGTAAGGATTTAAGCTATGACAGCAGTGAGATAGAGTTGAGGAATATACCCAACGGTTTGGCAGCAAAGACAGGAACCCCCAACATGCATGTTATCCTATATGGCAACAGAGAGTATTTGAATATGCTTAGCAAATATAACTTAAAGCCTTATATAGACCTAAAAGGAGCCAAAGTAGGAACAGATTATTTTAATGTCGGATTGGATTTACCGGACGGAGTCACACTGGATCCCCTCAGTGTGATGGTATCCGTCAGCGGTGCCGGTACCTAATAAAGCAGTTAGAAAAAATGCTGCTGTTCTCTTTACATAATCAGCTTTTAAGGAGGGTTAAGGATGGTAAGCAGGAAATTGACAATCAAAAATCCTAACGGATTACACTTAAGACCCGTCGGTATGTTTTGTAAACTGGCGATAGAATTTCGGTCAAAGATAACCATTTCAATGGAAAATACCAATGTAAACGGAAAAAGTGTACTGAGTGTTTTGGGGGCTTGTATCAAAACCGGAGATGAGATTGAAATTACCTGTGAAGGCGAAGATGAGGAAAAAGCACTTTCTGTTCTTTCCAAGGCGGTAGAAAATGGCTTAGGAGATGTTTTGGAAGAGTAACCCCTGTCGCATAAATATTCGTAGCTCTTGATTAAAAATAAACCTTGTAATATTCCAGACACAATGCTATAATCTTTAACAATAACTTCTATTCAGTTATAGCAGTTCTTTCGGAAAGTATAAAGATACAGAAAATCTTTATTTTACTATTTTTTCTAAATAGAAACTGAAAAAAGATGCATTTTGTGTATCTGGTAACACAAATACGCTGATTTTTTTGATTAACTGGGCAGATATATGCTAAAATACCAGCACAATATGAGCAAAGGAATGATAAGGATGGGACTAGAGTAGACAGTGCCAAGTTATTTATCGTAAAGAAATACAGTGTGATCTATCGACTCCGTAGCATGATGTAGACTGATAAGCAATTATTATACCACGGAATTTATAGGAGGATGGATTATGTTGAATTTTAGAAGATATCAGAGTGCACCGGTAGTAGATTTTAAAGAAAGAACCTGGCCAAATAAGCAGATAACAAAAGCACCAATATGGTGTAGTGTAGATTTAAGAGACGGTAATCAGGCCTTAATCGAGCCTATGGTGGTAGAAGAAAAGATTGAATTCTTTAAACTTCTTGTTAAATTAGGTTTTAAGGAAATAGAAGTTGGATTTCCTTCTGCTTCACAGATTGAATATGATTTCTTAAGACAATTAGTTGACCGTAAGCTGATACCTGATGATGTAGTAATTCAGGTTTTAGTACAGTGCAGAGACCATCTGATACAGAAAACCTTTGAAGCACTGGAAGGTATTAAGACTGCGATTGTTCATATATACAATTCAACCTCCACTCTTCAGCGGGATGTTGTATTTGGTATGGATAGAGAAGCGATTAAAGAGATTGCAGTTAATGGAACCAGACTCGTGAAAGAACACACCAAGACTTTTCAGGGAAAGATTATACTGGAGTATTCACCAGAGAGCTTTAGTGGTACAGAGCTTGATTATGCAATGGATATTTGTACTGCTGTTCAGGATATCTGGGAACCAACACCGGATAATAAAATTATTTTTAATCTGCCAAATACGGTAGAAATGACTACACCGAATGTCTATGCAGACCAGATAGAATGGATGCATACCCATTTTAGAAACAGAGATTCCATTATATTAAGCGTTCATCCTCATAACGACAGAGGCTGCGGCGTAGCTGCCAGTGAGCTGGCACTTCTTGCAGGCGCAGACCGTGTTGAAGGAACATTATTTGGTAATGGCGAACGAACCGGTAATGTAGATGTGCTTACAATTGCCTATAACATGTTCTCACAGGGTATTAATCCGGAATTAGATCTGGATGATATCAATGAAATAATAGAAGTATACGAAAGATTATGTAAGATTCCTGTACATGTACGACATCCCTATGGCGGAAAGCTTGTATTTACTGCTTTTTCCGGTTCTCATCAGGATGCTATTAACAAAGGTGTCCATGCGATGCAGGTTAAACAGAAGGAAATTTGGGAAGTACCCTATCTGCCTGTTGATCCGGCAGATATCGGAAGAAAATACGAGCCCATTGTCCGTATTAACAGTCAGTCCGGTAAGGGTGGTGTAGCCTTTATTATGGAGACCTACTATGGCTTTAAGCTTCCTAAAGGAATGCATAAGGAATTTGCAGATAACATACAGAAGATTTCTGAGAAGCAGGGTGAAGTAGCACCGGATCAGATAATGCAGGAATTCAAGCATAGTTATCTGGAACAGAAAGAACCGCTTCATTTTAGAAGAAGCCGCTTCGAAGACCTGACAGAGACCAGTGATCCTTTTGATACCCTTGCCAAAGTTACCTATACAGATAAGGGTACCGAGAAAACCTTTGAAGCTACTGGTAACGGACCAATTGATGCGGTACTTAGAGGGCTGCAGAAAGAACTGGATATACACATTAAGATTTTGGATTATTCCGAACATGCATTAGGAGAAGGCTCCGGTGCTCAGGCTGCTGCTTATATCCATTTACTCAACATGGATACAGGAAAAACTATATTCGGAGTTGGAATCAGTTCCAATATTACCAGGGCATCTATCAGAGCAATCTTTAGTGGACTTAACAGATTAAAGAAATCATAAGAAATATTCAATAATATTTAATGACAATATATAATTAGATATGTTATGCTAATAAATGGAGGATACAGCGCAATCAGAAAATCTGCTTGTATGTGTCCTCCGTTTCTTGGAGAAAGAGCGATGGAAACATCTTCCTGCAAGAAAAAGTTCAAATATACAAAACCAGGGGTTTTAAAGCCTTGAAAGAAAGTACAGGAATATGCGCTAAAGGGTGCATAGATAGGAGTTAAAATGAGAAAGGTAATTACTTACGGAACCTATGATTTAATTCATGTAGGCCATATTAATTTGTTGAGAAGAGCAAAAGAGCTTGGAGATTATTTAATCGTTGTATTATCCTCAGATGAGTTTAATACAATTAAGCATAAAACTGCTTACCACTGCTATGAGGACAGGAAGATCATCCTGGAAGCAATAACTTATGTGGATGAAGTAATACCGGAATTCACCTGGGAACAGAAGATTCAAGATGTAGTGGACAACCAGGTAGATGTATTTGTTATGGGAGATGACTGGGAAGGCCAGTTTGATTTCTTAAAAGACTACTGTGAAGTTGTTTACCTTCCAAGAACAGATGGAATTTCTACAACTAAGATAAAAAGTGACCTGAATTTAGGGGTAAAAAAATAAAGATATCGGAGTAAATGTATGCCCCAACTTAAGCAGCTTAAGAATAAATGCAAGAAAATGATCAAACGGTTTGGAAAGAAAGCCGTTATGCTTTTGTACAGAATTGAATGTTCTATTCTTCCTATAAATAAGAACATTATAATATTTGAAAGCAACATGGGACGAAACTATACCGGGAATCCGAAGGCCATCTATGAAGAGATGGTGAAACAGGGACTGGATAAAAAGTACCGCTGTTATTTCTTTTTGGATAACATTGCTACAGAAATACCAGGCAGTGCCATAAAGGTAAAGCGGACAAGAACACGTTATTTTCTAATAATGGGTATTGCAGGGATATGGGTGACCGACTCCAGAATGCCTAATTATCTTAAAAAGAGAAAAAGTGTACACTACATCCAGACCTGGCATGGTACACCCCTTAAGAAACTGGCCCTTGACATGGATTCCGTTAACATGGCCGGTGAAACGGATATAGATAAATACAAGAGAAGCTTTTTTATTAATACAAGAACCTGGGATTTTCTATTATCCCAGAATCATTATTCTACCGAAATCTTCAGAAGAGCTTTTGCATTCGATAAAAACATGCTGGAAATAGGATATCCGAGAAATGATGTCCTTTTTTACGGTAATAATAATGAGTATATCAGTAAGTTAAAAAAGCAGATGGGACTTCCCGAGAATAAAAAGATTATCCTATATGCGCCAACCTGGCGGGATAATGAATATTATACCAAAGGTGCCTATAAGTTTAATACACCTATGGATTTTGCCATGATGAAAAAAGAATTCGGTGACGAGTATGTATGTGTAGTGAAATATCATTACCTGGTGAAGGATAATATCGACTGGTCTACATACGGCGGTTTTGTATATGAATTCAATATGTGCGAAGATATATCAACCCTGTACCTGGTAGCAGACATTCTGATAACAGACTATTCCTCTGTAATGTTTGATTATTCTCTGTTAAAAAGGCCTATGTTTTTCTATACTTATGATTTGGAAGAGTATAAGAATAATTTAAGGGGCTTTTATTTTGACTTTCTGGAAGAGGCACCTGGACCGATTGTTGGAACTACAGAGGAGCTCAAGACGGCAATCAAAAATTATAACAGCAGCATGTATGAAGACAAGTACAACAATTTCTATAATAAATACAACCATGCTGATGACGGAAAAGCATCCGTTAAAGTTGTGGAGGTAATAGAGAAAATAATTAGGGGAGAAAGGTAGAACTTCCTATGGTCAATAAGTGGAAAAGCATCTTAAAAATTAAGGTTAAAGGTATTTTGCACAGTGTTCAGGCAAAAACCGAAAAAAGACTTGTAAATTACAGAATATCAAACTATGATGTATCAGTTATCAGTAATAATAAACCGGAGAAGACAAAGCGAATCTTATTTGTAGTTGAGAGAATGGCTAAGTATAGTGGTGGGCAGACTTCTATGCTGCGTTTGGGAACGGAGCTTGCCAAGCTTGGACATGAGGTGGGTTATGTCGTGTACAAGCCACAGACCAAGTCTGATATGGAGGAGATTGCAGCCAGTAATCTTACCGGTTATCTTGGAAGAATGTATACCAATAAGCAGTTAGAGGGTATTAAGTCAGATATAGTTGTAGCTACTTCTTGGGATACAGTTGCGTTTACAAAGAAAATACCCGGTTATAAGATGTATTTTATCCAGGATTATGAGCCATATTTCTTTTCCTTTGGTGAACTGTTCTTAATGGCAAAGAAAACCTATGAGCAGGGGCTTCATATGGTAAGCCTTGGCGCCTGGAACAAAGAAATGATAGAGAAGAACTGTCGCCCCGTATCTCCTGTTGATTATGTGGAATTCCCATATGAAAGCGCTGAATATCCACATTATAAAAGAGACTATGATAGTTACAGTAAGAAAAAAGAGATCGTGGTTGCCGTTTACTTAAAATACTATGGTAAAAGGCTGCCAAACATCACCCAGCATATGTTAAAACAGGTGAAGGAGAAGTTCTTATCAGACGGTATCAAACTTACGCTTCTTTATTATGGAGAAGATAAGAGTTTTCGTACCGAAGGCGGTGAGAACCTGGGTATGCTGACGAAGAAAGAATTACTCTCTTTATACCGAAGAGCTGACTTTGGAATGGTCGCTTCCATGAGTAATGTGTCCTTAGTACCTTATGAGATGCTTGCAACAGGATTACCCCTTATCGAATTTGAAGATGGTACCTTCCCTTACTTCTTTCCGGAGGGAAGTGCCTTACTTACATCCCTGGATGCTGAGGATTTATATGTTAAGCTTAAGGAATCCATTAAAAATCCTTCCCTACTAAAGGAAAGAGATAAGAATGCGGTTTCTTGCTTAAGTACCTTAAGCTGGTCAAAAACAGCGAAGCAATTTGAGGAAATTCTTAATAAGCTAAATTAGTTATCAGGCATAAAAATGTTACCTTATAGCATTTTTATGCCTGATAAGGTTAGAGCTTATATAATCAGTTTATAAAAATAAAATTGTGAGGTTTTAAGCAATGGCTTTGCGGGAGCAGTTAAAAAAGTTATCGCCGGAATGGGGAATAAATGTATATAAGAAATTCAGATATCTGTCTATAACAGCCCTTTTCGGACTGTTTCGTTTATTACCCATACAGAAAAATAAAGTTGTAATCTGCAATGTCTGGGGCTTCGGTGACAATACGAAATATGTGACAGAAGAGCTGGCAGCAAGGCAAAGAAAAGACCTGGATCTGATATTTATCACCAACCATCCGGAGGCTGCCGGTGCACCAAAGGGTGTCACTGTATATAAGAGCAATAGTATGAAAGCTATATACAGCCTTGCAACCGCCAGAATATGGCTTGATAATAACCGTAAGGAAAGCTATATTAAAAAAAGAAAAAAGCAATATTACATCCAGACCTGGCACGGTGGAATTGCATTAAAGAAAATTGAAAAAGACTATGCTGCTCATCTGGGAAAAGCTTATATAAAGAATGCGAAAAGAGACTCTGCTATGACAGACCTTTATATTTCCAACAGTGATTTCTGTACGAAGATGTACCGCAGAAGCTTCTGGTATAAAGGCCCCATCTTAGAATGCGGAAGTCCCAGAAACGATATACTTATTAAACCAAAAAAGGGTATCGGGGAACGTTTAAGAAAAGAGCTTGGCATAGGGAAAGATACAAAGATAGCTCTTTATGCGCCAACTTACAGAGAAGGAAAAAATAATGTGGCAGCATATTCACTTGAATATGACAGGTTGATATCAGGTCTTACGGAGAAATTTGGTGGCAATTGGATTGTAGCGGTCAGACTTCATCCTCTTGTAGCGGCTCAAAGCAGTGCTCTTAAGTATGGCAGGGGAGTTATTAATGCATCCTATTATCGCGATATCTATGAGTTAATGTCTGAAAGTGATATTCTTATAACAGATTACTCAAATATCATGTTTGAATTTTCCTTAACCGGTAAGCCGGTATTTTTATATGCTTCAGATAAGAGGGAATATGACGATGGCAGAGGATTTTATTTTGACTATTCTACACTTCCTTATGATCAGGCAGAAAATATGGAGCAGCTGGAGAACTGTATTTTAGAATTTAACAGTACTTATTATGAAGATAGGGTTAAAGAATTCTTTAAGGGGTTAGTGCTCTATGAAGACGGATTGGCCTCAAAAGCAGTAGCGGATAAGATTCTGGAAGTAATGTAAAACAGATAACTCCCTCAATGAAGCAGATCACAAACAACCTGTTTACTATTATCGCATAAAATGCTCAGAGAAAAGGATATCTGATATCTTTCAACAGGCATATGAGTCTTTTCTATTTTGTATGAGTTTTTTCATATTGAAAGCACTTTTAATAATAGTTAACTTTTATCTGAGGATTTACTAATTTATAAGGAGCTAGAGAGTCAAAAGTTCTAGTCGATTTTACGTGCTAAAGTCAGTTTTTTATACGATGTCAGGAAAAATACCCAAAACAGAAAGAGCGAATGCGCCTATGGAAAGGGATTAGAAGTCCTTTCTCTGAATATTTTTTGCTATATTCTAAAACAGATTGTTTGAGCGTCAGCGAGTTATCTGTTTTAGAATATGTCCAGCACAAAATATTCAGAGAATTAGGACTTCTTATCCCTTGGAATGAAGCACGAGTCTTTCTGTATTGGGTATTTTTCCGTCCGTATAATATCAAAACACAGCTTTTTACTCTCTAGCAATTAGAAATTTCATGTATTAATTCATAATTCATTAATTGTTATCAGTAATTTCCTTCAACTCAGCGCTTAACTCTTTAACCTTTTCAGAAGGAGCGTAATCTGTTGTCTCAAAGAGGAACTGATGAAGCTGTGTTACATTCGCAACAAGATCCACCGGAAATACATAGGATACTTTATGATAAGTAAAAGCTCTTTTATCAAAAGGAAAACCTGTTTCGCCTACGATATCGTAGGACATGATATCTTTGGCAAGCAATAGCAGTTTAGCAGGGTCCAGATTAGTTTGAATCATCGGTAAAATTTTGTCCAGTATAGAATTAATGGTCATAATATCAGCGGTTTTGGCTTTTTCAAAAATCTTCTGGATAACAATTCGCTGTCTTTCAGCTCTCTTAAAGTCATCCCCTTTGGTATAGCGGATTCTTGCATAAGCTGTAGCATGCGTACCATTTACAACCTGTGTACCGGCTGATTTAAGCTTACCGACATCTGTACCGTTAATTTTATTTAACTCCTTGGTGTATCCATTAACATATTTTAATTCTTCTTTTGTAATATCAAGTGATATGCCCCCCAGAAGGTCGATTACCTCGGTAACTGCTTTAAAGTTAACCGTTACATATTCCTTAACATCTAAATCAAAATTGGTATTAATGGTATTAAGTGCCAGGGGATAACCACCGCGGAAATAAGCTGCGTTAATCTTATTGAAAGCATTATCTTCATCGGGAATCTTCGAATAGGTATCACGGTAAATAGAAGCCAGTTTAACGTCTTTGGTCTTATTATTAATGCTTACGATAACGATGGTATCTGAATGTGTGCCTTGTTTTAAAGAATTGTCTCTGGAGTCTACACCGAAAACGGCTATGTTACGGTATCCCTCCATATCCTCATTATCTGGATTGTTGGTAACGATAGAGGAATCTCCGGACTTGTCCACATGCATTTTGGAAGCCTTCCAGAAATAGTAACCTACACTGACAACCAGCAGTAGAAGTATCAAATCAAATATAATAACAACTTTCGTCTTAAAGCGCTTTCTTTTCTTTTTAACAGCCATAACATTTACCTTTCTTTTTAGGACGTGTTTGAAAACACAAGTAATTTTCAGGCACCTCCAGCCTTAATAAGCATTTTTGTTTACAAAACCATGAAAAATAGTCAGAAACAGTATCTTAAAGTCCAGTCCAAGTGTCCAGTTCTCTATATAATATAAGTCACAGTCAATTCGCTTACGAATCGAAGTGTCTCCACGGAAGCCATTAATCTGTGCCCAGCCTGTAATCCCAGGTTGTACCTGATGTTTAATCATATATCTTGGAATTTCTTCCTTGAATTTCTCAACAAAGAAGGGACGTTCAGGTCTTGGGCCGACAAGACTCATTTCACCCTTAAGTACATTGAATAGCTGGGGTAATTCATCGATACTGGTCTTGCGAATAAATTTTCCGATCTTTGTAACGCGAGGATCATTAAAGGTTGTCCATGCTTTCTTTTCCTTAGATTCCTGCTGAATTTCCATGGAGCGGAATTTATACATCTTAAATTCCTTATTGTGCTTTCCTATACGAACCTGTGTAAAGATGACTGGGCCGCTGGAAGTAGCTTTAATTATAAGGGCTACAATAATCATAGGAATAGAAAAGAGCAGTAAAGCAAATATACCTCCAAAGATATCCATTATTCTTTTCATGATTCGGTTAACAAAATTGGTAAGTGGCACATTTCGGATATTGATAACTGGTAGTCCGTCTAAGTCCTCTGTATAAGGAATGGTCGGTAAAAGGTCCTGGTAGTCCGGAATGAATTTGGTATGTACTCCCGTCTTTTCGCATAGATTAACGATTCTTGACAGTTTCGAATACTCATCGATACTAAGAGTAATGCCGATCTCATCCAGTTTATTCATTTGAAGTAATTCTGATAGATCCTCAATAGATCCAATAACTTTAATTCCTTTATAATTTGTATCACTGCCTACATTATCGTCAAGAATACCATATATGGCATACCCCCAATGGGGATTGGCAAGAAGTCTGTCGATATAGGACTGAGCGGCTCTGCTGTAGCCGACTAATAGTACTTTTTTCTGATTATAACCTTTCTTTCTGGCAGCACTTTGAATGCCGCTTACGATCATACGGTAAATCAGATCTAAAATGATATTTACTATAAAATAGATAAATATCAGGTAACGGGAATAATGACTTTCGTTGGTTGCATATAAAAGGAATGTAAAGTATAATGTACCTAATATATTTGCCTTGAAGATATTCCATATGGTAAGTCTTTTGCTCTGGATGGGACTTGCACTGTAGAGTCCGCAAATATAGTAGACTATTAAATAACCCGGTACTAACAGATATAGGATTCTAATATATATAAAAATATCATAATAACCTGCATTGGGGTCGAAATGCACAAGATATCGCAACGGAGTAAAAAAGCGAAGGTAATAGGTAAGTATATATGCCAAAATCAGGATAATGCCATCGGCTACAACATTTATTCGATTTAAAGTCTTTTCATTGTCTTTTATCATTCAAAACTCCATTGCCCAACGGCATTTTTCTTGGTTTCTTTAATTTAATTTTGTCCTTAAATGACATTATTATAATACATGATTGAAAGAATTTCCACAATACAAAATTTTCTTAATATTTAACTGAAATTCTTAAGATTCATTTAGGGCATGATTGAAAACTCATTGTACCGGACGGGTGCAGTTATTTGTTGAGTAGAGTTTAAAAAATTAGTTTTTCACAAGGGGACGGTGAATTGCACAAAATAGAAAGAACTCATGCTTCGATTCCAAGGCATAAGAAGTCCTAATTCTCTGAATATCTTGTGCTAGTCATAATGTAAAACAGATAACTCGCTTCGCTCAAACAATCTTTTTACATTATAGCACAAAATATTCAGAGAAAAGGACTTCTAATGCCTTTCCATAGGCGCATTCATTCTTTCTCTTTTGTGCAATTCGCCTGAAATCATATGGAAGCAAGTTTTTGACACTTGAATTTAAAATGAATACATTGAAAAAATCTTTTTAATTTATAAATTTCTTCACAGACTCTACACAAAATACTGTTAGAATGATGTCGTAAATCAATAAGCATGATGAATTAATTAATAAGGAAGGTGAACAACTATGTCAGATGAATTCTTTGAAAATGAAAAGAATAAGGAAGAAATCACAAACCGTGATAATTTAGAAACTACCGGTACTGACGAGAGTTCGGCAGACAGTACAATAAATGAACCGTTAATTGAAAACAAAGAAGAGAATGACAGCGTATATCGCTTAAGTAAGCCGGCTCAGGGAACATATAGTTTTTGGGCAGAGCAGATATCTGGTACTGACAACAATAAGAATTATGAGAACTATCAGCAGTTTAGAGAAAACAAAAGTTATGATTCCTATAGCTCCCATCACTATAATCAGTCTGCATACAATGTTCAGTCAGACGTTAAAGAAAAGAAAGAGAATAAGTTCTTAAAAACTGTTGGAAAACTGGCAGTATCCGCAGTAGCCTTTGGGTTAATAGCAGGTCTGGCATTTGTGGGCTTTAACACGGTTTATTATAAGATAAATCCCAATGCTGAGCCTATTTATATGAGTTTTGGAGGAAATGGGGGCTTCTCCTTAAGCGATAAGGAAGGACCTTTATTATCTTCAACAGCAGTTACTGACGGAAAGATAGCACAGAAAACTGATGTTACGGATGTTATTGATAAAACCATGCCCTCTATTGTACAGATAACTACAACCTATACCCAGACTTATAATGACTGGTTTGGTCAGCAATATGATGAGGAAAGTGAAGGCGGCGGGTCAGGAATTATTGTAGGTAAGAATGAGAAAGAACTTCTGATTGCCACTAACAATCATGTGGTAGAAGGAGCAGACCCGATCAATGTTAAATTCATTGACGGAACAGAAGCAGTGGCTATTATAAAAGGAACAGACTCCGCAGCAGACCTTGCGGTTATTTCAATAGACTTAAGCAAGATAAAAGCCAGCACCTTAGAGACTATTCAGATTGCCAAACTTGGTGATTCAGATGCAGTGAAGGTAGGGGAGATGGCTGTTGCAATCGGTAATGCTTTAGGGTATGGACAGTCTACCACAGTAGGTTATATCAGTGCTAAGGACCGAGAGGTTCAGGTGGATGATAAGAAAATGGTATTGCTGCAGACAGATGCTGCTATCAATCCCGGTAACAGTGGCGGCGCCTTAATTAATTTAAACGGGGATGTAATCGGTATTAATACGGTTAAATATGCCTCCAGTGAAGTCGAAGGTATGGGTTTTGCAATTCCTATTTCCAGAGCCATTCCCATTATAGATGAGTTAATGAGCAGAGAAGTACTGACCGAGAATGAGAAAGGTTATTTAGGCGTAATCATTGAGGATATTACAGAAGAGATATCTCAAATGTATAATTGGCCTATTGGTGTATATGTAAAAGAAACCGTAGCAGGCGGCAGTGCGGATAATGCTGGTATATTAGCCGGTGATATTATTACCAAAGTTAATGATACAGAAATAACTGCTGGTACTCAGCTTAAAGAAAAGGTGAATTCTTACCGTGTGGGAACTAAGATATCTATTACTGTTAAACGAAATACCAATGGTAAATTTGAAGAGAAAACCTTTGAAGTAACTTTAGCCGGATATCCTGAGACAAATAACAATCAATAAATTGGATTATATTACAAATATTTATATTACAAATTTTGTAGTTTGATTAAGCTTAATAAATTTGTTCAATCATAGATATAAGTGTCATAAATGTAAGTATTTATAAGGCTGCGGTAAGATAGCTGTTTGAAAAAAAGCTGTTTTATGGCAGCCTGTTTGTTTTTTGGTAATAATTATTTTAGAAAAAATTCAATATTATTCTATTGTATACAACAAATTGCTACGTTATAATATAAAAATATATTATGTATAAGTTGAATTTTAGTTTTTCCTGTTCAATATAAAATAATTGATTCTATTGTGGTTTTTAAACAGGTATAAAAACTTAATTTAATATATATGCCCCTCATACTGGTGATAGTGACAAAACCTTAAAGTTGGCTTTAAGGAGAAGGAGATGATATAATGAAAGACGATATAAGGGATGATAATTTAAAAGATGAGTTTAAAGATATAAATATAGAGGACACAGAGAAAAAAGACAAAGATGATTATGAGACAGTCTGTTATATCTGCAGAAGACCCGAAAGCAAAGCCGGAAAGATGATGAGAATACCCAATAACATCTGTATCTGTTCCGATTGTATGCAAAAAACCTTTGACACGATCAATAGCAATGGAATGCCCTATATGGATATGATGGGATTTCCCCCTAATATGATGAATACGAACAATGTTCAAAAGGAAGTACCAAAGAGTCAGAAATTAAAGAAAAAGAAAGAGGAGACGGAAGAATCCAGTGAAAAGACACTGGACATAAAGAATATACCTTCACCTCATATTATTAAAGGCAAGCTGGATGATTTCGTAGTAGGACAAGAGCATGCCAAAAAGGTACTGTCTGTAGCTGTTTATAACCATTATAAAAGGGTTGCGACAGGCACAATGGATGATATTGAGATAGAAAAGTCCAATATGCTTATGATTGGACCTACGGGAAGCGGAAAGACTTTCTTAGTAAAGACCCTGGCAAAACTTTTGGACGTACCCTTAGCAATCACAGATGCTACCTCACTTACAGAAGCCGGTTATATCGGTGATGATGTAGAAAGTGTCTTATCAAAGTTACTGGCAGCAGCGGATAATGATGTAGAGAAGGCGGAACAGGGCATTATCTTCATCGATGAAATTGATAAGATCGCAAAGAAAAAGAATACGAATAACAGAGACGTAAGTGGTGAGTCCGTGCAGCAGGGACTGTTAAAGCTCTTAGAGGGCAGCGAAGTAGAGGTGCCGGTAGGTGCGTCCAGCAAAAATGCTATGGTGCCTTTAACTACAGTAAATACCAAGAATATCCTCTTTATTTGCGGCGGAGCTTTTCCGGAGCTGGATACTATAATCAAAACAAGATTGAACAAACAGACTTCTATTGGTTTTAGTGCAGACTTAAAAGATAAGTATGATGACGACCCGAACCTGCTATTAAAGGTTGCAGTAGAGGATTTAAGAGAGTTTGGTATGATACCGGAATTCTTAGGACGTCTTCCGATTATATACTCTTTGGAAGGCTTAACAAAAGACATGCTCATAAAGATCTTAATGGAGCCAAGAAATGCAATTTTAAAGCAATACCAGAAACTTCTTGCTTTAGATGAGGTGTGTCTGGAATTTGACAGAAGTGCAATGGAAGCCATTGCAGAAAAAGCGATGGAGAAGAAGACAGGAGCAAGAGCTTTGCGTGCCATAATAGAAGAGTTCATGCTGGATATAATGTATGAAATACCAAAGGATATTAATATCGGTAAAGTTACTATTACCAGAGATTACATTGAGAAAAAGGGAGTACCTCAGATTGAAATGAGGGGAAGCAGTTATAATCATATACTGTTGGAAGAGTCTGTATAAGGATACTTCGTTAAATAAAATTACAAAAGGGAGAGAGGTGTATTCCGCGGGTGTGAATCGTGAATACTGACCTGCGGAAAGAGATATGGAGGAGAAATTTCTGCCGGAAATTGACGGCCTTTTACGCAAACATATGATTCGGGTGCCCAAAGCAATTGATCATGCAAGTGGGATCCGCATCTTTGGAAAACTAATTAAATCCCTGGTATTTACTACAGATGTAGCAATCATACGGAATTGTAATGCCAATGCAGTCATAGCAGTCTATCCTTTTACACCGCAACCAATTATTACTCACTCAATTATAAACTGCTCGGATGTTCCGGTATTCTGTGGCGTCGGAGGCGGTACCACCAAAGGTCCAAGGGTACTTAATCTGGCAGAAGATGCTGAATTTCAAGGTGCTGTAGGTGTTGTATTAAATGCGCCTACGCCAAATGAAACCATTCTCTATTTAAAGGAAAAAATTGATATTCCCATTGTAATAACCGTAGTTTCTGAGAAAACGGATATTCGCGCCAGAATTGAAGCTGGTGCGGACATTATAAACGTATCCGGTGCCGGCAGGACCAATGAAATCGTAAGACAGATCAGAGAAGAATTTCCTAAAATACCCATAATAGCAACCGGCGGTCCTACAGAAGAAAGTATCTTACTGATGAATAAATATAGAGAAGAAGAACATATCATTTAGGAGGTTACCGGTAATGATTCTGAGGAAAATAATGGGATTGATAAATCCTGCCAAACCAATTAAAACCGGTCAGACTGTAGTTCCTACAATTTTAAAGGAACAGGTAAGAATAGAAAACCAGGCAGAAGATGAAAGAAACACGGAACCTCCAGAGTATGAGATCGTTGAGAAGGAGATATTGCCTGAGAAAATGATATGTCCTGATTGTGGAGGGATTACCCTTGCAGGGCTTGATTTCTGCGATAAGTGCGGCGGAGAGCTGGCCAGTTATGAGAATTTTTAATCAGATGCATTGTGATTTGGCATAAACGTAAAATACATGACAAAGTATATTAAGCGAATCTTATACAGCGCTATACTTGATTGATTATTTGAATGAATCGATTAATCAATTTTTTGTTGACAAATGAAAATGACAATAGTAAGATAAAACAGAACAAAGGCGTTCAAGGTATTTGTATTTTGAACGCCTTTTTTCAATATACTATATATATTCCTTAGCAGCTTATAATAAACCATAAGCTTTTGTTTTACATTGGCACTTTAATGCATTAATATGCCAATGGTTCAGTTATAGCTGCAAAAGATATATTAATATGATGGAGGAGACTTATGAGAAAATTATTAAAGAGAGTTGTAAGCTTAGGCTTATTAGGTACTTTGGCAGTTGCTTCATTAGCAGCCTGCGGTACAAAGAATAACAGTACAGGATCTGACGGTAACGATACAGCTTCCGGAGACGGTACATTTTTAATCGGTGGTTTAGGACCTTTAACAGGAACAGCAGCTTCCTATGGTATCTCTGTAAAACAGGGAGCTGAAATTGCCATTCAGGAAATCAATGATGCAGGCGGTGTTAAGGCAGGGGACCAGACACTGAAATTAGTTCTTCAGTTTGAAGATGATGAAGCGGATGGCGATACCGCTATGGCCGCTTATAACACCTTAATGGACAAAGGTATCCAGGCTTTACTTGGAACTGTAACCAGTGGTGCAGGTCTTGCCATTTCTGACCAGACCAGTGCTGATGGAATCTTACAGATTACTCCCTCTGGTTCCGCAGCAGATTTAACCAAGAATCCCAATGCTTTCCGTCTTTGCTTTACAGACCCTCTTCAGGGACAGACAATGGCAAAATATGCAGTTGAGACCTTGGGTTATAAAAAAGTAGCAATAATCTATAACAATGCAGATGATTATAGTACCGGTGTAGCAGATGCTTTCGAGAGCGAAGTGAAAGCTCTGGGCGGTGAAATCGTAGCAAAAGAAGCTTTCGTAACCGATGCAGTAGACTTTAATACACAGCTTACATCTATTAAAGGAACAGATGCACAGATCATTTTTGCTCCTGTATATTATCAGGATGCAGCTTATATAACAACACAGGCTTCCGAGCTTGGACTTACTCTTCCCTTTATCGGTTCTGACGGTTGGGATGGTGTAATCGATAAGGTAGTGGATACAAAAGTATTGGAAAGTGCTGTATTCTTAAGTCCTTTCCTTGCAACAGACTCAGATTCAGCTGTACAGACATTTGTTGGAAAATACAAAGAAAAATATAATGCAACACCTGATCAGTTTGCAGCAGACGGTTATGATACTGTATATGTAATCAAAGCAGCAATTGAAAAAGCTGGCAAAACCAGCAGTGCTGATTTAATCAAGGCTATGACTGAGATTGAAGTAAAGGGACTTACTGGAACAGTAACCTTTAATGCTGATGGTGAACCTAACAAAGGTGCTAAATTTGTTGAAATCAAAGGTGGCGAATATACTGCTAAAACAGTAGAGTAATATATTTTACAGGGCTGTAAATCAAAGAATTTTGGACTGGAGACAGGAGACTGCCTTTGGTCCAAATTCTTTCTTTTAATTCGTTAAACTTAAGACTATTCGCTTTATTCGGAAGAGATGAGGAGAAGGCTTCCGGGCCAAACGAATAAGCTTATGAAGAAGGTATATCCGAGCGGGATTGGATATTCAGAAAAGAGGTCGATATGGAAAGTATTATTGAACAATTAATAAACGGCTTAAGGTCGGGGAGCATCTATGCCTTAATTGCCTTGGGTTATACAATGGTATACGGTATAGCCAAAATGATAAACTTTGCCCATGGTGATATTATCATGGTCGGTGCATATAGTTTATATGTTTTTACTGTTGGACTTAAGATGCCGGTAATTCCTGCGGTATTATTAACGATAGTTGTGTGTGCCGTTATTGGTATCGTAATAGAGAAGGTCGCATACAAGCCTTTAAGAAAAGCACCTCCTCTGGCAGTTCTTATTACAGCGATTGGTGTAAGTTACTTACTGCAAAATATAGCACAGCTTATATTTTCAGCAAACCCAATTACTTTTAAATCTATCATCAATCTGAAAGCAGTTAAAATAGCAGGTATTACCATACCAGGCATTACCATTGTGACGCTGGTGGTTACCTTTATCTGTATGACCGTATTGACCCTGTTCATCAATAAAACAAAAGCAGGCAGTGCGATGAGGGCAGTATCCGAGGATAAGGCAGCAGCACAGCTGATGGGTATCAATGTTAACCGGACAATCTCAATGACCTTTGCCATTGGTTCTGCCTTAGCAGCGGTGGCTGGTATTATGTTCATCTGTCAGTTCCAATCCATTAAACCGACACTGGGTGCCCTGCCTGGTATCAAGGCTTTCGTAGCTGCCGTACTTGGTGGTATCGGAAGTGTACCGGGAGCAATGCTTGGAGGCCTTCTCTTAGGTGTAATCGAGAGCGTTTCCAAAGCATATATATCAACAGAATTAGCTGATGCAATCGTATTTGGTGTATTGGTAATCGTTCTGCTGGTTAAACCTTCCGGTCTTCTTGGTAAGAACCGTATAGAGAAAGTGTAGGTGGCATATGGGGAAAGATATCACGAAAAAAACAGGCAGTATCTTAAACGGAAAGAACCTGATAAAATTAGCAGCGATCATCATTATTTATATATTGATTATGCTGGTCATGGAAGGGGATTTCGCAACCAGACATTTTAAATCCCTCTTAGTACCTGTAGGAATTAACATAATATTAGCAGTATCCTTAAATATTACTACCGGTTTCTTAGGAGAGCTGTCCTTAGGACATGCCGGTTTTATGGCAGTGGGAGCTTATTCCGGTTCCCTCTTTACAATTTTTGCACAGGATCACACAGGACTTCCAGGTCCGCTGGCTTTCATTATTGGTATTATTATCGGCGGTATTATGGCAGCTTTGCTTGGTGTAGTAATCGGTATTCCGGTGCTCAGGCTTCGAGGAGATTATCTTGCCATTGTAACCCTTGCCTTTGGTGAGATTGTTCGTTCCGTAATCAACTTCCTTGGATTTACCGGTGGAGCCAGAGGTCTAAGCGGTATTCCCAGATATACAAATTATAAATGGGTGTATGTACTGATAATCATTACATTGATTGTACTGGCTAATCTGGTGAAATCACGTTACGGCAGAGTTATCAGCTCCATCAGAGATAATTCCATAGCTGCAGAATCAATCGGTATAAAGGTAAGTAATTATAAGATTATGGCTTTTGTAATAGCTGCTTTCTTCGCAGGAGTTGCAGGAGTTCTTTTCGGACATAATTTAAGTGTATTAAAGCCTACGAATTTTGATTACAATAAATCAATTGAGATACTGGTTATCGTAGTACTTGGAGGTATGGGAAGCATAAGAGGTTCTGTTATATCTGCTATTATCCTCACACTCCTTCCTGAATTCTTAAGAGATGCCAGTGAATACAGAATGTTACTATACGCATTGGCACTTATTATAATCATGCTGTTCAATTCTTCTGAAATCCGTCAGAAGCTAGAAGACAGCGGTAAGCTGCCTAAACTGCCTAAATTGCCGACACTAAAGGCTAGAATCAAATAGAAAGGAGAGAGAAATTATGAGTTTGCTGGAAGTAAATAATTTAGGTATCTCCTTTGGAGGACTAAGGGCGGTGGACAGTGTAAACCTATCCATTGAAAAGGGACAACTTTATGGTTTAATCGGACCTAACGGAGCCGGTAAAACAACCATATTCAATTTATTAACCGGAGTATACAAACCTACAGATGGTACTATCAAATTAGATGGTACAGACATGGTTGGCAAATCCCCGTCAGAAATCTGTAAGTCCGGTATTGCAAGAACTTTTCAGAATATTCGATTATTTAAGAAGATGACAGTGCTTGATAATGTAAAGACGGCTCTTCATAATAGATATACCTACTCCCTCGCAGAAAGTTTTCTTCATCTGGGGTCTTATTTCAAAAAAGAAAGAGAGATGGATGAGAAGGCACTTGAAATCCTGAAAGTTTTTGATTTGGACAACGAGGCAGATTATCTTGCCGGAAATCTTCCTTATGGTAAACAGCGTAAATTAGAAATTGCCAGAGGACTTGCTACGAATCCTAAGCTTCTCTTATTAGATGAACCCGCTGCCGGTATGAATCCCAATGAAACCGCAGAGTTAATGGATACCATACAGCTGGTTAGAAAACAATATGGTATTACGATCTTATTAATTGAACATGATATGAAGCTGGTAACAGGTATTTGTGAGAAGATACTGGTACTTAATTTTGGCACGGAACTTGCATCCGGTACTCCCGAGGAAGTGTTAAATGATCCTGAGGTTATTACCGCATATCTGGGAGAATAAAGGAGGAGTACAATGGCAATGTTAAAAATAGAGGACCTGAATGTATATTATGGCGTAATTCAGGCATTAAAGGGAGTATCCTTTGAGGTAAATGAAGGGGAAGTTATTGCATTAATCGGAGCGAACGGCGCAGGAAAGACTACCATACTCCATTCCATTACCGGACTGCTTGGTACGAAGTCAGGCCATGTATTATATGAAGGAAAGGATCTTACAAAGATCCCTGCCCATAAAATAGTAACTATGGGAATGGCTCATGTACCAGAGGGAAGAAGAGTATTTGCTGAGCTGACTGTATATGAGAATCTTAAACTTGGTGCTTATACCAGAAATGATAAAAATGAAATTGAAAATACTTTAAATAAGGTCTATAACAGATTTCCCAGATTAAAAGAGCGTAAGAATCAGACTGCCGGAACCCTAAGCGGTGGTGAACAGCAGATGTTGGCAATGGGACGAGCACTTATGTCTCAGCCGAAAATCATATTAATGGATGAGCCCTCCATGGGATTATCTCCCTTGTTTGTTTCTGAGATTTTTGATATAATTAAAGAAATAAGTGAAAGCGGTACTACAGTTCTGTTAGTAGAGCAGAATGCAAAAAAAGCATTATCCATCGCTTCCAGAGCATATGTTTTAGAGACGGGTAAAATTGTGTTAGAAGGTAAGGCAAGTGATCTTTTAAATGACGATTCCGTTAAAAAGGCATACTTAGGTGAGTAATATGTCTGGTACTGCCTTGCATAAATAGTGGGTATTAAAGCATACAGTGACTATTTTCTCAACTACGAATTCAGGAATATCAAATAAAAGATTTGATATTCACGAAAGGGGTTACTATGACAAATTATGTAATTACCATTGCAAGGGGTTACGGCAGCGGCGGTAGAACGATGGGAAAGATGCTTGCCGAGGAGCTGGGAATCCATTATTATGACAGGGAGCTGATGCGCCTTGCTTCGGACGAAAGTGGTATTAACGAAGAACTGTTTGGCAGAGCAGATGAGCAGTTGAAGCAAAGTCTTCTATACCGTATAGCCAGAAGAGAATATAAGGGCGAGTTGATTCAGCCGGATAGAGAAGATTTCGTATCGAATGATAATTTATTCAGTTATCAGGCAAAGGTTATTAAACGCCTGGCAGAAGAAGAGTCCTGCGTAATTGTAGGAAGATGTGCAGATTATATTCTTAAGGATATGGATAATGTGGTTAAAGTCTTTATCCATGCTTCTTTAGAAGATTGTGTCTCAAGATTGGAAGGGATGTTTAGCTTACCTCCTAAAGAACTGGAAAAGAAAATAATGGAGACGGATAAACGCAGAGCTGCCTATTATCGCTATTATACAGGCAGGGACTGGGAAGCTGCAAAGAACTATGACTTATGCCTAAACAGCAAGCAACTTGGATTTGATAAGTGTGTTAAGATTGTCAGAGATTATCTGGATATACGTTTTAACTAAGTACTTTAAGGGGGGAGGATTCCTCCCTTTTTTTGTCTGTTCAATTATTCGGAATTATTCCCCCAATCTGCCATTTAATACTTTCGGACTAATATGATACTTCCTTTGTAAGTAAAGGTTTAGAAGGAGCATTCGACTGTTAATTACCCAAATATTAGAAAATGATTCAGGATATTGGCATATTGTAAAGAGCTGCAAAAAATAAATACTTTAATATAAAAATAGTTCGATGGCATGTCTTGTATTCAAGAATATCAGTATGCTATACTGATAAGAAATACAATGAGACACATAAAAAAGGAAAGAGGTTATATATGATTTCTGAAAAAATGAGTGTTATGGTAAAGAACAGCTCTATAACCAGAGCAATGTTCGAAGAAGGAAAAAGACTGGCAGCAATACACGGTAAAGAAAATGTATTTGATTTCAGCCTTGGAAACCCCAGTGTAGTACCTCCTGCTTCCGTTAGAGAGGCAGTAATAGACATTATAACCCATGAAGATACCAACATGGTGCACGGATATATGAACAATTCCGGGTATGAAGACGTAAGGGAACAAATTGCAGCCTTCTTGAATAAACACCATGGTACCTCATTTCATACAGGAAATATCTTAATGACGGTTGGTGCAGCAGGCGGTTTAAATGTAATATTAAAGACTTTAATAAACCCTGGTGAAGAAGTAATAACCTTTGCTCCTTTCTTCGGGGAGTATAGAAATTACGCAGATAATTATGATGCGAAGCTTGTAGTAATCAGTCCGGATACTCAGACCTTTTTGCCCAATTTAAAGGAACTGGAAGAAAAGATTACAGCAAAAACAAAAGCTGTTATCATAAATACTCCAAACAATCCTACAGGTGTAGTGTATTCTGAGGAAACCATCAAAGAACTTGCCAGTGTATTAGAAAAGAAACAGAAAGAGTTAAAGACCTATATCTATCTGATTTCTGATGAGCCCTACAGAGAGCTAGTTTATGGTGAAGTAGAAGTACCTTATATTACGAAGTACTACAGAAATACCATTGTAGGCTATTCTTACAGTAAGTCACTGTCTCTACCGGGAGAGCGTATCGGATATCTAGTAATACCAGGGGAAGTAGATGATTATGAAGAGGTATTCGCAGCTGCAAATGTAGCTAATAGAATACTTGGGTTTGTAAATGCACCTTCTCTTATTCAGCGAGTAGTGGCTAAATGCCTAGATTCAGAAGTTGATGTTTCCGTTTATAATGAGAACAGGGAACTTCTCTACAATAGTCTTATAGATTACGGATATTCCTGTGTCAAACCTCAGGGAGCATTTTATCTGTTTGTTAAGACTTTAGAAGAGGATGATAAGGCTTTTTGTGAGAGGGCAAAGAAATATAACATTCTTGTAGTACCCGGAACAGCATTTGGCTGCCCAGGATATTGCCGTATTGCTTATTGTGTAGGAAAGAGCAGTATTGAAGGTGCTTTACCTGGCTTTAAGAAGCTTTACGACGAATATAACCAATAACTTAACTTTGTTATCCGACAGCACACCCAGTGAAAGAAGAAGAGAGGTTACACATGAACCAGTGGGAACAGTATTTCAGAAAGGTTGTACCCTATGTTCCGGGAGAGCAGCCTAGTGTACCAGGAATGATAAAATTAAACACCAATGAGAATCCCTACCCTCCCTCACCTAAGGTTAAGAAAGCAATGGAGGAACTTGATATGGATAAGCTAAGACTTTATCCTGATCCTACCTCCCATGCATTAGCGGAAGCCTTAAGTACCGTCTATGGTGTTAACAAGGAACAAATATTTGTAGGAGTTGGCTCGGATGACGTACTGGGAACAGCTTTTCTTACCTTTTTTAACGCTGAAGAACCGATTCTCTTTCCGGATATCACCTATTCTTTTTATGAAGTATGGGCAGGTTTATACCGGATTCCATATGTGACTCTGCCATTGCTGGAAGATTTTTCTGTTCGTAAAGAAGATTATTACAGGAAGAACGGTGGTATCATCATCGCGAACCCTAATGCACCTACTTCTTTGAATATGGATTTAGAAGCAATAAGGGATATACTATTAAATAATAAAGAATCCATTGTTATTGTGGATGAAGCTTATGTGGATTTTGGTGGAGAAAGCGCTCTGTCGCTGCTTGCGGAATTTGAAAATCTGTTGGTGGTGCAGACATTTTCCAAATCCTATTCCATGGCCGGTATACGAATCGGTTATGCCTTTGGAGCGCCATCTTTAATAAAGGCTATGAATGATGTGAAATATTCTTATAATTCCTATACAATGAATCTGCCTTCCCTATGGTACGGTGCAGAAGCTGTAAACGATCAAGCTTATCACAATAAGATGCTTGCTAAAATAATAAGTACCAGAACCTGGGTTATAGAGGAATTAAAGAAGCTTGGTTTTACCATGCCTGACTCTAAGGCTAATTTTTTATTTGCAACTCATAAAGAAATTCCCGCAGAGAAAATATTCTTGGCCTTGAGGGAAAAGAATATATATGTACGTTATTTTAATAAGCCCAGAATAAATAACTATCTGAGAATTACCATAGGAACCGATAAAGAAATGGAGACACTTATGTCTGCGCTGGCAGAAATACTTAAGGTCACTTCTTTGACTAATTAAATGAGTTATGTTATTATAAACTAGCTATTACTTTACCAGATAAAAGGAGGAATACAGCCATGGATAAGGAGTTAGACATCAAAACCACAGAAATTAACGGTGAGATGAATCCGGCTGAAAGTGAGACTGTCTCAAAGAATTTTATTGAGCAGATTATTGAAAAAGACATCAAAGAGGGACGCTGCACCAATATTGTAACACGTTTTCCTCCTGAACCTAACGGGTACCTGCATATTGGACATGCCAAGTCCATTTTGCTGAACTACGGTTTGGCAATGAAATATGGCGGAAAATTCAATTTACGCTTTGATGATACCAATCCCACCAAGGAAAAAACTGAGTTTGTAGAGTCTATCATTGCAGACGTTAAGTGGATTGGCGGAGATTATGAAGACAGATTATTCTTTGCATCGGATTACTTTGAACAGATGTATGAAGGTGCAGTTAAGCTGATTAAAAAAGGAAAAGCTTTTGTCTGTGATCTGACAGCAGAAGAAATGAGAGAATACAGAGGAACCTTAACAGAACCGGGCAAGGTAAGTCCTTACAGAGACAGGACTGTAGAAGAGAATATGAAGCTGTTTGAAGAGATGAAAGACGGCAAATATGAAGATGGTTCCAAAGTACTCAGGGCGAAAATAGATATGGCCTCTCCTAATATTAATATGAGAGATCCGATTATATATCGTATTGCAAGAATGACTCATCATAATACAGGGGATAAGTGGTGTATCTATCCTATGTATGATTTTGCACACCCAATTGAAGATGCTATAGAAGGTGTCACCCATTCGATCTGTACTTTGGAATTTGAAGATCACAGACCATTATATGACTGGGTAGTTACAGAACTGGAATATAAGAACCCTCCAAAACAGATAGAATTTGCAAAAATGTATCTTACCAATGTAATAACCGGAAAGAGATACATAAAGAAGCTGGTAGAGGACGGAATCGTAGACGGCTGGGATGATCCAAGACTGGTATCCATCAGTGCCTTAAGAAGAAGAGGCTTTACGCCGGAATCCTTTAAGATGTTCATGGAGCTTTGCGGTGTATCTAAGAGCCAGAGCTCAGTAGACTATTCCATGTTAGAGTATTGTATCAGAGAAGATTTAAAGCTTAAAAAACCTCGAGTAATGGCGGCTCTGGACCCTGTGAAGTTAATTATCACAAACTATCCCGAAGGTCAGGTGGAACAGATGGAGGTATCCAATAATCAGGAAAATGAAGAAATGGGTACGAGAATGGTTCCTTTTAGCAGAGAGCTTTATATTGACAGAGAAGATTTTAAGATAGAACCTCCTAAAAAATATTTTCGTTTGTTCCCAGGCAATGAAGTAAGGCTTATGAATGCCTATTTTGTTACCTGTACAGATTATGTAACAGATGAAAATGGTGTTGTAACGGAAGTTCATGCAACCTACGATCCGGAAACCAGAAGTGGGTCCGGTTTCAGCAGCAGGAAAGTTAAGGGGACCATCCAATGGGTGGAGGCAACAACTTCTGTAAAAGCTGAGGTAAGGTTATATGAGAATATTGTCGATGAAGAGAAAGGGGTATATAATGAAGACGGAAGTCTTAATTTAAACCCGAACTCTATTACAGTATTAAGAGACTGCCGTATCGAGCAAAGTGTAAAAGGGGCAAATGACAGTTTCCAGTTTTTAAGAAACGGATATTTTTGTGTGGACTCAAAAGATTCGACAGAAGAAAATCTGGTATTTAACAGAATTGTGTCATTAAAGAGTTCATACAAGCCTGAGTAAAGGAGGAGAGTAGTATGGCTAACATATTTTCAGGATTAGAGGAATTTGGTCTGGGTAAAATGTCCGGACTGGATGTATATGCAACAGAAGAAAAAGCAAAAAAGGCAGAGCAGGGTGGCGAAGAGAAGGTTCAGATAGTGGAATCTGATTTTATCTTTGAGAAATCCTTTAACTGTCCTGTTTGTGATAAAAGCTTCAAAACAAAAACGGTTAAAACCGGTAAAGTTAAGTTAATCTCCGCTGATACGGACTTACGTCCCAAATATCAGCATATGGATTCTCTTAAATATGATGTTATAGCATGCCCTCATTGCGGTTATGCAGCGCTGAACAGATTCTATAATTATATGACATCACCTCAGGCTAAGCTGATTAAGGAAAATATATCAGCGTCTTTTAAAGGACTGGCGGCAGAAGGTGAAGTGCTTTCCTATGATGAGGCAATTTCAAGACATAAGCTTGCTTTGGTAAATACCATTGTAAAAAAGGGTAAAATCAGTGAAAGAGCTTATACCTGCTTAAAGACTGCTTGGCTTCTAAGAGGAAAGGCAGAATCTTTAGCAGAACAGGGACTGACAGAGGATATCAGAAAAGAAATCAAAAATCTTCATGATGAAGAGTTTGAATTTATCAAAAATGCCTGTGATGGGTTTATGGAAGCCTTCTCAAAGGAATCCTTCCCCTTATGCGGTATGGATGAGAACACCATGATGTATCTGATTGCTGACCTGGCTAGAAGAAGCGGCAGGATGGAGGAATCCAGCAGATGGATTTCAAGAGTTCTGATTTCCAGAGATGCCAATGAGCGTATTAAGTCTAAAGCAAGGGAATTAAAGGACATGCTCAAACTGGATGATGAGAATGCATAAATGAAATCATAATTCAATTATCAAATCAAAGTTTATTTTATTAAAGCTTTTACTGATTAAGTGTGAAGAGGTTGGAATATAAGACGTTTTATCCCAGAATGAGGTAAAAGATCAACTTAATTAAAAAAGTAGTTTAATCAAATATAAAGATTGTAAAAACAGACCGGCCGCAGAATATCTTAAGCTATTATTTATAGCTAGAAATATTCTGCGGCTGGTCTGTTAATTTTACACTTTAGAGTGTGCTATTGGTTTTTGTCATGGATCTTGGAAGTGCATCTTTTGAATTCTTCCAGGGTTCATTAACATAGCGGTAATCAAATTTATCAATAAACCATTCAAGGTCATCACGTACTCGTTTCATATTCTCTATATATACCTGATTTAATTCTTTTAGGAAGTTTTCTAACTTATCTCCGCTTAAATGATTAGGAGCAGCCTCATGAAGCAAACCGAAATGGGTGTTACAGAAGCCCTTTGAAGATTTGAATTTCTGGCGGAAAGCTTCTTCGCTGTTATATAAAGAGAATAAAGTGGTTATATACAGGTTAAAGGTATTCTCGACTTTATTGCAGATATAGCAGGAGTTCATAAGGTTATCTGTGTATTCTTTTACGGGAGAGGCTTCTGTATTCTTTTTGAATAACCCAGGTCCCTTTACTTTCTTAAGGGATAACTGCTCCAGATCCTTTATTGTCTTATCCATATGAGTCTTTAGCATAAGCGCAAGACCCAGACGATTCTGATTCTCATACATCTTGCTTAAGTGATAATTACAGAAGCCGATCTTATCCGTTTCAGCTCTTACATCGTCCTCCATATAACTGGGACCCATAGTAAATTCAACTGCATTATCTTCCAGGGTTTTTCGCATAAAGCAGACGGGACATTCACATTCACTGTCAAAGGCATCGTTAACCGGTATAGTGTATAATTTTTCTTTCATTTATATGCTTTTGTACTCCTTTCAATTTTAAGGTGCAGATTTATTGCATGAAACCGAGAGGGTTAATATACTTATTAAGAGTATAGCATGTAGGAAGAGATTGTACAAGATGGATTACGCGATGCACTGTGATTCTAAAGGTGTTGTCCGTGCCATAGGAGAGGATTGTAGAAATAATAGTCCGTGCCTTTGACCTGACTACTTGTTATTCCCCCGTCATATAGATCATATATAATATCCCCATAGCTCTATAATATTTTTTGTGATGGAAATATACAAGCCCTCCGTTTTTTGTATGTGCACCTAACTTCAAAACTAAGGAGTGGCATTTGTGTTGAGAGTGTCAGTAATTGCATAGCTTGGGTTGTTATGAAATAGCAAGAGCCGACACTGTGATTAACTCACAGTTATCGGCTCTTCATCCGCTCCGTTTATGACTATTTGAGATTACCTAAATACCTACAGCCGCCATCTCGGTGAGTACCTTTCCCCCTCTCGCCTCCATATCCCTGCCGTTGAACTTTTGTAGCGGTAGTTCGGAGACGATATTCCCGTCCTTTGTAAACAGAACCCTGTCAGCCATGGCCGCGACTTTCGAGTCGTGGGTCACAAGCAATATGGCTGTACCTTCTTTGTTGATGTCCATCAACAACCCCATGATTTCCTCTGCCGCCTTTGAGTTGAGCGCGCCGGTCGGCTCGTCGGCAAAAAGAATCTCTGGCTCATTCATCAAGGAGCGACAGATACCGGCCCGCTGGAGCTGGCCGCCTGAAACCTCCGTTGTATCCCTGCTTTCAAGCCCGTCAATCCCCGTTTTCTGCATCAGGGTTTTCGCCTTTAGCGTGAGTTTTGCTTTATCCTTTTTGCCCTTATCCGTAGCGGGGAGAAGTATATTATCCAAAAGATTCAAGTTTTTCAGCATAGTGGGTTGCTGAAAGACAAAGCCCATTTTTGTCCGACGAATATCCGCAAGGGCGTTTTCACGGAGTTTAGATAGTTCGGTTTCCCTAAATTTTACCGACCCGCTTGTAATCTCGTCCATGCCGCTGAGTGCGAACAGCAGTGTGGATTTACCGGAACCGGACGGTCCCATCACAGCAACAAACTCACCCTTTGCTATTTCCACGTTTACTCCGTTCAGAGCTTTTGCCTGCTGGTTACCCTTGCCAAAGATTTTCACGATATTTTTACCAGTAATGATGCTATTCATAATGTTAAGCCTCCTTAATATGTTCGGAAATTACTAATGCCTGGATACCGGAAACGCCCAGCATGGTGGCGGCGACGACGCAACCTGTAATCAGCAGAGGCGAAACGAGGTAGACAAACCACGGATTTACTGCAAAATGGAAGGTTGTTGCACCAAAGGAGGAAACGATTGCCACGCCGACAAGCTCTCCCAGGGTGTTTGCCAGAATCGTGCCGAGGATTATGCCCAGTGCCAGCACGGTGATGGAGCGCGTAAGATATTGCCCGCGAATATCCCCACCGGTGAAGCCCATTGATTTCAGTATGGCAATGGGATAACGGTCTTTCGCCACCAGCATTTTCATAAACAGCACCGTGACCAATAGTGTGAGGATGACGGTTGCCAAGGTAGCGACAACGGAAGCCATTTTGATGGCATCCCGCATAGAGCCAAGCATCTGCCGGGTGCTTTCGTGGATGCCGGTAACTTTAGCGAAGGGGAATTGTTCCCTGTACTGTGATACTGCTGCATCTACACTCTGGCGGTCACGGAATGTGACCGCCACGCCGATGCTCAAAATATCTTCGTTATTTGTGTCAAAAATGGCTTGTGCCGTTCGACCGCCGTTGGTGACATCAGAGTAAATCCCACAGACCATCAGGTGTTTTTCCGAGCCGTTAACGATTAGAATAATTTCATCCCCAACGGTTTTTTCAAGGTCTTTGGAATTGAGGACGGAGAGGGCGAGTTCCGATTCCGATTGAGGCGCACGACCCTCGGAGTAGGTGATAGGAAAGGCGGAATAATCACCAAAGGTCACCCGTAGCTTCTCTATCGCTCCGTCATCCGCTTTTCGGTCTAACATCATGCCCGTGAACAAAGCATACTTTTCAACATTCTCGTCCTCAGCCAGCACATCAGCAACTTCCGCCGCCTTTCCCGGAACGTCCTCTACCTGTGTCCGCATCACCCCGATATTAACGTCGCAAATTCCCATGCCCATGTAGGTGATGAAGCTTTCTGCAGAAATGGTACTGCTGATATTTTGGGGCACAATCATAATGAATGAGGAGATGACCAGTACCATCAGCATGGTGACATACAGCTTTTTCCGGGAAAGAACATCCGTGATTCCTAGAAAGATATTCCTGGAAAAGAGCCTGTTATTACTCAGCAGGAAGCTTCTGGACGATTTTGATCTTTCCAGTGGCGCACCGAATCGCACCGCCTGTGCCGCGGATATTTTACGGAAGCGCCGTAACACGCCGTTCACATACAACATGACAACCCCGAAGATTACCGTCGCCCCCAGAAGCCCACAGAGCAAGCCGGGTAAGGGGGTGCCGCTTTCCCCCATGTACAATCGGATATTTTTCATGAAAGGAATTTGGAGTGGCAGGGAAATCAGAAAACCCAGCCCGCAGGCTACACCCGCAATTGTACCGTATTTTGTAAGGTAGAGCTTTTTAATCTGCGATATCCGCATCCCAACTGCCTTTAGTACGCCTATTTCCTTATAATCCTCTTCAATTTTAGCCAATAACGTAAAGCGGATACACAAAAATGCAACGAGTATGACAAGGATGCCTATCAACATCAGTACGGCAATCATGATGCCATCCGTAATGCCGTTTATCATCTTCACTTGAGTGTAAGTGATAGCGGGCGGACCGTTTGCCGGAAGCCCCGCGCCTTGATAAGCTGCCTCGAAAGCAGGGAAGGAAACGTCCGCTGCCAGCCGGAACTCAATAAGGTTTTCTAACTGTCCGAATTTACGGACTCTTTCAAAATCTGCTTGGCTCACGAGAAAACGCTTGGAGCTTATCAGTGCCGCGTTCATGACAGAATCCCGTAAAAATCCCGCAACGGTAAAGGAAATGCCGTGGATTGTCACCGTATCGCCAAGTGCCGCGATTCCTTCCTGTCTGTAATAAAGGGGGACATAGATTTCACTGTCGGCAGGATGGATGACCTCGCCGTTTAAATTAAGCAGGAAGTCGAATTTCTCGCCCTGCACGCTAAGCCCGTTGTCTTGTATGCTTTCTGCAAGGGAATCGTTCCCAATGACAATGTCCGCACCTTCGATGTTGAGAAACTCCAATACCTGATAATCTTCTACGCTGTCATTAGCTTCCGCGAAGCTTTGCAGCTGTTCCAGATCTACATCGCCTGTGTGCATCTGCATGTAATGGAGCGCCTTTGCCGAAAGAAGCATATTGTCGATAGTGCCGAATAGGTTTAATGTCAGCGATGCGGCCAAAGCAGTCAGCATGGCGGCAACGAGGATAAACGCTGTAATCGTCGTAGTAATCAGCTTACTTTTGCGTATATCGTTTTTTATCATTTTATGATACATATCTATCCCCCTTTCCGGTACACGTTTTTGCGCATCCATGTTTTGCAATGAGGATTACGCAGGTACAAAATGGTTAACACTTATTCCTCTGTTTATCTTATTCTGAAGCATTTGGAAAGCTTAGGACAAACATCTTTGTATAAGGAGAGGGTGCGTCCAGTACGAAAACCTCGCCGGAATGCTGTTCCATCACCTTTTTCACAATGGCAAGCCCAAGTCCTGTTCCACTGCTGGTACTTCTTGAATCACTGCCGGAAACAAAAGGCTCAAACAGATTCCCTGCGATTGCCTTCGGGATAGCTGCTCCGTTATCGGCAATTTGTATCTCTATACGGCCGAGTTCATCCGTCAGACCCACGGACAATAGGCTGCCCGTCGGGTTATGGCGGATAGCGTTTGTCAGCAGATTGCTGATGGCCCGGTTAGTTTCCAACGAATCCACCAGGTAATATACGGGCTTGTCCGGTAGCCGTAGCTCCAAGTTCATCTGCTTGTTTTCGATTTCACCAAACAAAGTGGCACAAGATGCGCGAAGCAGCTCTACAAGGTCAACCTTCGCAAAATTCATCCGGTATTGCGGCGTACCCAGCTTGGAATAGGAAAGCAGCTGATCAATCAATTGGTTCATCTGACCGGATTTCGCTTTTATCGCCAGATGGTATTCCCGCTGTTTGTCCGGTTCCTCCACCATACCGCTTGCCAAGGCCCCCGCGTATCCGGAAATCGTTGTCATGGGGGTTTTCAAGTCATGAGCAATGTGGGAGAAAAGCTGCATCCTCTCATTTTCCATTGTCATTCGCTTTTCTTCGGAGTCTTTTAGCTTTCGAGCCATAAAATTGAAGGCATCCCGCATTTCGCCAAATTCCGTTTCTGTTTCAAAGTCCAGCGTAGTGTCCAAATGGCCGGCCGTAACCTCTTTGAAAGCCTCTTCCATTTTCTGTATGGGTTCCATGATTTTCCTGTTAATTCCGCGCCCCAAAAGGGTAATCCCTATAAAATATACGGCAGCTGTGATAAGATTCCAGAAAACAGAAAGCGTGATTTGCAAGGTTTTAGTTCCCTCGGCCAGAGGGGAAGACGCCAGTTCAGAGAAGTTCATCCCTTTATTCCATGTAAACAGACTGAATATTAACTCCAATACCAGAAGCGTCAGTGCAATTCCGATGGTATAGCCTATGAATCTGCCCATGATGGCCCTTTTGAAACTACACCTTTTCTTCATGTATGCACCTCCAGACGATACCCTAATCCCCGGACAGTTCCGATAGATACCGCGCCATCGCCGGGAAGTTTGCCGCGCAGTTTGCTAATGGCGACCATCACTGTATTGTCGTCTACGATGGCTGCCTCCTGCCATGCTGCTTCATAAATCTGCTGTTTGGTGTATACACGTCCGGGACTTTGCATAAACAGCTTCATCATGTTAAATTCCGTAGCGGTAAGAGGGATTGTCCCTCTGCCAAAGCTAAGGGTGCAAGCAAAAACATCCATACACAGTTTGCCTGCCGTCAGTAAAGCTGCTTCGGAATCCGCCGCACCTCCATCATAGCGGCGTAATTGAGCTTTGATTCGAGCAGTGACCTCCAAAGGGTCAAAAGGCTTTGTCACATAATCGTCCGCACCAAGGTCAAGCCCCAATATTTTCTCATGATTTTCCGTTTTGGCGCTCACAATAATAATGGGAAGGTTGCTGCGTTCTCTCAAACCTTTGATCAGCTGATAGCCGTCAAGCTTCGGCATCATAATGTCGATGACAGCCAAATCAATCTGTGCGGTCGCGGACTGTTTAAGTGCCTCCAATCCATTTTCAGCCTGTATCACAAAGTAGCCGTCCTTTTCTATGTATAACCGGAGAAGCTCACGAATTTCCTTCTCGTCATCTACAATCAGAATTGTTTTGTTCATGGTTTCACCTCTCTCCTTGCTCATCTTATCTTCGAGCCGTAAGTTCATTATAGTAGCCCTACCTTTCAGTTAAATATGGTTAACCTTAACATTACCTTAAGATTAATTCCACCATTTATTTCTAATCACATTTGAGGAAGTGTTGTCAAATCCCTTTAATGTGAATTTCTTCAATGTGAATTCCTTCAATGCTGTGTCATTATATTGTTATTTACCTAAAAGGTCAACGGTGGACTTTAATTCTTAATCCGAACTGTATCGGGAGTTCATTAACCGGCAAGGAGGGCAGGTGTATTGACACTTGCAAGGCGTGTTCCATACCTCAACGTTCCATTCTCTTATTTTTTGTGTGTCCGCCAGGTCGAGCAAGCGGTAAATATAGCTTTTAACTGTCACAATTTACTGCATGGCTTTTGAGGTTTCCTGGTGCTTTTGGTAAGCCTTTTTCGTGTATGCCGACAACTGATTGCTCGGCAGTATGCCATAAGAAGATCTTGAATTAAGCTGCCATCACTTTGGTATATGACGCCCCTTTAGTATATAAGATATAAGGAATAGAATTGAATATGTGGTAAATAATAGATACAGCGTGTAATTGAGGATTGCTATGAGATGAATATTCCTATATAATAGTAGTAATTGCTGGTAATGTAATAAAAAAGTGAGTAAAAATGAGATAAGAGGATTATTTGAGAGTTAAGTTTATATATATGCTTATTTTACCTGTTTTTGAGCGGAAAGTATAGTTGCATTATAAATGCAAATTTACTAATATATGTTTATCGGTTAGCACTCAATAGAAGCGAGTGCTAATAAAACTCAAAATATGCCTTTTTTAATGAAATATTGATATCATAAGGAGGAAATGAAAATGAAATTAGTGCCATTAGGAGACAAAGTGGTTTTAAAGCAGCTTGTTGCTGAAGAGACAACAAAATCAGGTATCGTTTTACCTGGTCAGGCAAAAGAAAAACCTCAGCAGGCTGAAGTTATTGCAGTAGGTCCCGGCGGTGTTGTGGACGGTAAAGAAGTAACAATGCAGGTTAAGGTTGGAGATAGGGTTATTTTCTCTAAGTATTCCGGAACTGAAGTTAAGTTAGAGGATTTGGAATACATCGTTGTTAAACAGAACGATATCGTTGCTATAGTAGAAGACTAATTATATAAGATTTCGTAGTATACCGTGCCAAAATGTATTTTTGGTATGTTTTGTGTAGGTTGTATCTAACCGGATAGGAAGTTTACGATTAAATAATTTAGGAGGTTATTAAAATGGCAAAAGAAATTAAACATGGTGCAGAAGCCAGAGCAGCTCTGGAAAGTGGCGTTAATTTATTAGCTAATACAGTAAAAGTTACATTAGGACCTAAAGGAAGAAATGTTGTACTTGATAAATCCTATGGTGCTCCTTTAATAACAAACGATGGCGTTACCATTGCAAAGGAAATCGAGTTAGAAGATGCTTTCGAGAACATGGGAGCTCAGTTAGTAAAAGAAGTTGCAACAAAGACTAATGATGTTGCTGGTGATGGTACTACTACAGCTACTGTACTTGCACAGGCTATGATCAACGAAGGAATTAAGAACCTGGCAGCAGGCGCTAATCCTATTATCTTAAGAAAAGGTATGCAGAAAGCTACTGAAGTAGCAGTTGAAGCTATCTTAAAAATGAGCTCCAAACTTAACGGTAAAGAGCAGATTGCAAGAGTTGCAGCTATTTCCGCTGGTGATGATTCCGTTGGTGAAATGGTAGCAGACGCTATGGAGAAAGTATCCAATGACGGTGTTATCACAATTGAAGAATCAAAGACTATGAAGACAGAGCTTGACCTGGTTGAAGGTATGCAGTTTGACAGAGGTTACATCTCTGCTTACATGGCAACTGACATGGACAAAATGGAAGCAAACTTAGACAATCCATATATCTTGATCACAGACAAGAAAATCTCCAATATTCAGGATATCCTTCCTGTATTAGAGCAGATCGTTCAGTCTGGTGCAAGACTTTTAATAATTGCTGAGGATATCGAAGGTGAAGCATTAACAACCTTAATCGTTAACAAATTAAGAGGTACTTTCAGCGTTGTTGCAGTAAAAGCTCCTGGCTATGGCGACAGAAGAAAAGAAATGCTTCAGGATATCGCTGTTCTTACAGGCGGTACAGTAATTTCTGACGATTTAGGTCTTGATTTAAAAGAGACATCTCTTGATCAGTTAGGCCGTGCAAAATCCGTTAAAGTTCAGAAAGAAAATACTATCATTGTTGATGGTGAAGGACAGAAGAACAATATTGATGCAAGAATTGCTCAGATCAAAGCTCAGATTGAAGAGACAACATCTGAATTCGATAAAGAGAAGTTACAGGAAAGACTTGCTAAATTAGCAGGTGGTGTAGCTGTTATCCGTGTTGGTGCTGCTACTGAAACAGAAATGAAAGAGAAGAAACTTCGTATGGAAGATGCTCTTGCAGCTACAAGAGCAGCTGTTGAAGAAGGTATTGTAGCAGGTGGTGGTTCCGCTTACATTCATGCTTCCAAGGATGTTGCTGCATTAGCAGCTACATTAGAAGGTGATGAGAAGACAGGTGCTAACATTATCTTAAAAGCACTAGAAGCTCCTCTTCACTGCATCGTATCCAACGCAGGTCTTGAAGGCTCCGTTGTTACCAGCAAGGTAAAAGAGAAAGAACCCGGAGTTGGTTTTGATGCTCTGAAAGAATCTTATGTAGATATGGTTTCTGCTGGTATCTTAGATCCTGCAAAGGTTACAAGAAGCGCTCTTCAGAACGCTACCAGTGTTGCATCCACTCTGTTAACTACAGAATCTGTAGTAGCGAATATTAAATCCAATGAACCTGCAATGCCTGCAGGTGCCGGCGGAATGGGAATGATGTAATTCCTATTTTTGTTCTTATAAATAAATAATAGAATGGCTGTTTGAATTCTTTTAAAGAATTCAAACAGCTTTTTTAGTTGCTGATTTTCCTCAATTTTTTATAACTTTTTATAAAGATATTAGAATTATTTTGATATTAAGGCTTTTCCTTTGTGAGTTTTTTTAGTATAATGATTTTAAAGACGTGCCGTTCGGAAAAAAAGCTGATTGATCAGCAGCCTGTTATTATAATAATGTCAAAATGTATAATAGGATTAAGGCATAAAATAAGGTTAGGAGGCATAAAAATGAACGAGTTATATGCAGAAGCAGGAGTCAAGAGAAAGGAAACTGCTGGGACATATGCTATAAGAGTATTATTGATATTTGCAGCTGTTTTGTTGTTCATTATATCATTAAGCAACCAGATAATGTTATTTGTAGCAGCTATAGTAATTGTAGGTATATTTTATTTCTTTCCAAGGCTTAGTTTAGAATATGAGTATGTATTCTGTGATGGGCAGTTGGATTTTGATAAGATTATGGGTAAATCAAAGAGAAAGAATGCACTTAAAATTGACTTTGAACAGGTTGAAGTAATGGCGCCTCAGGGTTCCCATGCTTTGGATAGTTATAATCATATTAAATGCGATGTGAAGGATTTCTCTTCCGGTAATAAGGAAACTACCCCTTATGTAATCATTTATCGTCAGGGTGAGAAGAACTTAAAGATTTTATTTGAGCCTAACGAGAAAATGTTAAACTGCATCAAGATGAAGAACCCAAGAAAGCTTGTACAGTATTAATTACAGCTTATGAATTATAGGGTAATGGAAGTTTATCCTACAGCAAAAGAAGTATTGCAGGAATGTATATATGTAATAGAAGCTTAAGAAATGTACCCAGGACAGTGTCTGTTATGACAAGGTCTTCTGGGTATTTTTTTATGGTATATTTTAAGCCCGGAGATTTTCTCAATGTAATAAATTAAGTTAATATGAGATATTTACTAAAACTGGCTCATGAGCTCTGCCGAGCTCCCACCAAGTGAGGCAGAGCGTGTGGTGCTAGCTGCGTGCACGGGTCTTTGCATAACATGCCTGTTCAGTATAGAAAGACGTATGTATCTGAGGAAAAGACATTAGAAGCTTGATGTATTTGTGCCAAAGACAAAAACTATTTTTTCTAGTTGACAAGCATAGTTTAATTCGTTATACTTTTAAAAATTAACTAAAAATAAATTGCAAACGGGAAAAGAAAGTGAGGAAAAATAAGATGGGAACTATAATCGGTGAAGGCATTACCTTTGATGACGTCTTACTGGTACCAGCCTTTTCAGAAGTAATACCCAATGAAGTGGATGTTTCAACTTATCTGACTAAGACTATTAAATTAAATATACCTATGATGAGTGCTGGTATGGATACCGTAACGGAACACAGAATGGCCATTGCCATGGCAAGGCAGGGTGGTATCGGTGTAATCCATAAGAATATGTCAGTTATCAGACAAGCAGAAGAGGTTGATAAGGTTAAGCGATCCGAGAATGGTGTTATTACAGATCCTTTCTATTTGTCTCCAGAACATACATTAGAAGATGCCAATGAATTAATGGCAAGATACAGAATATCAGGTGTTCCTATAACAGAAGGAAAGCGTCTGGTTGGTATCATTACCAATCGTGATCTTAAATTTGAGACAGATTTTTCCAAGAAAATAAAGGAAAGCATGACCTCAGAAGGTCTTATAACAGCTCCTATTGGCATTACACTTGAAGAAGCAAAGAAAATTCTTGGTACTGCGAGAAAAGAAAAACTTCCAATTGTAGATAAAGACGGTAACTTATCCGGTCTTATTACTATAAAAGATATCGAGAAGCAGATTAAATATCCTTTATCCGCTAAGGATGCTCAGGGAAGACTCTTATGTGCAGCAGCAGTTGGTGTGACAGAAAACATTTTAGAGAGAGTAGATGCATTGGTAAATGCCAAGGTAGATGCAATCGTTATAGATACAGCTCATGGACATTCCGCTAATGTATTAAGAGTTGTACGTATGGTAAGGGATGCTTATCCTGAGCTTCAGATTATAGCAGGAAATGTTGCAACCAAAGAAGCAACGGAGGATCTTATCAAAGCCGGAGTCAGTGCGGTTAAGGTTGGTATCGGACCTGGCTCCATCTGTACTACCAGAGTTGTTGCAGGTATTGGTGTTCCGCAGATTACAGCTATCATGGACTCCTATGCAGCAGCTAAGAAATATGATATACCTATAATCGCCGATGGAGGCATCAAATACTCCGGAGATATTACGAAAGCTATTGCAGCCGGTGCTAATCTTTGTATGATGGGAAGCATTTTTGCAGGCTGTGAAGAAAGTCCCGGAGAATTTGAATTATACCAGGGAAGAAAATATAAAGTATACCGTGGAATGGGATCAATTGCAGCGATGGAAAATGGCAGCAAGGACAGATATTTCCAGAGCAATGCCAAGAAACTTGTTCCGGAAGGTGTTGAAGGCCGAGTAGCATATAAAGGAAATGTAGAAGACACAGTATTTCAGTTAATGGGAGGTCTTCGTTCCGGAATGGGTTACTGCGGAACCAAAACCATTGAAGCCTTAAAGCAGAACGGACGATTTGTTAAGATTTCTGCTGCTTCCTTAAAGGAAAGCCATCCTCATGATATCCATATTACCAAAGAAGCACCCAACTACAGTGTTGAATAAATAACCAGAATAAAAAGGAAGCTTTAGTCCAGTTCGGCTGAAGCTTCCTTTTCTTTTATATATGTGAAAACATCCTCTTTCAGGGTTTCCCATTTGTCTTCATGTTCTACGTAATATAAGGGGCAGAGTTTCCTGGTAACGTCGTAATGTCTTAAGATATCCTCTTGATCCAGATTATATTTGCTGCATAACCAGGCAGTAAGGGCAATCAAGGATTCGTAAGTCTTCTTATTAAATTCCCCTGAAGCATCCGGATGGCAGCATTCTATTGAGATAGTATCAACATTTCTGTCATTGGAGGCAAAGGAAATTTCATCTAAGGGAATACATTGTACAATTTCGCCATTTAAGCCGATTACAAAGTGACTGCTGGCAGAGATCCTGGTCTGAAATTTAAGATTCTCAAAATAGTTTCTATTTGCTTTGGCAGAAGTGCCAGGATTAGCCGTATAATGAATTACGATACCCTTAACTTTCTTCATTGGTTCTTCCGGTCTGGAATAATCATTAGGAGTAAGTAACATCTCCGTAATGGGAGGTGGTGCAATGGTATAATAAGCGAAACCATTAGGAGCATCCTTGTGGTATTTCACTACCGATAAAATCATTATAACAACGATTGCAGCCATAATCATGAAAAGACTGGTTAAGGCAGTTATATTTATAATTTTTCGTCTGTGTCTTTTTCTGCGGCGCTTGTCCTTGGCGTTCATAGTATATGAGATCCTCTTTTGAAAGTTAGTATCTATATAAGTTGAATTCCAGTAAAAAACTTAATTCTACTTATATAGTATCATCCCATAAATATAAACCGGAATGCAAGAAAAAATAACTTAAGAATAATGATTAATTTCTTAAGAAGAATTATAAAGAGATAGTAATATCCCTGTTAATTGGCTGATACTGTCTATATGTAGTTCCGGTAGCATCAAGCATTCGTTTGGCAGCTTTTGTAGCATCTGTATCTGCATATTTGTCTGAGAGGTAGATAAGCTCACTTATTCCCTTTTGTATGATGGCTTTTGTACATTCGTTGCAGGGGAACAAGGTTACATAGAGTTTGGCACCTTTCATATCAGGACCGGTATAATTAAGTATGGCATTCATTTCAGCGTGACATACATAGAAATATTTGGTGTCAAGGGGATTACCGTCTCTCTCCCAGGGAAAGTCATCGTCGGAACAACCAATAGGCATTCCATTATAACCAACAGAGAGAATCTTGTTATCCTGACTTACGATACATGCTCCAACACTTGTACTGGGATCTTTACTGCGTTCTGCAGAGAAAATCGCAATACCCATAAAATATTCATCCCAGGTGATATAATCCTGTTTTTTCATACCCTTATCCTCCTAAAGTTCTCATCAGTTAGAAGTATTTTAACATAGGAAGTATTGTAAGTAAATTGCAACTGTTAAGAAACTAGAAAAGGATATTTATATAAGTAAAAAATACTTGCATAACAGGAAGTACTAATGTATATTAATCTAATAGGAATTATATGAATTCATATAAACCATTAATACTCTATTGGTAGTGGCATAAACTATTAATACCTATAATGGTATTGATATAATAAAAATTCATATTTATGATAGGAGGAATATCTTATGAAAAAAATAAGTATTCGCGCAGTTGTTGCTATAGGAATCGGAACTGCACTCTACATTGTGCTTTCTCTCGTTTCAATACCCTTGGGATTTATTCCAAACACTGCTATCCAGCCAAGAGCAGCATTGCTTGCACTAATAGCCGCCCTTTATGGTCCGGTGGTAGGCGGAGCGGTAGGATTCCTTGGTCACGCGTTGGCAGACGCCTTCCAATACGGTGGTATATGGTGGAGCTGGGTATTTCCTGATGCCGTATTTGGTATTTTGGCTGGTATCCTTGCTGGGAAATACCAGATTGAGAAGGGCAGCTTTGCGGGAAAACAGATTGTTTTATTTAATGTAGCACAAATAGTTGCAAATGCAATTGCCTGGATCGGCCTGGCACCTGTCTTTGATATTGCTATTTATGCTGAACCTGTTAACAAAGTATTTGCCCAAGGATTTTTTGCCTTTCTCGGCAACAGCATCACTATTGGTATTCTCGGTACCTTACTGGCACTTGCTTATACCAGAGTGAAAGCAAGATCGTCAAGCCTTGACAGGGAAGACTAGATTACATAGCAGGAATCCTGTAAAAAGGATTCCTGTTTTCTGCTGGGAGGAAGAGTGAAAGAAAATTATGAAATGAAGGATGCCACGTTGAAATTCTTTCACTCCTTATTATTTGTGGCAGTATCACAGGCCAGCCTGGGATATGCAATGGGTATAAATATGAAGAAAGAGATTATTGTATTTAAAGATTTCACATTTAGATATAGAACACAAAAAAAGCCCACTCTGACAAATATTAATCTGACCCTTTACGAAGGAGAAAAAGTTCTGATTATAGGTCCTTCCGGTTCCGGAAAATCAACTCTTGCCCATTGTATCAATGGCCTGATACCCAATTCCTTTGAAGGTGAAATACAGGGAAGTGTTGTTATAAGCGGAAACGATCCGGCAAAAGTCGGTATTTTTGGAATTTCTCAGAGGGTTGGAACGGTGATGCAGGATATGGACAGCCAGTTCATTGGTTTAACGGTGGGAGAAGATATTGCTTTTGTCATGGAAAATGACTGTATCCCTCAGGCAACCATGAAAGATACAGTTAGAAAATACGCAGAACTTGTAGGAGTAGATAAACTTCTATCTCAAGCACCTTCAGCCCTGTCAGGGGGTCAAAAGCAAAGGGTAGCTATAGCTGGTATTATGACCAACGATGCTGATATCCTCTTGTTTGATGAACCCCTGGCTAATTTGGATCCTGCCACTGGACAATATGCTATTGAATTAATTGATGAAATCCATCAAACTACGAAAAAAACCATAATCCTTATCGAACACCGACTAGAAGACGTGCTTCATCGACCTGTTGACCGTATCATTGTAGTCGGAGATGGTAAGATTCTATCAGATACCACCCCTGATGAACTTTTAAGCCAATCAATTTTGAAGGAAAATGGAATAAGAGAGCCTCTCTATATTACTGCTGTTAAATATTCGGGAGGAACTATCCAGGCAACGGATCATCCTTCCAATATACATAACATGTCTCTCATAAACCAAAGAGATAATATCCTTAACTGGTACCAAAGCATTCCAGAGCCGGAGCCTGTGGTGGATACGCAAAAACTTCTTATTATAAAGGATCTTACCTATGCATATCAGAAGGGGAAGGACGTACTTACCGATGTGTCATTTTCTATCCATAAGGGAGAAATGGTAAGTATTGTTGGCAGGAATGGAGCGGGTAAAAGTACCCTTTCAAAACTTATCTGCGGATTTATTCGCCCTCGTTTAGGAACAATCTTCTATCAAGGGAGGGATATGGCAGAGCTGTCCATTGCAAAACATGCTGAGAAGATCGGGCTTGTGATGCAGAATCCAAACCAGATGATCTCAAAACCTATGATATATGATGAAGTAGCCCTTGGGTTGCGGACACGGGGATACACGGAAGCTTCCGTAAAAGAAAAGGTAGAACATGTACTAAAGGTTTGCGGTCTATATCCATTTAGAAATTGGCCAATATCCGCCCTTAGCTTCGGTCAGAAAAAGCGGGTTACAATTGCTTCTATTCTGGTATTGGAACCGGAAATCCTAATATTAGATGAGCCTACCGCAGGTCAGGACTATAGACATTATACAGAAATCATGAAGTTTTTAGAAAAGCTTCGTCAGGATATTGGAATTACCATTCTAATGATAACCCATGACATGCATCTAATGCTGGAATATGCTGATCGAACGATTGTAATATCCGATGGAATTCTTGTAGCTGATGACCGTCCGGCGAAGATTCTGACCATGCCTGGTATAGCTGAGAAAGCTAATCTAAAAGTAACATCACTTTATTATCTGGCAGAAGCTTGTGAGATTTCAGAAGCTAGGGGATTTGTTGAAAGCTTTATTCGGTATGACAGGGAGGTGAATCACTAATATGGGAAGTTTACTTACCTTTTCCGATAAAGGCACGTGGATTCACCGCCTGTGTGGAGTATCCAAGATGATATTCTTTATCTTTTGGTCGGTGGTCGGGATGATTACCTATGATACAAGAATCCTGCTGTTTATGTTTATAAGCAGTTTAGCTTTGTTTGTTATGTCAAAAACGGAATACTATCAGGTTTCAGCAGTTCTGAAAGTCATCTTTTTCTTCCTGCTAGTCAACGTTATTGCAATATTTTTCTTTGCCCCCTACCAGGGCAGTAAAATATATGGTACCAGAACGGAGCTGTTACATTTAGCAGGTTATTATACCATAACCAAAGAACAGCTCTTCTATGAAATAAATATCATAATTAAGTATTTTACAGTAATCCCAGTGGCACTTATGTTTGTAGTAACCACCAACCCAAGTGAATTTGCTGCTTCTCTTAATAAACTTGGTGTAAAATACACCATTGGTTATTCCATAGCCATTGCCCTTCGGTATATTCCAGATGTCCAGAAAAACTTTCAGGAAATCAAGACCGCCCAGGAGGCAAGGGGTATAGATATGTCAAAGAATGTAAAGCTTCTGGTACGTATCAAAAATATGGCAGCCATTATTTTTCCGCTTATCTTTTCTAGTCTGGAACGAATAGATACGATCAGCAACGCAATGGAATTGCGAGGTTTTGGTAAACATAAAAAGAGAACCTGGTACTCTGAAAGGCCTTTTAAAACAGCTGACTATATTACCATAGGAGCAGTTATCCTCTTTAGTATCCTGGCTATGGTAATTACATTCCAGGATGGCTCCAGGTTTTACAATCCGTTTAATTAAATATACATCTTATTTTGTCTGTACTAAATATACTAGAGAGTCAAAAGTTCTGTTTTGTTGTCATACGGACGGAAAAATACCCAAAACAGAAAGGCTTATGCTTCATTCCAAGGGATAAGAAGTCCTAATTCTCTGAATATTTTGTGCTGGACATCTTCTAAAACAGATAACTCGCTATCGCTCAAACAATCTGTTTTAGAAGATAGCACAAAATATTCAGAGAAAAGGACTTCTAATCCCTTTCCATAGGCGCATTCGCTCTTTCTGTTTTGTGCATTTTTCCTGAAATTGTATAAAATCTACTTTAGAACGTTAAATCAACTGGAACTTTTGACTCTCTAGGGCGTGTCTGAAAACTGCTTGTGCCGTGCTGGATGTTCCACTTTGTGGGGGGGCGATTTGCGAAAACAGCAAGGCGAAATTTGGGGGACGTAGTGGTGTTACATTCCTTAAATTGCAGCGCAGAATAACGCAAAGTGGAGTATTCAGAACGGTGCAATAAGTTTTCAGACACACCCTAGTAAATATAGAAATAATTAAATTATATTATCGAAAGGAAAGAGGATATAAAAGTGGTAAACTTTATATCCACTTTTCCTTTCTTTCTATATATAAATAACAATAGAATATTAAGCTAAGTATCAAAAAGCCCTGTATTTAATACGATTTCAGGTGATTTACACAAAATAGAAAGCTTCATGCGCCTATAGAAATGTATTAGATGTCCTTTTCTCTGAAGATTTTATGCTATATCATCAAACAGATTGTCTGAGCGTAGCGAGTTATCTGTTTGATGATATGCCAAGCAGAAAATATACAGAGAATTAGGACTTCTTATACATTTCTATGGAAGCATGAGGCTTTTTATTTTGTGTAAATTACCGTCCTATTTAAATAATCTGCCTTTTGAATACTTTACTACCTTTTTTCATTCACAATTTAAACCGTAATCCAAGGTATTTTAATAGTTTACAAAAGCTATTACAACAGCCTATAAATATAAAATTCAAGGATTTATTTTATGTTTTTCGGTAAAAATAGTATTACAAAACTGCTGAAGTGTGATGTTTTCAAGGATTATACGACTTTACAAAAACTTTACATTACAAAAATACACCGATTACAAAGGAATAGTAGAATACAACCTGTAAGTGAAACAAATAAGAAATAACTCAGGGGGATCCCAAATCAAGGAGGAAGAAAAAAATGAAAATCAGAAATAAAGTTCTGGCAGTTCTTTTAACCGTTGCCATGGTAGGTGTTCTTGGAGGATGTGGAAGTTCCAATAACAATACATCCGGTAACGCAGCAGAACCTACACAAGCAGCAACAGATACACCGGCAGCAACAGAAGCACCTACAGATGCAGCAACAGAAACTCCTGCAGACGGCATATCAGGAACAGTAACCATAACAGGTTCTACATCAGTTGAAAAAATCTTAAACGATATGATCGATGAGTTTACAGCTTTAAATCCTGATGTAACCATTAACTATACAGGAACAGGTTCTTCCGCTGGTATCGCTGATACAGCATCCGGTGCAAATGATATCGGTGCATCTTCCAGAAATTTAAAAGATGAAGAAAAATCAGCTGATATTAAAGAAGTAACTTTTGCTTATGATGGTATTGCAGCAGCAGTTAATCCTGCAAATCCTTTAACAGATATCAGTACAGAAGACCTTGCTAAGATTTTCTCCGGACAGGTAACTAACTGGAGTCAGATCGGTGGAAACGATGCAGACATCGTTGTTGTATCCAGAGAAGGTGCTTCCGGTACAAGAAGTGCATTTGAAGAGTTAGTGAAATTAGAAGATGCTGGCGGCCTTACTGAAAGTGCTACAGTAGTAGAAGGAAATGGTAACGTTCAGACTGCAGTTGCTGGAAATGAAAATGCAATTGGTTATGTATCCTTCTCTTATATTGATACTACAGTTAAAGCTCTTACTGTAAACGGTGTTGAGGGTACACCTGAACATTCTAAATCCGGCGAGTATGTATTATCCAGACCTTTCCTTTTTGTATACAAAGAGGCTTCAGCTTCAGCTGCTACAAAAGCATTCGTTGAATTCTCTATTAGTGCAGACGGACAGACATTTGTTGAAAAACACGGAGGAATAAAGGTAGACTAATGATGAAAAATGTAAGTAATGATAAGAAGACAGGTAAGGCAATAGAATACAGAGAAGCATTGTTTAAAATAATCTTCTTGCTAAGTGCTCTAGTCAGTGTCTTAAGTGTAATTGCAATTATCGTCTTTGTATTCGCAAAAGGTCTTAAACCCTTTTTCGGAAACGATGCTTACAGCTTTCTCGATTTTATAACCGGTATGAAGTGGGATCCAAACAATAATGTTTTCGGAGTTTTCTACATGATCGTAGGATCCCTCCTTGCAACCCTGGGCGCTATTGTGCTCGGGGTTCCAATCGGTTTATTGACAGCTGTATTTATTGCCGAAATAGCCCCTAAAAGAATAGTAGCAATATTAAAGCCGGGAATAGAATTATTAGCCGGCATTCCGTCCGTTATTTACGGTGCTTTCGGTCTTGGTGTTATCGTCCCCCTGATTAATAAGATATCTCCCACCGGCCAGGGCCAGTCCTTACTGGCAGTTATATGTGTACTTACTATTATGGTACTTCCAACTATTATCTCCTTAAGTGAGAGCAGCTTAAGAGCCGTACCAAAATCTTATAAAGAAGCTTCCTATGGACTGGGTGCATCTAAAATACAGACCATATTCAAAGCTATTGTTCCGGCAGCACGTTCCGGTATCCTTACTGCTACGGTACTTGGTATAGGAAGGGCAATCGGTGAGACCATGGCGGTTATGATGATTGCAGGTAATAATATCGGTGGGCTTCCTACCAGTATTTTTTCAAAGATCAGACCTTTAACTACCAACATTGCCATGGAAATGGGCTATGCCTCCGGAAGGCATCAGGATATGCTTTTTGCTACCGGTGTAATACTGTTTACCTTCATAATGGGGATTAACTTTACATTAATCCGAATAACGAAAAAGCTTGGGAATGAAGGCCCTTTAAGATAAATCCATAGGAGCAGCAGCATGAATAATAAGAATTATAAAAATAGAAAAATGCAGGACGGTGTTTTACGAGGAGTAATTTATCTCGCAGCAGCCGTAACCGTTAGTATCTTATTAATAATTGTCGGATTCATAGTTTACAAAGGCGCACCCGGAATTAACTTCAATTTCCTTACAAGAAGCTGGGATGATAAGACTACCTTTGTAAATGTTGCCTTACAGGCAGATAAAGCGGATACAGGTAAGGAAGGATATATTCCTTCTCTTGGCATAACCGTTAAGGAAGGCGAGAAGAACCTGGTGATCGTAAAAATTGATAAAAATTCACCGGTTAAAGATGCCTTAAACCTGAAGAATTCACCTTACAGTCTGAAAAAGACTGATGAGATAACCAAGATCGGATCCGATAATACGGAGGATTTATCCTTTGCCGATGCTGTACAACTATTAAAAGACAGTGAAGGAACACTTCGTCTTAAAGTGGTAAGGCCTGGCGGCGGTATTATACCCATGTTGGTATCTACTATTTACATTATCCTTCTTTCACTGGTTATTTCCGGACCAATCGGTATTGGTGCTGCTATTTATCTGAATGAATATGCAAAGCCAGGAAGGGTCCTTGGTATCATACGTTTTGCCATTCAGAATCTGGCGGGTATTCCCTCCATCATATATGGTCTTTTTGGTATGCTTTTATTCGTACAGGTATTAAAAATGCAATACTCCATTCTTGCGGGATCCCTAACCTTAAGTATATTATTGCTTCCTACTATAATCTCGACTACGGAAGAGGCATTAAAAGAAATCCCCAGATCCTACCGAGAAGGCTCTTACGGACTTGGTGCTACTAAGCTTCAAACGATTGGAAGAATCATCTTACCTGGAGCTTTACCTGGTATTCTGGTTGCAGTAATACTTAGTATCGGTAGAATTGTAGGAGAATCCGCAGCCCTTATCTTTACTGCAGGAACAATCGCACAGATACCAGAAGGACTGGTAGGTGGAAAATCATCTGCTGCTACTTTAACAACCAAAATGTACTGGTTGATAAAGGAATCCGGTGATTTGTCAGCAGCAAGTTCCATCGCTGTAATATTATTGATTCTGATTGTTCTTTTAAATATCGCATCAAAGATGATTACGAAGGTATTCCTTAAAAAGACGGGGAGCAGCAGATAACTGATTAATGTATGAAAACAGGAGGATATGCATTGAACGATAAAGTGAAATTTACAGTAAGGGATCTGGATTTATTTTATGGTAATTTTCAAGCCCTTAAGAAAATAAATATGGATATAGAAAAAGGAAAGATTACCGCCTTTATAGGACCCTCAGGCTGCGGTAAATCTACATTTTTAAAAACCCTTAACCGTATGAATGATCTTGTGGAGGGGGTAAAGATTACAGGGGAAATCACACTTGACGGTGTGGATATATATAAAGATTTCGATGCCATTATGTTAAGATCAAGGGTTGGTATGGTGTTTCAGCAGCCGAATCCTTTCCCTATGAGTATTTATGATAATGTAGCTTATGGCCCCAGAATACACGGAGTAAAGAAGAAGAGTGTATTGGATGAAATCGTAGAAAAATCCCTTCGTCAGGCTGCTATCTGGGAAGAAGTAAAGGATAAACTTAAGAAAAGTGCTCTGGCGATCTCTGGTGGACAACAGCAGAGAATCTGTATCGCCAGAACACTTGCCATTGAACCTGAGGTTATCTTAATGGATGAACCAACTTCTGCGCTTGATCCTATCTCAACCCTTAAGATAGAAGACCTGGCTTCAGAATTAAAGAACAATTACTCTATTATTATCGTTACCCATAACATGCAGCAGGCAGGACGTATATCCGATAAAACAGCTTTCTTCCTCACCGGAGAAGTAATAGAGTATGGAGATACAGAACAGATTTTTAACAAACCTTCAAACAAAAAAACAGAAGATTATATCACCGGAAGATTTGGCTGATATCTGGAAAGCTTAAGGGGATTTGCTCCTTTCGTTTTTATAGAAATCACAGCGAAAAAGGTTTGCAATTATTTTAGAAAATGCTATGATAAGGATAATCAAAATGCCTGAAAAAGGCGGATAAGGAGCTGATACTTAATGAGACAGACATTTCTTGCACAGTTGGAGGAATTAAACAATGATGTAATAAAAATGGGTAGTATCCTGGAACAGTCTATGAATGAAATGATTGATGTACTCCATGATAAGGACATTGAGAAGGCAAAGAAGATCATAGACAGAGACGATGAAATTGATATGCTGGAACAGCAGATTGAAAAAGAGTGCATTAATATAATTGCCAAGCAGCAGCCACTGGCATCGGATTTAAGAAAAATCACTTCTATTATGAAGATCATCACTGATATTGAGCGTATTGCAGATCAATGTGCGGATATCTCAGAGTATATTATCAAACTTAACAAATATCCTCAGATGGAAGCTCCCAAGTCATTAAGCTTTATGATTGAGGCTATGAAGAAAATGGTTATTAATACAATTGACAGCTTTGTTGAGGCAGATCTTGTGAAAGCAAAGGCTGTTATTGATGGCGATGATGAAGTAGATAATAATTTTGAGAAAATCACAGAGGAACTCTCTGCCACCATGCAGAGCAAGCCGGAACTGGTGCCTCAGTGTATCTGTTACCTTTTTATTATTAAATATCTGGAACGTATGGCAGATCATGCTACAAACATTGCGGAGTGGATTACGTATATTGTTACAGGTGATTTAGCAATCGGATAAGATCATTATCCTAATAGGAGGGGTGTGCTAAAGCACACAGACGGGAGTTGTGATGAAAACCATATTAGCAGTTGATGATGAAGAACACATACTGGAATTGCTGGCCTATAACCTGGAACGAGACGGTTACAAGGTATTAAAGTCAGAATCCGGAGAGCATGCCCTGGAAATTCTGGCAGCAGAAAAGGTTGACATAGTGCTCTTAGACTGGATGCTGCCGGGAATGGATGGAATTGAAGTATTAAGAAGAATACGTGCTGATAAATCAAATAATAGAATACCTGTAATATTCCTTACAGCTAAAAGTGATGAAATCAGTAAGGTGGTAGGACTTGAAGTTGGCTCAGATGATTATCTTGTGAAGCCTTTTGGTATTCATGAGCTTCTTGCCAGAATTAAGGCAGTGCTGCGCAGAACAGAAGGGATAGCAAAGGTAACAGAGACCGAGGATGAGAGAGAAGAGAAGCTGATTATCGACAGCATGGAAATCAATCGTTCCAGAAGGACTGTAACTTTTGAAGGGAGACCCATTGAGCTTTCCTTTAAAGAATTTGAATTATTGTACCTTTTAGCAAAAAACAGGGGTATTGTATTTACAAGAGACAATCTCTTAGAGAAAGTGTGGGGTTATGATTACATCGGAGAGACAAGAACGGTGGATGTTCATGTAAGTAACCTGCGTAAAAAAATCGAAAAGGATGAAAGCCATCCTATTTATATCAAAACAGTAAGGGGTATGGGATATAAATTCGCATAATGGAGGGTGAAGTTTAGAATGCAGAAGAAACTTTATGTAAGCTATCTGATTACCATTGTACTTGCCCTTGGAATAACAGGTATATTATTCTGGTTTGAAACCTCTGACTATCTTTATAACCTGAGTAAGGAACGATATCTTACTCAGGCTGAAATGGTTGGAGATATGTTTATGTTAAACACCTTTAACACAGCCCAAGATTATGAAGACTTTGTAGATAAATATGAGGAAAAGTACAACTGCAGAATTACCATCATAGATCAGGAAGGTAACGTAGTAGCAGATTCAGAAACTGATGGTAAACAAGAAAACCATAAGTCAAGAGAAGAAGTTATAGGAGCACTAAAGGGTGAGAGTATTTCTGTAACCAGACACTCACAGACAATGAAAAGAGAATATTCATATAGTGCAGTGCCTATTCATACTGATAATTTTGACGGTGTAATCCGTATCTCTCTGCCATTTTCTACACTTCAAGGACTTTATGACAAACTGGCAGACTCGCTGCTTATAACAGTTGTTCTCTGTGTTGGTCTGGCCATGGCAGCGGCAGCGATCTTTACGAAGCTGCTGACCAAACCCATTAATGAGGTTGCCAAAGCGGCAGAAAGAATATCTGACGGAGATTATAATATAAAGATTTATACCAGAGATAAGTCGGTAGTTGGGAAATTGGCCCGTGCTTTTAATATTATGGCAGTAAATCTGAAAAGTAATATTTCAAACCTGACCCAGAGGAATGCGGAGTTAGAAGCAATGCTCAGCAGTATGGAAGCTGGTGTAGTAGCCATTGATGACAGCAGTGATATCCTTTTTTATAACAGATCCTTTGAAAAGATTTGTAACAATAGCAAATCCATAGCCTCAGGGCAGTCTCTTTTTACCTTATTCAGAAATGCAGCAGTCTTTGATGCCATTGATGAAGTAAAGGAAATGAAAAGCAGTGTTATGAAAGAAGGTTCCATTTCAGGCCAGGGCGTGCGTTATATCAGAGTAACAGGAACGCCATTAGGACTGGATGGTGAAAAGTCCTTTGGAATACTTCTGATTATTGAAGATATTACCCAGTTAAAGAAGCTTGAAAATATGCGAAGAGACTTTGTGTCCAATGTAACACATGAATTAAAGACTCCACTGACCTCTATCAGAGGTTTTATAGATACACTTAAAAGCGGTGCAATGAAAGAAGAAGCGGTTGCAAATCGTTTTCTTGATATTATTGATATAGAAGCAGAGCGACTGTTCTCGCTTATACAGGATATCCTCATACTGCAGGAAATTGAATCGAAAAGAGAATTTGAAAGAGTTCCCAGTGACTTAAATGAATGTGTTAATGCGGTGATAGAATTGCTTCATCCGGAGATACAGGATTCTCCCATTCAGATTATCTTTGAGCCTCAGCCGTATCTGAAACCTTTTTACTGTAATCCTGACAGAATGAAACAGCTGCTTATTAATCTTCTTGACAATGCAATAAAGTATACAGAAGAAGGAACCATAACAGTAAGCCTAAAGGAAGAAGAAAATGATCTGCTACTTTCTGTGAAAGATACTGGTATCGGTATTGAAAAGGAATATTTGGCTCGGATATTTGAACGTTTTTACAGGGTCGACAAAGGCCGATCCCGTAAACAGGGTGGAACCGGCCTTGGACTTTCCATTGTAAAGCACATTGTTGAACTTTATAACGGCAATATACAGGTAAACAGTACTTTAGGTGTTGGAACGGAATTTATTATTACTCTTCCGTATAATGCGGGAAATCAAAAACAGAAGTAGGCTTCCGAGTAGCAGGATACCTAGAATGATGAACAGGCAGTGCATAAAGAAAGTATCCGGCAGCAGATTGATAATTGGATCTGTGGCCGGATCAAACAGCCAGTAATCATTGCGGAAAAATATCTTGTGAAAGACAATAAAGAGTTTATCAAAATTAATAGCACAAGCTAGTCCAACAATAATAGGCAATGCTAGAATGGTTATACTTGATACAGGCAGGTAACTGTAATCTTTCTTTTTCTTCTTATATAACAGAATAAGAAGCAGAGCTATTGCTGTGACAGCAAATATTGTATAGAAACTGACAAAAATATTTTTAACCTCTACAAAATGTTCCAGTCCGGATGCCGATGCCGGCAGGGTTGGAAATTCAAGCTTACCCTTAAAGAAAGGTGAGTTGTAATCAATCAGAGCATCATAATTTTCTTTTATGACAGAGGCCTCCAGTCCGGAGGTCTTTTCTATTTCCAGAAACTTTATATCAAGATAATAAAGGGGGCGGAAATTTACCGCCAGAATAACACCAGCAGAGATAAAGAACAGTGTAAACAATATTCCGATGCCAATATCGGAAATTTTAAACTTTTTCATGAAATTTTTCCTTTCAGTTTGTTTATATGTCAGGTTTTATGTGATACACTACTTTTAAATATTATATCCTGTGTGGATAATTTAAGCAAATCCTATATGAAAAATATAAAATAATGTTGGTATGAACGTGTTAAAGATTAATACAAGCTGTAAAATTACTGTATATAAAATCACTGTATATAAAATCACTGCATAAAATCACTGTACATAAAATCACTGATTGGAATCTGGCAGAAATCTAGGCTGTGCAGAATTATCCGGTAAGAGATTCGGAGGAACGAGGGAGTATGGAAAACTGTTTCTATAAAGGCGAAGAAATCTGTGCATATGAGTTAAAAGATGCTGCCGGCTTTTATAGGGTTGATCTGGTGGAAAAGTGGAAAATGGCTGCTTCCAAAGGAGAACTGGTCTGTGGGGAGTGCGGAGAGAGGGTATACCTGGCAGCGGGTTTGATCAAGGAACCTTACTTTGCCCATTATGATACGACTGCCTGTGAATATTCCGGGAACAGAGAATCGGAAGAAGCACTGAAAGGAAAACGTTTATTGTATAACCTTCTTAAAAGGAGTTTTCCCCAGGCAGAGATACATACCAGATATAAGTTAAAAAACGGATTGTACACCAGCTTTTATATAACCTTTACAGATGGTGGTTCTATGGCGGTAGAGTATAGACTATACAGCACCGGAATTGAGGAGTTTTATCTAAGAGATGATTATTACCGGGCAGAGGGAATCCTTCCGGTATATATCTTAAACCCCAGGGTGAATAAAAATGACCAGCAGCTTTCCTGGTATCAGAGCCTTATTCAGAAATCCATGGGTTATTGCGCTTTTCTGGAATCCGCTTCTGAAAGGATATACCTAAAGAAGAATTTTGATAATCATTTTGGCAAGGTAAGAAAAGTGGTTACTATACGAAAAGAAGTACCTGTTTCAGAACTGATATTAAGCAGGCGGGGGAATCTGTCTGAGGAGTTCTATAAGGAATGTCAGGAGATGGAGGAGTACCTTTCACTGCCGGAGGGAATCAGAGGAGATGTGCTTGAAAATGCAATAAGGCTGATGCTTGAGGGGCAGGAACAGTTGGTTTCAGAAAAATACAGATTTTTTATCCGAGAGAAAAAAATAATCTAAGGAGAATATTTATGTTTCAGGTAGGTAGTGACTGGAATCCAAGACAGGCGCAATTAAAGGAATCAATCTCAAACACTGAAAAATTTACAGAGGCAATGGAACTGTGTTTGTACTTACATGGGATAGTGCATACGGCAGAGATATCAAATAATTGCGAGGATAGTTATTATGATGAACTAATGAGCGGGTTAACAAAAGAAGCCTTCACTGTAATGCCAACAATAAAAGATGTAACGATTGTCTGGAATTTATGGCATATCACAAGAATTGAAGATTTAACAGCCAATATTTTAATACAAGAGAAAGAGCAGGTATTAAATGAGGACTGGCTTAAGCGGCTTGGAGTGACTGTTACAGATACCGGAAATGCCATGACAGATGGAGAAATCCTTGATTTGAGTAACTCCATAAATTTAGAAGAATTAAGGAATTACCGTAAGGCAGTTGGAGTTAGAACGCGAAGTATTGTTAATAGTTTGGCACCGGCTGATATAAAGCGTAAGGTAAGATCTGAGAGTATAGCAAGAATCCTTGAAGAAGGCGGTGTAACAAAACATCCGGATTCCTTGTGGCTGCTTGATTTTTGGGGCAGAAAGAATGTTGCAGGAATTTTGCTTATGCCAATAACCAGACATCAAATAGGGCATTTGAATGACAGCATGAAATTAAAAAAGAAGCTGATGAGAAACAGTTAAGGTTAAATATAAGAACAGGGGCTGTTGCATTTTAACAATGTTGCTGTAAGAAGACCCATGGCTTTCCTCCACATACCTATTTCAAGACCCATTACTAATTTCGTGCGTTATAATCGTACAAAAAATGTTCGCTTTGAGCACACAAAATCGGCAGCAGGCCTTTCGGGCAGTGTTTTACAGGAAAGATACGGTATTCTCTTCTTACAGCCATTTTGTAACAGCCCCTTTTTTAAGCACCACTTCGCACCCAATGATGTCTTTTTTTTATTGTCTCACCTGAAATGGAACTTCCAGTCCGGATTTATCAATATTCCGACGCACTCTAGTTAAAATTATAACATATTGACAATTCTATTAATAAAATCTTTCTTATAGCATACAAAATATCTAAAAAATCCCCTAAAATAAAAAATACACACTAAAATAAAAAAATCCCCCTTTTAATTGCATGATTTTGCCAATTACAATGTAAGTAACAGGAGGAGAGGAGAAATAAGCCGAATAGAAACAGCCATGCTTATTTCTAAAGACTTAAGGGAACTGTTAACCAAATTAATAAGGAGGAAAAGAGTGAAAGAAATATACTTTTCACTCCCCCTGATTTGTACGCGTGCTAAAGCACGCAGATGGGAGCTAAGAATGAAGCAATCTAAGCAAAAGGGAAAAGTCATAAAAAGACGAGTACTTGGCCTTATGATGGTAATGATGCTGGTTCTATGCAGTATTGTTACACCGTTTGGCGGAAGAACTCAGGTTCAGGCAGCATCAGCTATTACGTCTATGTCTTATTTTTCAGCAGCAGACGGTCCGGTTATTACCAAATCGGGAGTTGGGCAGGCAAGTTATGGATTTGTAATGCCTATATTTAACGGTGGCGCAGCCACATGGGCAGATGTTGCCAGCGATTTAACAGTTAATGTAAAGGTTAATGGCAGCTGGGTAAATATCGATAACACGAGTTTTGCTTACAATGTTAACTGGGGAAATTGGAGTGACGGTGGCTTTAACGGTTATTGGTTCGTGGTATCAGAGACTACATATTTAAGGTTAGCCTCTAAAACCACAGGTGTTACATTAGATTATACACTGGTATTTACGAACTTACCAAAAACTACAATCACCTCCATGGCTGCAACTCAGGGACCTGATATTACAGCAGGAGTTACAGGGGGAGCCGGCTTTACGTATCCAATCTTTAATGGAGATGCTTCTATCACTTATGCTGCCGTAGCAGAGGATCTAAAGGTATTTGTGAAGCCTGTGGCAAGCAGTACCTGGATAGACATTGATAATAATGCAGCCAGTGGATGGATTTATGACAAGAATTTCGGGCAGTTTACTGACGGAGGAGGCGGCTATTGGTTTACCGTTACGGAATCCATCAATGTTAAACTGGAATCAAGGACTTCTAATTCAGCTTTAATATACACGATCACCTACAATCAGCCGGTAAGGAATAATTATAATCTAACTGCATATGATGCAACCACTTTTACAGCCGGTGAAACCGGAGCAATCGGTATTCCTTTACCTAAAATTGATGGAGGTGCACCGATCAGTTCAGAACTCGATAAGTTTGTTTATGAGTTAAAAGTAAATGGTGTCTGGGTGGAACTGAGCGACTTTAGTAAGAGCAGTTTCAGCTACTCCGGAAATGGTTATAATACTCTATCCGATAAGAATCAATGGGGATATTGGGTAGATCATATCTATGGTCTGTGGTTCCAGCCGATTCAGGTAAATATGGAGATAAGAATCGGATATCCCCTCAATGGACAAAAAGGCGGAAGCATTGGAAACAATTATGTAAACTACACCTTTATCGGTAACCCTAACGCTCCAAGACCTGATATATCAGATCTTGGAGAAATAGAACTCGGTACACCTGAAAATCCAGAGGTTGCTGGTATGAATCTGATCTGGAATGATGAATTCAGCGGAACTTCTCTGAATACCAGTGTTTGGAATTATAACACCGGCTACTATATCAATGATGATCCCGGTACCTGGGGCTGGGGAAACAACGAGTTGGAGCATTATACCAACAGTGAAAGAAACATTTCAGTAAACAATGGTAAACTAACGATTACAGCTTTAGAAGATCCTAAGACCTTTCCACAGGATCCAAATCGTGTAGCACCTTATTCCTCCGGTAAGATTACAACAAAAGATAACTTTACTTTTAAATATGGAAGAATCGATTTCCGTGCAAAGCTTCCAAGAGGAAATGGGTTATGGCCTGCGCTCTGGATGCTGCCCAATGACGATACTTATGGTACCTGGGCTGCCTCCGGTGAATTAGATGTAATGGAAGCAAGAGGACGTCTGCCTGGTGCCTCAAGCGGTGCTATTCACTTTGGAGGACAATGGCCTGCAAATACGTATATTGGTGGAGATTATTCCTTCCCTGACGGCCAGACCATAGATTCTGATTATCATGTATACAGTGTTGTATGGGAAGAAGATAATATTAAATGGTATGTAGACGGTGTATGCTTCTTTAAAGCTACCAATGAACAATGGTATTCCAATGGGGCACCTTCCAATAACAATGCACCCTTTGATCAGGAGTTCTATATTATCATGAATCTTGCGGTAGGCGGATGGTTTGACGGTGGGGTTACGCCGAATCCGGGAGATATTCCGGCAAGCATGCAGGTGGATTATGTAAGAGTCTATAAAGATGCAAACGGTGAAAATCCAAGTAATGTACCGGTAACAGGAATTACACTGGACAAACAGACCGCAGCTTTATCAACCCTCGGTGAGACAGTACAGATTAACAGAACCATTACACCTGGCAATGCAACCAATAAGAATGTAACCTGCTCCAATCCATCAGTAGCTACTGTAAGTGCCGGTCAGGTAACAGCCCTTTCAAACGGTACAACGACTATTACAGCAAAAACAAATGATGGTGGATATACCACTACCTGCCTAATAACGGTAAATGCAGGCGGAAGTCAGACGGTACCCGTAACTAGCGTAGTTTTAAGTGCTTCACAAACGGAATTGACAGTTGGCGCAACTGTTACTCTGAATGCGACTATCAGTCCCTCTAATGCCACGTATAAACAGGTTACCTGGTCCAGTGCGAATACCAGTATTGCTATAGTTGATCAGAACGGTAAGATAACAGCTGTTGCAGCAGGTACAACTACAATTACCGTTAAGACAGCAGATGGTAATAAAACAGCAAATTGTCAGGTTACCGTTAAGGCAGCTTCTACTGTATATGTGATAGGTGATAGTGTAAAAGGACTAAAAAAAATAGGAAATAAGTTAGAATTCTATGTTAATGGAGCAACCTTTGCAGACTTACATTATAAAATCAATAATGGCGGTCAGATAAATGTAGCTATGAGCGGAAGCGGCAACGGCAGCTACACCTATACCGTGAATCCGGTTAATCAGGGAGATGTGATAGAATATTTCTTTACTTATAATCCGGGAAATGGTGCTCTGGATACCCAGACGTTTACTTATATACACGGAGTAACGCAAGGAACACCAGAGGATGGCGGTTCTGGTAATCCGGGTACCAATACAGACGTAGCAGCCGGTAAGACTGTAACTTCCTCCGGATCAGAAGGAGCCGGTTTTGGTGAAACCAGTCTGACAGATAATAACACTGCTACCAGATGGTCCTCTAATTACGCAGATAATGCCTGGTTTGTCATTGACCTTGGAGGAACTTATAATATTAGTCAGCTGGTGCTTAACTGGGAGGCTGCTTATGGAAAGCAGTATGAGATACTGGTATCCACCAATGGCAGCAGTTATTCCAGCATCTATAAGCAGACTAACGGCAGCGGTGGTATCGAAACTCTGAATTTCTCTGCAGTTAATGCCAGATACGTAAAATTTCAGGGAATCGAAAGAGCATTACCCTACGGATATTCCTTGTGGGATGTTAAGGTAATGGGGCAGCAGCAGTAGTATTAGAATAAAGCATACTCTCTATTCTGTTTATATAAGAATGATGCCATTATGCCATTGGAGAGGTCAGGAAATATATAAAAGTGAGAGAGTATGCTATAAAAGACTTAACAATTAAAATTACTCATTTAATTACGATTGAATAAACCGGGATTAAAAATGAATATTAAAAATACATTCATTGGTATTGTCGTTAAGAATAATATATGGTAATATTATGATAATAAATGAAGGATAATACCGAATTATCTGTACTTGACGGCAAATAATTGTTTTGGTGGATAATTATATATTATCAAGAGGGAGAGGTATATAATTGATTATC
>JAQSXJ010000111.1 GCA_029256725.1 Anaerocolumna sp. | reverse complement strand
ATCTACAGGTACATGTGCTTCTAATAATCCCATGATTATCGGAGTAGTTATATAATAAGGAAGATTCGCCACAACTTTTATGGGTCTTCCGCCATTCTTCTCTTGTACCAGTTTGTTTAAATCCACCTTAAGGACATCTTCATTGATGATACTTACATTCTCATAGGGAGATAAGGTATCCTCAAGAATTGGTATCAGTTTCTTATCTATCTCAACAGCAACCACCTCTCTGGCTGCTTCACACAGGTACTGTGTAAGCGTTCCGATACCGGGCCCTATTTCAACTACCACATCATCTTTCGTCACCCCTGCTGCTCTGATGATCTTCTCAAGTACGTGGGTGTCGATCAAAAAGTTCTGACCGAATTTTTTCTGAAAAACGAAGTGGTATCTATTTAATATTTCTTCTTTGCATTCTGCTCAGTAATTCGAATGACTTCTTCGTAATCCAGTCCCTTTATTTCTGCTATCTTATCCGCTACATAGCGCAGATTCAGTGAAGAATTCCTCTTGCCTCTGTTAGGCTCCGGTGATAGATACGGCGAATCGGTTTCCAGCACTATACTTTCTATCGGTGCGTACTCTACTACTTCTCTGAGCTTCTTGGCATTCTTAAAGGTCAGTACTCCTCCGATTCCCAGGTAGAAGCCCATATCAAGATAGGACTTTGCCATTTCTTTTGTATAGGAAAAGCAGTGTATAATACCTCCTACGGATTTTAGATTACTGCTCTGTATCATCTCAAGAGTATCTGCTGCCGCATCCCTGCTGTGTATAATAGCAGGCAGATTCACTTCCTTGGCTAATTCCATCTGTCTTTCAAACCAAACCTTTTGCACTGTACGTTCTGGTGTATCCCAGTAATAATCAAGTCCGATCTCACCGACAGCAACTACCTTAGGCTCCTTTACAGCCTCTTTAAGCCAGTTGAAATTTTCTTCATTTAGTTCTGCCGTTTCACTTGGGTGTACACCTATAGCCGCATAAATAAAAGGATATTCTTTTGCCAAAGCCAGGGAGTTTTCAGAGCTTTTAAGGCTTGCTCCTATATTCACTACATAACCGACTTCTGCTGCTTTAAAGCTTTTAAGTAATTGTTCTCTATCTTCATCAAATGCTTCATCATCATAATGAGCATGGGTTTCAAAAATCATAAATTCCTCTTTTCTTAACTAAAAACAAAAAATTATCGTTCTATCCTCTTCGTTGTTCCTTCCGGTAATTCGATAAAAATTACCAGAAGCCTGTCCATTAAGACATTATAAGTGATAACCCTGTTCTTTGTCCATGTTTTCTTCCATATTCGTTAACCTTTACCTGCCTATGCTTTTATTACCTGTATCTTTTACTTTTGTAAAGAGAAACTATTTATAGGGACAGCGGTTATTTTACTATCATTAATTTAATTGCTATATAAACTTTAAATTTTTGTTGGAAATATCCGCTCCTGTATAAGTTGAATTTACTTCTACCAATCAGAGCACATCCGTTAATAAGGTCTATCAGCCCGGATGGATATAAGTTATGACTTATAGTAAGCAATAAGCACCTTAAAAATAATAAAACTTAAAATTAGTATGCGCACTTTTTATTATTTTAAGAAAGGAGATTTATATGGACATCACACCTCAAAGCTTAAATGCAATGCCAAAAGATACACCAACGAAGGGAATTCCCTCTCTTCCTTGTGATAACCAGGAAGCTGATGCTGCTGAACTTCCTCTGGCTATGGTAGTCATAAGAAGACAATGCTTTAAAGATTTAAATCTGCCGGACGAGGCTTTAAAAGCCGGTACTCTGTTTAAGGAATTAGACCTGCCCTTTTATGGAACAGGAGGTGCTTTATTATGAATGAAGATAAATGCAGTGCTATGAAAAAACTTCAGGAAATAAGTTTTGTGCTGGATGATTTGCGGCTATTTCTGGATACTCATCCTTTTGACAAAGAAGCACTTGGATGCTTTGAAAATTACCGGTCGGAAAGGGAGAAAGCACTGTCTGAATACGAGACAACCTTTGGACCCATAGAACCTTACCGGGTGAAAGAAAATACTACGTGGACCTGGGTGGATGATCCCTGGCCCTGGGAAGGAGCGATATAATATGTGGACCTATGAAAGAAGACTACAGTTTCCGGTTAAAATAACAACCCCAGATCCCAAAATGGCACAGCTTATCATTAGTCAGTTCGGTGGTCCTGACGGTGAACTGGCCGCCTCTATGCGTTATCTGTCACAGCGTTATACCATGCCCTATAAAGAAGTAACCGGTCTGTTAACAGATATCGGAACAGAGGAATTGGCTCATATGGAGATTATCAGTGCCATTGTATATCAGCTGACAAAGAACCTGACCCTGGAACAGTTAAAAACCGCAGGTTTTGATGCTTATTATATCGATCATACAACAGGGCTCTGGCCTCAAGCCGCAGGCGGTATACCATTTAATTCATGTTTCTTTCAGTCCAAGGGAGATGCTCTTACGGACTTAACGGAAGACCTTGCTGCAGAGCAAAAGGCAAGAACCACCTATGACAATATTCTTCGCCTTGTTACAGACCCTGAAATCGCTGAACCTATACGTTTCTTAAGAGAACGAGAAGTAATACATTTTCAGCGTTTTGGTGAAGCTTTGGTAAGAGTGCAGGAGCATCTGGATGCAAAGAATTTCTATGCAATGAATCCGGAGCTGGATAAGATATTAAAATAATATAAAAAGAAGCTGTCCCTCAGACACTACAGTTCATTAACTGTAAATATCTGAAAAGGCAGCTTCTTTTAATGTTGACACAACAGCTCTATATAATTTATAAATTTAATTATCACCAAAGGTTTAAAATACGTGAAATAATCAGTACTATTAATCAATTCACTTAAAAAGTTAATTTAAAATCCATCCTGGGTAATTGGGGTCAAAGGTGAAACGTATAGTCTGGAATTTATTTACATCACCTGAGGAGTCAGCTTCTTTATATATTATTTTTTCGTCTAATTATTTTAATATATTATGATTTATTTAACAGATTTCAGCACCGGGAGTCATATCTTTCTCCGGAATCATTAATGCCAGCTCTCCGTTTTCATTTTCCGCGCATAACAGCATTCCTTCTGACAGGATACCGGCCAGTTTCGCAGGTTTTAAGTTCACCAGCACCATAACCTTCTTTCCTACCATCTGCTCCGGTGTGTAGTATGCCTTGATGCCGGATACTATCTGCTTAACCTGGCTTCCGATTCTAACCTGGGAGCAGAGAAGCTTCTTGGACTTCGGCACTTCTTCACAGGCAATGATCTCACCTACCTGGAACTGCATTTTCATAAAATCATCATAAGAGATTTCATCTTTAGCAGGAATATCGATTACATTAACAGGCTCTTCTGTCTGAGTTTCTTCCGGTTTAACCTCTGCTGCTTTTGCTGCTTCAACTTTCTCAAGTACTTCCTTGATATCAAGTCTGGCAAATAGAATCTCGGGGGTCTCTGTAACCTTGTTACCATCAGGATAAAGTCCGAACTCTTTTAATCCTTCGATATTCCTAACCCCTGTATTAAGCTGAGCAAGAATCTTCTCGGCAGTCTCAGGCATAAAGGAATGTAACAGGCTGGCTCCGATGGTAATGCTCTCAACGAGGTTATAAAGAACCGTTTCAAGTCTTTCCTTTTTCTCCTCTTCTTTCGCCAGTACCCAAGGCATGGTCTCATCAATATATTTGTTGCAGCGTTTAAAGAGTGTAAAGATTTCAGTAAGTGCATCTGCAACTCTTAACTGCTCCATCTTAGCCACTACCTTGTCTGCTGTCTTAACTGCAAGCTCTTTTAATTCTTCATCTACAGCATCTTTTACTCCCGCATTTCTTACGGTTCCGCCAAAATACTTATTGGACATGGAAATGGTGCGGTTAACAAGGTTACCAAGCGTATTGGCAAGGTCTGAATTCATCCTCTCCACCATAAGCTCCCAGGTTATTACTCCATCGTTATCAAAAGGCATTTCATGAAGTACAAAATATCTTACTGCATCCACACCAAAGAAATTAACCAGCTCATCGGCATAGAGTACATTACCTTTCGACTTACTCATCTTTCCTTCTCCCTGTAACAGCCAGGGATGACCAAATACCTGCTTCGGTAAAGGAACTTCAAGAGCCATAAGCATAATTGGCCAGTAGATGGTATGAAACCTTAAGATATCCTTACCAATTAAGTGAAGGTCTGCCGGCCAGAACTTGTTATAAAGTTCTCCGTGGCTGCCGTCTGTGTCATAACCAGGACCGGTAATATAATTACTTAAGGCATCCAGCCACACATACACAACATGTTTCTCATCAAAATCAACCGGAATACCCCATTTAAAGGAGGTTCTGGATACACAAAGATCCTGTAATCCGGGCAGCAGGAAGTTATTCATCATTTCATTCTTTCTGCTCTCCGGCTGAATGAATTCGGGATGTGTTTTAATATGCTCGATAAGTCTGTCTGTATAGTTGCTCAGCTTTAAGAAATAAGCCTCTTCTTTTGCCGGCTGAACTTCACCGCCGCAGTCGGGGCATTTACCGTCTACTAACTGGGAAGCTGTGAAGAAGGATTCACAGGGAGTACAGTACAAACCTTCGTAATGTCCCTTATAGATATCTCCTTTTTCATAGAGCTTCTTAAAAATCTTCTGAACCTGTGTCTCATGATAGGTGTCTGTTGTACGGACAAATTTATCATAAGAGGTGTTCATCATATCCCAAATATCCTGAATCTGCGCAGCAACTCCGTCTACGAATTCCTTGGGAGTAATTCCTGCCGCACCAGCTTTATTCTCAATCTTCTGTCCATGTTCATCAGTTCCCGTCTGAAAAAACACTTCATAGCCTTCCTGCCTCTTAAATCTTGCTATACTGTCTGCCAGTACGATCTCATAGGTATTTCCGATATGAGGTTTTCCTGAGGTATAGGCTATAGCAGTTGTAATATAATAGGGTTTCTTACAGTTACACATATATTTTCCTCCTTTTACTATTCCGTAAATATGACAGAGCCCTTTAGGCTCATTAATTGGCACCTTTTCTTTTTAAAGATAAAAAAAGTCCCCGTCTTCTTTAAAGACGAGAACGAAATCCCGTGGTACCACTTTAATTCAGCCCTTAAATAGGCCCTCTTCTCCTGCTGCATTAACAGGTCGTCACGGTAACGGGTGCTTCCGTCGCAGCCTAAAGGTTATCCATTCGGTGCGAGGCTCCAAGACCATCTTCAGTATACCAAGCGTGACCCATTTTCAGCATAACAGGGCTCTCTGTCCACGAAAAGTTCTACCTACTCTTCTTTTCTCAGCCTTTGATTATTATAAATTAGTATAGTCAGTTTTTACTGACACCATACATCAATTATTTTTTAGCATAACATCCCGCTAAAAATTTGTCAACAAATTGATAGTATTTTGGTGAAATTTGAAAGCTTTATGATGTTATACTTTTCTGTACATATTATTACAGGATTTTATTCTCTGGTGCTAATCCTATTTACCCAAAGAAAGGTATGAAGTATATGAAAAAAAGAAAGAAGTTGTTTCCGTTTCTGATTACCGTACTATTGCTAGTGTTCGCATTAACAGGCTGCAGCAGGAAGGACAATGCGGAAACCACGCGGGCCAAGTTCGACAGTTTTACCAATGATGTATTTAAGGCGGAAGTGACACAGGATACTTTAACCCTTAATTTTTCTGTTGCCAATCCCCAGAATTACGGTATAGATAGTTACCCTGTTACTTTTGGCCGCTTTTCCGTCAGCGAAATGAAGAAATCTCTCATAACTGCAGAAAATTATCTGGCTGCCCTTAAGAAGTACGAATACAGCAACTTAAATACCAGTCAGAAACTAACCTATGATATTTTATCAGATTACTGGAAATTAGAGCTTACCAGCGGGTCCTACCTTTTATACAATGAAATTTTGGGACCAACCACCGGCCTTCAGGCACAGTTACCGGTGCTTCTGGCCGAATATAATTTCTACACCAAAGATGACATAGACATTTACCTTAAGCTTCTGCCACAGGTTACGGAGTACTTTAAGGAAATCTGTCTCTTTGAACAACAAAAATCAAAGGCTGGTCTTTTTATGAGTGACACTGTAGCCGACAGTATTTTAAAGCAATGCAATTCTTTCATTGAAGAACCTGAAAATAACTATCTGATAGATGTATTTAACGATAAGATCGAAAGTTATGAAGGCCTTACAAAAGAAGAGATAAAATCCTACAAAGCTGCCAATAAAGATGCAGTCCTAAACAGCGTAGTACCCGCTTATCAGCTGCTTATCAATACTTTAGAGAGCTTAAAGGGAACAGGTGTGAATGAAGGGGGTCTTGCCAACCTGCCAAAGGGGAAGGAATACTACCGCTATCTCCTGGCCTCCGGCACCGGAACCTCCCACTCACCGGAAGAGCTTATCAAATTACTTGACGACTCAATTACCAGTAACTTAAGCGCTCTTAATGCTCTGGTGGATAAAGATCCAAAGCTCTATGAAGAGGCATCCACGGTTTCTTATCCTTTATCTGAACCAAAAGAAATACTTGAGTATCTTAGAAGCGCAATTGAAAACGATTTTCCGGAGGCACCGGATGTAAACTTTACGGTAAAATATGTACATAAGTCCCTGGAGGATTTTCTTAGCCCTGCTATGTACCTGGTGCCGGCTATTGATAATTTCAATAACAACGTAATCTATATTAACAATAGTCCGGCTTATGACCATCAGCAGATATTCAGTACACTGGCCCATGAAGGTTATCCCGGACATTTATACCAGTCTGTTTATTTCAGAAATACCAATCCCCTCCCTTTAAGAAGCCTATTAAACTTCGGTGGCTATGCAGAGGGCTGGGCAACCTATGTAGAATTCTATTCTTATCATATGGCCGGATTTGCAGAAGACGCCTCCTCCTTCTTAGACCATAGCATGGCGGCTAACATGGCCTTATACTGCCGTCTGGATCTAGGCGTAAACTATGAAGGCTGGACAGTAGCACAGACTGCCTCTTACCTGAAACAATTTGGCATTACAGATAAGTCCACTGCCCAGGTTTTATTCACAACAATGGTAGAAGAGCCAGCCCTTTATCCACAATACGGCGTCGGTTATCTGGAATTTATGGAGCTAAGGAACCTTGCAGAAGAAAGTCTTGGTAATAAGTTCAATATAAAAGACTTTCATAAATTTGTACTGGACATCGGACCTGCTCAGTTTAAAATAATCAATAAGTACCTGAATAGCTGGATCAAGGCACAGAACTGACCCACAAACAACCTTTTAGGTACTACTGCCTTACATAAATTTTGCTTAAATATCAGTGTCTGATATTTGTGTTTAATTGTGTTACGAACCATTTGATTTATAATGTCTCATGCCAAACTTCCAGAAAAGATAGCAGGGAACCAAAAACAGCACAGCAATTAAAGGAAGAATCATATACCAGCTCTTATCTGATTTACCCAGCACATATAATAGGGGGTAATATTGGATAAGAGCATAGGGTACGATAAAAGTGCAGAATAAGAGCACTTTCTTTCCATAAATTGCAATCGGATATTTACCATGCTCTCTTGCTCCGTCCGTTAGAATATTCATAAACTCTAATCCCTCCAGGGTAAAGAAGCAAATAGCCGCATAAAGCAAGAACAATCCGGAGAAGACTGCGACTCCTCCCAGCATCATAAATATCAGGGTCAATATTCTTGACACATTCCATTCCGTTTCACTTTTATATATTCCGTAAATAAACATAATTACCGCCTGTAACATACGTCCAAGCCTGGTAAGATCTATTTTGGTACCCAGAACCTGAAGAATCTCATTTCTGGGGCGCACCATTATACGGTCAAAGCCTCCGCCAGACAACACCGAAGGAAAGGAATCAAAGCCTCTTGCAAAGCACTCCGCCAGAGCAAATTGCATTAGAACCACTGAAAAACATAATAACACTTCATGAAAGGTAAAACCCTCTACCTCATGAAACCGCTGAAACATAAAATATATACCAAGGAATACATTAAACGATACAAGAAACTGCCCCAGAGCAGTCAGTATAAACGAAGTCTTGTATTCCATGGCACTTCTGACCTGTATGGAAAAATATTTTAGATAAAGTCCCATATGACCTCCTTTTTGTAATTTCTTTCAGTTCTCGAATTCATTAGCCTCAGACCTCTATATCCCTAACTGAGGCTTCACTTAGCCTCCAAAAGCAGTTACTCTTCTTAAGGCCTTTGACAGCATCACCTTTCCAAAGAGAATCAGTGCCATTAGCCAAAATAACTGCAAAAGGATTCCTTCGTACAACTGTGCACCATAGACATCTCCGCTATAAATTCTAAGGGGGAGATTCTGCATGGAGGCAAAAGGGAGAAATCTTACGATTCTTTCAACCTTCTCCGGAAAAAAGGGCAGAGGAATAACCGCACCTGTCAGAAATTCTGCCAGAGCTGCCGCCACTATTCGTATCCCTAGAGAGGAAACCATATAAAAACAGCAAATATATATAATCATGCAGAAAGCAATGACCACCAGAAAAGCTGCGGTTAAGGAAAAAAGAAACCACAGTGCCGCAATCACGTCTTTTGGAAGAGACAGCCCATAGGGAGCCGGCAGAAAAGCTGCTACCAGTAGTATTGGTAATGCCCTCAGTACCGCCTTTGACAATCTGGAAGCCATATTTTTTACAAACCACATCTTATAGATTGATATAGGACGGCATAATTCATAGGCTACATTTCCGCTGATTATCATGTCAAAGATCTCATTTTCATAGAACCATACCATGTATAAGGATAATAAGGCCTGCTGCAGCCAGACATAAGAACACAGCGCCGAAAAATCCATTGGAAAGGCCTCTTGGTTGTAGGTATAGAAAGCCTTAAACATCAATATTTCAAGACCACCCCAGGCAAATTGGGTTGCTATACCTGCCAGAGCTGCTGCTCTGTATTGAAGTCCATTCGTAAACCGTATTCGGAAAAAAGACAGATATTTCTTCACTTAAAACACCGCCTTTCTATATCTCATACTGCTTATAAAGCTGTACGACCACTTCATCAAGAGATGTTCCTGCTACGGAAATATCGGAGATTTCTGTTTGAGACGTCAAAGCGGAAATTGCTTCAGAAACTTTAAGAATCTCAGTATCTACCGCAACTGTAAGAATTCCCTCTAATGCGGATTCTTTCGTGGCACAAACCTTTAAGGCTTCCGTCATGCCCTCTCTTAAAACAGGCTTTTTACCCGAGTATTGTACTGTTATCAGCTTCTCCCTGGAAAATCGATCCCTTACCTCCCCTAACCTTCCATCCAGCAGGATTTTACCTTTGCCGATTAAAAGTATTCTTTGGGTGAGGGCTTCTATGTCCTGCATGTCATGGGTAGTTAAGATAACTGTTGTGCCATGGTCACGATTTCTCTCCAGGATAAAATTCCTCACAGCAATCTTTGACACCGCATCCAGTCCAATGGTAGGCTCGTCCAAAAAGAGAATCTTTGGATTATGCAAAAGGGAAGCTCCAATCTCACACCTCATCCGCTGTCCTAAGGATAGCTGCCTTGCAGGAGTCCTAAGAATATCTTTTAAATCCAACAGTTCCGTTAATTCCTCCAAATTCTTTTTGTATTCCTTCTCCTCCACCTGATATATGTCCTTTATCAGCTCATAGGAATCCAGAATAGGTACATCCCACCATAGCTGGGAACGTTGTCCGAAAACAACACCTATCTCCTTCACATGCCGCACTCTTTCCTTCCAGGGTACTCTGCCGTTAATCAGACATTTTCCCCCATCCGGGGTAAGAATTCCACTTAATACTTTAATGGTGCTGCTCTTGCCGGCTCCATTTGGCCCTATATAACCAACCATCTCACCATCTTCAATAGTAAATGAAATATCATCGAGAGCTTTCACCTCCTGATACTCTCTGTGCACAAAAGCCTTCATGGCTTCTTTTAGACCTGCACTGCGCCTTGCAACCTGAAAGGTCTTGGTAATGTGACTTACCTCAATCATAACATGCTCCTCTTCTGTGCATGAAGATGCACAAATATAAGCTGAACAAAGCTTTTAACCTCTTTCGGATATAAAGCGCCAAATAAACAAGCCTTTTATACCTAAAAAAGGTAAAAGCTAAAATTCAACTTATACAGAAAGTTTGTGCTGGTTTCTAAATAGACACAAACTTAGGTTTCCTGGTAGTAATATCTTTCATCTTTCATCATCAGAGGGCATTTCCGTAAATTCTATCGGCTATATACTTCTTATAAAGACAGCCTGTTATGATTTTCCGGGCAATATCCATAAATGAATCAAACTTCATAATATCTTGCCAAGTCTAACTTTCCTGGATTTTGCCAGAAAAGCAATGGTAAAACGAACTTTGCGAAAGGAATTACATTATATACTTAATGGGATTATGTGTCAATTCCATTATTTAAGCAACAACTAATCTAATTATTAGCAGCAATTATTCTACTAGCAACTTTTTACCCAGCACCTTTTCCTATGTGTCAAAATAGCAGTTTCGTAAGAAATACGCTGGCTATTATCCCAGCGAAGGTTGCAGTTAAAGCCCCTGCTAAGGTATATCTCGTCTTCTTCACGCCGGCAGTCAGAAAGTATACACTCATGGTGTAAAAGATAGTTTCGGTGCAACTCATAATTATAGATGTAAGCCTGCCAATATAGGAATCAGGTCCAAATTCCTTAAAGATATCCAGCAGCAAACTGGTGGCAGCCGAAGCCGAAAAAAGCCTGACCGTAATAAGCGGCACCAGCTCAGAAGGGAAATTCAGTAAATTCGTTAATGGCTTGATCAACCCCGCCAGCATATCCAGCGCTCCAGAAGCCCGCATTATGCCTATAGCCACCATTAATCCGACAAGGGTAGGCATTATACCAAGAACCACTTTAAAGCCGTCCTCTGCACCTTTTGTGAACTCCTGAAACACAGGAGCTTTCATCAATAACGCAAAACCTACTATGTAAAAAATAATAAAAGGGATTATGTAGTCTGATATATATAAAAGAAATCTCAATCTTCTAACCCAAAGCCATTATAGATAGCAGCTCTGCCCTTGGCATCCTTTCTTTTTTACTCTGTTTGAATAACAGCATAATCGCAAATAGTTTCTTTCCAATCCATGATAATTACTTATTACGCGCCAGTTTTCTGGCTACCAATGAGAAGACTATTCCAGCTACCGTTGACACACTGGTAGCTACAAAAGCCGCTCCCAAAATTTCAGTCGGATTAACCGAGCCGTACTGTGTTCTGAAAGCAATAATATTAACCGGTATCAGCTGAAGTGCAGATATGTTAATAATTAAAAAGGTACACATATCACAACTGGCCGTCTCTCTATCCTGGTTTAATTTCTTCAGTTCCTGCATGGCTTTAAGTCCCATGGGTGTTGCTGCCCAGCCAAGCCCCAGAAAGTTGGCTATCATATTGGAAGCTATGTATTCTTTGGCTGGATGTTTATCCGGAATATTTGGAAAGAGCAGACTTAACAGCGGATTGATAAGTTTTGTCAGGGCATCGATAATCCCGGCTGTTTTTGCTATCTGCATAATTCCCATCCAAAGAGCAGTAAACCCCAGCATGGTTATACACAAAACAACAGCCTCTTTTGCAGAGGATAAGGTTGCAGCACTTACATCGTCGATTTTACCTGTTAAAGCTCCTACTACAACACCGATTATTATCATGAAGCCCCAAAGATAATTCAACATAAGAAACCTCCTAACCCTGGCAGTAATGTATTTAACCTATAGCATAACTGCCTGTTTCTTTTCTTTATCTATACTATATTCCGGGGTTAGAAAAATAATTCATAAGGTATTTAGAGATAGAATTCCATTAATTTCCATAACCTGTCGAAAACCCTATCGAAACAAGGAATAAATTGTAAATTTAAAGCGAAAATACGCTCACATCACCCCTTTAAACCACTAAAATATAGTGTTCAAAACTTATTTTTCTTTACTTTTTAATACTTTTATTACAATTATTTCTATAAAATACTAAATAATTGCTTGATTTAATATTTCATTTATTGACTTTCTAATATTTGTATGGTATTTTATAAAAGTATTGTAGGAGGTACATATATATGAAAAGCACAGGAATTGTAAGAAAGCTTGACGAATTAGGAAGAATCACTCTTCCCATCGAGCTCAGAAGAACACTTGGAGTAGGGGAAAGAGATCCCCTGGAAATCTTTGTTGATGAGGACAGAATCATATTAAGAAAATATGAGCCTGCAGATATCTTTAATGGTTCCAAAGATAATTTAATTGATTATCACGGAAAGAAGATTTCTAAAGATTCTATTATGGAGCTTGCTAAATTAGTAGGTATTATCGAATAATACAGCTCAAAGAAGCAGCCTGAAGATAAGCGATACGCTTTTCTTCAGGCTTTTTCTTATTTTAGCGAGTAAAATATATCCAAATGTAGAAATTAATCAAAAATAAAAGTATAAAATAAACGCAACACACCTGTTCCATTGCATGCCACATCTGCTTGCAGATATGGCACTACCATAAATAAGCATATAAATTATAAATCACAATAATCATAGCAATTTTTTTGTTAATACTAACCTGTTTTTTGTTAATATTAACCTATTTTTTCAATAAAAAGTGTCTATCTTCCTATGAGTACAGGAAAATTACACAAAACAGAAGAACGAATGCGCCTATGAAAAGGCATTAGAAGTCCTTTTCTCTGAATATTTTGTGCTATATTATAAAACAGATTGTTTGAGCGAAGCGAGTTATCTGTTTAATAATATGTCCAGCACAAAATATTCAGAGAATTAGGACTTCTTATGCCTTGTAATCGAAGCATGAGTTTTTCTGTTTTGTGTAATTTTCCGTCCCCTTGTGAAAACCTTGCCATTCAATCAACCTTATAATTTCTATGAATTCAAAAGCATCTGATAAACTTCTCTTTTCGTAATGCCCCTGTCTGTTGCTACCGCTTTCATAGCTTCCTTTTTATCCATTCCACGACCCAGATAAAGGTTCATATGCTCTTCTAAGGAAAGGGTCAGAAATTTCTCCTTTTCCTGCTCCAGCAAATCCTCTATTTTTAACCCCTCTATAACAAGCAGGCACTCACCTTTTGGCTCTTCAGCTTCATAATGGCTGATTGCCTTAAGAAAACTTGTCTGAAAAGCTGTTTCGTGTTTCTTGGTAAGCTCTCTTACTACAGTAACCCTGCGGTCTCCTAATGCCTCTGAGAGCTCCTTTAAAGTCCTTATAAGTCTGTGCGGTGCCTCGTAAATAATGATGGTTCTGGTTTCTGACTTTAATTCCTTTAAAATATTATTACGATCCTTCTTATCGGAGGGCAGAAAAGCTTCAAAAGCAAAACGTCTCGTTGATAATCCAGATAGGGTAAGGCCTGTAACCACGGCAGAAGGTCCTGGCAGAGAGGTAACTGGAATCTCTTCCTCATATGCCATCTTAACCAGCTCTTCTCCGGGATCTGAAATACCGGGAGTTCCTGCATCTGTAATCAGGGCAATGTTCTGTCCTTCCTTTAGCAGTCCGATCAGATAACGGCCTTTATCTATTTTGTTATACTCATGATAACTGGTCATAGGTGTATTAATTTCAAAATGGTTTAACAGCTTAATACTGTGTCTGGTATCCTCTGCAGCAATTAAGTCTGCTTCCTTTAGAGTGCGCAAAACCCTTAAAGTAATATCCTCTAAATTGCCTATGGGCGTAGCACAAAGATATAATGTTCCGGTCATCTGCAATCGTCCCTTCTTTCTTAATAACCGTAGATATCATAGATTTCATCGGTATATTGATTGACTTCCTTATATACAACCAGGGGAGGTTCCACCTTAATCATGGAGCCTCCTCCTTTTACTGCTTCTATCAATACCATATTAGGTTCCTTATCAAGAAAAGGATGTACCATCTTCATCCTTTTTGGCTCCAGTTTATAGGCAGTAAGTGTATTGATTATTTCTATCAGACGGAAGGGCCTGTGTACCAGATAGAATCGCCCTGAAGGTTTCAGAAGCTTTGCAGCCTCTCTTATCACATCCTCCAGCGTACAGTGTACTTCATGCCTTGCTATCGCCTTTGGGAGATCAGGATTTTTCAGTCCGTGAAGATTGTTCATATAAGGCGGATTGCTGGTAACAACATGAAAGGAAGCAGCGCCAAATAATCTGCCTGCTTCTTTAATATCCCCTGTTACAATTGAAACTTTCTCTTCCAGACCATTAAGCCTTACACTTCTTCTAGCCATATCGGCACTTTCTTCCTGTATTTCAAGTCCGGTAAAATGCTCTCCCTGGGTTTTTGCCTCAAGAAGGATGGGTATGATGCCTGTTCCTGTTCCTAAATCAGCTACTCTTTCCCCTTCTTTCACTTTTGCAAAACCGGAAAGAAGAACAGCATCCATTCCAAAGCAGAATTTCTTGCTGTTCTGTATAATTTTATATCCGTTACGCTGCAGCTCATCTATTCTCTCCCCCGGAAGAAGGATATTCGCTGTATCCTGCTGCTGTATCTCCTTGTCTGCCTTAAAACCCTCGCAGTTAGGCAGCCCTTCTTCCTGGGTATTCATCTTATCGCTCATAGCTTATACATCATCCAGATGGGATTTTCCTTCCTTCATTTCAAGCATCTCAAGCACTCTTAATTCTTCATCAAGAGCAACTCTTTCTTTACGTTTTCTCGCAGTAAATTTAAGAGTTGATGCTTTGTATTCCCTAACTTCCTTCTCGTCATTCTCCAGTGTAACAATAACCTTAACCAACTGTTTTAACACGGTAACACTCTGAACCTCACCACGTAAACCGTCCGATGTGGTAACCATATCTCCCACATTAGGAAGCTTGCTGTTTAGATCCTCATAGGCCTCTTCCTCATGCTTTAAGCAGCACATAAGTCGTCCGCAAACACCGGATATCTTGGTAGGATTCCGCAGATACCAATACCGCCAACTACCTTCGTCTCATCCCTTACACCAATCTGTCTTAACTCAATACGAGTCTTGAATACACTGGCAAGATCCTTAACTAATTCCCTGAAATCGATTCTTCCATCCGCTGTAAAATAAAACAGTACCTTATTATTGTCAAAGGTATACTCAGAATCAATCAGCTTCATTTCAAGTTCATGTTTCTTAATCTTCTCCAGGCAGATCTGAAAGGCCTCTTTTTCCTTTATCTTGTTTCGCATCTCTATCTCGTTATCTTCAGGTGTCGCCGTTCTGATTACCGGCTTAAGAGGCTGAATAATCTTACTCTCCTCAACATCCCTGGGTCCGATAACAACATGTCCGTATTCAACCCCTCTGGCAGTTTCCACTATTACATAGTCTCCCTGCTTTATCTCATAACCGGCAGGATCA
>JAQSXJ010000110.1 GCA_029256725.1 Anaerocolumna sp. | reverse complement strand
GGTGAATCATTAAGAATCGTTCAGGATAACCTGGATTCCAAGAACTTCTATGCTTTCAACCCGGCATATGATAAATAAGAAGGTCATGGTATAAGTGATTTGAAGGAAGGGTTAGTCCCTTCCTTTTCAATATAATATCCGGTATGATAATTTTGCGTATGAAAGGCTTTAAACTATTTATATTCCTTGCAAACAAACCTGCTAAATCAGTAGTTTAAAGTATAAATTAGAATTATTAAAAAACACTAAACATACTTGTATTTATTACAAATTATGATACTATATATGACATATACTAATGTTGACAGACAATACGGACAAAACAACAACCGATAGAAGCGGATACAGGAGGTAATAGAATGGATTTTTTTGAAAAAGTTGGCGGCACTATTACAGAAAAAGGCAAAGAATTGTCTAAGAAAGCCAAGGAGCTGGCAGATATTGCAAAGCTCAGTAATCAGGTAAGCAGTGAAAAAGATAAAATAAATAAAAACTATCTTGAAATTGGCCGTGCTTATTATAATGCACATGTAGCCGATGAGAATTATGATTATGAAGGCTTATGCGGAGAGATAACAGTCTCTATGGATAAGATATCTCAATTAAAGAAAGACATCCAGAACCTAAAAGGAACGAAATTATGCGAGAGCTGCGGTGTCGAACTTTCAAAAGAAGCGGCCTACTGTTCCAGCTGCGGTGCCAAAGTTGCAGAAGAGGAAGTAGCAGAAGAAGAGGAAGTTGTAGAAGATATCATTCATGTTGTTGATGATGTTGTTGAAGATATCACTGAAGAAAAAGAAGTATAAGATATAAAAGAAAAAAGCTGATACATTACGTACAGCTTTTTTTTCATATCTTTATGTTTTTGAGATTACGGTGATACAATATTTGAGAATGAAAGCGAACGAATTATCTGTTTTCATAGCATTAAACTATTTACATAAGACTAGTTGTTTTACTACAGACAAGATTCAGATTCTGCAATCTTATTCTTAATGGTTTCTGATACATATGCTGCAATGTCGTTAGATTTCATTCCTTTATAATCATCATAATACAAAGGTTTTAAGTAATGAATCTGTACACTCGTCTTTTTAATAGAATGGGTATCGAACACTTTGTAGGAATCCAGAATAGCAATAGGAACAATAGGACATTTGGCATTCATGGCAGATTTAAAGCTGCCACCTTTAAATTCCTGAATCTGATTCCCATTTTTGGATCTGGTACCTTCGGGAAAGATAAGATAATTTTTTCCCTGTTTCACTTCTTCTGTGACCTCATTTAATACCTTTAAAGACTGTCTTACATCTTCTCTGACAATAAATTTGGAACCAAGTAAAGTGAAGACATCCCGCAGGAAAGGTATGTTCTGTATTTCTATTTTCGATACGGTTGCAAAGGGTTTATCGTGAGTCTCCAGCAGTAACAGGGCATCAAAAAGTCCCTGGTGATTTCCGAAAAGGATATAACCGGATTCTTTCGGGAGATTTTCTGTCCCGGTACAGGTTAAATGTACCCCTCCTCGGCGGTTGGCCTTAACAGTCAACCGGTGGAGAAAAGCATATCGGGTCTGATCGCTGTATTTATCAGGATGTTTCTTATATTTGTTTAATAAATATAACCAATAAGGCAGCTGAAAGATGCTCCTTAGTACCATTACCAAGATTCTTTCCATAGTAACCTCCACCTGTGTGCCTAAGCACACATTCTATCAGGATGTTGAAACTATCTATCTTTGCTTCCAATCTAATATCCGTGTAGTCACAAGATACTTGTGATACTGCTTGATAGTAGTTTGAAAAATGCAATGCATTTTAATCTGGCACTCATGCATTGCAGAATTATATATTTGCGTACTTGCAAGTTATCTTATAACTTTCGCCAGGCCAGCATTGAATTACATTATATCGTAACCTTTTAACATGCGAGCTCTGCTTGGATGTCTTAATTTTCTTAAAGCTTTGGCTTCGATCTGGCGGATACGTTCACGAGTAACGTTAAATTCCTTGCCAACTTCCTCAAGAGTTCTGGTTCTGCCGTCCTTTAAACCAAAACGAAGGATAAGCACTCTTTGTTCTCTTTCTGTAAGCGTCTCTAAAAGTTTGGAAATCTGATCCTGTAATACAGAATAGGAAGCAGCATCTTCAGGACCCATAATGGAATCATCCTTAATAAAGTCACCTAAATGGCTGTCATCTTCTTCACCGATAGGAGTATCCAGGGAAATAGGATCTGCAGATACTTTCAGGATTTCTCTAACCTTTTCAATAGGCAGCTTCATTGCATCTGCGATTTCCTGCTCGGAAGGTTCACGGCCTAAGCTCTGTAAGAGACTTCTGGATACACGATATGTCTTATTAATAACTTCAGACATATGTACCGGGATACGTATGGTTCTGGACTGATCGGCAATAGATCTTGTGATAGCCTGACGAATCCACCAGGTAGCATAGGTACTGAATTTATACCCTTTACTGTAATCGAACTTATCAACAGCTTTGATAAGACCTAAGTTACCCTCCTGGATTAAATCAAGGAAAGAAAGACCGCGGCCTACATAACGCTTTGCAATGCTGACAACCAGCCTTAAGTTGGACTCAGCAAGCACCTGCTTGGCATGGGCATCACCCTCTTCAATTTTCTTGGCAAGTTCAATTTCTTCTGCCACAGACAATAAGGGGTAACTACCGATTTCCTTCAGGTACAGTTTTACCGGGTCATCAGACATAGTGCCGATCACGGATAAATCGTCAAAATCCAATAGAGCAGCTTCATCACTGTCTTCTAACTCCAGTATGATCTCATCATCAGGTTCATCCTCTTCAACGGGATTTAAAATGACAATGTTATGTGCCTCAAGGTACTCATATATTTTATCGATTTGCCTTACATCAAGGTTCATCTCTTTAAAAAAATCGTTGACCTTCCCTACATCCACTACACCTTTATTGTCATTGGCATAGGACAGTAGTTCTTTAAGTCTTTCTTCAAAATTATGTGTTGCTTCGCTCATCATATTCCTCCATGGGTCTCATTGTTGCACAATACGATAAAAAAAGAAACCCTTTACAAAATTAAGTGCCCCAAGTCTAGTATGATTAATCATGGGACATTTCATGCAAAATATTTAGTAAATAAGTTTCATGGGACGAAATTACCACCAAATATCATTATAGCACAGGCTGTCCGATAAGAAAAGATAAATTTTATCACAAAAACCGAAATAACACGAAAAAGGTACAAGAGTTTATCATGTCCAATCATCTTTAGAATAAAATATGTGACAGGCCATCAAAATATCCATTAAATAATAAAATGCCAGTATTCCACTTGGGTAGAATTGGATTTTAATATCTATACAAAATTGTGTTGATTAAAAGTCTTTACCGACTTGACAAAGGTATTCCTTATAAATTATGCTGAAGTTATTAATTTCCAGAAAAATAATTAATTTATTATAAGGAGGATTCCAATGCCCTATATTAGTACAAAAACCAACATTGCAATATCAAAAGAGAAGGAAGTTATTATAAAAGAGAAACTCGGTAAGGCAATCGGTATTATACCCGGTAAGAGCGAAACCTGGCTTATGCTGTCCTTTGAAGGAGATGCAAGCCTCTATTTCCAGGGGAAAAACGATAAGCCCATTGCTTTTGTAGAAGTGAAACTCTTTGGAAAAGCAGACAGTAATTCCTATAACAAGCTAACTTCCGAGATCACGAACATCCTAGAAGAGGAGCTTGGTATTGAACCAGGCAAAATATATGTAAAGTATGAAGAGGTAAGCCACTGGGGTTACAACGGCAATAATTTCTAGTACATCTAACGGACAGCTGCCGGAAGTTGCAGCTGTCCTTCTTTATTATTAGGTGGATATTGTATATGGTTTACATAGGGGGCAGCCCGAAATAATTAAGAAGTCCCTGATAAATAGCATAAGCAAAGTCATACTGTCTGTTTTCTAATTTCTGAGCGTCATTATAATTCGTAATATATCCAAGCTCTATCAGAACTGAAGGCATATTCGTTCTTCTTAATACGTAAAGAGAGGGATTGATACGCACTCCGTTGTTATAAGTATCGAGCCGGTCTACGATTGCCAGTAAGATACGTTCAGCCAGATAATAAGACTGGGAATAATTTTCGTAAACATAACATTCTGTTCCGTTTAGGGCGGGGTTATCACTTGCATTGCAGTGGATACTTAAGAAATAATCAGCAGGCCAGGTATTGGCAAGACGTACCCGTTCTGCAAGACTGGAAGTGTTACTGTAACCTAACACCTGTTCAGGACTGGTTCTTGAGGTGCGGGCTTCAAACCTGGGATCACCATTTAAAATATTTGCCAGATATATACCGACCTGATAGGTAATATCCTGTTCTCTTAATCCGAAACCCTCTGCACCAGCATTAATTCCCTGGGGATTATGGCCCTGATCTATAAAAATTCGAATAGCCAAGATAATGCTCCTTTAATATCTATTATTACATCATATTCCGAGAAATATTATTTGCTACTGATAGAGTTAATTTTCTATTAAGTTTCTTTGTGATTTGGCACGCAAAAAGGGATGGAAGGTCTTGACAGCAGTACCGGAAGGAGTATAATGTGAAATGTGCATATGCACAGATTAGCGTATAAAAATTTACAGCCAAGCAGAGACGCGAAAGCATTGAAGTGTAATTCGTTTCTTCAATAAGGCAAAAGCTGAACAGATCAAAGCACTCAACTAACTGTATATCAGCAGAAAGGAGCCTTTCTTGCCAGGAAATGAGAAATGCAGATTTGTATGTGCAGAATATAAATACAACTCCATAGAAACTACAGCAGAAGGTAAGGAGTACATAGAACTGCAGATGGATGAGATGGAAGCCTTAAGGCTGTGTGACTTTGAAGGAATGGACCAGGAAATGGCAGCCTACAGCATGAATGTATCCAGAGGCACACTCCAGCGTATTCTATACTCTGCAAGGCATAAGGTTACCGAAGCCCTCATAGAAAACAAGGGGATTGTTATAACAGGAGGAAACTATAAGGTTTCTCCTGGCTGCAGATGCAGCATGAGATGTAAAAAATGCAGAAAAGAGGTCACAGAAAATGAGTGAGACATATGAGACACAAAGCAGTTGCGGAGACAGCTGTTCAAGCTGTCAGGCTACCTGTTCTTCCAGAAAAGGTGAACCGCAGGATCTAAAAGAACCCTTAAATCCATACAGTAAAGTAAAAAAGGTTATCGGAATCGTAAGTGGTAAAGGCGGAGTAGGAAAGTCCTTTGTTACTTCATATTTAAGTGTACTGCTTAACAGGGAAGGATATAATACCGCAATTCTCGATGCAGATATCACAGGTCCGTCAATACCGAAAGCCTTTGGTATACACAGTAAAGCTCAGGGAAATGAAATGGGCATATTCCCATCTATCAGTAAGACAGGTGTAAGAGTAATGTCTGTTAATCTTCTTCTTGAAACAGAAGATACCCCTGTTATCTGGAGAGGTCCAGTCATTGCAGGTACCGTAAAGCAGTTTTGGTCAGATGTTATCTGGGATGACGTGGATTACATGTTTGTAGATATGCCTCCCGGTACCGGTGATGTCCCTCTGACCGTGTTCCAATCCCTGCCGGTTGACGGTATTATCATTGTAACTTCTCCTCAGGAACTGGTATCTATGATTGTATCCAAGGCTGTTAATATGGCAGAGGCTATGAATGTTCCAATCCTTGGGTTAGTGGAGAATTACAGTTACTTAGAATGTGGAAACTGCGGTGAGAGAATCAGCGTATTCGGTAAGAGTCATGTGAATGAAACCGCTGAGAAGTTCAAGCTGCCCGTACTTGGAAGAATTCCTATCAATCCTGCTATAGCGGAATCCGTGGACGGTGAAAAAATTGAAGAATTAAACGGTGACTGGTTAAATGATGCGGTAGGTACTTTGAAGGGTCTTCTGGCAGAGAAAAAGAAAGCCGAAAATACAACTTTTATTCGTTTAGCAGTGCCTACAGACGGCAGCAATAACATTTTTGGTCATTTTGGAAAAGCAACAGAATTCACATTATATGAAATATTAGATGGTACCCTGGCAGGTAAAACTTTATTGACCTCTGCTGGAGGAGGACATGGGCAGTCCGTAGAGCTTATGAAAAGAGAGAAAATCAATACGGTTCTCTGTGGCGGCATCGGTATGGAAGCGATGGAAGGTCTCATGAACAATGGAATTCTTGTAGTGCCGGGAGCAACAGGCGATGCTGATGTAGCAGCAGCAGCTTATCTGGATGGAAGTTTTCAAAGCGGCAATCTCTCCGGTGAAAGTCAGTCAGTCTGTTCCTGTAATAAGGAAGAACATAAGGAACAAGAGGATTGTGGCTGCAAAGCTTCCGATAGCTGCAACTGTCATTAAAATAATTTAATTTGCTATTTCTTATCAAGGAGTGTACCACGTTTGACTGCATCAGAGCCGAACTTTTCCCGGATGGTATCAAGAGCTTTATCAAGTTTCTCCTTTTTGGCATCTTCCTGATAATCAAAGAGAGAAAGCTGGGTATAGTTTTCCTCCTCCTTCAGCTTGCTGGCTCTTACACCAAGAAGTCTTAAGGGAGCGCCTTTCCAGGCTTCCTTTAAGAGTTTACAGGCACTTTGGTATATTGTATCTGTGGTGTTAGCAGGTGAGAGAAGAGTTTCCTGATGAGATGAGTTATTAAAGTCACAGTCTCTCATCTCGACGGTGATACAGGCAGCTCTGACATTATCCTTACGAAGCCTGGTTCCGACGGTCTCGCTTAAAGAGAGCAGTACTTCTTTTGCGCTTTCCATATCCGTTACATCAGCAGCCAGAGTGATACTGTTGCCGTAACCTTTGTTAGCAGCCGGACTGTTTTCCACCGGTCTTGTATCAATACCCCTGGCATAAGCATAAATCAGTTCACCATGCTTCTTGCCTAAGTGGGATTTTATGATAGATGGGTCAGTGGATGCGATGTCTCCGATGGTCTTAAGCCCCAGACTTCTTAAAATTTTTGCGGAAGACCTTCCAACAAAGAAAAGTTCATTTAAAGGAAGGGGCCACATTTTCTTTTCGATCTCGTAGGGAAATAAGGTGTGTATTTTATCTGGCTTTTCAAAGTCCGAAGCCATCTTCGCCAACAGTTTATTCGAGGAGATACCGATATTTACGGTGAAGTTCAGTTCCTCCCTTACTCTTTTCGCGATTTCTTCTGCCAGTTTCAGCGGTTCTTTGGCAGCGGGAATCCCAGTCATATCAAGAAAGGCTTCATCAATGGAAAAGGGTTCAATAGCAGGCGTGTACTGATTTAATATATCCTTTAAGGACTTGGAGTACTGTTCGTAAAGGCTGTGGTTAGGGGGTACCATATAAAGGGAAGGACATTTCTTAAGGGCATGAACGACCGGTTCACCGGTATTAATGCCAAATGCCTTGGCAGGATGGGATTTGGCAAGTATAACGCCATGCCGTTTCGACAAATCACCGCCTATTGCAGAAGGGATTGTTCGGATATCGAAGGTATCCCCTTGCTCCAGCCGGTGAACAGCCTCCCAGCTTAAGAAGGCAGAATTAACGTCAATGTGAAATATTATTTTATCGTACATAATGCTCTGCATTCCTCCGGGGTTGTAGATTAATAATGTAATATAGCTTTAGTCTTTCGATTTAAGTTATATTGGGCAGGCTTGGTGATATGACTGGGATTAATATAAATGCTTTATATTCAATGTTTTATCATTGTACCGTATGCCAGGCAGGATATATATGAGAATTAGCTGGAATTAATAAGTTGCATTAAGTTGTATGGGTCCCAAGGAGCAGAAATATTATATTCTGTATTTTTATACCTGAATTGGAAAAGACTAAATTCAACTTATGCAATTAATGTTCTCATGATTATTTTGTACTATTATAACACAAACATGTATTCGGGGCAAATGCCAGGAAGCGGATTCAGCCAGCAGATTTTTGACAATGAAATAACAAATGAAACTGAATACCGAAAAATTTATTTTCTTTTTCGGACAAATAGGTTATAATATCTAGAGGTTTTTATTTCAAGTAAAACAAACTCACACAAATGGAGGTATGGATATGCTAGTTTCAGCAAAAGAAATGCTTACTAAAGCAAAGGCCGGACATTATGCAGTAGGCCAGTTCAATATTAATAACTTAGAGTGGACAAAGGCAGTTCTTTTAACTGCTCAGGAATTAAATTCACCTGTAATCCTTGGCGTTTCTGAAGGTGCTGGTAAATATATGTGCGGATATAAGACCGTTTCAAGTATGGTATCAGCTATGATAGATGAATTAAAGATTACTGTTCCTGTTGCTCTTCACTTAGATCACGGCAGCTACGAAGGTGCATTCAAATGTATCGAAGCTGGATTCTCTTCCATCATGTTCGATGGTTCCCACTATCCTATCAATGAGAACATTGAGAAAACAACAGAATTAGTTAAAATTTGCGCTGAGAAAGGACTTTCTCTGGAAGCAGAAGTTGGTTCTATCGGTGGTGAAGAAGACGGCGTGGTTGGTGCTGGTGAAATCGCAGATCCTAACGAGTGTAAATCCATTGCAGATCTTGGTGTAACAATGCTTGCAGCAGGTATCGGTAACATTCACGGAAAATATCCTGAGAACTGGGCTGGACTTAACTTTGACGCTTTAGATGCTATTCAGCAGTTAACAGGAGATATGCCTTTAGTACTTCACGGCGGTACAGGTATTCCTGAAGACATGATCAAGAAAGCTATCTCTCTTGGCGTTGCTAAGATCAATGTAAATACAGAGTGCCAGCTTACTTTTGCAGCAGCAACACGTAAGTACATTGAAGATGGAAAAGACCTTTCCGGAAAAGGTTTTGACCCTCGTAAGCTCTTAGCTCCCGGCTTTGAAGCAATCAAAGCAACTGTTAAAGAGAAGATGGAACTTTTCGGTTCTGTAAATAAGGCTTAATTTATTGAATTATATGCCTTTTAGAGGTTATAAACATAAAGAAGCTTGATCAATCAATAACTTGATTGATAAATAGAAGAGAGGGTGCTGTAATATTTTAATTAATAAAACAGCACTCTCTCTTATTTTAGTCCTTTTTATTTTCTTCTTCTAATTTAGTCCTTCTAATTTAGTCCTTCTAACTTTGTCCTTAACTTAGTCCTTCTAACTTTGTCCTTCTAATTTTGTTCATCTAATTTAGTTCTTCTTATTTAGCTCCTTTTCTTCTTCTTATTATTGTTATTATTATTTGATAGCAGTTCTGAAGTTGCTTTTGCCTTGCAGAATACTGCTTATTGATAGATTTAATCCCCAAACTTATTTGTTATTGAAATTAGTTTTTACCTTAGAAACCTTTATCTAGGTATAGGGCAAATTCCCTTATTGAAGTAATAATCTTTCTCCGGTATCCTTATCCTGCAGTGCTTCCAGGCTTAGAGATAAATGCACAAAATATTGACAGGATAAATAGAATATCCTATAATAGCACCAGTCAACAAAATGCATTGCAACTTCAAGTGAAATTAAGTAAAATAATGAAAGAAAAACGGCAACAGTGAAAGGAGACAAGAAAGTGGGATATTTAGAGAAATATAAGCAGTGGACAACAGACGAGTACTTTGATGCACAAACCAGAAATGAGCTCTTGGCCCTTGAAAATAATGACGGTGAAATCAAAGACCGTTTCTATAAAGACCTAGAATTCGGTACAGGAGGACTTCGCGGAGTATTAGGCGCTGGAAATAACCGTATGAACCTCTATACTGTAAGAAAAGCAACACAGGGTCTTGCCAACTTTATCATAAAGCAGGGTGGTCAGGAGAAGGGAGTTGTCATTGCTTACGATTCCAGAAGAATGTCTCCGGAATTCGCAGCTGATGCGGCACTTTGCCTTAATGCAAACGGAATAAAGGCTTATGTATTTGAGTCTTTAAGACCTACACCGGAACTTTCCTTTGCTCTTAGAGAGTTAGGCTGTATCTCCGGTATTGTTATAACTGCAAGCCATAATCCCCCGGAATACAACGGTTATAAGGTGTATTGGGAGGATGGCGCACAGATAACTTACCCCAAAGATGTAGAAATTATCAGTGAAGTAAATGCTATCACCGACTATTCTGCGGTTAAGACCATGGATTTAGAGACAGCAAAGGAAAAAGGTCTCTATCATATCATTGGTGCAGAGATTGATGACAGATATATGGAGGAACTTAAGAAATTAGTGGTAAATCCTATAGCAGAAGAGTGCAAGGATATGAAGATTGTATACACACCGCTTCATGGTACTGGCAATCTTCCTGTAAGAAGAATATTAAAGGAACTTGGATTTACCAATGTGTACGTGGTGCCGGAGCAGGAACTTCCTGATGCTAATTTTTCCACTGTAGGCTATCCTAATCCCGAAGACCCTAAGGTATTTACCCTTGCAAAGAAACTGGCAGACGAAGTAGGTGCTGATATTATACTTGCTACAGATCCTGATGCTGACAGACTTGGTGTTCAGGTAAGAGGAACAGACGGCGAATTCGTACTGCTTACCGGAAATATGTCAGGTGCCTTGATTGCTGAGTATGTATTTTCACAGAAGGCTGCTCATAATACACTTCCTGCAAATGCTGCCCTTATTAAGACAATCGTTACAGGAAATATGGCCGACAGAATTGCTGCCCACTATAATGCTAAGTTAATCGAAGTGCTTACCGGTTTCAAATATATCGGAGAGCAGATTAAATTATTTGAAGAGACCGGTTCTAACGAATATGTATTTGGTTTTGAAGAAAGCTATGGCTGTCTGATTGGTACACATTCCAGAGATAAGGATGCGGTTGTAGCAGTTATGACTTTATGCGAAGCAGCAGCATATTATAAATCTCAGGGTATTACTCTTTATGAGCAGATGAACCGTGTATTCGAGAAATACGGCTACTTTAAAGAAGACCTTGTTTCTGTAACCTTAAAAGGTATCGAGGGTATGGAAAAGATTAAGGAAATCATGGGTAATTACCGTAAGAATCCAGTGAAAGAAGCTGGCGGACTAAAGGTATTAAAGTTCAGAGATTATGAGAAGGATACCATAACAGACCTTGCAACAGGAGATGTAACGCCTACGGGACTGCCTAAATCCGATGTATTGTATTTTGAACTGGAAGAGGATGCCTGGTGTGCAGTTAGACCTTCTGGTACAGAACCTAAGATTAAGTTCTATTTCGGTGTAAAGGGAACCAGTCTTACGGATGCTTCTGAAAAGCTTGACAAACTGGTGCATGATCCTGCATTTGCGGTAGGATGATGATATAAATATAAGGAATTCAATGGTATGAAGTAATGGGCAAAAGGCAGTTTTTCGCAAGGGGACGGCAAATCGTACAAATCAGAAAAACCCATGCTTTGATTTCAAGGCATAAGAAGTCCTAATTCTCTGGATATTTTACGCTGGACATATTATAAAACAGATAACTCGCTACGCTCAAACAATCTGCTTTATAATATAGCATAAATTATCCAGAGAAAAGGACTTCTAATACCTTTCCATAGGCGCATTTGTTTTTCTGATTTGTGCGATTTGCCTGAAATCATATGGAATTACGGCTTTTCGGCTTTTGATACTTAAAGAATGGGATTAATGGCGTAACCTAAGAATAACGATTGTCAATCAGATTAATTTATAACAATAAAGCAATCTTCCTTCCACAAAATTATGAGGAAAGGAGGATTGCTTTATTGTTATATAAAAACCTGTGTAGTTTATTCTGAAGGTATGAAAAAATCTGATTACCCTTTTAGAAATAGTCAGTAAAATCCTAAAATCCGTCTGTCTAGTATGCGGCTGTCTAAAATCCTACTGTCTAAATTCCTACTATCTAAAATTATACTGGAAATAATAATTTCATGTATTGAGATAGTCTTAATATCAACAAATACTATCTTTACAGTTTCTGTCCACAGTTTCCGCAGAAGTTGGCACCAGTGGTTTTCGCACCGCAGTTAGGGCAGAAGTTTGGCTTTGTGCCGTTATCGGAGCCTGAAGTCTTGGAACTATTGTTGTTATTAATTTGTTCAAATACCTGATTTGCCATATTGATACCCATCATCATACCAGCCATATCAGAAGCCATGCCGCCGCCTTTGTTGTTTCCGGAGAACATGCCGTCTGTTACTGCAACCTGCTGATAGCGGTTAAAGTCACCAATCATATTATAAGAGGCATTCTTATTAATCATTGCCTGTATTTCTTCCGGATAGGTAAAGCTCATTATCTGAAAGCCCGATGCGGTAAGACCGGTGTCAAAAAGCTGCATATCCAGATCGGTCTTGATACCGGCTGCAATATCGTAGGAATTGCTTTGCAGATTGAACATATCCTTGCCTTCTTTTACAATCCATTTCATCAGAAGCTGGTCTAAGAGAGCTGTAATACGAAGCTTTACATCCTCCACGAGATAACTTTCCCTTATGCCTGCAATCTTATCGATGAGCTTGACATAATCATTTACACGGAACTGGAAAGTACCGTTAGCACGTATGGGCATACCACCGGGGAGGGAAGGTGCTGGAACATTTATGGCATTTTTTGTTCCCCATTTAACAGTGAACTCCTTGGTGTTTACAAAGAGGACCTCAGCCCTCATGCCACTGTTGAAGCCAAATTTAAAGCCGCTTAAGGTTGACAGGAAAGGAATAATCTGAGACTCGATGTCATAATCGCCTTCATCCTTAAAGATACCTTCCACCTTGCCGTTAAAGAGGAATATAGCATCCTGACCCGGGCGGATTATAAGTTTACTGCCTTTTTTGATTTCCCGGTTGCTCCATTTCCAAAATATCATATCCTCTCTGAATTCTTCCCATTCCACTACATTGGATAATTGATCTTTAAAGAAACCCATTGATTGTCATCCTTTCTTGTTTTAAGAATTATATATTATTACCTTCTAATGCTTAAAGGTACGTGTATAAGCTGGTTAAGTAGGTTGAAAACAACCTGTTTTTTCGACTACGTCAGGAATATCAATCGAAGATTTAATATTCACAAAGATGGTAAAATGTATTAGAAGCTTCTGCCGCCGCCGCTGTGCGAATGTCCGCCGCTGGATACGCCGCCGCCACCGCTGCTCCTGCCGCTGCTATTGTTATTGTCAGTAGGTTTTTTCACTCTTGTAGTTGTAGTACGCAGATAATCATCACGGTGATCTAATAGACCGGAGCGTCCCTCGTCCAGATAGGTTCTGCCCTGTGCTGTCATTCTGCCGCCAGAGTTTGCAGCCATGACACCAACTGAAATTCCACCAATAATGAGAGCAATGATTAATTGTATGACTGTATTATAGAGAGGATTCTCTTCTTTTTCTCCATAATAATCACTTGGACCGTTATAACCGGATTCACCATAATTTCCGGAACCGGTGCTGCCGCTGTAATCAGTATTACCCGAAGCTGGCGTCTCTTTGACACCCTTGCTTTCATTCATGTAATAAGCTGCTTGTTTGGCAAATTCTATAAAGGCATCTTTATAATCACCATTTTTTAAGATTTCAGATATATCGTCTAGCATGTATTCTATGCGGTCGTTATTAACATAATATTCTGCTTTGCCGTAGCCCTGTATTTCTACCCAGCGATTATCCTCCTCCATATTGACAAGGAGCATTACTGTATCGCCATATTCTTTATCATAACCAAATCCCATTTCATCGTAGAAATCCTCCATGTAATTTTTGGGAGTTTTTCCGTCAAGTGTGGAGGTGGTTATCATAACAATGTCTGCTTTGGCTTCCTCACTATATTCAATGCAGGCAGCTTTTAAGGAATCCAGCTCTTCCTTAGAAAAGAGACCATAATTATCAAATAAATACTGCTTCTGACTTTCTGTCCCAGTCTCAGCTTGCGTATCTGCTTCTGTGTCCGTGGTATCCTCTGCAGCAGCTGTGCCGGCTTTTGTGCCCGCAGTATCTTCTGCAACCGTATCCGCTTCTGTGGCCATAACAGTCAGCGGGGTTATGAATGTCAGAGAGAGTACAGATATAAAGAGAAGCAGCAGCCCTTTTACATATCTTAATCTAATAATGTTGTTTTCTATCATATCAAAGGACCTCCTGACAGTAGTGCTATGATCTTAATAATAGCAAAGGAAGCCGCGCTGATACCGGCAAACCAGCCTGCGATTTTGGCTGGGCTTAAAGGGGGCTTGCCTACAATCTTACCCGTCTGGCCATTCATGGCAAAAGTATGCTCTGACTTTTTATAATCATAACATACCATCCAGACAGGGAAAAGGGCGTATTCAGCATTTTCAGTGTGTATACGGATATCCTTGTTATTATACGTGGTTGAAGAATAACCGCTTATAGTCTGCCTAAGGTAACTGTCTACGTAATCCTGAACTCTCGATTCCACCCGGGGAAACATGGCATTGGCATCATAATTATACTTTTCGGCCAGATAACCTGCCAGATAAGGCATGTTAAAGTCCTTTAGATCTTTATAATGATAAGGTTCCAGCTTATCCATCATCTTATCATTCATTTTCTCAGAGGCATCGGTTGGAACTTTGAGATAATTAAGGTTCACTTTACGGTATACACGATAATAATCTGTTTCCGTATAGATATAATCTCCTCTGGTATAAGTTCTGACTTTGGTACAGGTAGCATCAGCAGTGCCGACGCCGTTCAAATCATAGAGCCAGAAAGGGACATAGATACCGGTAATACTCTTAATTCTATCGGCCGTCATAAAGCCGCTTGGGGTTAATAGCCCTTTCTTGCACCATTTCTTAAAAGCGGCCTGAGCCTCTTCTTTGTTAATGGCAAAAGGTATAACCAGAGAGGGGGCGAAAGTTCCTGAGAGCCGGTCTGAGAGAACTACTCCGGCTCCGCAGAAGCTGCAGGTGGTAGCAGTAGTATCCTGATCAGTTATCAGCACCGCACCGCAATTATTGCATTGATATTCATGTACCTCTGCTCCGTGGTCAAAAGCCTCTTTGTGAGAAGCAGACTCTTGGTGTGTATGTTTATGGTCCTGGGCATTCTTACCGCCGGACATTTCCTCGATGTTCATGTTGGTGCCGCAGCTGTCGCAGTGCAGCTTTCCCGTAGTGCTGACAACCATATGATACCTCCCAATTGAATCAACATAACTAATTATATTACAAATTACCCGTACTGCCAATCCTTCTGTATTGTTTTCATAAAGAAGATGCATATTAACTTATTTAATAAAAAGCTAATACATCAAGGGTGTGTCTGAAAACTGCATAGAATACACCAAAGTGAGGTGTTCAAAACGGTGCGATAAGTTTCAGACACGCCCAAGGGTAAGGCGGCCGGTAAATTAATTTAATTAGTTCCCTTACGCGAAAACAGCGGCTTTAGCCGCTATTCTCATTTATTTTACCGTAATTTTAAATTATTATGTGATACTATAACAATCACATATACCACCGGTAATACTTTTCAGTTTATTTGTTAAGACTTGCTTTTAAAGCTGCTAATTCATCTTCTACAGCCGCATCTTCTGTGTACTTCTTTGTAAGATCCTTAATAGAGGTATCTGGGCCGCTGCGGTTAAGTTCGGCCATGGCATTTGCCTTATCAAGAGCTTTGTCAGCCATTTCTTCGTATTTGGAAAAACTTGCAATAGAGTCATTGGCGGAAGAAACAGAGGAGGTCATTTTATTAATTCGTTCCTGTGTTTTTGCAACGGCAAGTTTTCCTTTGATCATATCTTTTCTGGATTCCAGTTCATTGATATCAGAAAGCAGTTTATCATGCATTTCTCTCATATGAACTGCATTGGTGTTTGCCAGATTATAAGACTCCTGTAAACCATTTAGTTTAGAGGTAAGAGAAGCCTTCTGCTCTAAAAACTTTCTTGCATCATCTTCGTTGCCGGCTTCCAGAGCCTTCACGGCATAAGACTGCATTTTTGCTATTTCTTCCTTGCATTCATCCAGACTTCTCTTTGCTCTTTGTTCTTCTGCCATAATAGCTGCTGTTTCAGCCTTTACCTTATTTAAATCGCTGTTTAAATTTCTTAAACACTGGTCTATCATCTTCTCAGGATCTTCTGCTTTGTCCAGAAGTGCATTTATATTACTGGACATAATATCTCTGAATCTTGTTAAAATACCCATTATAAACCCTCCGTTCAGTTGGTTTCCATTTATTGTTTGCATCATCAGTTTAGCGTTTTCTGCCCTTTTAGTCAAGTTAAAATATGGTTAAAAACCTAATGGAAACATTAGAAACATTAAAAAAACCAATGTTTGGAGGAAAAGGACGTTGACAGGTATCCTTAGGTGATGTACATTATTTATGTAAGATTAATGCGAAATTAATGGAAGACATATGAGTGCTTTATGGTGCATTTGTGACTGAGTTTGAGAAGAGCTGCAAGAATCTGCGCAGGGACCGCTGGTTAGATAGAGTGAATTATTGAAAAGCACAATTCATACCCTGATTTGTGGCAGTGTTAGAGGCATATTACGGTTAAATAATAAAGTATTTTCTACCATAGATTAGGGTGTGTCTGAAAATTCATTGTACCGTTCTGAATGCCCCACTTTGCGGTATTCTGCGTTGCAATTTTGGGAACGTAACACCACTACGTCCCCAAAATTGCGCCTTGCTGTTTTGCGCAAATTGCCTCCCACAAAGTGGAACCTCCGGCCCGGCACAAGCAGTTTTCAGATACACCCTAGGGAATGTCCAAACTATAATAAGATATTTAGGAAAGAGGTTATTATGGAATTAAAACAGATTGCAGATAGAGGAATTGTTGATTATGGTAATTTATACCGTATTGGTAAAGTGATGAGCAAAGCGCAGGCAGGAGAGGCTATAACAATAGGAATGATAGGAGGTTCTATTACACAGGGGTCACTTTCCAGTAGTCCAAAGACCTGCTATGCCTATCTGGTATATGAGTGGTGGGTTAATAAATTCAGCAACATTAAAGTTCAATATGTGAATGGCGGAATCGGCGGAACTACTTCACAATTTGGTGTAGCAAGAGTGGAAGAAGATCTGCTTTGCCATAAGCCTGATTTTGTTATTACAGAATTCAGTGTGAATGATACGAATAATCTTTTCTTTCAGGAAACTTATGAAGGACTGGTCAGAAGAATATTAACCTATGAGAATGAACCCGGACTACTGATTCTTAATAACGTATGTTATAATGACGGTACCAATGCTCAGGAAGTTCACAACGAGGTTGGAGCTTACTATAAGCTTCCCATGGTGAGTATAAAGAACAGTGTGTATAAGGAAGTGGAAGAAGGCAGACTGCTAGGTGCAGATATTACACCGGATGATCTGCATCCTAATGATAAAGGACACAGGCTGGTAGCGGATGTTGTCATTAACATGCTGGAGGAAATCTATAAGAAGGTTATAAATGAGGGGGCAGATAAGGAATTTTTCTTACCGGAGAAACCTATGACCGCGAATCGTTATATGGACTCCCTTCGTATAAACAATAAGAACTCAGACCCGGTATCCAAAGGATTTGTAAAAGATACAACAATACAGGAGAATATTACAGAATTTTTCCGCAACGGATTTACTGCTGAAAAAGTAAATGACACCATTCATTTCGAGGTAGAGGGCGGAAATATTGCCGTTCAGTACAGAAAGACTATAAAACGTACTGCACCTGTTGCGGTGGCCATAATTGACGGCAATACGGAGAATCCGGTTATATTAGATGCTAATTTTGAAGAAGACTGGGGTGATTGCCTATACCTTCAAAATCTATTAACCGGTGGGGAAAAGAAGAAACATACCATAGATATTACGTTAACAGAGGCTGATGAGGCGAGCAGGCTGGACTTTTATCTGGTATCCGTAATTGTATCAGACAGATAATTGATAACGTTTCTTATAAGCAGTATTTCAGTTGAAGCTGAAATATACAGGGTGTGTAGTATTAAGATGAATAAGTATGTTTACCAGGAGGTAACAAGTTGAGAAAGATAACAATACAGGATGTGGCAAAGGAACTTAACCTGTCCCGTAACACTGTTGCGAAAGCACTGAATAACAGTGACACGGTAGCATATGAAACCAGATATGTGGTAATTAAAAAGGCTTATGAAATGGGGTATTCAAAGCTTTCACCAACGGTACTAAACGAATTTAAGATAAAGGATAGACTTGAAAAGGTTAGGACAGTAGTAGTGTTTGCAAGAAGGGAATTATCAACGTTCTGGAACCGGATCATAATGGGAATCTCGGATGAGTTGAATAAGAATAACTGCAAACTTCAGTTGAATTTTATCAGTGAAGAAGATGAAGCTAATTATATAGCTCCCCTTGATATGGATACGGAAATGAGTGGTATTATTATCTTGAACGTGTTTAACAAGGCCTTTCTGGAATTGATACTAAAAAGAGATGTGCCTGTGGTATTCTTAGATGGACCCAGCAATGTTCATGAAATAACTTCAATGGGAGATGTTGTATTATTTGAAGGTTATCATTCCACCAGAAGCATAACAGAGCATTTGCTGAGTCAGGGAAACAGACGTATTGCCTTTATTGGAGATATTACTTATTGCAGAACTATTAAGGATCGTTATGAGGGATATCTTGCAGCGCTTTCAGGATATGGGATCAAGGCAGAGGAACAGTTCGTAATAAACCGTCATGTTGAACATAAGTATTACAAACAGGAAGAAGTCAGCGTGGAACTGAGTAAATTAAAGGAACTGCCGGAAGCTATTGTATGCGCCAATGACGATATTGCCAAAGATGTCATGCTGTGCCTTAAGAGAAAAGGAGTAAAAGTACCTCAGGAGGTAGCAGTAACCGGTTTTGATGATAAAGAAGAAGTGGAGCTCTTATCGCCTTCTCTTACTTCGGTTCATATTGGAAATCAAAGGATGGGACGAAGGCTGGTACAGCAATTAATATGGAGAATTGATAACATGGACCTGCCAAAAGAAATCCTGACGGTGAATACAGAAATCGTGATAAGAGAATCCTCCATCAGAAAAGGTAATAATTGAGGATACCTCTTAATAGACAGCAAATGAATAGTGATAAAAAGATAGAATGATTCCAATTTCCTTAAATTAATTGAGTCAAAGCTAAAGACCAATTAAACCCTGGAGAATTGGAATCATTTTTTAGACCCTTTTTTTCGCAAATACTTGCATTTAGAAGAGAATTATAGTACATTTTTACTTAGTGTCGTAGAAACGGCTTCTTATAAACAGGGTGATAACCCTACATGATGTGAAGGATAGAATATATGTGGATAGCAGACAGTTGGAAAGATTATGAAGTGATAGATACATCAAACGGTGAGAAACTGGAACGTTGGGGTGATTATGTCCTGGTGCGTCCGGATCCTCAGGTTTTATGGAATACGGAGAAAAAGGCAGCAGGCTGGAAGAAGCCCAATGGTCATTACCACCGCAGCAGCAAAGGGGGAGGAGAGTGGGAATTCTTTGATCTTCCGAAGGAATGGAAGATTAATTATAAAGATATGGTATTCCATTTACAGCCCTTTAATTTTAAGCATACCGGATTGTTTCCTGAACAGGCCACCAATTGGGATTGGTTTGGAGATCTTATAAGAAAAGAAAAAGCAAAACATCCGGAGAAGGAAATTAAGATTTTGAACCTTTTTGCCTATACCGGAGGGGCTACCATTGCAGCTGCCAAAGCAGGTGCCAGCGTAACCCATGTTGATGCGTCAAAGGGTATGGTTACCTGGGCTAAAGAGAATGCTGCCTTATCAGGACTTTCTGATGCACCAATACGATATATTGTTGATGATTGCGGAAAGTATGTAGAGCGTGAAATCAGAAGAGGGAATTTCTATGATGCAGTAATCATGGATCCGCCTTCTTATGGAAGAGGGCCAAAGGGAGAAATCTGGAAGATTGAAGAAAGCATACACCCCTTTGTTCAGCTGTGTACGGGAGTGTTGAATAAGAATCCTCTGTTCTTCTTGATAAATTCATATACAACGGGACTCCAGCCTGCAGTACTTGCTTATATGCTGGGAATCGAGATTCAGAGCAAATTCGGAGGAAAAATTGAAGCTGAGGAAATTGGATTACCTGTAACCTCCAATAAATTAGTACTTCCCTGCGGAGCCTCAGGGCGCTGGAGCAATGTGTAGGCAGTAATGCTAAAAGATGAGAGGATTAGGATAAGATGAGAAGAAGAACCGCAGTTATTATATGCAGTTTAATTATCATAGCAAATGTTATAGGACTTGTTCTTATTAACAGATTTCCTTCCTATAATTTAAAATCTGCTGAAAATGGAGTGTTATCACTTCTTGATTGGGATATTTCTAAGAAAGGGCTGATAACAGCTGGTGGTACTTGGGAATTCTATCCTGGGGAACTGATAACTCCAAATGGTGATGAAGATACATTTAAACAATACAGCCATTTAAAAAGATATGTTAAGGTACCGGATGATTGGAGGGATTATGAGGAATATACAACTAATCCCTTTCATTTGGGTACCTTTCGTTTGATAGTAGACCTTCCGGAGGACGGAAGTTTTGGAATGCTCAGCAATAGTATTCAATATAGCGCAGCAGTATTTTTAAACGGAACTAAGGTATATGACAGTGGACTAACCCTGGAGGAGCTGGAATATCTGGTGCCCTCAAGGCAAAGCATTACAGGAATTGCTAATTCAGTAGCACAGGAGCTGGAAATAGTAATTCATGTGGTGGATTATCCCGGCGCCATGGGTGGAATCTTGCACACCATAAAGATTGGAACTTCTTATGAGGTGCTTAGAAACCGAGATTTAGGCAGAGCTGTTGATTTCTTTGTTATTTCCAGTTGTATGGTTCTTGGGTTGTGCCTTATTATTCTGTACTGGTGGAGAAAGGGTTCTAAGAATTCGTTCTATTTTGGTATGTTTTTACTGATGCAGGGAATATACATATCAACCATAGGTGAGAAAGTCATAACGGATATTTTACCCATGCCAAGAGTTTCAATGGTCTTTTATAGTTTTCAAATACAGATCATGTATCTCTCCTTCTTCTTTTTACTGCTGTTAATCAATTATTTCTTTCGTGAATATGCAAAAAGAGAGGTTATTATTATTCTCAGTGTCTTACTGCTTGGGGTAGGCACATTTCTTAACTGGGTGCCGGAGGATTCGGTATTCAATATGAATTTATCTTTATATCAGCATAAAATCATTATAGCTGCAATTATTATCATATCTTTTGGATATATACTTTATGTCATGGGGAAAGCCTTTCACCGGGAGGTGGAGACGGCTGAATATATGTTTATTATAATTACATCCTTTATTTGCTATCTGATTACTATGGTGCTGGAGTTTCTCCTTGAATTGGAAGTTGGAAAAATACCGACTTTTATGATGCTTATTCTAGTATTAACACAGATATTTTTTATGAATTATCGATCGAAACTGGCCTTTAGAAAAGTAGAGCAGTTATCTACACAGCTTCTTGTATATGATAAAATGAAGGATAAGTTCATGGTTCAGACCTCAAAAGAATTGCAAAAGCCTATGAATAATATTGTAAGTAATACTGAAATGTTACTGAATGGTGAGAATGGGGTATTGAATCTACAACAGCAACAGAAGGTTGTGCAGATAAATAGGGAAGGTAAGCATATTTTTGCAATATTGGAAGAGCTTTTGGAGGCCTCCGGTGAAAACCAGGAAATTGTAATTAATACTGAAATCATTGACTACAAGACTCTTATTGGTATTATTGATGAGTATGAATATCTGGCTTATGAGAAGAATCTTAAGTTTGTACACACTATACCAAAAGATTTCAAAAGCATAAGGGCAGACAAAACGAAACTGAGGCAAATATTCTATCATCTTCTGCAAAACGCGGTTAAGTTTACAGAAGAAGGCGAAATTACAGTAACGGCTGCTGTCCAAAATAATGTCGCCTTTCTCTCAGTTAAAGATACTGGAATTGGAATTGAGAAAGATCAAAAAGATATTATTTTTATTCCCTTCTATCAGGGAAGGAAAGATGTGGGTGAGAATATAAACGGGCTTGGACTTGGGCTCAGTATTACCAAAAACCTTGTAGAAATGCAGGGAGGAAAGATATGGGTAATATCAGAACCTGGTAAAGGTGCCAGTTTTACCTTCAGCCTTCCTCTTATTGAAGATGATGATCATATAGTGAGAGAACGAAAGTCTTCTGAGGATGCCATAGAGGGCAATGTACAGCTGCCTCTGCAGAACAATAAGATTACATATGAACAAACTATAAATGTAAGCATCAGTGGCTTAAAGGAAGATACAATCCTTGCGGCAGTAAGAGATCAAGAGAGTCTAAGAGAGTTAAAGCGATTAAATGAAGTATTAAAATATCCACTTGTAGTATTTGATTCACACACAAAAGTTATGGAATATGCACTGAATGAAAAAGCCGACCTCTTAATCTTGGATCAAAGTATAACGGATGTAACAGCTTTTGATGTCTGCAAACAAATAAGGCGGCATCACACTATGACGGAACTTCCTATTATACTGCTGACCGAGGATGGGCCTTCCAAGGAGATACAAAAGGCAGTCAGCTTAGGTGTAAATGATTTTCTTAAAAGGCCATATTCCTGGGAGGAATTAGAAGCACGTATTCAAACCATGCTATTGGTTAAGAAATCTGCCAGAGAAGCAATTAATCAGGAAATGCAGAACCTTCATGCACAGATAATGCCGCATTTTTTGTATAACACACTAAATACCATAATCGGATTAAGTTATCGGGATGCGGATAAGACTTGTGAAGCACTGCAGCATCTTTCTACTTATTTTCGTGCTAAATTGGACTTTAACAGCTATAATTCCATGCTTTCTCTCGAAAGAGAACTGGAATTGGTCAAAGCATATTTGTCCATAGAGAAGATGAGGTATAATGAGCGTCTTCAGATTGTTTATGCTGTAGATGAAGTTGTTGATATTATGCTTCCTGCCTTGACTTTGCAGCCATTAGTGGAAAATGCTGTTCACCATGGAATCAGAAATAGCAGCGGTAAGGTTACGGTAGAAATTAATATAAGACATGAACCTGGTGGCTATAATGTCATTGAAATTAAAGATAATGGACCGGGAATAAGCAAAGAAAAGCTGGAAGAGCTAATGGCAGAGAAGAATAACCGAATAGGCTTATCAAATGTCTTAAGAAAGATAAAACTGATGAAAGATGCAGATATAGCTATAATAAGTACAGAGGAGACAGGCACCTGTATCACTATTTATCTGAAATAAGGTTTTCAATAAAGATTAAATACAAATTGCTGGAACAGTACAGGAGATTCTATGAGAGTATTATTAGTAGATGATGAAGAACTGGCTTTAGATGTTTTGCAAAGATTACTTATGCAGATAGATGGAGTTGAAGTAATTGGAAAATACACGAATCCCTTTAAGGCATTAGAAGAGTTATCGGTGGTAGAGGCAGATGCTGTTTTTCTTGATCTGGAGATGGGAGGGATGCATGGACTTCAATTTGCCCATGAACTGCTTCAGAAAAAAATACAGCCGGTAGTTATATTTGTAACAGCTTATGCCCAATATGCGGTAGATGCTTTTGAAGTGGATGCCTTAGACTATTTATTAAAGCCGGTTACGCTGGAACGGTTGAAAAAAGCTGTTCAGAAAATAGAAGCTAGTATGAAAATAAAAGAGATAAAGAAAATTTACATAGAAGAACAGACTACTGACATATACATACGATCTCTGGGGGCTTTTCAAATTCAGGCAGGTGATGGAGATACCGCCATACGCTGGCGAACAAAAAAAGTGAAAGAAATGTTTTGTTTCCTCTGGCTCAATAATGAACAGCCAGTTTACAAACATCGTCTATTAGAAGAACTCTGGCCGGAGGTTGCACCTGATAAGGGAGCGGCACTTTTACATACTACTGTCTATCAATTAAGAAAGACCTTGAAAGAGATGGGATTTGAGGAAGGGATACAATACATAAATGATCATTACGTATTGACGCTGCCTTTTAAAAGTGATTTAGAAGAATTAAAGAGACTGCTTGAAACCCCAAACCCCACCACCGAGGATATAAAAAAGCTCTTAGCAATATATGAAGGTGATCTGTTTGAACAGGATGAATATAATTGGTGTATTTATGAGCAACAGAATTTACGAAATACTTATCTGGATTGTCTGCAGAGATATACGAATAAGAATATAGCAAGAACACAGAACGGAATTATTGAAAAGTGTTTACTTAAATTGGTGCAGATGGATGCTTATAATGAAAGGTTTGTTATTCTGCTAATTAATTATTATGGTGATATCGGTAACACGAAAGGATTAATTGAAGCATATGAGCATTATAGTAACACGGTCCGTGAAGAACTAAGAATAATGCCGTCGCGGCAAGTAATAGAGATATATCAGCATTATATAAAAAGAGGTTAAGTAATCCAATATCATAAAGTGGGACCAATCCAGGTATTCTTTGTAGAGCAAAGTGTGTAGAAATACATACCTTGCTCTTTTTTTATGTAATCGGAAAATATGTCCTATTACATAAAAGTCCAACCGGACGGGATACACATGACGCACTTAAGGAAGCTTGTAGTGACAGTGCATCAATCATAGAGCCTGCCAAGACAGATTCTTTGTTCTTTCATTAAATAGGTGGCATAGCAATCCATAAACAGTAATAGTATAGATTACTATTACTGTTTGTTTAGAATTTGTTCAGAATGAAAAGTTATAATTAATTTTACATAAGATGGAGATTAAAACACTTTTATCATATTCGATGAGAAGCAGTAAAGAATTTAAGTTTCAGGTACATAAGAGAACAATTCATAAAGAAAAAGTAGGTGATCAAAAACAAATAAAATATACCAAAAATGTAACTGTAAAATGCAGAAAGAAATAAGGAGGAAATGAATGAAAAATATGTTTCAGAAAATCAAGAAGTCTCTAATTGTTATCTTGATTTTAAGTCTTATATCAAATATACCGCTTCAAGGGTTTGGGTTAGGGAGCGTAAAGGCAGAACATAATCCGGATCTCGGCAATATATTTACCCAGGTGGTAATGACTAAGACAGCCAATCCTGAGGATTTGCTGCCTCTAGATAAACCTTTGGAAATTACAGAGAGCACAGAAGTGGGATTGATGTTTTACTGGAGAATTCCTGATGATAAGGAATTGCTAAGCGGTGATTATGCCCAGGTTAAGATCCCGGAAGTATTTAAGCCCATTGCAACTGTAACAGATAATTTATATGCCTCAGACGGCAGCACGGTGATAGGCACCTTTACCTTTGATAAAGATACAGGAAATCTTAAACTGCAATTTAACGAAGTTCTGGAAGCCGGTGGAGAATACGCAGAAGAAAGAAGCGGAACGGCAGGAATCATGCTAAAGTTTGACCTTACGAAATTCGAAGGAGATACTACTCAGCTTGTTCAGTTTGAGTATATGGAGAGTTTGAATTTCAGCTTGACGGTTAAGCCTGCAAGCGGGACTAATATTATAACAAAGACAGAGACCCATGAAGCTCTTAATGCCAAAGAAGTTACTTGGACTGTTGATGTGAACACTGCCCTTGAAGATATTGAGAATGCAATATTTAAGGATACCATACCGGCAGGTCTTCAGCTGGTAGCGGATAGTGTTAAAATATATCCGCTTTCTGTAGGGTATTACGGGGATTTGACTCCCGGTGCAGAAAGTCCGGCGACACCAGCGATTGAAGCAAATGGTTTTTCTATTTCACTGGGACAACTGAAGAATAAAGCTTACAGAATAATATACAAAACTAAGATTACCAGCTATGCGCAGACCACATATACAAATAATGCGGTATTATATAACGGTGATACAGAGCTTGACAGTGCGTCTAAAACCATTAATGGCTTTGTACGAAGCGCGATGGTCGAGAAATTCGGAACAGTCAGCGGTGCGGATGCCAAAACAGTACGTTGGGAAATCAATGTAAATAAAGCAGAATCCATTGTTACCGGAGCGGCCATCCAGGAAGTAATATCCGATAACCAGACAATCAATAATAATACCATAAAGGTACCTTGATGAAGATAGTAATCTTCAGTTCCCAATTACTTTAGGTGACTTAAAAGAAGGAGCTTATCGTATTGTCTACGACGCTACCGTAGCTTACGGTGAAAACTATTACTGGGAAGATAATAATGCTACAGTTCAGGCCAAGAATAAAGCAATTCTGACTGACAGCGGGGTTTTTGCAGGAGAATCTGAGACCTCAGTAAATATAACCAGAAGCGAATTATTGACGAAGACAGCAGCGGCGACAGTTAATTACAATGTTAAGGAAATTAAATGGACTATCATAGCAAATGATGCTAATCATCCTATTAAAGGGGCTGTAGTGCACGACCAGCTGCCAGACGGATTAACCTTGGTTGCCGGAAGTTTAACCGTTAAAGATTCAAAAGGAGCAACACCTGCTTTCACATATAATTCTGGTGAAGACGGTAAGTTTACCATTAGCCTTGGAGATATCACATCTGCATATACCATAACCTATACAACTACGGTTGATAAAGATTATTATGGTAAAGCATTTAATAACAAAGCATGGCTTAGTGGTACTGGAACCGGAATAGGACCCGGAACTACAGAAGAATTGGCTAAGAACGTTTCATTAGCTCCGGCTATTGTAAATTCATACATAAAGGGAACCTTGGGAAGTAAAACCTATGACAGCATAACCTATGACGGTATCAATTATGATGCCAAAACCATGAGCTGGCAGATTACGGTTAAACCTGTAAAGAGAAATGTAACAGAATTAACCATAACAGATACTTTCCCCAAAAACGGAATGGTATTCCTTAAAGATACCCTGAGATTGCAAAAAGGAACTGGTACGACACCTTTGGTTGAAGGAACAGATTATACCATAGAGCCTGTAACCGGTCCGGATGAGGTAACTGGATACCAATACGGTTTTATATTGAAATTAAAAGGAACAGTCTGGTCGGGTGCAGATTATCATATTTATTATAAGACCACCTTCGATCAGAATACGCCGAATATCATTATAAATACAGATAAAACCTATGAAAACCAGGCAGTATTTTCAGGAAAAGCCGAAGAAGAGACCATAGATGATATATACACTGCTTCTTACGGATTGTCTGATACAGCCTTTAATAATGGTAAAAAAGAAGGAACTCTCGACAGGCAGAAAAGGGAAATAAGCTGGAAGATATATACCAACTATCTCTCGGTTGATAAAGGCAGTAATATTATAATAGAGGATACCTATGACAGCGGACTACATCTCCTTGAAGACTCTTTTGTAGTAACTAAATATAAATTAGATGCTTCGGGAAATACCGTAAAGGATGGTACAGCGCTGATTAAAGATACTGACTATATCCTGGAACCTTATGAGAATGGCCTTGGTTTTAAGGTTACCATTACGAAAAATCCTCAAGATCCTTATGTTATTGAGTATACAACAAAGGTAGATGGACTTTCTAAAGCAAACTACAACAATAAGGCTACTGTAACAAAAGGTGCCTCATCTGCGTCTTATGAAGCGAAGGTTTCTTATCCAGATTACGATAATTTTGTTGAGAAAGCGGCAACAGATGTAGATTCTAATATGAAGGTATACCCTGATGATGAAATTAACTGGAAAGTGGCACTGAATAAGAGTCTTTCGGAAGTACAGAATGCATTATTTACTGACGTTATAAGCAGTGGCCATGTATATTTAAATGACAGTCTTAAAGTATATAAAATCACTAATATAAACACTGGAACGAGAGAAATCGTCGATCCTGCCTCCGGTGAATATACCTTAATCAGTGTTGCAGGCAGCAGTGCCGGAGAATGGAACTTAACGGTTATCTTTAACGGCACGATAACTTCCAAGTACGAAATAGAGTATAAGACGGTAGTAACTGCTCAAACCGGAGCGATCAAAAATTCCGCGAAACTAACAGGGACAGGAGTTTCAAAGACCAGCAGTGCCAATAATGGTTCCGGCTTCTCAGTTACTCAGACAGCCTTTGGTACAGGCGGAGGTACCACCAATAAAGGAAAGATAACCATTAATAAAAGGGATAAGGATACGGGAGCTCTCATAACTTCTTCAAATGCCGAATTTGAGCTTTATTATTACCTGAATGGTACAAAGACTGTTATCAGCGGCAGCAGCCAGCAGACGACTAACGGTATCCTTGTTTATCAGGGTCTATCTTACAGAACCTACTATTTGAGAGAACTGACAGCCCCCGGAGGTTATTATTCAAACAATACGGAATATGAAATAACAGTTAACTCCACAAATAAAAACATAGAAAAAGACATTATCAACGAGGCAAAAAAAGGAATCAAGGTAGTTAAGGTCGATTTGGATCAAAGCAGCAAGAAACTGCAGGGAGCCAAATTCAAACTTGTAAAGGTTGAGTCTGACAGTACAGAAACTGTTATAGATGAAAAAACAACCAATACAAATGGAGAGCTGCTGTTTAACGGACTGGAATATGGAAGTTACAAGAGAAATTATAGAAATTAAATCTGAGACTGTGAATCCATTGGTATTTACAATCAAAAATGAAAGTAAAAAATCACTAAAGGTAGTAAAAGAGGATAAGGAAGAGAGTTCTAAAAAATTATCCGGAGCTGTATTTAAACTCTATGATTCTGCCAACCAGCAAATCGGTGATACCTATTCCAGCGACAGTAATGGAATATTAGTGATTCCTGGCCTTGTAAATGGCACTTACAAATTAGTTGAAATAATTGCACCGGATGGTTATCAGTTGCCACAAAATACTGAAACTACTATACTAATTGATTCAGCGGCTGATCTATCCTCTGACGGTAGTCTGGACAATATAGTTACCAAAGTTATCAAAAATGCATCTCTCAAGACAATTAAAATCATTAAAGTTGATTCAGAAGAACCTGGCAAGACCTTGAAAGGGGCAGAATTCAAACTTTATGATGCAGACAATGTACTTATAGGTACATATACTACAGACAGCAAGGGTGAAATCATAATATCAGGACTGAAAGTCGGCAGCTATAGGCTGGTTGAGACCAAAGCACCGGAAGGTTATAAACTCCCGGATAATCCGATTACTCCCATAGAGATAACTCATGATACAGATTATGATACGATACTACCTTCCATTGGCAATGAGGTCTACCGTTCCATAAAGGTTATAAAGGTCGATGCTGAAGAGGAAGCAACTGTATTAAAAAATGCGGAATTCGAATTATGGAAGGACGGCAAAAAGGTAGCTGACAACATTAAAACAGACAATGATGGTATTGCAGTTATTCCTAATCTGTTACTTGGTAATTATAAACTGATAGAGATTAATGCTCCGGAAGGTTATATAACACCAGCAGCTAATGAGACAGAAATACAAATTAAGGTGGGGTCTCCTTTACAGATATCTGTAACAGTAAAAAATGATATTCTTAGGACTCTAATTATTCGTAAATTAGACAGAAGCGATAAGACAAAATTACTGGAAGGTGCAGAGTTCACAGTAACAGCACCGGACGGCACCATAGAAACTATTAAGACCGGAAGTGACGGAACGGCAGTTCTAGCAGGGCTTAAATTTGGAAATTACATAGTGAAAGAGACAAAAGCTCCTCAGGGATATATATTAGATACAAAAACAGATACAATAACTATAGACAATACAAGTATTGTATTTACAGTTGAAGTAGAAAACCAGCTATACACACCTGGTCCTACTATTATTATTACACCCGGAGAGCCAGGTACGCCCACACCGACGCCCACACCGACGCCCACACCGACGCCAACACCGACGCCAACACCAAGTGTGACACCGGTGCCTACCAAGACTCCAACCCCTACGATTAATCCGGAGCCAACCCCAACCAGGGAACCAATTATTGAGATTACCCCGGAAAACACACCAAAGGGTGGAGTAATACCCATACCTGATGGAGGCAAACCGTCTATAACAAAAAAACCTGACAACGGAACAGCTATCGTTGATAAAGATGGAAATTGGAGTTATATACCGGATAAGGACTTCACAGGAAAAGACGAATTTACAATAGTAATAGAACATCCGGACGGAACGGAAGAGGAAGTGCTCATAGAAATCGATGTAAATGAAATACCCCGAGGCGGTGGCACAGGAGATTCTGAACCAAAAGACACTGAAACAGAAGGGACTGCATCAGGAGTTAAAGTGCCTAAGACCGGAGAGGAGTTTCCGATTGGTCTATTACTGGTTGCATTAGCCGGTATTGCAGCAGGAGGTATCGCATTTATAAGCGGTAGGAGAAAAGAAGATAAAAGAAGATATTAAAAAAGAAGATATAAAATAAGAAGTCTAAATAGTAATAAAAAATGCCACTGATTGATGCAATATAGCTATCTCAATCAGCGGCATTTTTTGTAATAAATTCAAAAGTTAGACTAATAAAACATCATGTATAGCTATATACGTAAAGGAAATGTAAATCTAGTCAAATTTACTATACCAAATTATAACAGCCTGTGTTATAATGTCGTCATAAGATATACGTCATTTTTCTACAAAATATTTATTTTGAAACTTATAGATTTTCGGTGCTTTCCACCGACAAAGGCAAAACCAGTGAAAACTGGTGACGCAAAGCTAGAGGGCCTTAACTTATGCAAAGCATAAGCTGGTAGCCAGTTACCGAAAGGGGAGTTTTTTGTGTATAATTTTTTAAAGAAAGGTGTATTGTTTGTATTAATAGCAGTATTTTTAATAAGTGCAGCAGGATATTCCATCACTGCTCAGGCAGCTGATTCTTTTCTTGATAAAAGTGAGTTAGATAAAGGAATCGTAACAGTAAACTACAAAGTAGATGCTAAGACTCTTGCTAAAGTAAGAGTAACTCTAAAAGACAATCAATACATATATGATCTAAAAGATGGAATGAGGCTTCCGCTTCAGTTGGGTAATGGTAGCTATGCAATTGAGATCCTTCTTAATGTTGAAGGTAATAAATATCGTAAAGCAGCTGAAGAAACAATAGAATATATGTCTGATAACGGTAAATCAATCTTTCTACAGAGTAATGCAGTAGTTAATTGGCAGCCGAATATGAAGGCTGTAGTAAAAGCAGAGAAACTAACAGAGAATGCAAAAACAGATTCAGAGAAGGTATTGGAAATTTATAATTACATAGTTAAGAATGTTAAGTATGACACGAAGAAAGCCCGTACTGTAGAAAGCGGTTATATTCCATCTGTGAATGATATATTTAAAACGAATCTTGGAATCTGCTACGACTATTCTGTATTGTTCGCTTCTATGTTAAGAAGCATCGGAGTACCGGTTAAAGTATTAATGGGAACATCATCTGATGTAACAGAGTATCATTCCTGGAATCAGGTATACTTAAGTGATAAGAAAAGCTGGATTATAGTAGATACAACACTTGACGCCGGAACTACAGCAAAAAGCATCAGTGCCCTTGCAAAAGACGCTGGACATTATTCATCTGATAGACAATATTAATTTTTATTGATTTAAAATGTTTGTTCTTTCTTCCTATTAAAATAAATCTAAAAAAGAGTGCTGTGGATAAATCACCCCTATTTGCAGATACTCTTTTTTATTGGAAAAAAATATTTGTTTATATTGTTTCAGAAAATTAAAAAAAATATAAAAAAATCGCTTGCATTATTGATTTTACTATAGTATAATTAGTACTGCTGTGACATTGATAGCGTAGAAACGAGAGGTTGCTACATAAACATGTAGGTTTTCCGTGGAGCGAATGTCAAGTTATGACACGGCCCAGTGTACAGTCACCGCTTGTCGTACTGCTATTAAGTGCGAAAAGGAGGCGACTTTTTTTATGGCAAGTCAAGTAATGAGGATTACATTGAAAGCGTATGATCATCAGTTAATCGATCAGTCAGCTGCGAAAATCATCGAGACTGTAAAAAAGACAGGATCAAAGGTGAGTGGACCCGTACCCCTACCTACTAAGAAGGAAGTAGTAACAATTCTTAGAGCGGTACACAAATACAAGGATTCAAGAGAGCAGTTCGAGCAGAGAACTCACAAGAGATTAATCGATATCATCACACCTACACAGAAAACGGTAGATTCTTTATCTAGATTAGAAATGCCTGCCGGTGTGTACATCGACATCAAGATGAAAACAAAGTAATCAAACAACAGAAGTAATGAAAATCCTTTAGGGTTTATATATAGGGAAGGGTTCACAGGGACCTGCACCAAGGTAGACCATCTAGGATGATTGCACGTAGTATATTGCACTTAGTGCAGTTGCATGGTGTAATCCGCTGTAGATTAAACAGGAGGTGCAAGAAATGAAAAAAGCAATATTAGCTACAAAAGTCGGAATGACTCAGATTTTCAATGAAAACGGAAGCCTTATTCCCGTTACTGTATTACAGGCAGGACCTTGCGTTGTAACACAGGTTAAAACAGTTGAAAATGACGGATATGCAGCTGTTCAGGTTGGATACGGCGACATCCGTGAAGTATTAGTAAACAAGCCTAGAAAAGGACACTTTGCAAAAGCAGGTGTTGCAAACAAAAAACATCTTAAAGAGTTCAAGTTTGAGAATGCTGCTGATTACACAGTAGGACAAGAAATCAAAGCTGACATCTTCGCAGAAGGTGACAAGATTGATGCTACTGCTAAATCAAAAGGTAAGGGATTCCAAGGCGCAATCAAGAGATATGGTCAGTCCAGAGGACCTATGGCTCACGGTTCCAAATTCCACAGACATGCCGGATCCAACGGCGCTGCTACAACACCCGGACGTGTATTCAAGGGTAAGCACATGCCTGGACACATGGGTCATGTAAAAGTAACAGTTCAGAATTTGGAAGTAGTAAGAATTGATGCTGATAAGAACATTATTTTAGTAAAAGGTGCTGTACCTGGACCTAAGAAATCTTTAGTAATGTTAAAGAATACCGTAAAGGCAAACTAGAAGCTTTGAGAAAGGAGGACGACACAGATGGCAAACGTATCTGTTTAT
>JAQSXJ010000109.1 GCA_029256725.1 Anaerocolumna sp. | reverse complement strand
AACCTTAAGAGCTGAAATTACAAAGCTCTCAGAAGTATTAGAAGCAGAGAAAAAGGTTAATATTGAACTCCTTAATACCTATTTGGAAGCACCTCTTTTAGTTCGTCAGTATGAGCAGCAGTTAGGTGTTCTAAAGACAGAGTTGGAAGCTGCCAGAAAAGACCCTACGCTTATAGAATTAATGGAGCAGATTGAAGCTGTTACCATAGAGAAAGCAAAGCTAAATACGAGTAAAACCGGCCTTGAGAGAGAGAACGGCAGACTAAAGAACCGTACAGAACAAAAAAACACGGAACTCTCACAAAAGCAGGAATATTATAAAACCCAGCACAGTTTACTGGAAGAAAAGGCGGACTTAGACGGTGCTTCCATGTCAGAAGCAAAAGAGCTGTTTCATACAAATAGAAAAAGCAAACCTGCAAAAGCAATTCAGGAAAGATGCCAATACCGCAAGAGTATACTGTTAAAAGACAAAGATGAACTTCTAAATGGCAACAAAGGGCTTAAGGAACTGCAGGAGGAATTCAATCACAGGTTCGATCAGGATCTACTGCGTGGTATGGAAGGAATCAGGGGTTATATTGATGCTAAACGACAGTTAGAAACGGTGGAACTGATTCGCTTTGAGGAGCAGCTTAAGCGTGTGAAAAGTGATTGTGAAGAAGTATTTCGCAGTGATTTCCTGGCGAGGATGCGTGAAAATATCGAAAATGCCAGAAATGAGTTCAAGAGTCTTAACAAAGCGTTGGAAAATATCTATTATGGTGAAGACAGCTACCGTTTTGTCATAACCTATGACAAAAAGAAGGAGAGTCTGTACCGTATGATTACCTCCGAAAAAAATATGGAGGGATACAATCTTTGGACAAAAGCCTTTGAAGAAGAGTACAAAGAAGAGATGGCAGAGCTTTTTGCCAAGCTTATAACCAAGGATGATAAAGGTGAGAAAGTAATCGAAGAATATACAGATTATCGTTCCTACCTGGACTATGATATTGAAATACATAAGAAAAGCGGCACCGTTCAGAAATTCTCTGCTATCTATGGTGAGAAAAGCGGCAGTGAGACCCAGGTACCTTATTATGTAGCAATTGCTGCTTCCTTTGATCAGCTGTACCGTTTTGGCAATACTATTCGTATCATGTTGTTAGATGAAGCCTTTGATAAAATGGATGATGAACGTATCGCATCTATGATGGAGTTCTTTAGCAGTTTGGATATACAGGTGATTCTGGCTACTCCGCCTGCAAAGATAGAGGTTATAGGTGAAAAGGTAACTACCATACTTACAGCAATACGTGTGGGAACCAGAAGTATCATTGAAGAATATGAATTATAGACTTGATAGTAAGTACTCATGAAACATATAGAGCAAAAGATGTCTGTAATCTACAGACATCTTTTGCTCTATTATCATAGGATCATAGCAGCAAGAAGGCTGATTATAATATTTAAACAAGCAAAAGGGTTACTTTAAGGCCAGTAAGGCTTCCACCAGCAGCTTCATCTGTTTGCCGGAGGTATATAAATCCCTTGAAAAATAATCTGAAAAATCTATATTAATCACATGATTGTTCTTTACTGCAGGAATGCTGTTCCAGACGGCATTCTGAGACAGGTCTTCGGAACCGTCCCATACGGAATTCAGGATATAATCACCGGAGTATTCAGGCAGTAATTCCATAGAAACATCCAGATACATATCACCATTATCAAATAATTCCTGTAATTTATCCGGAGCTTTGAAACCAAGATAATTATAGACAATATCAGCTCCTCTTCCATATTTATCGCCAAAGAGATAATTGCCTTCCATAACAGTTATGGTTTTATTTTCTATTCCTGCATTTATCAGCTGGTTTTTATAAGCTTCCGCCTGAGCCTCGAAATCGGAGAGTGCTTTTTCTGCTTCCGCTTCTTTTCCTATAACCTTACCGACAAAGGTAATTCTATCGGATAAGCTGACGACATAAGCCTCAGTTGCCACAGTGGGTGCAATGGCTGTAAGCTTCTCATAGTCAGCCTGTTCCGGTGTACTTGCAATAAGGATAAGATCTGGTTCCAAGGCCATGATTCCTTCATAATCATCGCTGGTTATGTAAGTATAAGTTTCATCTGTTAAAATACCATCAAATAAACGGGTTTCGTTATCACCTGCAATTGGTTTAACACCCATGGCTACCAGATCGCCCGGGTTACCAAGGGCAACAATTCTTGTGGGGTTTAATGGTACTATAACTTCCCCCATAATAGTGCTTATAGTCTGGGTAGCTGTATCTGTTCCGTTACTTGTGACCTCCGCATCTGAATTGATGCTGTCTGAGGCAGAGCTATCCTGACTATCAGCAGAAGAAGCAGCTGCTGTTTCAGTATCTGCTGAGGAGGGTGATTTATCCTTATCTGCCTTTTGGCACCCGGTAAATATAATAAGTACACACAAACAAAGGAAAGCCATCAGGTTCCTGTTATTAATTAATTTCATATTTTGGTCTCCTATTTTCTTATGTTCCTGGGGTATTTGGTTTGAATTTTATATGCATATAATATTCCTTTAAAAAGTTAGCCTTATCTAACTGACTTCATCATGCTAACATAGTAGTTTTTTTCTGTCAATATGATGGATTTTCTTTTGGTCATGCTAATAAGCTTAAAAGCTCAACTTTATAGGCGGAATTACTGTGTTTTATTAAATATTGAATCTTGAAATTGGATTACTTTTATCAAGTTTTGGAGTAATGATTACTATGGAAAAGTTATATTCTATGTTATAATTACTTATATTAAAGATAATAAATGCCTAAGAGAAATGTTTTTGCATACAAAAATAGCAGCTATGCAGGGCTTTCCGGCAAGTACTTTCTTTCAGGAAAGGAGTTGCATATTTGAGCAGTAGTCTAAAATATCCTTCAGCTTGGGAAGGATTAGCCGTTAAAAACAACTTTGAGATACGGGAGAGAGGAATTTATAAAGATATTATATTTCCTTCGGTCTGGGAAAACGGATGGATATGTGAAGTTATGCCAGTGCCGGGTTTGTATGCCTCCAGTGCCTGGTTTACAGCAGAGGAAACGATAGAATATACCATAAAAGCAGAAGAATCCAGTTTGTTGCTGATCTGTCTTGATTGCGGAGATATAACCTTCACACAAAGAGGCAGACAGGCTCTTAAGCTGTCCCCCTTTACTCAAATCATAACCATAACGGATAAACCGGTAAAGCTGTCAATTCAGGGGAAGAAACATGCCTGCTTTACTAGTGTACAGATATATGAAGCCTGTATTGAAAGCTTCCTTGAAGCAAATGGGTCGAATTATCCTGTAAGAATACATGATGCCAGAGAATGGAAGGTTTCAGATATTGACCGGCCAAATGTTATGATGGCGATGGAACAGATTCGATGGGGAGTCCGTTGTGATCAGCTGCCGCTGCTGTCCTATTTGTGTAAAGCAATGGATATCCTATGCCTGATTGCCCATAATACAGGAAAGAAAGCATATACAACCTCCCGTAGACAGCACGTTACCTGGAATGATGAAATGAAACTGTGGCGGGTTGGTCAGCGAATAGCAGAGGATCCTTTAAATCCCCCTGCCATATCGGAAATGTGTAAATTGGCGGAGATGTGTGAAAGTAAGTTACGGGTAGAATTTAAAAGCATTTATGGTATGACTATTTATAACTATATACGTGAAGCAGTTATGAAGCGGGCCATGCAGATGCTGGCAGATGATGGCTTAAGTATTAAGAGTATTTCAGTACTATGCGGTTATGAAAATCATGCAAAATTTACAGCAGTATTCAAGAAAATTCATGGAATAACACCCAGTGACTTCAGAAAGACTTTCGAATTGTAAATAAGATGGTGCGTATCAGAAAACGCAAACATGTTACTAGCAGTATTACAACACATTAATTTTGTATGATAAAACAGAAGAAGTGGTACTGAAAAGCAGCCAATAAGTGTAATTGTTAGATGCATAGGTGTAAACATCTGATTTGATGTAGAAAGGTAAGAAAATGAACCAATATGATTTTATATCAGATTATAGAGAGAACGACATTCTTAGGGAGAGTTTTAATAATCTGGCTAGAAATACCTTCGGTATTCAATTTGAAGATTGGTATAAGCTTGGCTACTGGACAAAAAACTATATACCCTACTCCATGAAAGTCGATGACAGGATCGTAGCCAATGTATCTGTTAATCTGATGGAATTTAACCAGAAAGTCAGCAATAAGAATTATATACAGCTTGGTACGGTTATGACGGACAAGAACTATCGCGATCAGGGCTTAAACGGTTATTTGATGAAGAAGGTCATAGAGGATTATAAGGATAAATGTGACGGTATCTATCTATTTGCAAATGATAGTGTTTTAGACTATTATCCCAAATTTGGTTTTTGTAAAGCCAATGAATATCAATACAGCAAGAAGCTTTCCATAACCGGAAGACGCAGTATAGTTCCATTTCCCCTCTCTGATAAAAAAGCGTTGGAAGAAATGGAAAAAATAATAACTACCTGTAAACCCTGTAGCCAGATATCAATGAATAATATGGGACTACATATGTTCTATCTGTCTTCCTTTATGAAAAATACTGTTTATTATGTGGAAGAGCAGCAGGCTTATGTTGTGGCGGAGGAAGAGGAGGGAAATCTGATTCTTCATGAGATCTTCGCAGCAAGAGAGGTTGATATTATGACAATTGCAGCTGCATTTGGTAATGGGAATCAGAAAGTAATCCTGGGGTTTGTACCAGATAATAAAGAAAATTATGACAGAGAATTGCTCCTGGAAGAAGATACAACACTTTTTGTCCTAGGAAATGGCTGGAGGGAATTTGAGGAAGCGGGTTTACGCTTCCCCACTCTCTCCCATGCCTGATGGCTTATTTATCTTCGTAGGCTTTTACATAAACAAAGTTTTCGTTGTTCCTGTTCATATGGTAATCTTTATTTAAAATGGCATTGATAAATTCCTGCCCGCCGGATTCAATAGGAACAAGCTCGATGTCCAGTTTATTTTCCACGTCTACTGTAGTTACATCATCCAGGAACACATTTTCACCGGTTCTTAACATACTGGAGGGGATAAGGAGGCTGTCGCCTAAGTCAGTTCCCTTATCCTTAAGTTCTTTTAATTGCTTGATAAGATCTTGTCCGGTAATTAATCCGGCTACGGTAATGGTCTCACCAAAGAAATCATTACGGATGCAAACTACCCGTATCTTAATGTTAGGAAATACCTCCATAATTGCTTCTGCAAAGGAACGAATAGTACTAAAGGCCAGCTTTCCGGTAGCAATGGTAATATTTCTCTGAACCGTTTCTTTTAGATTCAGATAATCTTTAGAAGCGGTGGTATTCTTTAAGGCTTCTTTAAATTCATTGATGAATAATCTCATCATACCTACACCATTTTCCAACTGGATATAACCGTCATAACGTTCTTCCTCCGGGAATTCACGCTCGGCAGTGATATAAAACTCATCACTGGCATGTATAAAATGAAGGCCAAAACTGTCGTAAAAACCCTGTTGGTAGCTCTCAATAAGGTCGATTACTGCACCGGCTTCCTCTTTTGTAAAAATCTCAAGGGTCTCTAACTTATTACGAAACTTGGTGACCCCTGCCGGAACGATTGATACACTTCTCATAAATGGCAGGTATTTGGAAAGATCCTTAATTGATCTTTCTAATTCTGCCCCGTCATTGACATTCTTGCACAATACGATCTGGCCGTTCATTTCGATACAGTTTTCATACAGTTTATCAAGATTTTCAAGAGCACGTCCCGCAAAGCGATTATTTAGCATCTTACAACGCAGTTCCGGGTTGGTGGTCTGCACGGAGATGTTAATAGGCGCAAGATTAAAACGTATGATTCGGTTTATATCTTTTTCTGACATATTTGTAAGGGTTATATAGTTACCCTGCAAGAAGGACAATCTTGAGTCATCATCCTTAAAGTAAAGGGTGTCACGCATTCCTTCCGGCATCTGATCGATAAAACAGAAGATGCATTTGTTATGGCAGGTGCGGTAATCACTCATCAGGCCATTGTCAAAGTCTATGCCCAAATCCTCTTCATAATCCTTATCTATCTCCAGAATCCATTCCTCTCCGGAGCTTTTACGAATGAGAATCTCAATATATTCGTCTTTGATGAGATACTGATAATCAAAGACATCGTCAATTTCTTCATTATTTATGGCAACCAGGTAATCACCGGGTTCAATGCCCATTTCTTCACCGATAGAATCAGGCGAAACGGTTTTTATTAAATGCCCTTTTGGGTTCTTTTTCATTTTGTAACCTCTTTCTAAAAGCAAAGCTATAATAAGTTACTAGCATCACTTATTATAACACATCCTATTTAATTGTAAATGGCGGTAAATTGTTATTGCATGTAAGAGGCAGGATGGTTATGATAGGTAGTAAGAGCTTTTTTGGTTTATGTTACATAACAGAAGTATACCCCCAAAGGAGAAGTGGAATAAATGACATTACAGCAATTAAGATATGTGGTAACAGTTGCAGAAAAGGGGACGATAAGTGATGCAGCAAAAGAATTATTTATTTCTCAGCCCAGCCTTACCAGTGCCATAAAAGAATTGGAAAATGAAATGCAGATAACCATCTTCAATCGAACCAATAAAGGGATAATCGTTTCCAATGCGGGGGACGAGTTTCTTTCCTATGCGAGACAGGTACTGGAACAGGCAAATCTCTTAGAAGAGAAATTCTTGAACGTAAAAAAGCAAAGTCCAAGGTTTTCTGTCTCCGCCCAGCATTATTCCTTTGCGGTAAATGCCTTTGTTGATGTAATCCGGGAGTTTGGAGGTAATCAATATGACTTTACCCTTCGAGAGACTCAGACTTATGAGATAATTGAAGATGTAAACCGGCTGAAAAGTGAAATCGGCATCCTCTATACTTCGTCAAAGAATGAAGAAATAATTATGAAGCTGATCAAACAGCATAATCTGGAGTTTGAGGAACTGTTTGTAGCAAAACCCCATGTATTTATCAGTTCGAAGCACCCACTTGCCGAAAAAGAAAGCATTGCGCTGGAGGAACTGGAGGAATATCCCTATCTTTCCTTTGAACAGGGGGAGTATAATTCCTTTTATTTTTCCGAAGAAATATTAAGTACCATTGACCGTAATAAGAACATTAAGGTAAGGGACAGGGCTACTCTGTTTAATCTTGCAGTTGGGCTAAATGGATATACTGTGAGTACAGGAGTCATCAGCAAAGAACTGAACGGAGAAAATATTATTGCAAGACCATTACTGGTAACGGAATATATGCGTGTTGGGACAATTAAGCAGAAGAATATGCCTCATAGCAGATACGGCAAAGCATATATGGAAGCCTTAAAAAAACAGGTAGTAAATTATTCGGAGTAGATGAAGAAGGTAGGAATGATATAGATTATAACTATATCAAACCTATCTTTTTTTGTATTTTTCAATAGCTCGTATTTCATTTATACTACTAATAAATTAAGAAACAGTTTTTCTTTTATATGAAATTAAGAAAGATTAAGTAAAGGAGAGATTATTATGGGAAAGAATGCACCTTTTAAGTTTGATATTGTAGGAAGTTTTTTAAGACCTGAGGCTTTGAAACAGGCAAGAAGTGAATATGCAGAAGGAAAGATAAACAGTGAGGCACTGAAATCAGTGGAAGATAAGGCTATCAGAGAGTTAATCGAGAAACAGAAAGAGGTAGGTCTTCCGGTGATAACAGACGGAGAGTTTCGCAGAAGCTCCTGGCATTTGGATTTTATGTGGGCATTTAACGGTGTGGGACATGAAAGAACCAAAGAGGGTATTCCTTTTCATGGAGAGGCAGCTTTAATAGATGATACTTACCTTACCGGAAAGGTATCCGTTGATAAGCATCCCTTTGTAGAGCACTTTAAATTTGTGAAACAGTTCGAGGATGAGAATACGGTTGCCCGCCAGACAATACCGGCACCGGCGCAGTTTCTGTTCCAGATGATTATACCGGGAAACCTTGAAAGTACGAAAGCTATTTATCCAAAGGAAGAAGACTTGATTCAGGATATTGCAGCAGGGTATAAAAAGGTAATCAGAGAGCTATATGCAGCCGGCTGCAGAAACATTCAGTTTGATGACTGCACCTGGGGAGTGTGTGTCGATCCGAATGCCAGCTTTATCTTAGGAACTGATGATGAGGGATTACAGCAGTTTATAGATAAATTAATTCGTATCAATAATCTTGCCATAGAAGATAAACCGGAAGATCTGGTTATCAACACCCATATCTGCCGTGGTAATTTCCATTCTACCTGGGCTTGCCAGGGTGGATATGACAGGGTAGCAAAAGACCTTTTTGCAAAGGAAAATGTAACCGGTTTTTATCTGGAATTTGATGATGAGCGTTCCGGTGACTTCACACCTCTTCAGTATGTCAGTGATGACAAGACGGTTGTACTGGGACTTATTACAACGAAATCCTCAGTGTTAGAGAATAAAGAGGCAATAATCAAACGGATTAAAGAGGCAGAGAAGTATGTTCCCCTGGAGCATTTATGCCTGAGTCCTCAGTGTGGGTTTGCTTCTACAGAAGAAGGTAACAAGATTACGGAAGAGGAACAGTGGGCTAAACTGAAACTGGTAGGAGAAATAGCCAGGGAAGTGTGGAAATAAGAGCAGCCAGTGTATATACCAGGTTATATTTATTAATTGCAGGTTTTATTTAATTGATTGATAGGAATAAAAATTTCCAAAAGGTATTATTGCTGAAGGTCGTAACAAACATAGAAAACAAACATAGAAAGAATGAAAATGAAGAAGATTTTTACTTTCTGAGGAAATAAAATAAGCGGATAAGATAATCATACTTTCCGATTACATAACCGCTTATTTTAATGTTATAAATCTCACTGCTAACTACAAGAATCTCTATTTCGCATACTAAGTTCTATTTCTCATAACTAATTACTATTTATAAGGCTTAAAACATAATTTCTCTTTTGATGAAAGCTTTCCGTATAACGCACATCATCTGAATTATCCTCAACGTAGCTTCTGGTGAAGGCAGCTTGAAAATCAGTGACGATTTTCCCAGGATGTTTGGACATTATGAGAATACGGGTTCCAAGTAACAAAGCTTCATCTACATCGTGGGTAATAAAGAAAATCGTCTTACCGGTATTCCACCAGATATTCCGGATAAAACCCTGCATCTGTTCCCTTGTAAGAGCATCCAGTGCACCAAAAGGTTCATCCATAAGAAGGATTTCCGGATTATTTATGAGAGCACTGGCAATGGCTGCCCTTTGCTTCATACCGCCGGAGAGTTCATATACTTTTTTGTCGGCAAATTCTTTCAAGCCCACCTTTTCCAGGTAAGTATCAACTTCCCTGTTAAGCTCAGCCTTTGGCATCTTCTTCATAAGGGGACCAAAAGCAATATTTTTACGGACGGAAAACCACTCATAAAGGGGAGGCTGCTGGAAGACAACACCTCTGTGGGAGTCTATGCCTTATATTGATATTCTTAAGAGCAGTAACGGACCTTTCTCCTTCACTGTATACGTAAGATATATTGTCGATGGATATGAGCTCGTTTACTGCCTCATAATAATCTTTGATACCTGATATGGTATTTACATCTCTGTTTTCACTCATGATTTTCCTGTCCTTATAGTGTCATTGATTTTATTATTTCAGTGCCAGTTCCACGAAAGAGGTATCTATAGCATTCTGAAATACGGAAAGTTCGGGGGAAGAGCCTAAATTACCCTGCTCCGTATGGAAATCAGCAATAGTTTTTAAAGTATCCGCAAGCTTACCCTTACTGTCCCTGGTTCCAAGATAATCGGCTGTTAACTGATCCTCACCGGATACCCAGATGTTATCAGCTACCTGACCTTTCGCATTTTCTTCTGTTACACCTTCCCAGGCTGCAACTGCTTTCGTTGCCTGATCAGGATTGTTCTTAACCAGATCATAAGTGTTTATCAGTGCTTTGATGTACTGGCTTACCAGGGTAGGATATTTTTCTGCAAATTCATTTCTGGCAACAGCTATCTCCGGAATGCTGACTCCTTGCTTTGCAAGTTCACCTACATTCGTTAGAATTACGCCATCATTCTTAACACATTCATCCAGTGCAGGACTCCAGATATAAGCTGCATCAATATCACCTCTGGTCCAGGCTGCTACAATATCAGCGCCGCCCATATCCAAAAGAGTTACATCAGAAGGAGAAAGTCCTGCTAGTTTTAAGGTATTTAACAGAGCATAATGGGAAGTGGTTCCAAAGGGAGCAGCAATGGTTTTTCCTTTTAAATCTGCTACAGCAGAAATTCCCAGGGACTTCTTTACCACCAAAGCCTCAATATTTCCCCCTTCTAAGTAGCTGACAAATACCGCTTTATAATTAATACCGTTCGAAATGCCAAGGGCAATAGGGGAAGAACCGAAAGAAGCAACATCTACGTCACCGGATACTACCGCATTATTAATATCTGTTCCGGCTGAATAATTTACTGCATTTACTTTTACATCGATATCTTTAAAATAATTCTCCTGAATTAGGACAGCGGATTCAGGACCGCCTTCAATCACACCGATATTTATCTGTTCCGGATAGGTTTCACCGGTAATCGGATCTTTACCGTCATTGTCGTTACTGTTATCGTTATCTGCACTATTGGCAGCAGGAACAGGTGTATCTGTTGCCGTTATGGCTGTTGTTGCACCGGTGTCAGGTGCGGATGTATTCTTGCTGTTGGATGAACATGCCGTAAAAAGGCTCCCTGCTGCTAATAGCAAAGCTAAGGATAAGAGTAATTTTGGTTTTTTCATAATTTTATACCCATTACATACCACAGGTCTGCCTGTGGTACTGCCACAAATTATACAGGTTGAAAGAAGGAGATTGTGGCACCTTTCTATCGTCGTATTTTCTATCAACCTTGGACCTCCGTATGGTTTGAATTAATTTTTACCTTTCCAAAAAACAATTCTTTTTTCTAGCAGAAGTAATATTTTATCAAGCATGATGCCTGTAATGCCCATCAAAATGATACCGATAAAGATTACATCGCTTCGCAGGTATTTACTGGCATCTAACACCATCCAGCCAATACCTGATGCGGCGGCTACCATTTCGGCAGCTACAGAAGTGGCATAAGCACCACTCATGGCATTTCTAAGGCCTACAAATATATCAGGCAGAGAAGAAGGAAAAATAACATAGAAGAAAACCTGAAGTTTATTAGCCCCTAAGGTTCTGGCGCGATTTATATAATCTGCTTTTACTCTTGTGACTCCGGCGACGCAGGAAAGGTAGATAGGAGGGAAAGCACCTATAAACAGCAGTAGTATCTTGGAGCCGTTGCCGATACCCATCCACAAAATAATTATGGTATAGTAACCAAGGGGTGGCAGAGGTCTGATAAATGCAATGATTGGCTCAAAGACCGCTCTTATTTTTTCGGAGTAGCCGCTTAGCAGTCCCAGTGGAATGGCAGTTACTACTGCAATCAGATAAGCAATAAATAGTCTTTGAAGGGAAGCTAGTAAGTGCTGCCACAGAGAATGACCTTTATAACCGTTTTCCAGAAGGGTTATAAAGCTGCCCCATACTTTTTGGGGAGAAGGAAATATAATATCAGATACCTTATGTACAGATGTAATGATTGCCCACAGACCGATAATTACCAAAGCAGTCAGAACGCTTATTATGTAGTTGGCCTTTCTTGATTTAATAATTTCACCTCCAATTCCTATAGAAATAATATGATTAGTATGATGTATTCACTTTAACTTATTTAATGCCATATGGGAATCCTGTTTTCTTGAATATGGGATATCAAAATTATTCATATCCGAGAGATCGATAAGATGAATGTAATTCTTCTGTTCTAGTAATAATGCATTCTTATATGTATTATAGGCATATGTATTACGGGCATATGTATTATGGGTATTTGTATATACAGTAAGGTTTGAATTCATCTTATAGAGATACAACTTTTATCAATAATTTCTTTTACAGTATCTTTGATCACCTCCAGTACTATCTTATCTATTTTAGGAGTCTTGTACTTTTTGCTTTCGATATAACCGACTTCAAAAGTAAGTTTCTTATCAGATACTGACAGCCTCCTAATCTGCCCGCTCTGTACAAAATAGTCGTTCTGCGACATGTGTCTTGGGAAAAAGGCAACATAGTCATTCTGGGTTATCAGACTTTTGATGGAACAAAGGTCATCGGTTCGAAAAATAATATTAGGAGATTTATTGGTACCAAAGATGTCAGTAAGTCCACCGTTATAACTTCTGAACTCATCCCGATAGGCAATATATGGCTGAGTAATCAATTCCTTATATGTAATACTTTCTCTGTCCCAGTAAGGTGAATTCCTTCCAACATAAAGAAGGTATTCGTCCTGAAATAAGGGGGTGTACTTAATGTCTGTGTTCCGCTCCAGGCCTTCGTAAGAAATAAGAATGCCGAATTCCGATATCCCGGAGGAAACGTTGTGGGTTATTAGTCTGCTTTCAGAAGTTGTAACGGACAATATAATATCTGCGGCTTTCTCTTTTAAGTTCTTTAAGGCTCTTGGTATAATCCAGTCACAGAGACAGGGGATACAGGAAATATGGACTTCACCCGAGTGCCTCATTTCCTTTGCCATTTCGGTGATATCATTCATAGAACGCAGAATTTCCTCTGTACTTTGCAGTACCAGTTCTCCCATATTGGTAGGGGTTACTCCCGAGTTGGTTCTTTTAAGAAGTTCAACACCTAACTCCTTTTCCAGTTTTAAGATGGAATAACTGACGGAAATAGAACTGTACTTTACTGCTTCTTTAAAATAAAAGAGCTGTTCAAATTTCATTTTGACTCCTATCTGTGTGTTTTGGCACACTATAAATCAAGAGATTGAAAAACGTTGTTTCGTTTTTCAGCCTAACCTCTGTGCATATCGCAAGGTGTTTGCGATACTGATTCACATTAAACCAGATACTTTTAACACTTACGATATTGTTTCAAGTAAGAAGTTGTATGAGATTAAGTAAACTATATTCATATAGAAATAATAGGTTTAAAGATAATATAAGTTTTTTTTCTGTTGCCGTCAAGTAGATTTCTATAAGAAATATCGTTCTTTTCGATATCCCATATGTTTTTTTACTTCTACACTATTTTCTGAAGATGAGTTAATATTATTTCATATATGATTAGTGTGGATTATTGATTGCTGAAAGTGTAATTCATACCCTGATTTGTAGCAGTGCCACTTTGCAAGCAGATGCGGTATGCAATGGGAGCAAGTGTGAAATAAAGGACATTCCACACTTCTTATTTGGGCAGTACCGCAAGCGGGCTTTCGGTATGCTTGGGTGTTAGAGTGGAAATAAGAAAGCAATTTATTACTGAGTACATTTGCCTGTGATGTAAATTGAATAATGAAAGGAAGCAGCATGAAAAGAAAACCTATTACGAATAAATTAGTTGTGCTGGGTATTGACGGTATGGATCCGGACATTACCAAGAGATTACTGGAGGAAAGAAAGCTCCCTAATATACAAAAATTTCTGGAGTATGGTGCAGCCAGAGAAGATCTGAATATGCTGGGGGCACATCCTACTATAACACCTCCTTGCTGGACTACTCTGGCAACGGGAGCCTACCCGGGTACACATGGAATTACCTGTTATTGGCGTCAGTCACCGGATAGTCTGGATGCAGTAGTTTATAATATGGATTCCAGAAATTGTACAGCAGAGCAGATATGGAATACCACGACCGAAGCCGGATTAAAAACTCTTGTATGGCATTGGCCCGGTTCCTCCTGGCCGCCTACCTCCAAAAGTCCCTTGCTTCATGTAGTGGATGGAACTCAGCCGGGTTCTGTAAATATGGGGGTGGCCCAAATGGACTGGGAAAAAGTTGTCTATGCCGGAGCAGATCTAAAAAAGCTTAAATTCATTCCTCATACGCAGAAAGCTGCCGGAGTGGGCTGTAATATCACAGATATAAACGAAGCCCTGTCAATCAATGAGGACGAAGCAGATGAGATGATGGAGCTCTGGTGGGGAGACGAAGCCAGAAAA
>JAQSXJ010000108.1 GCA_029256725.1 Anaerocolumna sp. | reverse complement strand
ATCAGGTAAAATATACTTTAATGGTCAGGACATTTATGAAAAAGATTTTAGTATGAAATACTTACGGAGTAAAGTTGGGTTAGTATTTCAATATCCTGAGCACCAGCTATTTGAGACAACAGTCTATAAGGATGTAAGTTTTGGACCAAAAAATCTTGGACTGGAGCCTGTGGAAGTTGATTTAAGAACATATGAAGCCATTAAGATGGTAGGCCTTGGAGAGGATATGATAGATGCCTCACCTTTTGAACTCTCAGGCGGGCAGAAGAGAAGAGTAGCCATAGCCGGAGTATTGGCTATGAAACCCGAAGTTCTCATATTGGATGAACCAACTGCAGGTCTAGATCCCAAAGGCAGGGATGAGATACTTGAGCAAATTAATAAGCTTCATAAGGAAAGCGGAATAACAATTATTCTTGTATCTCACAGCATGGAGGATGTAGCTAAATATGCAGACAGGCTGGTTGTGATGAACAAAGCTACCGTTGCATTTAATGACACACCACACAAGGTATTTGAGCATTATAAGGAATTGGAGGCAATGGGACTTGCAGCACCTCAGGTAACTTATGTAATGCATGAATTAAAGAGCAGAGGTATTCCTGTAAAAACAGATGCAACAACGGTGGAAGAAGCTGCTGGGGAGATACTCAAAGCATTGAAGAAATAAAAATTAAAGGCTGAAAGAAAATATCAGTAATAAGAAAGGAATGCCACAGGCTGACCTCCTAGCCTTAATACGTGGCAGTACCGCAGGATCTCTGTGGTATGCAATGGGTGTAAAAATGATTCGAGACATAACAATCGGACAATATTACCCGGCAGATTCACTGCTTCATAAGCTGGATCCCAGGGTGAAATTAGTGGGAACCATCGTTTACATCATCTCACTGTTTGTAATCGATTCCTATATCGGCTATGTGATAGCGGCCGCCGCTCTTTTTGCTGTAATAAAGCTATCGAAGGTTCCGGTAAAGTTCATATTAAGAGGCTTAAAACCTATTATTGCTATCCTGCTGTTTACTTTAATCTTTAACCTGTTGTTTACGCAGGGGGATACTGTATTCAAGTTTGGTATCATTAATATCACAAAACAGGGAATCACTATGTCGGTAACCATGGCAATCCGCTTAATTCTGCTGATTATGGGCTCTTCCTTAATGACCTTTACAACAACACCAAATCATCTTACAGATGGCTTAGAGAGCCTATTAAGCCCTTTAAAGAAGATAAAGGCACCTGTCCATGAAATATCCATGATGATGTCCATTGCGTTAAGATTCATACCCATACTAATGGAAGAAACGGACAAGATAATGAAGGCGCAGACAGCCAGAGGAGCAGACTTTGAAAGCGGCGGTCTGATGAAGAAGGCAAAAGGTCTGATACCATTATTAGTACCCTTATTTGTATCAGCGTTTAGAAGAGCCAATGATCTAGCAATGGCTATGGAAGCCAGATGCTATAGGGGTGGCGAGGGTAGAACGAAAATGAAGCCATTAAAGTACAGAGGAAGCGATATATTTTCCTACCTTGTATTAGTTATATTTTTTGCAGTTATAATTGGACTTAATCAAGTAGATATTACTGGATTATTGGCTGGCCTGCCGGGTTTTAAAAGTTGATTACTTCGGTATGGGTAGACAGATAGCTTAAAAGTGTATAGTTTTAACAGCGTACAGCAAGAATATCAAAAAGAATATGAAAAGTATATATATTAAACTATATTACTGAATTACTTATGGAAGTACCACAGCAGAACAGTGGTATGTAAGGTATGTTATGAAGAGAATAATGTTGGTAGTCGCCTATGACGGTACAAAATACTGCGGGTGGCAGACACAGCCAAACGGTATAACAATAGAAGAAGTATTGAACAAAGCATTGAAAGAATTGCTAAAGGAACCTATAACAGTAATAGGGGCCAGCAGAACAGATTCCGGTGTGCATGCACTTGGAAATGTAGCAATCTTTGATACAGAGACCAGAATACCAGGTGATAAGATATCCTATGCCTTAAATCAGAGGCTGCCGGAAGATGTAGTAATCAGAGAGTCAAAAGAGGTGGGGGCAGATTTCCATCCAAGGCGTTGTGTAAGTACTAAGACATACTGCTATCGTATAATGAACTCCAGATTTCCGGTACCTACGGAAAGACTTTATTCCTATTTTGTATATTACCCTCTAAAGGAAGCACTGATGGAAGAAGCTGCCTCTTATCTTATTGGGGAACATGATTTCAAGAGCTTTTGTTCTACTGGATCACAGGTGACGGATACAACCAGGACTATTTATGATATAAAAGTAGAACGAACGGATGAAGCAATTACGATTCGAATAAAAGGCAATGGGTTTCTGTATAATATGATCAGAATCATAGCAGGAACATTAATAAAAGTTGGGTTAGGAGCTATACCTGCTACAGAGGTCAGTAAAATCCTCTTAAAGAAGGATAGAAGTTATGCTGGACCGAAAGCACCAGCGCAGGGTCTAACCTTGGAAAAAATAGAATACAGCAATAAATGTATTGACACGCCTGGAGAAATATAATATAATATGGAGATGTGACGTGAGAATACCAGAGCCAAGCCCCGGTACGGTATTTTAACATATATAACTATGAAAATGAATGAATATGATTGAAATCAACAAGGAGGTTCTCCAATGAAAAGCTTTATGGCAAGCGCATCAACCATTGAAAGAAAATGGTATGTAATAGATGCAACAGGACATACTTTAGGACGTCTATCATCCGAAATCGCTAAAATTTTAAGAGGCAAGAACAAGCCTACTTATACACCTTTCATTGACACCGGTGATTATGTAATCGTTGTTAATGCTGACAAGATTAAAGTGACCGGTAAGAAACTGGATCAGAAAATATACTACAATCACTCAGACTACGTTGGTGGCATGAGAGAGACAACCTTAAGGGAATTAATGGCTAAAAAGCCTACCGACGCTATCAGCCTTGCAATAAAAGGCATGTTACCTAAGGGACCTTTAGGAAGACAGATGATTACAAAATTACACGTATACGCTGGACCTGAGCACAACAATGCAGCTCAGAAACCAGAAGTATTAGAGATTAAATATTAATCCAGATTGAAAGGAGGAAAAAACATTGGCTAAAGCAAAATACTACGGAACCGGAAGAAGAAAAAGCAGTATTGCTAGAGTATATTTAGTACCCGGTACTGGTAAAGTGACAATTAATAAGAGAGATATGGAAGAGTATTTCGGACTTGAGACATTAAAGTTAATCGTTCGTCAGCCCCTTACTCTTACAGATACAGTAGATAAATTTGATGTCCTTGTTAACGTTCACGGAGGCGGTTTCACCGGTCAGGCTGGTGCAATTCGTCACGGAATCTCCAGAGCTTTATTAAAAGCTGATCTGGAATACCGTCCTGTATTAAAGAAGGCAGGTTTCTTAACAAGAGATCCTAGAATGAAGGAAAGAAAGAAGTACGGTCTCAAAGCCGCACGTCGTGCTCCTCAGTTCTCAAAGAGATAAGGATTACTGCAACGCAGGACGTCTTATTACAACTCAAAACAACTCAGAACCTCTCAGGACATTTGTCTTGGGAGGTTTTTGTATTTTTTTCATGTGAATTGTGCTAGAATCTCAATTGATCTGTCTGACATATTTTTAGATTGTCAGATTGATAATACTATTTTGGAGAAGCGGTAAAATGGAACCATATTATTATAGTCAGATGAATAAACAGCAGCAAAGAATTTATCAGGTCATTAAGAGCGGTCTGGAGTCGCTTTCGCAAAGCTTTGATGTTCAAAGAATTGATGGAACAGAGTTAAGCGACATATTTTACAAGTTAAGATTGGATTATCCGGAGATATTTTATGCTTCGACGTTTCGTTATTCTTTCTACGAGGATTCCACGTTGGTAAAGATAAAGCCAGTATATTTGTTTGAAAAGAATAAAATCAGAGAACATCAGTTGGCGATGAGAGCCAGGGTGGAGAAGCTTGCCCGGGTGGTAAAGGATAAAAGTGACTGGGAAAAGGAGCAATATATTCATGATTTTATCTGTGAAAATGTGACTTACGATAAGCTGAAGAAGCAATACTCACATGAAATTCTAGGACCATTGGGTCAGGGAGTCGGTGTTTGTGAAGGAATCGCGAAATCCGTGAAGATTCTTTGTGATCTGTTGTCTATTCCTTGCATTGTTGTTATTTCTGAAAATAATCCGGATAAGAACATCAAATATCGTCATGCGTGGAATGTGGTTCGAATCAATGGCTCATGGTATCATTTAGATGCTACTTTTGATAATTCATTAGGGAAAAAAGAAGTGAGATATGATTACTTTAATTTGGATGATAAGAGTATTTTCAAGGATCACGAGCCTGTGATATACAAAGTTCCTGTATGCAACGAGGGTGAGCATTTTTACTATAAAGAGAAGAAGCTATCTTTTACCAAGCAGGAAGATGTAGCAAGACGTTGTCAACAAGCAATAAAAAAAGGAAAAGTTCTAACCTTTCATTGGAGAGGTGGTTATCTCACAAAAGCTGTCATAGAGGAATTATTACATATCATAGCTGAAGTAGCAAAAGAAAAGAACAGGCATAGTCAGGTTTCTGTAAACTGGCTACAGGCAGTCATTCGTGTGAAATTCCTTCAGGAACAGGTGGAAAATTCAGTAAAGATGGATGATGCATACGAAGAGGAGAATGATGCAGCACAATAAGAGTTGTAGAAAGTAATTTTGTATAAGATGCTTACAAAAAGTTATTAAGATCCTGAGTGTCTTGGGTAACAAAAATGTAACTAACAAACATACCTAAGATCCAAGCATTTATGTGGTTTTACAGTTCTCATTCACCACTCAAAGAATAATTATTGTATAAAATCCTCAGGATAGAAATGTTCTGGGGATTATTTTATGTACGCCCAGCATGGCGCACATACAGTTTTTAAGACCTTCTTTGCTAACTCGAAAGATTATAATTATAAATCGACTCAATAAATCTTACAAGTCTTTACAAAAGAACGCTGAAATGTGTATACTAATTACAGAATAAAGGAAATCAACAGAAAGGATAGTGAAATCATATGAGATTAGATAAATTGTGACGTTCTTGACCCGCTGGTAACATCCAATCTCCACCGTTTAACGGATTATTTAAGATAATCAAGAAAACAAAAGGAGATTAATATGGACTTTATTTATGTCTTTAAAAAGCATTGGAATTTGGCTGTCGGTGAGAAATTTAAAGTTTGTACCTACGTTATTTTACATATAATTTCAGTTGTAGTAATTACAGCGCAGCCAATTACTTTCGCAATGGTAATTAACACATTACAGAATTCGAATGAGGGTACACTTAAGTCAGTTACCTATTGGCTCTTTGCTTATGTAGCCTGTTTTTATATCTTTGAGATGTGCCATAGGGCAGCGAGAGGAATAGAGCTTGGTGTAGCTTATCGTAACAAGAAAAGATTCGTGCTAAATACGTATTTGTTTCTGCAATCAATGCCTTTAAGCTGGCATTCAAAACACCATTCAGGTAATGTCATTAGCAGGGTAAATAAAGCCTCTGATGCGTTGCTAGCCTTTGGTCAAAGCATATATAATTATGTTACTGCAATTATTCAGTTTGTAATGGCAGCAATTGTTTTATGGCTGATATCGCGTTAATATCAGTTGTTTCAATATTGGCGGGATGCCTCCTGGTTATAGTGACGAGAATGTTTTATAACAAGACAGTTCCTGAATATCGTAAAATGAATGAAGGGTTCCATGAAATTGCAGGTACTATGCAAGATGGAGTCAGTAACATAACTACAATTATCATATTAAGGCTGGGAAAGTGCGTCTACAAGGACATAGAGAAAAAGTTTGATTCTAACTATTGTCATATGAAAGCAGATAACCGATACACTCAGTACAAATGTCATTTTAATTCTCTCGTAGAAATTCTATTGAATGTAGGGCTTATTTTTTATTATATTCTGACTGTGACTCAAAGTGGGAAAGCAATTATGCTGGGTTCGGTTACGGCAATCTTTCAATATCTTATGCAAATTATGAAGGCATTTGGGTTCTATACATCAGATTATGAAAACTGTATCCATTGGCGTGCAGACCTGGAGGGGGTTGATGAGATTTTTGCTGATGAAAAAGAAGTGCATACAGTAGTAGAGGAGGCTTTGAACTCTGGCTGGAGGCATATTCATATTAAAGCGGTTAATTTTCAATTTGAGAATAGTAAGACAGCACTTCATAAGATATCAGTAGAACTAAACAGAAGGAAAAAGATTGCCTTTGTTGGTGAAAGCGGTTCTGGCAAGAGTACTTTACTAAAGATTATCAGAGGAATCTATCCGGTCAATGACTGTAAAGTTTCGATAGACGGAAAACATCAGGATAGAAAGCTTTCTGCATTGGCAGGTACAACAACTTTGATTCCCCAAGAGCCTGAGATGTTTAATCATACCATATTATATAATATCGTAATGGGGTTAGAAAACACAGAAGAGGAATTAGAACAGGCGATCTATCTATCGGGATTAGACGAGGTACTAAATAAACTACCAAATGGAATCAACTCACAGGTATCAGAAGATGGCGTAAATCTGTCTGGAGGAGAAAAGCAGAGACTGGCACTTGCGAGAGGAATCTTCTCAATGAAAGACAGCAGTATTATATTGCTGGATGAACCTACATCAAGTTTGGACGCGGAAACAGAATTGAGAGTTTATGAGCGTATGTTTAAGCAGTTTACAGATAGGTGTATCGTTAGCGTATTGCATAGATTACATCTTCTACACTTATTCGATTATATTTACGTATTTAGAGATGGACGGATTGTGGAAGAAGGTACTTTAGAACAGCTGAAAGCAGAAAATGGCTATTTTAATGAATTATGGAATCGGTATATGCAAATAGCAGAGTAAAAACTAATATGCTCGTGCACTCGGGTTACAAGAGAGCGCGGGCATATTTCTGTTTTATCAAATTCATATTAACTAAATTAAAATATGGTGAGCTGAAACATAATAAATACATAGATTCAGATAATGTTGTCAGAGTATGTATATTTTAGTTGAATAGTTGCTTTTTGTTTCATATAATTAATTATATTTCTATTTTTTGGTATGAAATATAGAAACGAATAATCTAAAATAGGGAGTAGATTGTATGTTTAAAAAGTTGTTAATATTTTATCTGGTTGTTGTTATATTATTATCTTCGTTTAGTCCAATGAAGGTAAAGGCAGCATCTTCCGGTAAGGATGTATCATGGACAAAGCTTACAAAAGAAACCCAGAGTAATAATTTATACGATATTACTTATAACAAAGCAAAAACCTATGTTACTGTAGGAGATGACGGAATGATACTCTGGTCTAAGGATGGTAAGGAATGGAATGAAGTAAACTTACAATCCACAGAGAATCTTAATGCGGTAACAACAAACGGTACAAAATTTATAGCGGTAGGTAATAATGGAACAATACTTCATTCGGTTAATGGGAAAGCTTGGACAAAAGGAAAGATAAATATATCTTATACTTACAAACAGGTGGAAGAATCCTACAAAGTTGTAGACAAATCTTACAATATAAAATGGTCAACAAAATTAAAAGCATCTCAATTACAAATTAAAAATATTTTATGGGATGGAAAAAAGTATGTTGCTACTGCATATTGGGAAGTTATTACTAACGGTCCTAAAGGTAGATTTCTTTTATCTGGAACTTTTATCTTAACATCTAAGGATGGAATAAATTGGGATTCCAAATATATTGAAATACCAGATATAGAAAGAATTATTTATACCGGAAGCCAGTATGTAGCCATTTCTTTAGAGACGGTTTCAACATCGAAAGACTTGAACAAATGGACAACTACCTATCCAAACATAAGAGGCGAATTTAATGATATTATCTTCAACAATGGAAAATATGTAGCAATTACCTGGGAAGGCTCTATATCAGCAAGATCAGGTGGAATCTATACTTCTTCTGATGCAGTCAAATGGAAAGAAGTCATCAATAACAAGGAAATCGGTTCTGGAGACCCGGCTGGGACAAAATCAAAATATGGAAAAGCCAACGGATTTTATGACTTAGTCATGTACGATATAATGTGGGATGGTAAACAATATATTATCTCTGGGTTAAATGGTATGTTAATAACATCTAAGGATGCCAAGAACTGGAATATGTATACGAAACTATGGAATGTATTTTTTGAACCTTTTATATTTGATGCTTATATTGCCTCAGGTAAAAATGCTTTCATTAAAAAAACAATTTATGATGGCACCCAGTATATTATGATAGGTGACAACGGTACTATACTTACCACCACAAACTTAAAGACCGGTTATGTCATGCGTAGTAGAATTGGAGTTGATTTTTATTCAATGACCTATGATAGTGGCAAACGATATTTAGCCCTTGGTTTGCAAGACTTATTGTGGGAATCATCAAATGGCTATAATTTTGAGCAAATTGAACTACCTGATGTATCAGGTACAATTAACTGGAACGGAATAGCAGCGCATAAGGGTATTGTAATTGCTCCTTTTCAGACTAGTGTAGGTTGGAGCTATGCTGACTCTGAATATTTATATTCCTCTAAACCAGGGGTTTGGAAACGAATGAAATTTCCGAAAGAATTTCGTTCTGTATATGATATTACATATATGAATAATAAATTCTATGTATTTACCACTTCAGGTATTATAACCTCCAAGGATGGTATTAGCTGGAGTAATTTTGTCTCAGCAAAAAACTTAATAAAAAGTGCGGTTTATAGTGGGAAAGTATTTGTTGGACAAAATACATTCAGAAATATAATTGGATCAAGCGATGAAGCTCTTCACACCTCTAAGGATGGAGTCAAGTGGAATAAGATTATTATTAATATCAATGGGAAAAAGTATAATATCAGTGCAGAAAAAGTTCTATGGAATGGCAAACAATTTGTGACTATTGGCGGATATATATATTCTGTAGAAAATTCCTCTAAAAGGGAGAAAATGATTGGATTTTCAGCAGACGGTATAAACTGGAAGATTCACAAAAAAGATGTGATTCATTTGGAAGATGGCGTCTATGGTGGCGGAAGATATATAACAGTTGATAGGGATGGTCTGGTTTATTACTCTGCTAATGGTATAGATTATAAAAGATCTAAATTATCTACTACCCAAGAAATCAATTCAGTAATATGGGATGGCAAGAGATTTTTAGCTGGTGGAAATACCGGTGTTATCTTAACTTCTATTACAAACAAAAACATTACTATCCCTAAACAGACCAAATGGGTGGATGTAATTGAAAGCTATGCTATTACCAAAGATGGCTATCCTGTGGAAGAAATACCAGTGGATAAAGAACAGGAAAATTTTTTAGTGGAAGGTAATAAGAGAATTAGCATAATAAAAAAGATAGGTGAACTTTATGATTACTCCTTTTCTTCAAGCGAAGGAACTGATTATATTGTAGGGAGTTTAGATGGTACGGATACTATTTGGTACGAATTCTATAAATCCGAGGAGTATAAAAATAAATTAGACTTCTATATCTATAAATCTGGCAATGAAAGAAGCATAGATGCCGCTAGTGAAATTATAAGTCAACATACAGATATATCAGTAACGGTTGTAAAAGAATTAATAAATAAGTTAATCAATGAAAATCAAGAAAAAGAAGGTATAGAAATTATTAATGGTGTGAAATTCAAAATCAGTTATATTGATGTAAATAATAATGCATATCATTTAATATTAAATTATTAAATAATCAATAAAATCGAATAACACAATAGGCCAGGAAAATCTTAACTAAGATTTCTCCTGGCCTAAAGGAATTCTCATTATCATACCAGGCAGCGATTTTAACCAGGGTATCATCACCTAAAGCTGTAACTTTCGTCTGTGTTGCATCAAACAACCCGCCATAAGTCATACCGATAATATCTGAAGATACCAGTTCCTCTTCTGTATAGCCATATTGCTCAGATTGGGCTTGCTTCATTTTCTCATTGACTTGTGCTGCAGTTACAGACCCGCTTACAACAACCGTTAATTCTGTTAAGGAGCCGGTCATAACCGGTACTCTCTGGGAGGTTCCGTCAAGCTTACCGTCTAAAGAAGGAATAACCAGCCCGATTGCTTTGGCAGCCCCTGTTGAGGTCGGAATAATATTGCTTGCAGCCGTACGTGCCCGGCGTAAATCCCCTTTGGCATGAGGAGCATCAAGGGTATTCTGATCATTGGTATAAGCATGTATGGTGGTCATAAAGCCTTTTCTTATAGGGGCAAGTTCGTTTAAGAAATACACCATGGGAGCAAGGCAATTGGTGGTGCAAGAAGCAGCTGATACAATAGCGTCGTCTTTTGTTAAGGTATGCTCATTGACACCATAAACAATGGTTGGCAGATCGCTTCCGGCAGCAGTAGAGATCAATACTTTTTTTGCTCCTGCATTGATATGAGCCTCGGAGCCTTTTTGGGAGGCGAAGAAGCCGGTACATTCTAATACCACATCAATACTGAGTTCCTTCCAGGGAAGATTTGCTGGATCTTTTTCTGCATAGATCGGTATTGTAACACCATTTACAATTAAACTGTTTTCGGTGTAAGAAACCTCTTTGTCATAGCGCCCTTGTGAGGTATCGTATTTTAACAGGTGAGCGAGCATCTTAGGGCTTGTCAGGTCGTTAATCGCTGCAATCCGATATCCTTCTGTGCCAAAAAGCTGTCTGAAGGCAAGCCTTCCTATTCTTCCAAATCCGTTTATTGCTATGTTATTTCCCATAACATCCACCTTTCTTTCTTTATTTTACAACGTTATTATATTGCTTTCACTTATGTGGTACAATGATATAAATGAAGCTTTTAACTATACTATCTGTCAGGAGAGAATCATGCCACAATATGACCGCCATAAAGGTAGAACGGTGTTAATTGAATTTATAGCAGCCGAGGATTTTAATAGTCTTCCCTATG
>JAQSXJ010000107.1 GCA_029256725.1 Anaerocolumna sp. | reverse complement strand
AGACAGGACAAATTTATTATTGCCCTAAATAATACAGAAGCGCCTATGGAGGTGGAGATTGAGGCCTGGCGTATAGGAATCGAGGATAAGGAAACGCTATCAAGACTGATAGTAACAACCAGAGATGGTTATAGTCTGGATTCAGAAATGTATTATACCAATGAAGGAATGTTAAAGTTATCCCTTCCTCCGGTATCCTCGGTAATTATAAAGAATTTCTTCCAGGCATAAGTGTATTTTTATTATTTTTGCAATTTTATAAAAAACTTGTACAAAAGCACTTGAAATCTATTTCTGACTATGTTATAATCTAACCTTGTCAGAAAGATTTTAGATGCCGGCGTGGCGGAACTGGCAGACGCACAGGACTTAAAATCCTGCGGGCCTAATCGCCCGTACCGGTTCGATTCCGGTCGCCGGCATGACTTTTAAAATCTCATAATAGATTCGCGGGTGTAGTTCAATGGTAGAACACTAGCCTTCCAAGCTAGATACGTGGGTTCGATTCCCATCACCCGCTTTTTTCATGCCTATTTTCCAAATGACACCCTGGCAGTCTTTGCTAAGGGAAGTGATGGAATGTAGAAATTCTATAAGTTTAACTAAAAAATCCGAGCATACTAATTTTCAACCAATTGAAACACGCTGACAGCTTAAACGCTAATGCGTTGTTAAGCAGAAAGGATGAAAAAGGTATGCTTAAAATAAATAACACGTTAAAATACATTCTTTTTTTCTTTGTAGGAGGTTTTATCTACTGCGGTATTGAGACCTTGTTCAGAGGTTATTCCCACATCTCCATGCTGATTGCAGGTGGCATCTGTTTTCTTATAATCGACTTCATTAACCAGAAATACGGTCATGAAATCCCTCTCCCAGGGAAAATGTTTCTTGCTTCTCTGGCAATAACAGCAGTGGAATTAGTTGCGGGAATTATCGTTAATCTGTGGATGAATCTAAATGTCTGGGATTATTCAGAACTTCCCTTAAATGCCTGGGGACAGATATGTCCTTTGTTCAGTTTGGTATGGTTTGTGCTGGCAGCGCCGGCTATTTGGCTGGATAATCAGCTTAGAGGGTTTGTGACTGGAAATGATGTTAGGGCGTAAATACTCTAAGGATAAGTGAGTGCGGTACGGGAGGTTTTGGGAGCGGACGATAATCTGAGGTTCTGTTTATACGTTTTGTTATTCGAGAATCCGTATTCCACTAAAGCGGCAGGAACTGTTCCTGGCAGGTAAAATTAAACCAAACTCGCTGTTAGTTTGTTGCAGTGTAAGCTGTTGTGCTCAAACAGTGGTTTAATTTTACCTAGTCACAGTTCCTGCCGCTTAAGTGGAATATGGATTCTCTCAATACAAAACTACTAAACAGAACCTCAGATTATCTGGGCATTTGATTTAAACCTTTTAGTTACTGGTATTTATGTATGAAACTATGATTTTGGATTTTGCTTCCTCTACATGTTGAGGTATTTGAAAAGGTGTACGGTTCTGAGGTGATCGATATCCAGACTCAAAGCCGCTCTTTGATTCTTTAATAAAGTTCTCCATTTTTCCACGGTTACAATAGAATCGTATGATGCCCCAGGGTTTCAAATTCATATTTGTTAAGATAAAGTTGGACATATATACAAGCTGTCCTACTGGTTTTTGATCTTTAAATTAATTCGTTTGGTTTGCCCCCATAATTGTCCAAGAAAATATTTTGTAAGATATTTACAAGACTATTATGAAGCAATGTAAAAGAAAAAGGAACCCCTATTTCCCCTCAATAAATGAGGGGCTAGGGGAACTGATGTGTTGATGATACCTTTTATTACCTTTTTTATGAAGATGATATGACGGGGATAAATAAGTGAATTACTCAATGGTTGATAGGCAGTAAAAACATACCGGTACTAAATTTTGATATAATAATAGTAAGCCTATTAAGTTATTTCATCAAGTAAACGTAAGTATAAGGTTAAATTGCTGGTATTATTATCTATATCGTCTTGACTAATTCCTTGATATAGAATTAAATGTTGCATTAAATCGTTAGAATTACTATAAAGATAACCTGTATTTAATTCAATCATTAAAAAGATAGGAAGAATTGAGGAAATTGAGCCATTGTAATCATAAGTTGAATAATAATCTGCGCTTAATGAATCTTTTACAATTTCAAATGTTTTAATACTCATATTTTCATAATTAACTTTATTTTTATAAGATTCCACATTCATACAGTTTAATTTTGCAATCTCAATCTGATGCTGGTATTTATTGGAGTCATTTTCCATCTCATTTAGATTAAATTTCTCGTTTATGTAATTTATAATATCTATTGTGCTTTTTTTATTGGCATATATTTTGTCTTTGTATTTATTTTTTAATAAATCTAAATATTCATTTATCTTAATCACCTGGCTTTCTAATATATAAGAACAGAGTATATAATTAGTTTAAGGTTTTATGTGAGGAATTACAGGAGTACTTGCATAAAATGGCGTACCACCTATCCAATCATAGTCATTTAAATTCATAAAGCAATTAGTATATTCTACACGTACAGTAGGTGTGACTGGTAGTATCTCACAAGCACCAGCTGTTCCGTAATATAACAATGTTGATGGAAAAGAAAAGGATATAAATTGATTGAAATAAATATCTGGTAACAGTAGATTACCATTCCTTGATTTCAGATCACCGAAAGTTCCATTTACATAGCCAGTGGAAACAATATTGTACATGATATAATAGTAATAATCGTCTGAAGGTGTAATTATAGGTTTCAAATAAAAGTCAATAACTGCTTCAGGTTTTGCTGCAGTTGTTGAATTTTGAGGATCCTCTGCGTAGAAATATATTTGGTCATGTGAAAAATTTCCATTTCATCTCTTTCAAATTCTAATGTAAATACAGCATCGATTTCTGAATCAATAGATGGTGCTGCTGGGTTGCTTGTAGAAGTTACAATATTTGTAGTAGACGGTGCTGCTGGGTTGCTTGTAGAAGTTACAATATTTGTAGTAGACGGTGCTGTTGATTCAGAAGCGTAGGCAAAGCTGGATGAATTAACCATAACAATAACTAGTAATAATAAAGTTGCTAGATTTCTTATTTTAAATCCACTCTGTTATTTTACAAAATTAACATAAATGTAATTTTGAGTCAATAATTAAATGAAAATGGTTTGTGTCAAGTAAATGTTGGCCTCATATTCATTGAAGCTTAATCTAATAAACGATGTGTTTAAAGCATCTTGTCTCTCTTAACAAAACATAATTAGTTAATTTAATAGTTCTAGGCTCACCTTCTTTTGTTTTAATTTTACCTTCTTTAATTAAGTATTTACCATGACCTCTATCTTAACATTATTTATTTTACTACTTAGACTCAGGCATCAAAGGCGTATCCTTGTAAGCAACCAGATGAGTTTGGCTTATAGTTCTCCATTTCCATTGAAGGGTTCCTAAGGACACTTAAATGGCAGCAGTTGTGACTAGGTGAAAGGATACCATTGTCTGAGCGTTTTTCAGCGAGTTTGGTATCCTTTCACCTGCCAGGAACAACTGCTGGCATTTTAGTGGAATTTGGAACCCTGAACGGGAAATGGAGAACTATAAGCCAAACTCATCGTCCGTTTCCCAATATCATCTTTTTCCTTACCGCCCTTTACCAGTAAAGACAGGTTTCCTTTTCTTGTATGTTGTGTTAAAATAAGCATAAGCCTATGAATTTCAAAGGTTTATGCTTATTTATTTCTCCTTATAAATCATCCACAAGAGGAAAATGTATAGCATAAATAAGCGGGCTTTATACGGTATGCAAGTGTAGACACTATACCGAAAATTTAGATAAGTAGAGGTGCTGCGGTTGAGATCTGAAAGAAGTTGGGTTACTGATTGCGCCAAGGCACAATGGTGGTTAGATTGAAAGTTTTATTAGTAGGTATTAATGCAAAATATATTCATTCCAATCCAGCGATAAGAAGCCTGAGAAATTATGCTTTACCTTATAAGGATTGTATCACGATTTCTGAATATACCATTAATCAATATAAAGATGATATTCTTATGGATATATATAAACAGAAACCTGATTTTATAGGAGTATCGTGCTATATATGGAATTTTGGTATGGTTAAGAAGGTTTGCAGGGAATTAAGAAAAGTACTGCCGGAGGTCAAGCTGTGGCTGGGTGGTCCTGAGGTTTCTTATGATCCGAAGGCTCTTATGGAGGAGCTTCCCTTTGTTGACGGTATTATGGCTGGTGAAGGGGAAGAGGCTTTTCTGGAACTTATGAAGTATTATATGGATGGTCAGGGAGAGCTTTTAAAGATTAAGGGCATTTGTTTTAAAGACGGCAGTAGAGATAATGTAGTGATTCAGACACCTTTTAGAGGGGAAATGGATATGGATAAGATTCCTTTTCCTTATGAGGATTTGTCTGAGCTTGAGAACAGGATTATTTATTATGAGTCCAGCAGAGGCTGTCCTTATTCCTGCAGCTATTGCCTCTCTTCGGAAAATAAAAGGGTTCGTTTTCGAAATGTGAAGAAGGTGGAGGAGGAACTGCTCTTTTTCCTTGAGAATAAGGTGCCTCAGGTTAAATTTGTGGACAGGACCTTTAACTGTAATCACAGCCATGCTATGGCAGTGTGGCAGTTTATTAAGAAACATGATAATGGTATTACGAATTTTCACTTTGAGATTGCAGGTGAGATTCTGAAAGAGGATGAGATTGAACTTCTTAATTCCATGCGGGAAGGTCTGGTTCAGCTGGAAGTCGGTGTCCAGTCTGCTAATGAGAATACACTGGATGCCATACACAGAAAAATGAGCCTTGAGAGAATTAAAGAGGTGGTTTATCAGATTCAAAAGGGTGAGAATATTCATATTCATCTGGATTTGATTGCCGGTCTTCCGCTGGAGGATTTTCCTTCCTTTCGGGCTTCCTTTAACGAAGTATATGCCATGAAGCCGGATCAGCTTCAGCTTGGTTTCTTAAAGGTACTTAAGGGTTCTACCCTTAATCAGGAGTTATCAGGTAACCAGTGGGATATTGTGTATCAGGAGGAACCACCTTATGAAGTCCTCTATACCAAATGGATCAGTTACGATGAGATTCTGTTACTTAAGAAAGTTGAAAGTATGACAGAGATTTATTATAACAGCAGACAGTTTGAGTATTCCCTCAAGTATCTGATGCACTTTTTTGATACTCCCTTTGACTTCTTCCTTGAATTGGGGAATTATTATGAGGAGTTAGGGCTTCATCTTATGAGTTCGTCCAGGATGGGAAGATATGAAACCTTGTTATCCTTTATTGAACAAAGAAGTACAGCAGGCGGCAAGGATGAAGTTAAGATACTTAAGAGCCTTATGGTTCATGACCTCTTTTGCAGGGAAAAGCTTAAGAGCAGACCCTCCTTTGCAGAGGACTATGAAGCCTATAAGAAAATGTATCAACTGTTTTATCAGGACAAAGAAAGAATGGCAGGCAGTTTATTAAGAGATATTGGAACGGAGGATGTAAAAGGTGTGCTGCATATAGAGCATTATCCTTTTAATGTATACGAGACAGCTGACTATGGCATAAGAACCGGAGAAGAACAGTTTATCCTGTATGATTATAAGAACCGGAATCCGCTTAATAAACAGGCAGGGCAGGCGGTAGTGGTCTTATAATTGGCTGTAAAATACGTTTCAAACTTCTTTCATCAGATTTTAGCTGCTGTAGCAGCGGAATGGGAGAATTTATGGCAGTAAAAAGAATTACAAAAAAAGAACGGGAGAGGATTGATGAGATTCTGGCTCTCCTGGACGAATATTATACAAGGGAATATAAATGCTATCTGAATCATGAGACTCCCTGGCAGCTGCTGATTGCAACAATCTTAAGTGCCCAGTGCACTGATGAAAGGGTTAATATCGTTACAAAAGATCTTTTTGTAAAATATAAGAGCCTTGAAGATTTTGCAGCAGCGGATTTAAGGGAGTTGGAGAAGGATATTCACAGTACCGGCTTTTATCATAATAAAGCGAAGAATATCATTGAGTGTACAAAAGCACTGATTAGAGAGCACGGCGGCGTGGTTCCAAATGACATTGATGCATTAACAAAGCTTGCGGGAGTGGGCAGAAAGACTGCCAATGTTATCAGAGGAAATATTTATCATGAGCCCAGCATTGTTGTGGATACCCATGTAAAACGCATATCCGGAAAGCTGGGACTAACCAAGGAAGAAGATCCTGTTAAGATTGAATTCGATCTTATGAAGGTTCTGCCAAAGGATCACTGGATATTATATAACCTTCAGATTATTGCCCATGGCAGAAGCATTTGTACTGCCAGGAGCCCTAAATGCAGTGAGTGTTTTTTATTAAATCATTGCAAGTGGGAAAGTAAGTGGGATTATCTGAAGTAAAAAATGAACTTTTATTAAAAAGTGCCTAAGCAGGTTAGCAGCAGGAAGGCTGTTTAGGTGGTTAACTTAAATATAAGTTGAAGTAAGTTTATACCTCAAACGATATAAAAACATGATATATTCAGACTTTTTATATACATAAGCGGTTAAGTCTTGGGTTCAATTTATATAGACAAATGATTAGCGGATATCAATTTAAGACCAGATATCCAGAAATGAGGTTACGATGACAAAGAAAAACGGAATGATAACCTCCTTTGTATGCTTTGATATAGAAACTACAGGACTGTCACCGGAAGAAGATCACATTATCGAAATAGGTGCAGTCCGAGTAAAAGAGGGTAAAATCACAGAGTACTTTAATGAATTGATCAAACCGCCCTTACCCTTACCGGAAAATATCATTAAGCTTACGGGAATAACAGAAGAAATGCTTGCGAATGCCAGAACGGTGGCTGAAGTTGTGCCGGATTTTCTTGAATTTACCGGAGAAGATATCTTAATGGGGCATAATATAATGTTCGACTACAGCTTCATAAAGGTCAATGCCGGACGACTTGGACACAGCTTTGAAAGAGAAGGAATTGATACGCTTAAGATCAGCAGAGGAACTATCCCTGAGAAAGAAAGTAAAAGCCTTGGAAACTTGTGTAATCGCTATAATGTGGTGAATCCAAGTGCCCACCGTGCTTTCCATGATGCAAAGGCAACAGCCATGGTTTATGCTTATATGTGCAATGAATTTTTTGACAGCCACAGTGATGTATTTAAGCAGCAGGTCTTATCCTATAAGGTAAAAAAGTCCCAGCCCATTACTGCTAGTCAAAAAAATTACTTGAATGATTTATTAAAATATCATAAGATAGAGTATATGAATTCCATAGACAATCTGACAAGAAGCGAGGCTTCCAAGCTAATTGACAGTATTATTCTTAACAAGGGAAGGTTAAATTATAAACCTGCTACATAAGTTCAAATCTAAGAATAATTAAAGGGTATTAATCAATACTATAGTGTATTAAGTACTTAGGATATAATGAAGCTGTGTTTGAATTTTATACAGTAACAATTAGTTGTTTGGAGAAAGTATGGAGAAACATTTAATAGGTTCCGGAAATACGGCAGAGGTTTTTGAATGGGGTGATGATAAAGTCCTGAAGCTTTTTTATGAGGGATACCCGGAGATTGCTGTTAAAAATGAATACTTAAATGCTTTGGCTGTAAAAGATTTAGATTTTCCAAAACCTATTCCATATGATTTACTTAAATATGAAGGACGATCAGGGATAGTGTACGATAAGGTCTTGGGAGAATCACTGCAGGATTGGGTCTTTAAGACTGGTGATTTAGATAAATGTGCTTATTATATGGCTAATCTGCATAAAAGAATGCAGCAATTTGAGTTGGAGGAATTGCCTGATTATAAAGAGTTCTTAGCATACCATATTCAAAATGCAAACAAATGTAAGATGACAGATAAGGAAGAAGCACTTCAAATACTTCAAAAACTGCCTGAAGGTAATACCTTGTGCCATGGAGATTATCATCCCGGAAATATTCTTATATCTGGAACAGAAACTTGTGTAATAGACTATATGAATCTGTGCAGAGGAAGTTATTTATATGACATAGCCCGTACCGTATATTTAGTAGAATTTACGCCTGTTCCTGAGAATACAGCAGACAAAGAAAGTTTATTAGAGCTGAAACGAACACTTGCGGATAAGTATTTATCCTATATGGGTATAAGAAGAGACATGATTAAGGATTATTTGAAGGTGATAGGCGTTGCCAGAACTGGTGAGTGTCCAAATGAATAGCTAGGAAATTTTAAAATTTATATATAAGACGGGAATCTATAAGTTCCTGAATGAATTAAGAAAGAGGTGTGTCAATTGAATTTTAATAATCACAAAATAAAAAGAGCAATATCATTAGTGATAGTAGTAGTCCTGGTGCTGGCTATGGTAGCACCTATGCTTATCAATATTATATTTTAATCTAAATATTGATATACATAAGAATTTCTGTTTATAATATACTTATCAGAAATTGCTTTTCAAATTTCTGATAAAAGGCAGCGCATCATGCTGCCGTGCATCCGATTATAGGAAAGCATTTGGTTCCTATAATATACTTATCAGAAATTGCTTTTCAAATTTCTGATAAAAGGCAGCGTATTATGCTGCCGTGCATCCGATTATAGGAAAGCTTTGATTCCTATAATATACTTATCAGAAATTGCTTTTCAAATTTCTGATAAAAGGCAGCGCATCATGCTGCCGTGCAACAAAAAAATCAGTCAGCAGAGGAGGGAAAGCAATGAAGAACAGTAAAAGTATAATTCGGATAGTGTTTGTTTTTGCATTATTTCTATTATCTACCTGTAACTGGACCAAGGCTTTTGCCGCAGCCGAAGAGGAAACAATAACCAAAGGGGTATATATTGATTCGGTGGATATTGGTGGAATGACCAAGGAGCAAGCCGAACAGGCAGTAAAAGATTACGTTGATTCATTGAAAGAGAAAATGGTAACCGTTGATATAGATGGTGAGAAAGAAAATATAACCCTGGGGGATTTAGGGTTCACCAGTAAGGATAACAAGTATATTGAGGAAGCCTTGGAAATCGGTAGATCTGGTAATTTGATTAAGCAATATAAAGAGTTAAAGGATACACAGGAAAATAACCTTACCTATAAGTTAGAATTCAGCGTGTCTGATGATGAATTAAAGACCTTTACTAAGAAACAGCTATCAAGTCATAATGTTAAAGCGAAAAATGCTACAGTAGCCAGAAAGAATGGCAAATTTGTCTATACCGATGAAGTTGTGGGTATGAAGGTAAATACCACTGCAACAGCCGATTCTATTAAAGATGCTATATTAAAGAACTGGACAGGCGAGGATGTAAATGTATCAGCCAAAATAAAAAAGGATGAGCCTAAGTTCACCAGAGAAATGGTTGAGAAATGTAATACGATTATTGGTACTTACTCCACAACCTATACATCTTCTTCTAATGACCGTGCAGCTAACCTTGCAAATGGTGCAAGACTTATCAATAATACAGTATTGTATCCTGGGGATGTATTTTCCGCTTATGAGAAGTTAACACCCTTTACAAAGGCAAACGGATATTACGAGGCCGGTGCTTATGCAAATGGTAAAGTTATAGATTCAATCGGTGGCGGTGCCTGCCAGGTAACAACTACTCTATATAATGCAGTGCTCTTTTCCGAGCTGGAAGTGGTGGAGAGATTCCCTCACTCCATGACGATTAGTTATGTATCTCTTTCAAGAGATGCTGCCATTGCAGGAACCTGGAAAGATTTAAAATTCAAGAATGATACGGAAACACCAATTGTAATTGAAGCTTCTACTCAGGGAAGAACCATAACCTTTACTATCTGGGGAAATGAAACCAGAGATGAGGGCAGAAAAGTTAAGTTTGAGACAGTGGTTTTAAATGAAAAAGCTCCCGGAGCAGATGTAGTAACCAAAGATCCAAGCCAGCTGGAAGGCTATGAATATACAACGCAGTCCGCTCATACAGGTTATTCTGCGGAGCTCTATAAGATTGTTTATGAAAACGGCGTTGAAGTAAGCCGTACAAGAGTTAACAAGAGTGTATATAACCCTTCACCCAGATATGTAACCGTGGGAACCAAG
>JAQSXJ010000106.1 GCA_029256725.1 Anaerocolumna sp. | reverse complement strand
AGATGAATATACGCAGCTTAAGGAGTGGCTTTATGAAGCTGTAGGAAACGGTGAATTTAAGGACAGCTTAAGTATCAGTATAATGGATAGCGGAATTGTAATAACCCTCTCTAACGATGTATTATTTGACAGCGGACAAGCAGATATCAAAAACAATATGAAGAAAAATCTGGACATTATAGCACAGCTCTTAAAGCAGGTAGATAATAAGATTCAAATAGGCGGACATACGGATAATGTACCCATGAACCGTGGAATATTTACCTCTAATTGGCAGCTGTCAGCTCAAAGAGCGGCAAATGTTGTAGAATATATGGTAAATGAATATGGTATTGCGCCAGAGAGAATGGTGGCTAGCGGATATGGTGAATATGATCCCATAGCTTCCAATAACAGCAAAGAAGGCAGAGCTAAGAACAGAAGAATCAGTATAACCATTCTATTTAATAATAATGGAAATACCGAAGAGAATAATCAATAAATAAAAGATATCTATAAGGCACTGCAATTCCTTAATTTGTAATACTGAGGAACTACAGTGTCTTATTTTCTGCCATAAAATAGCTTGAATAGGAGTAAAATACTGGAATGACTACGCTATAAATCACGTTGTTATAATTAGGAAATCAATACATGTAATCGTAAAAGAGTATTGACAAATGACCGATTCCATTGTACACTTTAACGAGTAAAAGTGTTAAACTACACAACTTTAAAGTGAAATCGCTTTAAACTGATATACAGTAGGAGGAGAACATGAAAAGAAGATTATTAGCAGGGTTACTTTCGGCCTCGATGGTCGTAATGGCACTAACAGGCTGCGGAGTGAAAGATAATAGTACAACAGGCAGCAGTGATACAGAAACACAGGGGAAAGTGTACCGAATCGGCATCAATCAGCTGGTTGAGCATGATGCATTAGATGCTTCTTATAAAGGATTTGTGGATGCCCTTGCAGAAGCCGGATATGTAGAAGGTAAGAATCTGGAATTAGATTATCAGGTAGCACAAGGTGATATGTCTACAGCAGGTACCATTGCAACGAAACAGGTAAATGATAAACCTGACCTGATACTTTCCATAGCAACAACATCTGCACAGGCAGTTGTAAACGCTACAAAGGATATTCCGGTATTGGTAACAGCAGTAACGGATCCGGCAAGTGCAGGATTAGTAGCTTCAAATGAAGCACCGGGTGGTAATGTATCCGGTACCTCAGATTTAACACCTGTTAAAAAGCAGATCGAATTATTAAAACAGCTGGTACCTGAGGTGAAAAAGATTGCGGTGCTTTATTCCTCCAGCGAAGTTAATTCTGTTGTACAGGCTGATCTTGCCAAAGAAGCCGGTAAAGAACTTGGAATTGAAGTAATTGATTCAACGGTATCTAATTCCAATGAGATACAGCAGGTGGTTCAGTCACTGGTTGGTAAAGTGGATGCTATCTATGCTCCTACAGATAACCTGATTGCATCCTCCATGTCTACCGTAGCACAGGTTGCCAATGCAAATAATCTGCCCGTAATCTGCGGTGAAGGCGGTATGGTAGACAAAGGCGGACTCGCAACCTATGGTATCGATTATTATGAACTGGGAGTATTAACTGGTAAGCAGGCAGTTAAAATATTGGAAGGTACTGCTGCAACTGCAGACATGCCTATTGAATACCTGCCCGATGATAAATGTAAGCTTCAAATTAATTCTGAAGTGGCAAAACAGCTGGGAATCATAGTACCAGAGGAACTGCAGCAGAGTAATTAACATAAGCTGACGATTCTGAATATTTTTATAAAAGTGTCCATACAGTTAAAAGGCTGTCCTGGGGGCTGCTGTTATGGCAGACCGCTGGGGCAGACTTTTCATTTAACAGAAGTATAAAGAACATGAAGGGAAGGTTAAGAAATAAATGGAATCATATATTTTATCAATACTTGGAGGTACCTCTCAGGGACTTGCCTGGGCTGTCCTGGCTATAGGCGTTTACGTGTCGTTTCGAATACTGGATTTCCCTGATCTGACAAGTGAAGGCAGCTTTGCATTGGGCGGCAGTGTCAGCGCAGTCTGTATTGCCGGTCTGGGCTTTCATCCGGTAGTAAGTCTTCTGATATCAATTGCAGCAGGTATGGCAGCAGGTGCGATTACGGGAATCTTACATACCAAATTAAGAATCCCGCCGATTCTTTCCGGAATTCTTACCATGATAGCTCTGTATTCAGTAAACCTTGACTATCAATGGCTCTGGAGCTGTTCTCAGAAAAGACAGGCATCAGTTATAACCTTCTCCAGATACTGATTACAATGGGATTGGGAATGATTTTTGTAGTTCTTGTAATTATATTCCTGTATTGGTTTCTTGGAACTGAAACCGGTTGTGCTCTCCGTGCTACCGGTAATAATGAAGCAATGGTACGGGCACAGGGAGCTAATACAGATGCGTTGAAGATTCTTGGACTAATGGTAGGAAATGGACTCATTGCACTCTCCGGTGGACTGGTTGCGCAGACGCAGGGCTTTGCGGACGTATCAATGGGTGTAGGTGCCATTGTTATCGGACTTGCTTCTATTGTAGTAGGAGAGGTAGTATTTAAGAAAGTTCGCTCTTTTGCGGTCAGACTGATTTCCATTGTAGTAGGGTCTGTTATCTATCGTATTATAATTGCAACGGTATTATTCCTTGGTTTTAATACCAATTATCAGAAGTTATTAACTGCCGTACTGGTTGCAGCAGCTTTGGCCATACCTGTATTTAAAAAGGAAAAGGTCAGGATAGTAAAGGAGGCAGAATAATGCTTGAGATTAATGAGTTATATAAAACCTTTAATGCGTACACCATAAATGAAAAGAATGTCTTTAAAGGACTTAATCTGGAACTTAAGAAATCAGACTTTGTTACAGTTATAGGCGGTAATGGGGCGGGTAAATCGACTATGCTTAATATGATAGCTGGTGTATATTATTCAGACAGCGGAAGTATAAGACTGGACGGCATTGATATAACAAAGATGCCTGAATATAAAAGAGCTGCTTATCTGGGGAGAGTCTTTCAGGATCCAATGATGGGAACAGCGGCACATATGGAAATTGAGGAGAATCTTGCGCTTGCTTACCGTAGAGGTAAGAAGAGAGGACTAGGCTGGGGGATATCAAAAGCTGAAAAAGAGCTGTTTGCAGAACAGCTTAAGAAACTGGATCTGGGACTTGAGAGCAGGCTCACTTCAAAAGTTGGTCTTCTCTCAGGCGGTCAGAGACAGGCACTGACCTTATTAATGTCAACCCTTAAGAATCCAAAGCTACTGCTTCTGGATGAGCATACAGCAGCCCTAGACCCCAAAACAGCACAGAAGGTGCTGGAACTGACGGATACTATTATAAAAGAAAATGCACTGACGGCTTTTATGATTACACATAACATGAAGCATGCAATTCAATATGGTAACCGTTTGATTATGATGCATGAAGGCAGGGTAATCTTTGATATCTCAGGAGAAGAAAAGAAGAAGCTTCAGGTGAAAGATCTGCTGGAGAAATTTGAGAGCGTCAGTGGAAGTGAATTCAGCAATGACAGGATGTTATTATCTTAGTACTATACCCTAAGAAATATCTGGTAAAAAGAAAATCTACTCATATTCGACATAATATGTTATAATTATAAACTGATAGTTGGTTTTTATAACAGTCTGATTTAACAGGACGGATATTACAAGGCAGTATAAGCTGAACCTGGTATTCAACTGAGGTTCACCTTATCAGGACGTAACGTAATTGGAGGATATGGAGTATGAGGTTTATTTCCATAGATAGAGTTGCACCCGGTGATGTTCTTGCTAAACCGATTTATGGCAATCAAGGGATTATATTATTAAGGGAGAATCTGGAGTTAACAGATAGTATTTTAGCCAGATTAAAGACTCTAGGCTACACAGGGTTATACATCGAAGATGACATCTCAGAAGGCATCGTTATTGAAGACATCGTAGATGAAGGACTTAAGCTCCGGGCAGCAACCAGGCTGGAGGAGATTGTTAACAATAATGGAAGTATAACAGAAATGCTTCCTATGATTAAAGATATCGTTGGCAGTGTTATAACAAATAAGGATGTGGAACTTAACATGCGCCATTTATGGGGGCATCATGAGTATACTTATCTTCATTGCGTCAATGTAGCAATACTGGCAGTCAGCGTTGGCATTAAGCTGAATCTGCCGGCAGAGGATCTGAATTATCTGGGGACGGCAGGGATACTTCATGATATCGGTAAGAAGCAAATTCCATCAGAACTGTTAGATAAGAAGGAAAAGTTAACCGATGAAGAATACGAGGCTCTAAAGAAACATCCGGAATACGGATATGCCATGCTTTTGGGGGCTCAGGAACTTAACAGTGTTACCAGGGCAGGTGTATTACAGCATCATGAAAGGTATGACGGTTCAGGATATCCAAGAGGCTTAAAAGGGAATGAGATTACTCTCTATGCCCGGATACTGGCAGTGGCAGACACCTACGATGCCATGACCTCGGACAGGGCTTACAGAGATGCCTTTGTACCTTCTGAAGCAGTTGAATATCTCATGGGCAATGGTAATCTTCTATATGATAATATGGTGATCGATGCCTTTATCAAATGTGTAACTATATATCCCATCGGTTCCTGTGTAGAGTTGAATAACGGGATACAGGCAATTGTTTTAAAGAACTATTCAGATTGTATATTAAGGCCGGTAATCAGAACGATAGGTACAAAAGAAGTATTAGATCTTAAAAATGAGTCCAAGTATTTAAGCTACTGTATAACCAAGCTGGTTATCTAAAGCTTTAGGTCAAAGTATAATTTTATTATATTGACAAATAATATTAGGACTGATATCATGATAGAAGCAAAAGGCGAAGATGTTCTTTAGAAGGACATTTTCGCTTATTTTTCGATATACAGGCTGTTTAGCAGCAATACTGATTAAGATGGTAACTATGAAATTAATAATAAAAGGGAGAGGATTATATGAATCGTTTTTCAAGGCAGGATATAATCAGGATGGTAAAGGAGGAAGATGTAGAATTTATCAGACTTCAGTTTACTGATATTTTTGGTACTCTGAAGAACGTGGCTGTTACTACCAGTCAGCTTGATAAGGTGCTGGATAATAAGTGCATGTTTGACGGCTCTTCCATTGAGGGATTTGTACGTATTGAGGAATCAGATATGTATCTGTACCCGGATCTTGATACCTTTGAGATATTTCCCTGGAGACCTCAGCAGGGAAAAGTAGCCAGATTTATTTGTGATGTCTACAGACCGGATGGAACTCCCTTTGAAGGAGATCCCAGATATATTCTTAAGAAAGTAGTGGAAGAAGCGAAGGAACTTGGATATACCTTTCAGGTAGGACCGGAATGTGAATTTTTCTTATTTAACACCTTGGATAACGGTGAGCCAAGCCTTGATACCATGGAAAAGGGCGGTTATTTTGACGTAGGACCTCTCGATAATGGTGAAAATGCAAGACGTGAGATGGTCTTAACCCTTGAAGATATGGGATTTACCATAGAAGCCTCCCATCATGAGGTTGCACCTGCTCAGCATGAAATTGACTTTAAATACGATAATGCAATGAAAACAGCAGACAATATTATGACCTTTAAGCTGGTTGTAAGAACCGTTGCCAAAAGACATGGACTTCATGCTACCTTTATGCCAAAACCCAAATTCGGTGTAAACGGTTCAGGAATGCATATCAATATGTCTATTGAAAAGGATGGCAGAAATATTTTTGATGACCCCAACGGCAAACTTGGTCTTAGCACAGAAGCTTATCAGTTTATTGCAGGTATTATGAAACATATGCCCGGTATGTCTTCTATTACGAATCCCCTGGTAAACTCCTATAAGAGACTTACCCCCGGTTATGAAGCACCGGTATATATAGCCTGGAGTGCTACCAACAGAAGCCCTCTCATCCGTATACCGGCAGCAAGAGGAAGCAATGCAAGAGTAGAGCTTAGATGCCCTGATTCAGCGGCTAATCCTTATCTGGCACTGGCTGTCTGCCTGGCAGCAGGACTTGATGGCATTAAGAATAAACTGACACCTCCTGACAGTGTGGATCAGAATATCTTTGAAATGAGCGAAGCAGAGAAAACAGAAAAAGATATAAAGAGCCTGCCTTCTAGTTTGAAGGAAGCATTAGTTGCTCTGGAACAGGATGATCTGATAAAAGGCGTTCTGGGAGAGCATACTACGAAGAAGTATCTGGAAGCAAAGTATTCCGAATGGAACCAATATGCTGTACAGGTGTCAAAGTGGGAGACAGATCAATACTTACACCGCATTTAAATATTTATGCATAAAAAGCGTGGAGGTGATCGAATGTGCCCAGTATAATTATAGCTTTCCCTAAGATGGAAGATACCTTAAGCATTAAAAATGCTCTGGTACGAAATGGATATGATGTCAATGCGACCTGCACCACCGGGGCACAGGTTGTGACCATAGCAAATGAGTTGGATGACGGTATTGTAATATGCGGTTACCGCTTTTCCGACATGCATTACAGCCAGTTAAACGGATATCTACCCAAAGGTTTTGAGATGCTTCTCATAGCCTCCCCCAACAAATTGGAAGAATGTACAGATAATAATATTGTCTGTCTAAGCATGCCAATTAAAATGACTGATCTTGTTAATACCCTTCAGATGATGTTTTACAACTATTCCCGCCGCAGGAAAAAAGAGAAGGATAAACCGAAGGCCAGAACGGATAAAGAAAAGGAAATTATTAGCAAAGCCAAGCTTGTATTGATGGAACGAAACAATATGACGGAAGAAGAAGCACATAGATATATTCAAAAGAACAGCATGGACAGTGGCACCAATATGGTTGAAATGGCAGAAATGATTCTAAGCTTGATGTAGAATAGGGGCTATGGTAAAATAGGGAGTGCTTATGTATCCTTATTTACCATAACCCCTTTCCTTTGATAGTCTAAGGGACAAGCCATTCAGGGTGAGGTAACAGCATTATATGCAATACATATAGCATTTTTGAAGTATTTTCGTCAGGAAATGTCATTTAGAATAGTAGTTAACATCATATCTGTAAGCTGAATAGTCTGATAAGTTAGAAAAAAAGCAGTTCAGCCGGTAAGAATGAAATTATAAGTGTTAACGGAGGTATTTATGAAATTTACAAAAATGCATGGTTGCGGAAATGATTATGTATATGTGAACTGCCTGAGAGAAAAAGTAACTGATCCGTCTGCCCTATCCATCGCTGTCAGTGACAGACATTTCGGAATCGGCTCTGACGGTCTGATACTCATTAAAGCTTCCGATAAAGCGGATTTTATGATGGATATGTATAATGCTGACGGCTCCTCTTCCGGTATGTGCGGAAATGGAATTCGTTGTGTGGCTAAGTATGTTTATGACTATGGCTTAACCCAGGAAAAAGAGATTTCCATAGAAACCGGTGCCGGTATTAAATACCTGTCACTTACGACCGTAGACGGCAAAGTTACAGAGGTAACTGTCGATATGGGAAATCCGATTACAGAGCCTTCTCTGGTACCTGTTAAAAGTCAGGAGGATATTGTTGTTGATAAACCTATTCACGTGGGAGATATGGATTATCGTATAACCTGTGTATCCATGGGTAATCCTCATGCTATAGTATTTGTTGAGGATACAAAGAAGATTGAAATTGAGAAAATTGGCCCGTTATTCGAGCATCACGAATGGTTTCCGCAGAGAATCAATACAGAATTTATTCATGTAATTGACAGAAAAAATATTGATATGAGAGTATGGGAAAGAGGTTCAGGTGAGACTCTGGCCTGCGGTACCGGAGCCTGTGCAAGTGTTTATGCCTGCATCCTTAACGGACTAACAGAGGATGAGGTAAAAGTTAAGCTGCTTGGCGGCGAACTGACTATTCGCTATGATAGAGAAAAGAACAGAATATTTATGACCGGTCCTGCTGTTACAGTCTTTGACGGTGAGCTGCTCTAATCTAAATGAAAGTTATAGAAGGGTTGTTAGAGGTTTTAAAGTAAATAAAATTAACTATAATTGTTCATGCAACAAACAGCAGTTAATAAGATTGGTCTGTTTAGCAACAAAATTAAAAGTTATAGTATTGAAAAGTATTTAAAATATAAATGAGAGCAAGGTTGAATAAAAAATGCGTATTCAACTACTGATTAAGTGCGCGTCGCAACGCGAAGGTGGGTATAAAGATGTTTAAAATCAATGATAATTATTTGAAACTGCCGGGAAGTTATTTGTTTTCCGATATTGCAAAGAAAGTGAAAACTTTCAGTGAAGCCAATCCGGATAAAAAGATAATCCGTTTAGGTATTGGTGATGTAACTCTTCCCCTGGCACCAGCAGTAATTGATGCTCTTCATAAAGCAACAGATGAAATGGGAAGTAAAGATACCTTTAAGGGTTATGCACCTGATCTTGGATACGATTTTCTTCGTGGTCTTATAGCAGAAAATGATTATAAATCAAGAGGTGTAACAATCGCCCTGGATGAAATCTTTGTAAGCGACGGAGCGAAGAGTGATTCTGCCAATATTCAGGAAATCTTCTCACAGGATAATAAAATTGCTGTATGCGATCCCGTATATCCTGTATATGTAGATTCCAATGTAATGGCTGGCAGAACAGGAGATTATCTTGCAGATACCGGCAAATGGTCCAATGTTATTTATATGCCCTGCACCAGTGAGAATAACTTCGTACCTGAATTCCCGAAAGAAGATCCTGATATTATCTATCTGTGCTATCCTAACAATCCTACAGGCGCTACAGTAAGCAAATCCGTATTACAGGATTGGGTAGATTATGCGAATCGTATCGGTGCTGTAATCATCTATGATGCTGCTTATGAAGCATATATTTCAGAGGAGGATGTCCCTCATACTATATATGAGTGTGAAGGAGCAAAGACTTGTGCCATCGAGCTTAGAAGTTTCTCCAAAAATGCAGGCTTCACAGGAACCAGACTCGGCTTTACCGTAATTCCTAAGGAGTTAAAAGCAGGAGATGTTATGCTTAACAGCTTATGGGCAAGACGTCACGGAACCAAATTCAACGGTGCACCTTATATTATTCAGGCTGCCGGTGCTGCAGTTTACAGTGCTGAAGGAAAGAAACAGACCAATGAACAGATTGCTTATTACATGAACAATGCAAAGGTAATCAAGGAAGGTCTTGAAAGCGCAGGTTACAGTGTGTCCGGTGGTGTAAATGCACCTTATATCTGGCTCAAGACACCTGATAAGATGACCTCTTGGGAGTTCTTTGATTATCTGCTTAATACCGCTAATGTTGTTGGTACTCCCGGTTCAGGTTTCGGACCCAGTGGCGAAGGATACTTTCGTCTGACTGCTTTTGGTACCTATGAGAATACCGTAGAAGCCATAGAGCGAATTAAGAAATTATGATTTACCCGGAATTTTTAAAGAAGAATGATAACATAGCGATAACAGCTCCCTCCGACGGCAACCGTAAGGAAACAGATTTCAACCGGTTGAATAACGGAATCAAGAACCTGAAAGACATGGGCTTTCAGGTTCTTGAGGGGGCTCTTATATGTAACAGTATAAAGGGCAGAAGTGGTGACGGAAAGGCCAGAGCAGAAGAGCTGGAAGCCTTTATTAAGGATAAGGATGTAAGATGGATCATTGGAGCCAAAGGCGGGGATTTCCTTATGGAAATGCTGTCCTGCTTTGACTTTGATATCATTAGAAAACATCCTGTATGGTATCAGGGGTATTCTGATAATACGGGACTTACCTTTACCATAACTACTCTTTGTGATATAGCTACAGTATATGGCGGTAATTTCAATGATTTTGGTATGAAAGACTGGCATGAATGCCTTACCAACAACTTAAAGATTATATCAGGTGAGAATATCGTTCAGAACAGCTTTGACCTCTATGAAGATGGTTATTATGATCAGCCCACAGGGTATCAGCCCACGGGGCTGGAAAGTTATGTCCTGACAAAGCCCATTGTATTAAAACAGGCATGGGGAGAGGAAGGAGTACCTCTAACCGGCCGTTTATTAGGTGGCTGCCTGGATGTACTCTTAAATCTGTGCGGCACCCGTTTTGACCAGACGGCTGCTTTTGTGGAAAAGTATAAGGAAGATGGAATCCTCTGGTATCTGGAAAGCTATTCGCTTAACAGTGACAGTCTGATGCGTGGCTTGTGGCAGTTAAAAGAGGCGGGATGGTTTAAGTATGCCAAAGGTTTTATCTTTGGAAGACCCGCTTTCTATGAAGAGAATTACGGAATAACCTATGAAGAAGCAGTGACTTCAGTGTTAAAGGATATTCCTGTTATTCTGGAGGCAGATATTGGGCATAAAGCTCCAAGCTTTACGGTGATTAATGGCAGTATCGGAACTTTTGGGTATCAGGATGGCAAGGGTAAATTAATTATGGAATATCAATAAGACATTATACAGAACTGTTTTACATTTCTATTATTTGTTTTATTGTTAATTAAAGGATAAGTTTATAACGCGTGAGAGCATTATAGTAATTAGTTTATTAATTTAGCGTGAAAAAGTAATTTTACCCCTTGCCAGATAATATTTTCTGTGATAATATAGCTTAAAAGTAATTCTTGTATATTTATAAAGGCTGAGATAGAGACTAACCTTTAGGGATTTCATTTAGAGACAGGAATGGTGTGCCACCGACTGAGAGCATGCCTTTGATGATAGCTATTGGAAGGAACACTCTGGAGCTCGTAAGCTGAAGAAGTTGAAATTTGATTTAACAGATAAATCCTTGGATTTGTAATATGTTAAGCAAACGAACTTGCAGTAGGTTTATGCGCGGCACGCGTTATGTGCTTGAGAGGAAAGCTGATGCTTTCAACGCGGGTGGTACCGCGGGTTAACTCTTAACGTAAGACGATTGCCTTTTTTGCAGCCGCTGTTGAATTCCCGTCCCGGATAATTATGTGTTTTTACACATAATTATCCGGGACTTATTTTTTTGTTTCAGAGGAGGAACATTATGGAATTTGTTAAAGGAATCAAGGAAAAGGATGTATTAGAAATTAGTGATATACTTACCGGAGACTGGTTTGGTAAAGAGGTTGTTTTAAGAGGATCCGTTCATACAGTTAGAGATATGGGAGAGTTCTCCTTTGTGGTACTGCGTAAATATGAAGGACTTGTACAGTGTGTAACCGATAGTAAGGTAAAGGGACTTGAGAATAAGGCCTTAAAAGAGGGTATGACCATAGAGGTAAAAGGAATTGCAGCAACAGAAGACAGAGCTCCTAATGGATTTGAAGTTCGTCTTACTGATATCAGGGTGTTATCTGAGCCTGCAAAAGATTCTACTATGCCTTTGCCTATCAGTAAATGGAAGTTAAATACTTCTTTGGAGACGAAATTATCCTTAAGACCCATTGCCTTAAGAAATGTTAGAGAAAGAGCCATATTTAAGATTCAGGAGGGTTTAGTAAGAGGATTTCGTGACTTTATGTTCCAGAATCATTTTACAGAAGTAAGGACTCCAAAGATTGTTGCCGGAAATGCAGAAGGCGGAGCCAATGTATTCAAACTGGAATACTTCGGTAAGAAAGCGTTCCTGGCACAGAGCCCTCAGTTCTACAAACAGACCATGGTTGGTATCTATGACAGAGTATTTGAAGCAGCACCGGTCTTTCGTGCAGAGAAGCATAACACTACAAGGCATTTGAATGAATATACCAGTCTTGATTTTGAAATGGGTTATATCGACGGCTTTGAAGATATTATGGAAATGGAAGCAGCAATGCTTACCTATACCTTTGAATTCTTAAAGAAGGAATATGCCAAAGAGTTAAAATTACTAGATGTAAAACTGCCAGCAGCAGACAATATCCCTGCCGTACGTTTTGATGAAGCAAAGCAGCTGGTTGCAGAAAAATATGACCGTAAGATCAAGAATCCATATGATCTGGAACCCGAAGAAGAAATTCTTATCGGTAAGTATTTTAAAGAGGAGCACAAAAGTGACTTTGTCTTCGTAACGCATTATCCCTCTAAGAAGAGACCATTTTATGCAATGGAGGATCCGGCAGATAATAAATTTACCTTAAGCTTTGACCTGTTATTCAAAGGCATGGAAGTAACCACCGGAGGACAGAGAATTCACAGCTATGAAGAACAGGTAGATAAGATGGTGAAAAGAGGAATGGATCCTGAGGAATTCACCAATACTTGGAATCGGCCTGGAGCGACTTACCATGAAGCTCTTAGACGAACAGAATGTAAGAGAGACGACTCTCTTCCCAAGAGATGTATCAAGACTGGAACCCTAATCGTAGACCTTTAATGAAACTTTTATTGTAGATCTTTAATGAAATTTTAATTGTAGACCTTTAATGAAACCTTAATCATAGACCTTTAACGGAATCTTAAGAAGTAAGCCTCAATCTGGTGAGAAGATGGAATAGACGAGGTATACCGTAAAGTGGGAGATTAGAACGGTGCAATTAAATATTTGATAATCCCTATGTAGAATCCCTTAAAAAGGTATCGTCAGACAGGAGGAAATAATGGAAGTAACAGATAAGACCATAGATTACGTGGCAGCCCTTGCAAAGCTTGAACTGTCACAAGAGGAAAAAGAAAAAGCGAAAGTTGACTTAGGCAGCATACTTGAATATATGACTACCATGAATGAGTTGGACACAGAGGGGATACAACCCCTGTCCCATGTATTTCCCATTCATAATGTATTTCGTGAAGATGAAGTATTAAACGGGCCGGACAGAGACAGCCTCTTACAGAATGCACCAGCTAAAAAAGATGGTTGCTTTATGGTTCCTAAAACAGTGGAATAAAACGTGAAAACCTGATGAAGCGTGCAGTGGGAGCAAGTGTGGACATAAAAAGCAATTTTCACTTTTAATGGGAGCTCGCCATGGCGCGAATGTGGTTAGAAGGATTAATGAATACACAATCAAAGTTTGGGTATTCAGGAAAGAGGTCAGTATGGATATTACCAAATTATCGGCCCTGGAATTAGGGAAAAAAATTAAAGAGAAAGAAATCTCCGTATCCGAAGCAGTAAAGCTCCAGATAGATAGAATCAAAGAGAAGGATTCAGAATATAACTGTTATGTTTCAGTTCTGGAGGACAGTGCCCTGGCAGAAGCAGCAGAGGTGCAAAAGCGTATTGATAGCGGCGAACTTAGCAATGCTCCTTTAGCGGGAGTACCTGTTGCAGTAAAAGATAATATCTGCACCAAAGGAATCAAAACCACCTGTAGTTCTAAGATCCTGCATAACTTTCTTCCGCCCTACAATGCAACCGTTGTAGAGAAGTTAAGGGCTCAGGGAGCTATAATAATCGGAAAAACAAATATGGACGAATTCGCAATGGGAAGTACCACAGAGACCTCCTATTTTGGAATTACCAAAAATCCCAGAAATACAGACTATGTACCAGGAGGTTCCAGTGGTGGTTCAGCAGCAGCGGTAGCGGCAGATGAAGCCTTCTATGCATTGGGTTCTGACACCGGCGGTTCTATTCGTCAGCCTAGTTCCTTCTGCGGGGTTACTGGTATTAAGCCGACTTATGGTACCGTATCACGTTACGGTCTGATAGCATATGCCTCTTCCTTGGATCAGATAGGACCCATTGGTAAGAATGTGGCAGACTGTGCGGCAGCCCTTGATATTATTTCAGGTCATGACAGTAAAGATTCCACCAGTGTACCTACAAACAGCTATGAGTATTTAAAAGCCTTAGACGGAGACGTTAAGGGCATGAAGATAGGTATTCCCAAAGGATATTTAGGCAGCGGTCTATCCGAGGAGGTAAAGCTAAGTATTTTAAATGCTGCTAAAGAACTGGAGAAGCAGGGAGCAATCCTTGAAGAATTCGACTTAGAGGCAGTGGAATATGCCATACCGGCATATTATGTAATTGCATCTGCAGAAGCCAGCTCCAACCTTTCCAGATACGATGGTATCAAATACGGCTATCGAACACCTGACTTTGATGGACTTCAGGAGGTATATAAGAAGACCAGAAGTGAAGGCTTCGGTAATGAGGTAAAGCGCAGAATGATGATTGGTGCTTTCGTATTAAGCTCTGGTTATTATGATGCCTATTACAACAAAGCCTTAAGAGTAAAAGCATTGATCAAAGAAGGCTTTGATAAAGCCTTTGAAAAATATGATATCATTCTTGGGCCTACTGCACCTACTACTGCACCTAAAATCGGCGGAAGCTTAGCAGATCCCCTGCAGATGTACCTTGGAGATATCTATACGGTATCCGTTAACTTAACAGGGCTTCCGGCTATCAGCCTTCCCTGTGGTGTGGACACCAAGGGGCTGCCTATCGGTCTTCAGTTAATTGGTAAGCATTTTGGCGAAAAGGATATCTTAAAAGCAGCCTACCGTTTTGAACAATCCAGAAAGGAAGTGGCTCTATGAAAACATACGAAACTGTCATCGGTCTGGAAGTCCATGTAGAGCTGGCAACCAAGACTAAGATATTCTGTGGCTGTACCACCCAGTTCGGAGGAGATCCCAATACCCATTGCTGTCCGGTGTGTACCGGTATGCCGGGTACCCTTCCCGTGTTAAATAAAAAGGTAGTTGAATTTGCAATTGCAGCAGGCCTTGCAACAGGTTGTGGTATCAATCAGGACTGTAAATTTGATCGTAAGAATTATTTTTATCCGGATCTTCCAAAGGCTTATCAGGTATCCCAGCTTTATCTTCCTATCTGTCATGACGGCGGTATTGAGATTGAAACCTCAGCCGGTAAGAAGGTAGTGGGAATTCATGAAATCCATATGGAAGAGGATGCCGGTAAATTAATACATGATCCATGGGAGGATTGTACACTTGTAGATTACAACCGCTGTGGTGTACCCCTTATTGAAATTGTAAGTGACCCGGATATGAGATCGGCAGAAGAAGTTATTGCATATCTTGAGAAACTTAAATTAATCCTGCAGTATCTTGGAGTATCAGACTGTAAGATGCAGGAGGGCTCTTTAAGAGCAGACATTAATCTTTCGATAAGAGAAGTCGGAGCCAAAGAATTTGGAACCAGAACAGAAATGAAGAATATGAACTCCTTTAAGGCCATAGCAAGAGCTATTGAAGGAGAAAGAAAACGTCAGATTGAAATGCTGGAATACGGCAAAGTTGTAGTTCAGGAAACCAGGCGTTGGGATGATAATAAGGATAACAGTTTTGCCATGCGTTCCAAGGAAGATGCACAGGATTATCGATACTTCCCTGAACCTGACCTGGTACCTATTCTAATCAGTGACGAATGGCTGGGAGAAATTAAGAACCGTCAGCCGGAACTCAGGGATGAGAAGATGCTTCGTTATGAGAAGGAATATGACATTCCGGCATACGATGCAGGAATTATTACCGGCTCTAAACATTTGGCTGATCTCTTTGAAGAGACCGTTACCCTCTGTGATAAACCAAAAGAAGTATCCAACTGGCTCATGGTAGAGACCATGCGTCTCTTAAAGGAAGAAGAGAAAGAACCGGAGGATATTGCCTTTAGCGCAGAGAACCTGGCAGGTCTTGTTAAGCTTATCAGTGATAATAAAATCAACAGGACCGTTGCAAAGGAAGTATTCGAGAAAATATTCAAAGAGAATATAGATCCTGTTAAATATGTAGAGGAAAAGGGTCTTTCTATGGTTAACGATGAGGGGCTTTTAAAATCCACGATTGAAAGAATTGTAGCAGAAAATCCTGCCTCTGTTAATGATTATAAAAGCGGTAAAGAAAAAGCTCTTGGTTTCCTGGTTGGTCAGACCATGAAGGAAATGAAAGGGAAGGCAGATCCGGGAATGATAAATAAGATTTTAAAGGAGCTTTTGGCTCAGTAATATGGTGTAGGAAGGTTAGTTTTTCTCAATGGGACGGCAAATTGGACAAAATAGAAAAACTCATGCTTCGATTTCAAGGCATAAGAAGTCCTAATTCTCTGGATATTTTGTGCTTGGCATATGATAAAACAGATAACTCGCTTCGCTCAAACAATCTGTTTTATCATATAGCACAAATTATCCAGAGAAAAGGACTTCTAATGCCTTTCCATAGGCGCATTCGTTCTTCTATTTTGTCCAATTTGCCTGAAATTGTATGGAAATGATGCTTCTGATGGGATGTTTTTGACCTTATATTAAAGATATAAATATTAATATTGTAACTCAAACTTTGTACATGAAGAAGTATCTATGCAGCTTGAGAATTCAATAAGTACTGACATTAAAAAGCATGGAACCACTGGTTTTGTTATAATTAAGTCACCACAACAAAATCAAACAACAGGAGGCTCGTGCTAAGACTAAAAGTATAACACAAGACTGCAAATGTATTCGTATTTGCGAGAAACGCTCAGATATTAAAGTGTTTTTTTAGTTTGCATAAGCTAGTTCAGACGTAGCAAAGAATGCAACGGAGACCGTTTCAAATTCAGTGTTTTGGAACCTTTGAGTTTTATTTATTTTATATAATCCGTGAACCACAGTAAAGGCTAACCCCTTGCCTTGACAGTTTCATGGATTTTGTGTATTATCATTAAACTCAAAATGGAGTATTCTGTAAAACGAGTTTACACGAAATTAGAAACGGAGCCATGTAACCCTTTCTTATGACACAAAGACTGCTTAGTGGCAGTTGTTTTATAAAAAATATTAACTTTTTTGTACTTTAATATTTCAATATCTCTAGCTTTCAATATCTCTTGCTTTCAGTATCTCTAACTATTCGCATTCTGACTATTGTATATAGGATTATCTATATCGCTAATTTCTTGATCTCATACTGTGAATTCATTAATAGCCAGGTATTTGTTATAAAATACATTACGTTCCACACTGAAAAGCCCTGCATACCTAAATTTTGAGCAAAGGAAAGGAACAGGCGCAGTGTTCTGATATCTTTAAACCATGCTATGTATTCTTTATTATCCTTTATGTAACGAAAATAAGAGGTTTGGGAAGGCTCGTTAAACTGTATGACTGAACCTGTATCATTGGCCAGTTCTATTGCTGAAAAGTAATTGATAAAATTTGCGGCAGTAATTGCTGCAAAATAGGGAAATTCCCAAAGGTAACCGATTATTGTAAATCCCAGAATACTTTTTTGTGGTGTAAGTTGTATTACTGCTTTATTTATGGTATTTAGTACGGCATCAAAAGGCAGAACACTGATGGGAAGTGTTGAAGGAGCCTTCCACTCATAGGTCAATTGATATAATACAGAATTGGCAGCCCTGCTTAATCCGACATAATCAACACCTTCATAGGTAATTCCGGTAGCTGCTTCAAAAGTACTTGGAGCGATTGTTATGGACACGATATATCCTTCCTGGTTAAGGCGTTTTGTTACTGTATTTATAAAATCAACATAGGGCTGTCTATCCAGTGGCTGGATATAGGGAGTATCTATATTTATCCCGTAATAGCCCTTGTTTCCCAGGATTAAAAGGAGATTGTCGATAAATGCCTTTTGCACTTCAGCATTTGTAATTAAGATATGAGCTATTTCTGTATCAACACTGTTTCCTTCCGGCGTCGCAGTAATAAACATGATTGGGGCAACGCCATAGCTTCTTGCTAATCTGACGATTTCAGTATCATCAATTCCTATAAGACTGCCGTTTCGTGTGACCTGATAGGCATAAACCGATAAGTAAGTTAGATATGGCAATACCTTAACCAATACTTCCTTATCTATAAATGGGTAGGTAAAACCATTTACTTCAATAGTTGCTGCTCTGGAATCAATATAGCGTATAACGAGTTCTTCCCCTATATAGAGTCCCCTGTCAGATACCCATGGATTATTGCGGAGTAGTTCCAGTATATCCGTTTGCTGAGAAAGGGAGATGCTTTCAAGGGTATCGCCTTTTTGAACAATATAAGTTTTTGAAGGCTGCAATATTAAAAGTGCTTCCCCCAGGGTCAGATTATCCGGTTCTGAAAGGTCATTTTCCAGCGCGAGCCTTTCAGGGGAAACTCCATAAGCATTTGCAATTGAAGTTATTGTATCACCGGGCTGAACAATGTAAATATACATGTACACTCCACCATAATGTGGTTTTTATATTATATTTATAATAGGAAGAAGTTATTATAATTTTCTTTCATTAAGCAACGGTACGAATGAAATAACTTCTATCTGAGCAATAACGCAAGCAGTTTTGCAGTATACGTGTGTATTTGAAAAGTTCTAAAAGTCTAATATAATACATTTCGCATTCTGTTATTTGAGAAGTATGGCATCCAAGCCTTAGATATGCAAGTGTTAGATTGCACGACAAACGCATCATCCGCATCCGAAGTTACCCTTCATATGTTTGCCGGAGTAGATTGGGAAAATCATTGAATAAAGGCTATTTTAATGTTATACTTCTTGGGAGGATTAATTTCCAGAATATGTTATGCTTCAAATCTTTAGGAGGTCAAAATGGAAAATGTGACTGGTGATTTAACAGAAACCATAGTTACGAAGGATAAAAGAAGAGGTATACCGGGAAGTACGTTGAAATTGATTGCAATTTTTGTAATGCTGATAGATCATATAGCAGCAACTGTCTTAAGTAATATTCTGGTATCTGTGAATTTTTTTATGATGGGCTCAGCTGCATCTCAGGATCCTTACTATCAAACTATGAGTGCAGTATATTTTATTATGAGATTGGTAGGCAGGTTGGGATTTCCTTTGTTCTGCTTTTTATTGGTAGAGGGATTTATACATACCAGAAACAAGCTGAAGTATGTTATAAGACTGGCACTTTTCTGTTTGATATCTGAGATTCCTTTTGATTTGGCTTTTAGTGGACAGGTCTTTTATATGGGATATCAGAATGTATTTTTTACCCTTTTGATCGGTTTTGTAGTAATGTGTGGATTCCAGGGAATTTCAGAAAGATTGAAAGAAATGAAATGGCTGCCTTTAATATCAGTAATTGGTGTAGCCGGTGGTGGATATATAGTTGCAACGGTAATAAACAGCGGTATCTATATGTTAAATAGTATTATTTTTACTGCAACGGGAAAATCGCTTCCTGCCTTTTTATTGTATTATAGTGACACCCGTTTTATTATAATGGCTTTAGTAGGTGCAATCCTTCTGCTGATTATCTATCTTGCAGGCAGGAAGGGACATAAGAGTTTTGATATCGTGTTTGCTGACTTAGCTGTTCTTGCTCTTGGAATGCAAGTGGCTAGTCTGCTGCGTACGGATTATTCTGCTTTTGGCATATTGACCATTGCAGTGTTCTATGTATATAGAAGAAATCCTTTCAAGTCTGCTCTGGCAGGATGTATTGTATTAAACATTATGACTCTGGATGAAATAACAGCATTTTTTACCTTGATACCTATTGCTAAGTATAACGGTGAAAGAGGATTACGGTTGAAATATGTATTTTATGCTTTTTATCCCGTTCATTTATTTATTCTGTATATCATATGCAGATTAATGAAGATTATATAGGTTCATAGATAAAGTATTAATATAAATAAATTAAATAGTATATTTTTAAATACAAGGGTGTATCTGAAAACTGCAATAAGTTGTTTTCAGACATACCCTTGTATTTTCGAATATACCTTTTGTTGTTAATACAGATTCACTTAAGCTCTTATATCAAAATGATATCTCTTCTCCTGTGAGTTCCCCTCTGGAGCTTCGCCGGAGGAATGAAGATTACCGGACATGATGTCTTCTGAAGGAGCGGGGGTTTTCGCTCTGTCATAAAATTCGGTGGATACCTGATAACCTTTATTACTCAACTTCTTTTCCAGTGCTTCCATATGTGTGGATAACAGTTGAAGGACTTCTTTATTATCCAGATAGAAGATGTTCTTAAGGTGATTACTTGCCAGCTCAACGGATACATCCAGCGGCCCCAGATGTTCCATATTAAGGTGCAGAACCACTTTCACACCTTTTGTAATATCAAGCTCTGACTTTTTGTTTGAGTAAACATAAAGCTCACTGTCAGTGAACTGGTTCTTTAACTTTACGGGCAGCTGTAAAAAAGAAAACATATTCTGGAACATATTCATATACTGCACCGTGTCCGTCATATGGGAAAGCTGTGCGGTCAGAGCAGGCGTTTCATGAAACATACCTCGCTCTGCCAATGAATTTATGTCGTTTAGCTGCTTTAACAGGCTTTCATAATGAGAACTTAAGGGTGAAGGTTTATTTAAGTCCTCCGGAGTCAGTGTCCAGTCGGATAATAGCTTAGAATTTAACAAGGCATGAAACTCTTTGGACGAGACCAGCTTCTCACTGGAACCGGAAACTATGGAATCCGCACCCCCTGTCAGAGATGGAGCCAAAAAGGTTAAAAGATCCCTTGCGGAAATACTTCCGTCGGTAATACCGTTACTGATGGAAGCAGGAAGATTATCTGCTCCTAGCAGATTCTTTATCATAACCAGAAGATTTCCTCTGTCCTGTGCAGGTAACAGTTCTTTTAACCGTGCATTGTTATCAGAAGCAGACGCTGTCAGCAGCTTATCCATTATTTCTGATGCCGGTTGCTTTACATTAAATGGGTCAAGCTGGGAATAATCTTTTAGCAGATTGGCCAGCTCAGAGGCATGAGCAGTGTCTATGGTACCGCTTAGAACACTGTTGAGTACCTCCGGAGAGATTAAGTTAGCGGGAAGTGTCTTAAGACTCTCAGCTAGTTCCGTTCTTTCAGAAAGATTTAGTAAATCACTAAACAGAATGTTTCCGTTGCTTGCTGCTATATTACCAGTTTGCATAAGCTCTTTAGAACCTGCCATATCTGAGACAATTGGATTGCCTTGTGATAGGTTTTCTTTTGCCAGGGCTTCTGCCTCCATAGTGGTCTGTGAGGCTGTTCCAAGTAATATTCGCAGTAGTTCCTGTTTGTTACTAATGTCACTGGAAGAACCTAAGAACTGATTAATATTGCCAGAGAGAGTAGTTAGGTTTTCAATCATTTTACCGTCCGAATGAAGAAATCCTTCTGCTAACTCAATGCTGGCTCCGTTCACAGGGAGCTGATAACGCTGCAGGAACAGAAGGGTCTTAACAGAGACATCGGGGAATTGCGTCAGCTGTTTCGCAAAGAGGTTAAGGGTATTCTTATCTATTGACATACGAGAGGTGAGAAGTTCACTCACCAGACTTCTATTCCGAATAGTCTTACCTAGGTTAGCAGCTTCCAATGCTTTATCAATAGTGGAGGAGAGATAAGAAGCAGAGCTTTCCGGGATAATTTTTAAAGTCAGGGATTGTGAGGTGGCATCCTCCACCCGAAAAGTAACCTTACTTCCTATTGAAAGGGTACTGTTATCTGCTTGAAGTTTTGCTTTTAATACCTGACCGTCTGCCAGCTTTACAGTGACTTCATTATTTTTAAGGTCTATTACTTCACCTTTTATGACATTTCCTTTTTCTAAGCCATAGGCAGTAGATGTTCCTTTGCCATCGCCAGAAGATACGTTATGAGATCCCTGGGAGGAAGCAGGGGAAGATAGGATGTTCGATTTGAGAGTACCTGTTTGTGTTATACTGCTGTTTATCATATGAAAGCCTCCTTTTTCTGTACTTTATAAGCTCTACCAAAAAAAATTCAGATAAATTATATAAAAGTTACTCAAAGCATGTTTGAAAAAATCCTTGTACCGTTCTGGCTACCCCACTTTGGAGTATACTGCTACAGCTTTGAAAATGTAGTTCACTACACCACCAATATCGCGTCTTGGTGTCTTGTGTAAATTGTTTCCCCAAAAGTGGAACGTCCAGCCCAAGTATTTTTTAAATGGACTTTGGAAATTTATTATATAAAAGATGCATACTAATGTTATAATTTCTTATTTTATATCGGCTGAAAACTTCAATTTCAGAATGTCACTTAATTAAATAATGTTTATTCGATAAAAAAACTTATAAAATAAATTAAAATGAAAAAAAAGATTGATTTTTTATGCGACATATATTATAATCTGTTACAGAACGAAGATGTTCTTAGAGGCTAAGCCTTTGAGAATGTCTTTTTTTATGTTTAAATATCGGAATATTATTATACCATGAATATTTATTCCGTAAAATGCTTATCATTATAAATTTTGTGAAAA
>JAQSXJ010000014.1 GCA_029256725.1 Anaerocolumna sp. | reverse complement strand
AACCAATGTTGAGAAAATAACCAGATTCGTTGCAAAAGCTGCATCTCCATTGTATTTTGAGGCAAGAATACTGGTCGTTGCTCCGGCAGGCATTGCTGCTAAAAGCACACAAACGCCTGTTACGAGAGAATCTATATGTAATAAATAGCAGGGTATGTACACAAGAACCGGTATTGCAATAAGTCGTATTACGGTAAAGTAGAACACTCGTTTATCAAACATTTGCTTTATATTAATATCTGCAAGAATCATCCCTATAATCATCATTGAGAGCGCTGTATTGCAGCTGCTTAGCGTTAAAAGAGAGGATTCCAGATATCCTGGCAGTCTGATTTGTGAAATCATTAGAATAATACCAAGAATGCAGGCGATGATACATGGATGAGTAATTACTTTTTTAGCTAGTGTTTTCTTATTGGGTGACTCAGTAAATACGGATATCCCGGCTGACCACATAACAATTCGCTGAGGTATCAGATATATGGAGGCAAGTGTCAGCCCCATGGAACCAAATACACCTTCTGCCACCGGATTTCCCAGAAAACCCGCATTTGAACAGATTGTACCGTATTGGAGACATTTTCTCTTGGGGGGTTCTATTCTGTTATATAGTATATGACCGAGTATTGTGCAGACAAGCTGTATAAGTACCGATATAATAAGAACACCTGCAAAGGTGACGAGGATGCTTGTCGAGAATTCTACCATAAAGGATTTAATTATATTACAGGGAAGTATCAAATATAATACCAAATCTGTAATATTTTCCTGACCTTGAGCTCCAATAATACCCTTTTTCTTTAAGATAACACCGGCAGCTACCATTGTGAACATGGTAAACTGCAGATTAATCAATTGCTGCATCTAATTCGCTTCCTTCTGCCAAAATTTTTTCAATGTCTTTAATTGTACCCTCATTTATAGAATTAGTCAAATCAACCTCTTCCTATAGATTTATATTTATAGAACTTAGGTATTGGTATGTCAGATATAAAAAAGGCAGCTGCAAATCCTGTTGGATACAGTGCCTATTTTTAATATTCTAATATTAGATTTCAGAATAACAAACGCCAACTGTGCCAGGACCGCAATATACTCCCACGATAGCACTGATCTGCCCAATAAGGTACACATTCCTGATACGAGGATTCATACGTAACTTATCACATACTTTACGCGCTTCTTCCTCTACATTACCGTGAATAACATAGGCATCGCAGCTATTCTTGTCACTAATTTTCTCTCCTAATTCTATTAAACGGTTGATAGATTTTACCCTTCCTCTGATTTTCTCACAGGTATAACACTGCCCGAATTCATCATCAAAACTTACAATAGGCTTGATATTCAGGATATCTCCTATTGTACCGGGAATTTTGCCGATTCTTCCGCCCTTTATAGCATACTCCAAGGTTCCGAATACAAAATATAAGCGCAGCTTCTTTTTCATTTCGGGTATCTGCTTCACGATTTCATCAAATCCCTTACCCGCTCTGATTAATTCACCACACTTCTTTAGTATAATACCCTGGATTACAGAAGTGGATTTGGTATCGTACATAAAGGTTTTGATCGTTTTAAATTCTGAGCTAATTAAATCTACCGCATTTACCGTTCCTGATATACCGCTAGAAATATTAATAGAAATAACATGGGTATAATTTTCACTTTCCAGCTTTTTATACAGGTTTTCAATGTCCTCCATGGATGGCTGGGAGGATTTCGGAATTTCTGTCTTCATATTGACATAGACTTCTACTGGTGTAATATCGATACCGTCGGTAAATTCACGTTCCTTATATAATATCTTAAAAGGAAGGACATGTATCTGGTATTTCTTAATGGTCTCCTCGTCTATATCACAGGCAGAATCCGTAATTAATGCAATCTTCTCCATATAAAAACTCCTTCCTGAATAATAGAAGAATACATAGTTACAACATTCATTATTGCCAGATATAACCGGTATTAGAAATAAAGTTATATAATAAAGTTGTGTTATGTAGTTATCATAACCAGATTATCACGTATTTTTAATCTTATCAATATAAAAAAAAGAGAAATCGGCTAACCGAAACCTCTTCTTTTTAACATTAGAGAATCCAATATTATACATTCCATTGGTAATTCTATAATATTTACTATATTTTAGTCTCTAAACAAACTATTGAAATTATAAACTTACCTTTTTTTCTTACTCATCCTCCGAATCATCTGATTCTTCATCATCATAATCATCAAAATCTTCGTCATCTCTCCATTCATTTAGATAGGAATAATCATCTTCTATATCAGCAAAATCTTCATCTGATAAATCATCTATTTCATCTTCATCATACATTCTCTCTACCCTCCTTCTTTTATATGTAAACCAATTATTGATAAAAGAAATACTACGGTATTAATTTAGCTGGATTACAACTATTTTATGCATGATAAATTCAAATTTTTACATTTTTACAAATACTTTGTAATTAATTTAATTTTATTTGTAATCTAATTGCACATAATGCTGATTCTATTTGAGATGTTACGTATAATCAATTAATAACAATTTGTCATAACATCAAAGATCTATCAGAAAAAGAAAAGCCTCTGCTTTCGTACTAAATCTGTTAACTTATTACCCATTTCAAAGAAAAGGCAAACCTTTACCAGCTTATTACCAAAAGCCAGAGGCTTTTCGAAATTAAGTGTTTATATGGACAAATGCTTTAATCACTGAAATTTGCTCTTACAGTATCACCTATTGCATTTAAGAGACTCTTACTTTTATCCGTTGTATCCTGGCTTAATTCCCAGATCATAATGCCACCTACATTGTCGCAAGCCCACTGGGTCTTCTTCTTTATGGTAGGTATACCGTTATAGTATGCTTCCATACCATTGATCATAGAAATATCTGTATTGTATGCCTGAGGATTAGCTGCAAGTATTTCAGCGTAAGTAGCCCAGGAGGGTCTGCCGTAGAAAGGAACGCCAAGCACTACCTTCTCCGCAGGCATATGTCTGGTATTCTTCCAGTATTCAGCTGATTTAACAGCAAATTCATAGGTGGAATGCCTGTTTCCGTCACCGCCATCATAGGCCATAACATTAAACCAGTCAACTACACTGATTACCTTATCAGTCTGTCCGGCAGAATCCCAGTAAATTACTCCTTCAGGTGTTACACCACTTAATACAGCAGCAGTTAATAGCATATTGCTCTTATTAAGCTCGCTTCTTAAATATACCATCAAAGCTTCATACTGGTTTTTGCTGGTGCCGTCAGCTCTGGGATGCTCCCAGTCCATATCCACGCCATCAAAACCATATTGTTTAGCCATAGAAACGATGGCATCACCGAATTTCTTGATCTTCTCAGGAGTACTGGTAGCTGACATAAAAGTTGTTTCAAGGGGAGTTCCGTTGTAGGACCAGCCACCAATGGCTAGTAAGACTTTAACACCCTTTTGGTGTGCCTGGTTAATTATCTGTACAGCAGCTGAAGAATTCTCCAGGGGCAGCAAAGCTCCCTCACTGGTTGGAATGGCAAACGCATAATTTATATGTGTAAGATTATTATACTGTATTGTGTTAATCTTATCCGGCTGCCAGCTTGGATAATAGCCGACTACCTTAAATCCTGTTACAGGATCTCCAGGGCCGCCTGGATCCGTCGTTCCGGTAAGGAAGGACCACTTCTGTGCATCGGTTCCATTATCCGTATACTGCTGAATTGCTGCTCCATCCGCTGTTGAAGAACCTTTAACGTCCATAACAAGTCCACTTGCTTTAGACGTCACCTTGTAATAACCGTCTCCGGTACTCTTAATCTGCCATCTCTGCGCATCTGTTCCGTTATCTGTCCATTGCTGCAGCTGTACACCGCTTGTTGCAGAACTATTGGGAACATCCAGAACTTTACCGCTATGTACTGCTGTTATCTTGTAATAACCATCAGCTTGTTTTTCTACTTTAAACTGCTGATTTGTAACAGAAGAATCCGTCCACTGCTGAAGCTTTGCGCCATCAGCTGTTGATTTATCTGCTATATCCAGAAGCTTACCGCTAACCTTACTTGATACACGATAGGTTCCATCAGCAATTCCAGGAGTTTCAGGGGTTCCGGATACCAGTTCCCACACAGAAGCGGTACCGGGAGTGTCTCCCTGTGTCCACCATTTAGCTTTATAAACAGCTCCATTGTAGGTTACAAAACTTCCGCCTGTATATGCTTTACCTGCATTCCAGGTCTCATAGCTGCCACCATTGGTTGATACCAGTTCCCACACAGAGGCAACTCCCGGTGTTTCCCCCTGGGTCCACCATTTAGCCTTATAATCGGCTCCGTTATAAGACACCATGTCACCTGCTACATAAGCTTTGGTGCTGTCCCAGGCTTGATAGGTACTAGCAGATACAGTAAAAGAACCGATACCTCCCGGCAGGATACCATTTGTTCCGGGCAGTACAGTTGTTATGAAAAGCGCTGCAAGTGTTAGAAGAACCACACCTAAGAGTTTCTTACTTTTTTTTAACATATAATTCCCCCTTCTTATTCATTCATTGTTACCAACCAACTCTGATTATTAATCCCTTCGGGTCACCTACCTCCAGATAAGAAGCCTGTCCATTTACATCATCGTAGCAGAAACCATATGCCAGCCCATCGATACTGTGATCATGCCAGAATTTCGCATAATAATTGGCAGGAGCAGCTTTATAATACTTGGAGGGATTGTTCCAGTCTGCGGTATTTCCATACACATGTCTGTTAAGAGCAGCACATACTGCAGCGTTACTGGCACCACCGATACCAAGTAAAATATCTCTGGTTGATATATTGGAATACCCAGCGAAATAATTCGCATAGGTTCCACCTGTATTAAATGGTCCGCTGATTGGGCAAACAATTCGATAAGGTGCCTGCAGGGTTCCCAAAGATTTAAACTCTGTAGGAACTTCATTCTGATACTTTGTAAACAGACCAGCTCTGGTTTCAGATTCCAGCTCTCCCACTGTCCGGTCATAATTGCCAGCCTTATTTACAAGTCTGTGCTGAACCGGGAACCCGAATTGATCCACTCTTGTGGTATTACCATGATATCCGGCATCATCAACCGTAAACTCTACAAAATCAAAATAAATATTACGATTAGGATCCGTAGGATTGTTGATATCCGGTCCGGCAAAACCATCATTATAAGTCTTAATGTAACAAGGTGACCCTACACTGAGAAACATTCTTCCAGAGGTTATTTTCGGAAGATTCACCCAGGAGGCTTCACTTACTTTGTGGTAAATATTTGCGTAGTTTACTCCGTTCTTGGTCAGATGTCCTGCGGCATCATTAAGGGCAGTAGAAATCGGTATTAAATTACCGGACAGATCCAGATAGCACCAAGCGCCGGTAACTGGATTCTTTCCGATTACTCCCCAGTATATTTGGCTGTCTGAATAAGCACCGCCGGTACCGTTCATTACTTTAACACTGACTCCGCCTCCAGAAGGATTTGGTATGGAGGAGGCTGCAACAGAATAAATGGAATTACCAGTTCCTCCGCCGGAATCACCTACCAAAGTAAAAGACCATCTCTGTGCATCTGTTCCATTGTCAGTATACTGTTGGACTGCAGTGCCATCAGTGGTCTGTGAGCTCTTAACATCCATAGCCAGCCCGCTGACTTTAGAGATTACTTTGTAGTATCCGCCTCCTGTATCTATTATACTAAAACGCTGTGCACTGCTCCCATTATCCGTCCATTGCTGCAATTGAACACTGTTACTGAGAGAACTGCTTGGTACATCCAGCACAAGTCCGCTGTGTACGGCAATTATTTTATAGTATCCGTCGGATTGTTTTTCTAACTTAAATTGTTGATTCGTTGTATTAGTATTGCTCCACTGTTGTACTTTAGCTCCGGCAGCAGTTGACTTATCAGTAATATCAAGAACTTTCCCGCTGACTTTGCTGGTTATCCTATAAATCCCCCCGTTTTTTAGTCCGGCTGCTTGTCCTGAGTAGGTATAAGTCGAAGTGTCATAAGCTGGGGTACCATTGTTATAGGTAAAGAAATATTCAATTACAGAACCTGTTGTCCATTGGACGCTCTGCTCATACCTGCCTGCCCCTGAATTATAGGACATTCTCAAGTTCTGCTGATCACCTGAATTCACTTTGTAATGAACATCTGCCCAGGTAGTGTTTACGGTTGATTTAAACCAAATAACCGCATTGCTGCCAGAAACATCTACTCCTTGTGTGAAATCTGCCGCAGAAACCTTGACAGAGAGCAGCATCGAAAACATCAGCACCAAAACTAAGCCGCACTTAAGCAATTTCTTTGTCATAGCTTTCCCTTTCCTTTCTCATTGATATGACTTCTTATACTGACTTCAAGCAACATCAAATGTATTGTTTTTTATACTCTTTTCTGTTCACTCCTCCCCTCATTAACTTTTGTGGAAATTATACAAAAGTCACCCCTACAACTATAATTTCGGTGATTTAGAAGAATATGTAAATATAAATTCTTGTGATTTTTTGCTTATTCTTGTGATTTGTAAATTATTGGTGTTTATTTAAGCAAAGGAAGGACAATTAATTGGTGATGTTTACCTTTTTAGGACTAATAAACAACTTTTATTTATGCAGAAAATACGAAGTTTTCTACTACTTTAATAAATTAATGGTAATTTTCACATACTTTTTGAAATTCATATTGCTTATTTTAGGAATAAATGGTATTCTGTTATTGAAATGTAAGCTCTTACATATTTTTCTGAGTATTAATAAATATATTTGGCAAGTGCATTTCACTTTTCACGTTATGATATGCATTTCATCATATATTTTATATAGTTACTCTACAGCTTTATATGTAAGCTCTTTCAATATTCATTGCGAGAGATTTACACATGACTTTCTATGAATTATTGGTAATTGGCTTTCTGATATGAAGGATGGAAGTAAACTTTCTCATAATAATTGATTTATATATTTGATTTATGTATTTGCTTTATATATTTGATTTATGTATTAGTTTAATAATATTGAATATTGGAACTTTCAGTTTATGATGGTTTATACATAAACATGGGACGAAGCAACATAAAGATTTTATTTCATTTTAGTAGAAAGGAGGCTCAAAGGAAAATATTGGGGAGATATTTTTACGTCTATAAAACATATGACGAAACAGGTAAAGAAAGGAGGCACTTAATCATACCTATTCATATGTTTTAAAGAAAATAAATGGAGGTAAATAATTATGAAGTGTATCAAACGTATTAAGAGCATTATACTTAGTTTGGCTCTGGGGTTTTCTTTACTTTACGTATTAACACCGACGGCACCCGTAGATGCCGCAACCACAGTAGTACATAATTTCACTACCAGTGGGACAAGCAGTTCCTTCTTTACGATTACAGGTAACCTGTCCACCTCAAAGGGTACAGTCACTTACAATGGTCTTACCCTTACCCAATGCCTGAAAATTGAATCCTCAACAAATATCGCCTTTAACACCACCGGATCCTCAACTTTAAAATTAGTATTTAATAACGAAAATAATACTAGAATCAAGGTTGATGGAACAAACTATGCAATGACAAACGGGATTGTTAGTGTATCCTTAGGATCAGGTGCTCACACCATTGCAAAGACTGACGTAGCAAATCTATATTATATTGAACTAACAACAGATGGAGGAACTACACCTACAGTAACACCTACACCTACTGCAACTCCAACTGTGACACCCACTCCTACTACACCTCCCACATCAGGAGATATAATTCTTACTCCGAGTGGTTCCATGACATTACAGCAGGCAATCAATACCGTACAACCCGGGAAAGCTATCTATCTGAAAGCTGGATCTTATAAATATTCCAGCACAATTGTTATAGCTGAAGGGAATAATGGTACTTCAAGCGCAATGAAGAAAATATATGCTTACGGAGATGGTGTACCTACAGTGGACTTCTCTGCCATGTCTGAAAATTCATCCAACAGGGGAATCGTACTAGCAGCAAATTACTGGCATGTCAAAGGAATTACAATCAAAGGAGCCGGTGATAACGGAATGCTTCTGGCAGGACATAATAATACTATTGAAAATTGTACTTTCAGGGAAAATCACGATTCCGGTTTGCAATTATCAAGGTATAATACCTCCTATAATTCAATTAGTCAATGGCCCAGCAATAATCTGATTATTGGCTGTCTGTCTACAGAAAATGTTGATTCAGGCCGTGAAGATGCAGACGGATTTGCAGCCAAATTAACCTGTGGCCAAGGTAACAGGTTTGAGAATTGTACAGCTATCTACAATTGTGATGACGGATGGGATTTATATACCAAATCCGACACTGGTCCGATAGGTGTTGTAACTATGGTTAATTGTGAAGCCTCCTATAATGGTAAATTTACCGATGGCTCCCTTACCGGCGGTGATGGAAATGGCTTTAAACTTGGGGATGATACCGCTTCTGTTCCGCATGTGTTAAGGAACTGTCAAGCCAATTACAATGCGAAACACGGATATACCGGAAACGGAAATCCCGCAACCTTAATTATGGATAACTGTACCGGTACAGGTAATGGCGGTAAATTGTTTGACAGAATAAACTAGTACTGGCAACTAATCAGTTATATTAAATAGTTTGCAGGGAATAGATTAGCTTTCATTTAGTCCCAAATTACTTCATGTCAATAAGTCAGTCATTAAATAAGCCGGTCATTAATTTTGTAAGCTGCCTATACTTAAAACTGATTAATTTAACAGTATTCTGGCATTAGGAAACAGCCTGCAACCTTTTCATTATAAGGTTACAGGCTGTTTTTCATATATTTCCATATAGCTCTTTGCTCTTTGGTTATTTGACTCTTAATATTTCTTAATATCTTTAAGCTCATCGAAATTTATAAAATAATTTATATCTTTAATGAGAGCTCATGAATCTAAACATTGTAATTTAATCTTATTTTCCTCTATACTCACTAGGCGTACAACCACAATGAGCTTTGAATATCCGGTTAAAATGACAGATATTCTGAAAACCGGAATCAAATGCTGCCTGATTGATTGTCACAGTATCGTTCTTCATAAGATACTGAGCTTTTTGCAGCCTTGCATGAATCAGCTCCTTCTTCGGAGTACTATGAAAGAAAAGCTCATAATATCTGTATAACTGACTCTTTCCAATATTCAGCATACCACACATTTTCTCTACATCCCATGGTTCCTCACAATTCGCCAACACCTGTTGCCTGAGACTCAGCAGCTCAGGATATATGTTTTCCTTATGTTCAACCGGGATAGCCTCCCGCAGCTTGCCCCGATGCAGAAGTATCATAAGTTGATGTATGTATAAATCTATCATTTCCTCCGACTGTGACAGCTTATTTATAAATTCCTGATAAATCTTCTTAAGCAGCCAATTAAGCTCATCTGAATTATCCGGATAAAAAATTTTGTTTTGCAGAATTTCATATTTCTTAATATCCTCTGCCTTGCAGAAGAAATGCATATAACTGTTAAAGAATTCATTATCAGCCTGGTAATGCTGATAGGTGCCTGGTGTATATAAAATACAACCTCCAGACTTCACCTTTACCTGGCTATGATTCTGGGTTATTATAGGCAGTTGAACCTCAACTTACTAGTTAAACCCAATGTACTAATTGACCCTTAGTATACTAATTAACCCTTTATTTACTTATTAACCACTAATGTACTAATAACCTTGTTCACAAGTTCTAAGTGCAGTAAAGGATATGTAAGATTACTCGGTATCTCCGAAAAGAATTCTATTCTTTCAATTTCTGAGTCAGGCAAATTATCAAACTCTGTTATTTCAGCATAGAAAAGCATAGCATACCTTGATAGCGAATAGGTACAAATTGGTATTATATCAAAGTTCTTTGCTCCTGTTTCTTCAAATAATTCTCTCTTTGCCGTATCTAAAATTGACTCATTTTCCTCTCTATGTCCTCCTGGCACCTCCCAGGTATCCCTATCTTTATGCTTGCAAAGTACCCACTTTCCTTTGAACTTTGATACAATTACAGCCGCGAATAGCAAAGAATCTTCAATTTCATCATTTCCATAGAATTTTACTTCCATTAAATTACCTCGCTTTGGTTAAAGCGACTTTCCGTCCACCAATTTGGACATAATTGACCAAGTTTCATTGTCTCTAAAGTATCATAATCCATCAGAATCTCGATGTCTTTACTATTCTTATCTAATTGCATCATAAATTCCCTACAGACTCCACAGGGGGGACCGACTTTTCCGTCTGGCATAATTGCGAGAACTTTTGAGATTCTACTTTCCCCGTTGGTTATCATATTTGCTATAGCATTACGTTCAGCACACATTCCTAGCGAAGAACTCGTATCAATGCAGACTCCAACAAAGATATTATTATCTGCCGTTAATATAGCAGCGGCAACACCACCAGCATCAATAAACGGTGAAATAGCTCTTGAATTTTGAACCTGTTTTGCTCTATTATACATTTCATTCCAAATGCTCATCTGTTTTCCTCTTTAACTCTTTTTAATTATTTTGTCCTTATAAGTCTAAGATTTATTATTGTTCATCGTTACAATCTACCATAATATTTCCCAGACATATTCCATTTATCATTGTAAATTCCTTTCCACTATTGATTATAGTACTTAATTAAGTTTACATTTCCATGACTTATATTTTTCATAAATTACCACTTGATATATTTAATAAGCAATCCTAAAATACTTTTCCATATTACACCATTTTATTTCATATTACAACCTGACTTTCATTAATCAGTTTCTTTAGCTTTTCATAAGCTTTTATAGTCACCTATTCTCAGATTGATAATAAAACATGTACAACGGCGATTAATCTGACCATTGTACATGTTTTTTAATATACATTATATGTGTTTGATTCCATCTAACTCTGTAATTTATATCTGTTGTCATGGTTACTATGTACTTCAAGTTAACTTCTAAGGTAGAACTGGAGAAAAGGGGAGTTGTTCCGACCTGGTGCTGATACAGTCTTTTCTCAGCAATTCTGATATGATTCAGCAAACTCTTATGCTCTATCAGCACACCCTATTGTCTTTTTGTTGATAAATTCCGTTAACATAATACCCTTAGGTTTCCCTGTGGTGCCGGAGGTATAAATGCAATAAACCAGGTCCGACGGCTTATGAAGTTTATTAAGATTGGAAGTCTCCTCTTCCCAAAGTCTCTTCTTCTCCAGATCAATTACAGGAATATCCGTATTTATCTCAGCTTGATATAACAGTACTGCTTTTGGTGAACAATCTTTAAGGATATATTGGATTCGCTCCTTTGGAAAGGAGAAATCAATGGGAACATAAGCACCGCCTGCTTTGAGAATACCATAGATACCAATGATTAATTCCATGCTACGTTCGCCAGATATTGCCACAAAGTCGTTGGGTCCTACTCCCAGGGTTCTCAATCTCTTGGCCAGCTGATTGGCTTTCTGATTAAGTTCCCGGTAAGTCATTTTATCCCCGCTAAGAATCAAGGCAATCTGATCCGGTGTCTTCTCCGCCTGTGTTAGTTATATGTGTTTCAAATATCCCCTACTTAAGAGTAATTAATTCTTCAGCTCTAAGGTGTTTCACATCATCAGCAAATCTACTGTCCATTCCACATACTGCCATTTTATAATCCGGATCAATCTTATATTGTTTAAAACTGTAATTTCTTGTATCCTCTTTGGAATTAAATATTATTTTCGCAGAATTAATATGAAAGCAAAAGGAATCAAGAGGAATTGAAAGCCCTTTCCCTACAGCCTTTATATATGCTTCTTTTAAGGTCCATAATTCATAAAAATAGGATAATCGTTGGGACTCTTCCTTTTGCATCAGCTCCTGATATTCCTCATGACTAAAAAAACGCTTTGCAATATCAAACTCTATTGGTTGAATGTGTTCAACATCAATACCCACAGGTAACTCATGGACAGCACACACAATCCAATCTCCGGCATGAGAGGTATTAAAAGAACAACCCTGTTGCTGTTTTAGTGTGGGTTTTCCATACTCATTATATTCAAATACAATATCCTCGTTTTTTAGTCTTAATTTGTTAGTTATTATCCTTCTGACCAAAACATCACTGATTAGTGAACGCTGGGCATCCTCAATTCTACGAAATTTTTTGATTCTCTCCTGCTTTTCCTCGGATACCTGACAAAAAAGTTGATGATATATATCCTGTGATAATTTGTTTTTTAAATTTACAGCGTAAACTTCAATCATATTCTCCTACCTTTGTTCGTTCTGATTAATTACATATTTAATTAATTTCACAGGTCTGCAGTTTACAGTTAACTATTCTGCTGGTATTCATTGGCTGGTTATTATTTGCTGATAATCATTTGTTGATAATCATAGTTGGTAAAGATTTTAATCATTTATGGATAACCACGAAATCAACTTATAGATTACTTCATATTTTAAATCAATTCACTTAAAACCTTCTTAAGCGTCTGACTCTCACCAACATTTCCCGGGAAGATAATATAGGGTATTCCCGGAAATCTGCTGTTTTCATCTGTTTTCCAGACAGGAATTCCCGGCTGAATCTGACCTAGTACATATGCCTTACGAACCTTTAGTGCCTTTACCCCAATATCACTGGAGGTAATTCCACCTTTTGCAATAACAAATCCCGGAACTGTACCAAGTTCAGATACCAGCTTCAGTACCGATTCAGATATTTTAACAGACCGTATAAGTGCATTTTCCTTTGTATCCTTCTCAAGAGTCAGCAATATGCGTTTTGTATAGGTAACAACTGTTTTGCCCTCCTCTATCAGAGCTTTGCTCAGCGCTGTAACCCGTTCTACCTCTTCCTCCAGCCTGTTCTCCAATACCAGATCCGAATTAAATTCCAGAAATTCAAGTTCCTCCATATCCTTTAAAGCTTCCAGCTGTACTGTCGTCTTCTCCGTATGGGAGCCTATAACCACAATTCCGCCGCGTTTTACCGGTACAGAAATCATATCCTCTTTTCGAAGCAAAGGCTGATCAGCTATTCCTCCCATAACCTTTATAAAATCAGCAGCAGTTCTGAGCAGAAAATGCCTTCCCTCCTTGATTGCACGGTATAGAGCAACGCAGAAAGTTTCCAGACAGCTTGAATCTATGGCATTAACTATAACTTTATCAAAGCCTTCTACACCAAGCAGTGTCTCTTCTATTGCCTCCAGCTTGGCACCTCGAAGCTGTTCTAAGCTGACAGCCTTCACTTTGGCTGCCCGGTAAACACCACCGGTCTTTTCTTCAATATATTCACAAAGATTAGAGCTTTTATAACCAAAGGTTTTATCTCCGGCAAATTCCGTATCAGCCGCAGGTATAAGCTCATCCTCATATTTGACATAATGAACATTATCGATGGTATATCTTCCTCCTGCTTTAAAAAAAGGAATTAATATTTCTCCATCTACTTTGATATCCAGTCCCTTTTCCAGTTCTTCCTTTAGAAGAAGGGTTTCAAGGGGATAATGTCCTCTTAAGGTAGAGTCGCCCCGGCTGATGATCTGAAACCTCATCCCGGTTTCTTTGGCTGCTTTTATTATATTTTGTGCAATTTCAATATGCACCTGGGTGGTCTGCTGCTCTGTCATAGCCCGGGAGTTGGTCAGAATATAAAATAGTCTGTCCTCGCTTAAAAATCCCTCCAGGATATTTTTGTAATTCCAATCTGTATATACAAAAACATCATGAACGGCCTGAACACCGGTGGGATCATCATCCAGTACGATAATTTTCAGATTATTACTCTCAATTTCTCCCATTAGCAAATCAGCTATATTACTGCTTTTATATTCACTATGCTGGTATTTCTTCTCAACTTCTGTCAATATCAAATGTTCCAAGGAAGCCTCCTAACTTAATAACCAAACATATTTCAGGATTCATTAATTCACAGGGTAAGCCACGGGAAGCCAGATTCTCATCTCACCATACCCCCTGTTATCCCAGGCAAAATAGGGAATTAAACGTACCGGTAATTTACGAATGCCCTGATAATGAAGGGTTTGATATAAAGCATCACGATCATACTCTACCCTGTTATGAGCATATAGCTCACCTTCCAAAACCTTAATTTCTCTTCCTGCAATTTCATAGGACTTCTCTTTAAATTTAGTATCAGGCGTTATCAACAGGTCATCCAGAGTCTCAATATTTGCATCATTGGACTCCACACAGTATACTAAGGGACCTTTCTCAACTGCCACCTGATTACTATTCTCTTCCACCAAAGGATGGGAAACGGTCAGACGCGCCTCCATCTCAAAGTATACTTCAATTTCAGCACCCTCAAGTTGATTGATCTCAACAGGTACAAAGGTATTGGCATCCTTCTTTGATAAGCTGCGCTTCTCTCCGCCAGAAAGGGTAATAAATCCATTTTCTGCCCAGCTGGGAATACGGATGTTTAGGATAGCACTGCCTTCCTTGTTGACCTTGGTGATTTTGAGTTTAATTGCCCCCTCATAAGGGTAATTGGTTTCCTGCTGCAGTTCAAAATCTGTACCATTATCCAGTTTAATATGTGCTTTATTCGATCCATACATGCCAAGGTATACCGCATCTTCAGATACGGAATAAGCGTATTCATAACTCTGTGCCAGATTACGTGCCAGATTGGGAGGGCAGCAATAGCTGGTTATGTATTCCGTTCTTTCCAGGGACCATACCATTTCAAATTCCAGCTTCTTTGCTCGTCTTAACATATTCTCGTAAAAATAACGTTTCCCATCCAGACTGATAGCGGCCAGATTGACATTAAGCATGGTTCTTTCAATGATATCCAGATACTCTGCCTTCTGCTCTATATTAAACATACGATAGGCCCACATAACCAGGCCAATGTTAGCACAGGTTTCATTATATGCGGTAATGTTGGGCAGTTGATACTCATAGCCAAAGGACTGATGGGTTTTCTGATCCTTAAAGAAATTACCGTAAGGGGATACTCCGTTATACAATGCACCACATCCGTTTGTAAGATAAAGCTTGTGTTTTAATAAATCCTCCCATACTCTTTGCAGCATATCCTTATATTCTTCATCTCCAAGTTCTGCATACAGATCCGCAACACCGCTGTAAAGATAATTGGAGCGCACAGCATGACCAACAATTTTCTCATGCTGTTTTAAGGGTATTCTGTCCTGGTTGTCATCGGTACCGTCCTTTACTGAATCTCTAAGCTCAATAGCCAGCTTCGCCAGCTCCAGATACTTATTATCCCCCGTGGTACGATACATTTCAATCAGTCCCATATAGTGAGAAGGACATACTGCGGTCTGTACTTCTCCGGTGCTGGCAGCTTCCTGATACAGTTTATAGAGATAATCTGCCGTCTTCTTCGCCACCTTCATAAAATTATCTTTACCTGTAATTCTATGGTGAAGGCAGGCACAAGTGAATAAATGGCCGAAATTATATACTTCAAAATCGTTGACATCACCCATACGGGATATACCGTTGCTATTCATTTCACCGATTATCTGTTTGGTGGACAGGTAACCGTCAGCCTGCTGTGCACGACTGATCAGGTCGATATATTCTTCAATCTCATTTAATAATTCCTGGTTGTTGTTTTTAGTGGCTGTATATAAAGCAGCCTCCATCCATTTATAAAAATCTCCGTCTCCAAAGACAGTGCCATCGTGGTCACCTTGTGAATCTCCTGCGCAGATTTTAAAGTTTTCAACTACATGACTGATATCCTTGGAATCAAACATATGCTTTAGCTGTGGTACCGTAGCCTCTGCACAGATTTTAAAGCTTTCCGCCCACAAACCTCCGGTCCATTCAACAGCATCAAAAGGCAGGGATGATACTTTCGCGTAAGGTGATTTTTTTGTATTTGTTAGCATAGATACCTCCATTCTGCCATCCGGCAGTCTATATGAATTAAGTCAAAAAAGTACGCTATTGTCTTGATCACAAAGCGTACTTTCATTCTTTCAGAAAATTCATTTCTTCAAAACGAATTCAGATAAGAGCTTTGTCTCGATTTTTTTACAAAAGTCCCTTATGTATTAATGCTTCTTTTAATGCAATCGCACCGTAACGTGGACTGGAAACAACCGGCATATTGCAGGTCTTTGCAAGCAGTTCCTCACAATATGCCATGGAACCCTGGCATAACAGAATAACATCTACTTCCTTCATAATCTCAGAAGCTTTGCTTAACATCAGGCTCTTGAACTCTTCCTGATTCGCTCCAAAAGCATCGATTAACCCATCTACCAGTGTAACTTGTTTTCCTAACTCTCTAGCTACACGCTTCACAGTGTTTTTTGTTGGCTCAAGGGTTGTCGGAAGTGTTGCCAGTATACCGATCCGACCAGCTTTCTTTGCCGCTATTCGGACAGCATCCTTACACATCTCTTCATCAATTCTTACAATCGGTACTCCCATGTATTTACCAAGAGCCTGTGCTGCATCTGCCACTTCACCTACAGAGGAACAAAGATTAAGTATTGCCTCCGCACCGTCAGCAACTGCATTCATATACAAACTAACAAGCTTACCTGCCGCAGATGCGGTAACATATCCGGCTTCTCTGGCTTCTAATAATATGGAAGGATCCTTGTAGCTTAATAACTCAAAGTCTTCACCAATATTTTTTTTCACTTCCCGCTCAACCATGTCAATCAGTTCCGGAGTTGTGCTTGTATAAACTAATCCAACCTTCATAACTACCTCCATGTCTTCACACTAATACCCATACATACCGCAAGCCCTCTTGCGATACTGCCCGGATAAGAAGTGTGAAATGTCCTTTATTTCACAATAACCACCATGTGCACCTTGGCGTGTTCTAATCAAAGCAGAAATTGCTTTTTATTTCCACACTAGTTCCCATTGCATGCTGCATTTTTTTCAATTTCTGCACTGCCACAAATCAGGATGTGAATTATGCTTTTTAATAATCACACTATCCTCATCTGTGTACGCCACCTGCAAATCAGTATGTAAGAAAACATAATTTTCTTTTTTGCTAATCTTTCTGCAATATAAACTTCATAGAAAAGCTTATTTCTAAGCTAAAATCATGACATCTGAAGGAGCAATTTGAATTTTCCCGGTATAATACTTATCATCCAGCAGATTCTTATATTTTGCTGTTTTCAGATCAACCACTCCTGTTTTGATACCATGATTGATAATAAATATAAATTCACCATTTTCATTTGATCTGGTGGTTATCTCTATATCCCCTTCAAACTCAAATACAGAGGATAGCTTTTCATTCTCACAAATATCCTTCATCAAACTGTTTAAATAATCTTCTTCAACTTGAGTTCCCAGATAATAAGCTTTACCTTCACCGTATTGATTTACTGTAACCGCAGGTATTCCTGAATAGAAATCACTGCTATATGCTGCAAGCACTTCTGCACTATTGGTATGTATTACATCACATAAGAAACTGCACTTATATTCATCAATAAAAGTATTATTTTTAGTGACCCTAATGGTGTTCTTCTCTGTCGGATACAGGGCATCCACTTCCTCGACCCATACCCCCAGAACGTCACGAAGCTGTCCCGGATATGCCCCAAAGATACATCGGTCATTCTCATCCACATACCCTGTCATATAGGTAGCAATTAAAGTACCTCCGGCCTTCACAAACTGTTCCAGTCTTTCTGCCACACCTTCCTTTGTCATATAGAGCAAAGGAGCTACGATTACTTTATAATTTGAGAAATCCGTGCTCTGTTTGATAATATCTACCGGTACATTCTGATAATAGAAAGGTTTATAATAGTAATGAACCTGTTCCAGATAGTTCATATCCTTTGTAGGCCCGCTGGTAAGTTCTAAAGCCCACCAGTTATCCCAGTCAAAAATAATTCCTACCTGAGATTGCGTTCTGGCATCAACAAAGGTATTGTTAAGTTTTTTAAGTTCCTGCCCAAGCTCTGTGCATTCCTTAAATATTCTGGTTTCATCACTTCCATTATGTGAAATAAAAGCTCCGTGGAATTTTTCCTGTCCGCCAACGGATTGTCTGAGCTGAAAATAGAGACAACTATCGGAGCCATGAGCCAGACCCTGGTATGCTATTTTTCTAATTTCACCGGGACGCTTTAATTTATTATAAGGCTGCCAATTCTGTTGATTGGGAGACTGCTCCACCACATAAAAGGATTTGCCATCCTTGCTGGCACGCATAATATTATGCTTTAAAGCAGGGAAGCTACGTTCATCCGCAGGTGCCGGATAGTTATCCCAGCCTGCATAGTCCATCTGAGGAACCATCTCAAATTGATTTAATTTTTTGATATAACCTGATATATTCGAAAACACAGGTAAATGTGGGGTTGCCTTCTTTAATATCTGAGCTTCATTGTTATAGCAATCTATGGTGGATGCTGTAACAAACCGCATATAATCAAGCTGAATTGTAGGATTAAAACGATAGTCGTCATTTAACTCGGTTGGCAGCATGATTTCCTCAAAGGAGGTCAGGGTTCTTCCCCAAAAAGAGGTCGTCCACTTATCATTAAGGTTCTCAATTATCTGATACCGTTTCTTTAACCAGCTACGGAATTTCTTCTGACAGTTATCGCAATAGCAATAGGTTCCATACTCATTAGCAACATGCCAGCCGAGGAGCCCCTCATAATTCTTATAACGTTCTGCCATAACCGTTGCAATTGCAGCTGCTCTCTCTCTGTATTTCTCACTGTTCACACAGAAAAACACTCTCATGCCATGAGTTCTTTTACGTCCGGCGATATCTACCGGCAGGACCTCCGGATATTTCTTTGACAACCAGGCCGGCTGCGCACAGGTCGGCGTTGCCAGAATTACACGAATTCTATTGTTCCATAGTTTATCTAACAACTTATCCAACCACTCAAATTGATAAACCCCTTCTTCCGGTTCAAGCTTTGCCCAGGAAAATACCGGTAGGGTTACAGTATTGATCCCTGCTTTTGCAAACAGCTCCATATCCCTGTCTATTGTTGCTTCATCCCATTGATCCGGATTATAGTCACCCCCGAATAGGACAAAAGAATTCTTTAAATTATCCATTATCTACTCCTCTTATATCTTATATAAAAGGTTATTACATGGAATGGCGTTTCACGCTTTGTCGTTCTACCAAAGCCGTTTTCATCTCTATCTTTTGAATGCCTTCCGATTTGCCCTCTAATTTATTAACCAGAGAATTAACAGCAACACAGCCAATTGCATATTTCGGTGTCTGAATTGTTGTTAGCGGAGGTTCCATCATACTTGAAATGGATATATCATCAAATCCAACAATGGAAATGTCTTCCGGAATCCGATATCCATTTTCACGAAGAACGCGAATGGCCCAAATAGCTATGATATCATTATCAGCAAAGAAAGCAGTGGGCATATTCTTCATAGCACCCAGGTGCTCTTTCAGTTCCAGATAAGCTGCATCACCGCCAACAGAGGTGAATTCCACTATGTTGTCTTCATTTATCTCAAGATGATTCTCTCTGATCGAACGCAGGAAGCCATAATAGCGCTCAACGAAATTATTCGCATTACCTTCCACATGTAAATAACCAATATCTCTATGTCCCATGGAAACGAGATGTGAAACAGCTATATCAACACCCTGTTCATTGTTGATTGCCACACTATCAAGATCTTCACTTCCCATGTAATTATCAATAATAACAGTAGGTACGTGCATATCGGTAAAAAGTTTCATCTGCTCTTCTACCATCTCAGTTGCTAAGAGAAGAAGTCCTTCAATCTGTTCTTCTTTGATCTTTTCAACATCCGAAGCAATGGATTTGCTGTCTGAATAGGTAATCATCAGCTTGTAACCGCAATTTTTTACCTGATACTCAACACCCTCTATAATACCGGTAAAGATCTGAGAAAAGTAGGGAGACGCTTCTGCCTTGGTACCATTTTTGCGATATACAAGGAATAATATCTTTTTCTCTTCTACCGTATCCGGTAATAAATCTTCATAACCAAATTCTTTCAACGCACTAAATACTTTATTTCTAGTAGCTTCACTGACACCGGGTTTATTATTTAAAACTAGTGAGACACTAGCAGGTGAAATTCCCAGTAACTTCGCTAATTCCTTTGCTTTTACAGCCATATTTCATCTCCTAAATTCAACTAAATATTTTAAATAATTTTAGCATTTAATTTAGACTCTGTCTACTTAAACCCGTTTTAAAAATAACCAATTATTTTACAGAACCAAGAATTCCTTCAACAAATTGCTTCTGTAACAGGAAGAATACCAGTATTGTTGGTAATGTTGAGATTACAATTCCCACCATAATAACCCCATAATCGGGAGTAAAGCCGGCAGCAAGATTAGCAACCGTAAGCGGCAATGTGAATTTGGAATTGCTTTGTAACGCAATCAATGGCCACATATAGTTATTCCAGCTAGCCATAAAAGCAAAGATAGCTGCTGCTGCATAAGTTGATTTCATCATTGGAACAAAGATTTTAAAGAAAATCTGATATTCCTTACACCCATCCACTCTTGCAGCCTGTATGGTTTCAAAAGGAAAAGCATGTGTGTTTTGTTTAAAGAAGAAAACTAAAAACGGAGCCCCAAGAGCCGGTAAAATAATACATAAGTAACTATTCAACAATCCTATCTGAGCAAACATACGAAACATGGGGATAATTCTGGCTGCAAAAGGAACCATCATAGATGCGATCAACACCATAAACAATATCTCTTTTGCCTTGGAGGGAAACATAACAAAGGCATAGCCAGCCAGGGAACATATAATTATAGAAGCTATTGTAACAACAACTGCCAGGTGTAATGAGTTTAGAAAGGATCTTCCAATATCAGCTGCTGCGAAGGCCTTTTCAATATTATTAAACAACGCCGTGCCAAAGGACAGCTTACCCATGGTAATATCCTTTGATTCATTTGTTATACTAATAATCATCCAGAGAAACGGCGATATGGAAACAAATGATACAATGATCAAAATAATATGTTTGAAGAAATAACTTAATTTTTTCATTTTTCCTTTAACACTCCTTTCTGAACAACAGTAATAACGGCAACAATTATAAATACCGCATAGGATACTGCTGCTGCATATCCGTAACTAGGCACAAAGTTAAAGGACAAATCATATATGTACTCTGAAATGGTACGAGTCGCATTGCCCGGGCCACCATTGGTAAGGTTTACAACTTCGTCAAATAATTGCAACGTTGAATTAAGAGCCATGATACTAGTCAGGAAAACAATCGGCTTTAAAAGCGGCACCGTAATTTTTGTAAAGGAATGAAAAGCGTTACAGCCATCTATTTGTGCTGCCTCATAGATCGAGCCTTCAATGTTTTGCAAAGCTGATAAATAAAAGATCATGTAGTAACCTGTGTACCTCCAGACAAGTGCTATAATAATAACCGCCTTAGCCCACGAAGCATCCAGGACAAAGGCAATGGGTGCATCAATGAGATTAATCTTTATCAGCAAATTATTAACAAATCCATCAACTGAGAAAATATTCTTGAACAAAATGGAATAGGAAACCATTGAGGTTACGCAAGGAAGGAAAATACAAGTCCTGTATATACCTCTCCCTTTCAGTCGAGGGTCATTCAATAACACTGCAAATATCAATGACAGCAACAACATGATTGGTATTTGTATAACCGCATATAGCAAAGTATTACCAACAACTGTCCAAAAAGTTGAATCTCTAAACATTCTTTCATAGTTTGCCAATCCATTAAAGGTAAGATTAGCACCTTTACCTGTCTTAAGTGATAAGAAGAATGCCTGAATCATAGGTATATAGCTAAATATCAGTATGAAAAATGCTGCCAAAAATATCATTGACCAGGCAACGATAACAATTCTTTTTTTCTTATTCATTAAATCCTCCTATATTAGTCGAATTTTAGTTTTATCCTCTTCCAAGTATAAAAAGACTAATTCAATAGCTTTTTACATTTGGTATAAAAATTAATTCAATAGGATTTTATATTTAGTATAATAACTAATTCAATAGCATTTTATATTTGGTATAAAAAACTAATTCAATAGCATTTTATATTTGGAAGAGATAAAAAGCTTAATTCAACTTATATAATAAAACATAAGCGGTCTGTCACCACTCTTTAAGAGGGGGATTTTACTCCTGGTAAAATCCCCTCTTGTTCTATTTTATTCCTGTACTGTCTGGTTAAACTGCTCTTCTGCTTGTTTTAAGCTGGAATCAACATCCTTACCGCCTAAAATATCAGGCATTACAGCAAGCAATGCTCCCTGTGCTTCTGCGGTATACGCACCGTTATTAACTGCCGGAATTTCTGCGATCCAACCAGCAAGAATCTGGTTGATCTTTGTATTTGAGAAGAAAGGATCTTCTTTATCATAAGCTGCTACGGTAGAAGCCGGTAAATAAGTTGCCATGATATTCTTCTGCTCAACTAAAGTATTGTAAAGGTCTGTGCTGCCACCAAAGGTCTTAGCAAAGAAATCAGCTGCAACATCAGCATTTTTTCCATCTGCTAATACATACCAGCTGGAACCACCCTGATTGGATTTGTTGGTTGCGCCATCAATACTTAACTTAGGAACAGGAGCTACCTTCCATAAACCGCTCTGATCAGCTGCTGCTTTAATGGTGGATGCAATCCAGGAGCCACGGATAACGCATGCTACTTCACCACCATTAATAGCGCCTGCAAAACCGGTCCAGTCACTAGCTACTTTAACAAAATCACTTGTATTAAACTGTTTGAAAATATCAATACATTCCTTTAAAGCACTGTTATTAGCGAAGTTTGCCTTACCAGCCTCATCGGTATACCAGGTACCTGCTGACTGTAACATAATCTGGAACTCTGAAATATCGTTAGGATTATAGGTCTGAAGTAAGTGACCTTTCTCTTTTAATTTCTTACCAAGCTCGATATATTCTGCCCAAGTTAAATCCTGCATATCTTCGTCAGTGTATCCAGCTTCCTGAATATAATCGGTACGGTAGAATAATCCCGCAACACCAGTATCAAAGGGTACACCATAACCAACACCATCATAGGATACTGCTGATTTTTTATAGCTTGCAAAATCATTATAATTTATTACGTCATCCATTGCCCTGAAAGCTCCGGGATATGACATCAGGTAACCCTGGGCTGCAAGATCACTAATAATAACAACATCCGGAAGATCTTCTTTTACTCCTGAGGCTAATACAGTATGTATCTTCTGAAGAGCGTCAGCTTTTGCCATCTCAACAAAATTCACGGTAGCACCTTCATACAATTCGTCTGCTGCCTGTAATGCTGCACCATTGAAATTAACATCCCATCCCCATACAGTTATTTCTACTGGCTCAGCTGCAGGAGAATCTGTTGGTTCTTCAGTTTTAGGAGCATCTGTTGCTGCTACATCTTCTGTCTTAGAGTCAACCGGCTTATTCACCTCATTGTTCTTCGTGCTGCATCCTGTAAATACAGAAGCTACTAATGCGGTAGCCAGAAGTAAAGATAATACTTTTCGTTTCATAAACTCCTCCATTATTAAGTTTTACTAAATTAGTTTAAATATCGTTTAGTTGATATTTACTTGCATTATAAAGTAGGGCATAAATATTGTCAATATATATTATGTATATTGCTTAATTTATTTAACATAATCTAATTTAATTATACATTTAGTACATTTATAGTTACATTAAATATAAATAAAAGCTTAATAATTTATTTATATTTTAGTTGAACTCTAAATTTCTTTACAACTATTTAGTTTTATATACAAAAAAAGCCTATATGCAAATATTTCTCAGAAAATGCAATGTATAGAATTAAAAGGGTAATTTATCATTAATCGAGCAGCAGGAAATCATTTATTTCTAATCTAACCTCTTAAATCGCAGCGCAAATCGAAATTAAAAAAAATATTGACTCTCCTCTTACAGGAGGCTTTATACTAACCTTATTAACAAATAGGAGGAAATTATAATGAGTCAAGTAATCATTCGTGATGTTAAAAAAGAGGATTTACCAAAACTTAAAGTTATAACAGGAAACACCTGGTAACTAGAGAGATTGACGGAAAGTGCCAACAGCCTTACCGGAGCTCTAGGCATATACATTAATACAATTTTATATAGAAGTTCATTTGGTAAAATTGCGGAACTTAATGGTCAAGTTGTAGGTTGTATCTTTGGTTCATACCGTGATGATGAACCAAAATGCCGCCTGTTAAAAGAAGATGGTGCGTTCCATACACTTGCTTTAGTAGCTGCAATCTGACGAAAATCATAAGCGCTTCCTCGTTGTAAAGCTTATAACCTGGATCTTTAACTTTATTTTAAGCATTTCATTATAGTATGCAGCAGCATACCGCTTAAATCTGTAAAAGTTATAAAAGAAAAAAACAGCCCCTCTATGCAGTCATTGAGAAGGCTGTAATTACTAGAATAAATGCAAACAGTTTCCTTTGTCCTTTAAATTGGCTTTTTCTTATTTTTAAGTGTAAGTGATACAACAATCCCAACAGCAGCGATAATGGCAGATGCAATAAACATATGGGTGTATCCCTGATTCAAAACACTTTGAAAAGTCTTTTCAATCTCAGAAGACATATCATTAATTACAGGCAATACATACGTCTGAGCTTTTTCCGGTAGAAATTGCTTGAAAATGTCCGTTAATTGACTAACAATTGTTGTTACATCCGCATTTTGAAGAGATGCAAAAAGCTTTCCATTGCTGCTTCCGCCGCCTGAGCTCATAGCAGGTATCATATCTGCACCACCAGCTTTTATAAAACCCTCCTGTAAGGTTTGCATCAGTTCAGCTTGAATATTTTTACTGGCATCTATGATAAATCCAATCATGAAACTAGGTGAAATGGTTACTCCAATGGAACGAATCAGGGACATAGTTGCAAGAGCAGTTGCTCCCTCTTCTTCCCTTACTGCACCCAGAATCAGATAATTTAAAGGAGGTCCCATAATAAATCCAACCCCGAATCCCATAAATGCAATGCCAATCAAAACTATGATAAGTGATAAAGTTTTTGCCGCAATTAAGCCTAAAATCAGAGTCCCAGCTACAGTACAGGCAAACCCTAGAATGAGTACAAGCTTAGCACCCTTTTTATCGAGTAGTTTACCGCTTAGAGGAGATGCCACACCAGAGAATACAGCCAGCAAGGTCACCAGATAACCACCGGAACCACTTTTAAACTTCAAGGTATTTTCTGCAAACTGCGGCATGTAAACCATACCCATCATACCGATTCCGACGACAAAAGCAATGATGAAAATAGTTACTATCTCACGGTTCTTAAAGTATTTGATAGACAAAACAGGATCTGCTGCCTTTTTTTCCACCAGAATAAAAACAGGGATTAATATAACAAAAGTTATCAGGAACGGGAATACATTCGTTTGCTGTAAACTCTCACCTACAGCAAAGAAATCAATATTGGTCAATGCATACAATAAACTGGCAACAAGAGAAGCTAAAAGGAGTGCACCCAGAATATCCAGTTTATTTCTGACTGTCACCTTAGACTCTTCCATCGTCCTTGTCAAAAACAGTGTAATGATACAGATGGGAACGTTAATAAAGAAAATAAAACCCCAGTGGTCCTGTCCGGCGATATCAATGATTGTACTACCGAGGGTCGGTCCTACAATAGTGGCCACTCCATAAACTGCACCTACCAATCCCAGCGCAGTGCCTCTTTTCTCAGGTGGAAAGGACTGACCGATTACCGTTGTTGCAATCGGCAAAATACCTCCCGCACCTATAGCCTGAATAACTCTGGCTATGAGTAAAAAGGTAAAATCACCATAGAAGTTACTAAGCCCGCAAAGAGCAGAACCAATTCCAAAGATTGTAATGCCGAAAATATACATCTTTTTTCTGCCGATAATATCAGATAACTTGGAACTAATGGGCATGGATACGGCATATACCAAGGTATAAATTGTAATCATCCAGGCTCCTACACCTTTTGATACGGAAAAACTATTCTGAATAATTTCTCTTGCCGGGGATACAATTCCATTATCAATTGCTCCCATGAAAATTCCTAATAAAAATAAAATTAAAATCAATGTGGTATGTTTTTTCTGCACCATACTATGTCCCTTTCTGAACATTGTTCATTTAATATTAAAAAAATAAGTTTCTCCTATAGTAAATTTTCTATAGGAGATAACTCTTTAGAATCCTCTCGAAAGTATCATATTTAAATTGTTTCATCTGTGCGATCAACATAAAATTTTGAACAATAAAACTAGCGAGCTCTCTGTCATTGATTTCCTGATTATCTGCACTTCCTTTCTTTTCCTTATGACTAATTATGGCTTTCTCCAGGGTATCAACAAATAAATCAACAACTTCCTGTTTTTGCTTATGATGCTCTTTCGTCATTCCCTTTTCATTGCTGTTTAATTTGAGCCAGGTATCTTTAAAGATATCAATAAAAGACTCTAAAATGGTATAAATTTTCTTAAACTTTGCAAATAACTCACAGTCCTCCTGCTCAGCCTGCTGGATTGCAGCAACAAATTCTAACCAGTATTGGTACATCAATTCGGACATTAGAGTATCTTTTGTCGGAAAATAATTATAGATTGTACCGACTGCAATCCCTGATGCCTTTGCAACTTCCCGCATGCTTAACTTTCTATAGCCTTTTGAGAGAATAATTACTTTTGCTTCTTTTAGGATTGTTTCTTTTAAATCATCATATATCTTTGGCATGTTATCTCCCTTTGTGAACTACGTTCATAATAACTCTTGCTTATTAATTTTGCAAGATGTTTTTTAAGAAAATATCAAAAGTCCCTTCCTCCGTTCTTTATCAACTTCAATACCCAATCGGATTCTTCCTTTGGAGTTCAATGTTAGGTAACGTTCGATTTCAAGTTCATATTGACCAGAACTGGTCAAAAAGAAATTGTATTCCAACCAGGGAATAGGCATACCTTTGGTAAAATCCTCCTCAAGAGAACAAAGTTTTTCGTTATAAGCCATCATACAGCTTCCTTCATATCTGCCTATTCCCTTTACCTCTTGGAAGCCGCATTCTTTGCTGCCCGAAAAACGGTTATATCTCTCTGCACGGAATACCAGATATCCGTCCGCTTCAATCACTCCTTCAAAACCATCCGGTATCTGTGGCATTTCTTCAACTTCAAGTGTAAGAATTACTCTGCTTCCATTCCCAATATCTAATACTTCAATTTCAGCCTTTTCACCGGCACAGGTCAACGGCTCTTCCACTTTTATATATATCCTTTCCTCCTCTTTCACGCTTCCTTCTATACTCGATACCGAGAGCCACTCTGTCCCTTCTGATATTCGAATTCTATATTTAACCTCTCCTATTCCCTGGTTTCCTATTTCGAACCATTTCTGATGAATTCCAAACTGATATACTTTTATATATCCATGCTCCTCTACGCTTTCTCCATCCCATAAGAACAACTTCATTTTAGGATTCCCCGATATCTTTAATGCAGGCTTGCCGGCAGGATACATAGGAATCCTGGGCGGCGGAAATGCTTCTGGGGTCAGTATTTTGATCCACTTCCCATCATTCATCCTTTTATTATAGTACTCGAGCATTTTTCTACGGTAGTCCATCATACTGCGTGACATTTCAATATATCTATCAGCTGACTGCCAATTCCCTCTATCATGGGATAAGATACTGCGATCTGAAAAATAAAACTCATGATTCATATAGTATGACGCATGGATTTTCATCAGAAACAGTTGAAAGAAAGCATCACGTTCCTCTTCTGGAAGGTCCATCCATATTCTATTTCCTTTCTGGTAAATATACTCCAGCTTACGCAGCCTTCTACCGCCTTCATCTCCATATATGGCCTGCGTAAAAACATTGGAAACAAGCTGCTCCACTTTACGTACATTTGTCACCTGTGCAAATATGTCATACAACTCCGCTACTTCTTCTCCATGATTTCCAGAAAAATTATCATCGATCCAGGCCTTGGTAAAAGCATAGGAAGAAATGTGACAGAAGCCTGTTTTGAATCAGGTTTCCAAAATTATAATAATTTTATAACTACTTTCAGAAAAAGTACTGGTTATACACCGAAACAATATAAAGATATGTTAAAGCTAAAATAAGACGGTTTTACTTATGTATATTGGCAAAATCTACTACCATCTTCAAATTGACCGAAAAATCAAACGAATAAAAACTACTAAGCCCTTGGCTTATTTGAGCTTTGCTTAGAATCTTCATATTTCAATTAAATGAGCAGAAATACAAAATCAGACTATCAAAAGAAAAATTAGTGTTTTAAGAAAATTAAAGAGAATATCTTTTTAACAGCTTACAATGAAACTCATTGTTTTACAAGAAAATTTCAGCCAATAAATCTGCATAGGCTTTATTTGGGCGGCAAACTTGCACGTAAAAACGCCGTTGGTATTGGCATGAATTATAGAGAATAAATAACATAGTTTCAGATAAAGTGATTGGGCAGGATTTATAAAATCCTCCCCCTCACTTGGCAAAGAACTGAAAATATCAGGTTTTTAGTACGGAGACGGTGGGATTCGAACCCACGTGACCTTGCGGTCAAAACGATTTCGAGTCGTTCTCGTTATGGCCTCTTCGATACATCTCCAGTTATATATAATCTTTTACATTCCAATAAAATTAGCAGGAATATGAAAACGATTAAACATAGATAAATTTTTGAATGTTTTTATAACTACTACGCAGCGCTGAATTTAACAATTATCAATTCTACAGCAATTGTATCCTGCATTCTTCCGGTTTTCACCTGTTCTTCTGTATCAATACAGGAGGTTAAGGCTTCTTTAAGAGTCTTCTCCGTATAATTACGGCATTGACTTACATATTTCGTGATTGTAAAAGGCATTAATCCTGTCTTTTCTGCAATCCTGTTGTTCTGAAAGCCTAAGGCTAATAAACTTTTAACCTGTAACAGTATATTGAACTGTCTGGATATCAGATACATAATGGACATTGGCTTTTCTTTTAATGCCAAAAGATCATAATAAAGCTCCAGTGCCTGTTTCTGCTTCTTATTGCCGATTGCCTCTACCATCTGAAAGATTTTTCCGGATATTTGAGCAGTACATACCTCTTCAATATCCTGAACAGTTATTATCTCTCTCTCACCGGAATAACAGACAAGCTTTTCTATTTCATTGCTGATATTGTCCATATCAGTTCCGGCCTTACTAAGAAGATATAAAATACTCTCTTCCGTAATCTTCTTTTGATCCTGCTTAAGCAAAGAAGCAACCCACAGCTTTAAATTGGCTTCATCCATAGCATTCATTTCAGAAATAGTACCGTTGTCTTTTACTGCTTTATACAAACGATTTCTTTTGTCAATCTCTGCTTCTACAAATATGATGTGAGTCGTTTCAGGAATCTGCTTTATATAATCAGCCAAATCATTCTGACTTTTGAATAAACCACTGTTTTCAATTATTATCAGACGTTTATCACTGAAAAAAGGAAGAGTCTCTGCTGCCTCCTTCACTTTTACAGTATCTACTCCTTTTCCTTCGAAATAAGAATAGTTCATATCATCCTCGCCAGGCAATATTGCTGTTTTCAGCTTATCCTTATAGAGACGCTTCAGATAATTCTCGGTTCCGTATAGGAGATAAACCGGTTTAAATTGTGAAAGTCTGATATGTTCTTTGATATTCTTCATATTACACCTATGCTTTGCAACTCAACCAAGCACTACTCATGCAGAAAGCAACGACTGCTTTTTAAATTAACAAAAATAAGTAGTTTCCTGATATTGGGTAATCCATTTGTCTTTGGATTACTTCATTTTTTTTACTGACAACCTAATATATTTTACTAAGAATTACCGTTATTGGCAAGAACTATTTTATTGTTTTAAAATAAATATTATTTAATTTTACTCTCTATAGATACAAATGCCTTTATATGGCATAGTAGAGAGCTAAATATGAAAAGCACAATTCAGAGCATCTGAAAAAACACATTAGAAGCAAATACCTTTTATATCTCCCAGAGCAAGTAGGCTTGCAGTACTCCAGTTGATAAAAATATGCGTACTTTTTACTTTTCATTATACAAACTGTGAGGAATACATCTGATAATAATAGCCTCTGTTCTCCATTAATTCACTGTGCTTTCCCTGCTCTATCACATTTCCATCATTGACGACTAATATTAAATCAGCATTTTTAATTGTTGACAGCCTATGTGCAATTACAAAGCAGGTCTTATCCTCCATAAGTTTTCGCATGGCAGCTTGTATCTGAATCTCTGTTCTGGTATCTACATTTGAAGTAGCTTCATCAAGAATTAGAATCTTTGAGTCCATCAGCATGGCCCTGGCAATGGTTAAGAGCTGCTTCTGCCCTTTGGACATATTTATTCCATCTTCGTCAAGAATTGTATTATACCCAGCCGGTAGTTTCTTTATATAGGAGTGAATCTTTGCTGATTTGGCTGCATCTATTACTTCATCCTTTGTAGCATTTTCTTTACCATAAGCTATATTCTCAAATATGGTTCCATGGAATACCCAGGTGTCCTGTAATACCATGGAATAAGCTTTACGCAGACTCTGTCTGGATACTTCACTTATATTCTGTCCGTCTATGGTAATATCACCACTGTTAATATCATAGAATCGCATCAAAAGGTTTATTATTGTAGTTTTACCGGCGCCGGTAGGTCCAACGATTGCTATAAGATTGCCTTCCTTTGCCTGCATATTCAGATTCTTTAATATAATCCGGTCTTTTATATAACCAAAGGTAACATCTTTAAGGATGACTTTACCCTTCTCAACATTCAGTTCGGTTGTTCCCAAACGGTCTGCTTTCTCTGATTCTTCATCAAGTATCTTAAATACTCTTTCTGCTGCCGCTGCTGCAGATTGAAGTTCACTTACAATATTAGCCGCTTCATTAATTGGACCGGAGAACTTTCTTGAATATAGAATGAAGGATGATATACTACCCAGACTTAAATGTCCCAGCAAAAATAACACTGCTCCAAAAACAGTTACCAGTGACAGCGATAAATTGTTAATGAAATTAACTGTTGGTCCCACTATGCTACTGTAGTAGTCCGCATTGAAATAAGCCTCTACAGCTTCATCATTGATGTGATCGAATTTCTCCTGTACTACTTCTTCTCTTGCATATGCTCTAATTGTCTTCTGACCGGATACCATCTCTTCTACAAAACCGTTCAGGTTTCCAAGTTTCTCTGAACGCGTGCTGTATAAAGGCCTGACTTTCCCTGACATGTAACGGGTATACCAAATGGATAAAGGAATGGTCACCAGCATAACCAGTACCATTATCGGTGAAATCATAATCATCATTACCAGCGAACCAATGACTGTAATTACACTGGCCATTATTTGCACTACATCTGTAGAAAGTGATGTACTAATGACATCTATATCATAGGATATACGGCTGATAATATCTCCTGCCTGCTTGGTATCATAGTAATTGACCGGTAGTTCTGTCAGCTTGGCAAAGACATCGTCTCTCATTCTTTTCGTAACCTTTTGGCTTATACGCAGCATAAGAATACTTAAGAGATAAGAAAAGAAAGCCGAGATAATATAGAGTATCATCATCAAACTACCATAGTAGAATACCTTTTCAAAGATTACTCTGCCTTTACCGGGTTCAATAGCATCAATGGCATAACCGGAAAGCATAGGTCCGATAAGTGCCAGGATATTCCCCGTTATGGTTAATACTAACGCCAGGGTTATTCTCCACTTTTCCTGTATCAGGTATTTGCTGAGTCGTTTTACTACTTTCTTCGCATCTCTGGGTTTCGTTTTATTTTCCTGATCTTTTTCACTTTGCTTATAAGATTTTTCTGTATCATCTTTTGAGTTAGATTTATTATTTGATCCTAATTCTTTCGAGTTATAGTTATTTTTTGATCCTAATTCTTTCGAGTTAGAGTTTTCGTCTACTTTATACTCTGTTTCTGTATTGCGTTTCTTCCAGTTCAAGAAACCTCTTGACCTGGGAGCACTATCCTCATTATATTTCTTCACAGACATATTTCCTCGCATTCCGCTGCCAGTTACTGCAGCTTAAAACTATGAAAGAAGCTTATAGCACTACTGGGCATTATTATAGGTCTCAGTTTTAGTTGTCATCATTCTCCCATTTGTGACTGATATATCTCATTGTATACGGAACAAGTTATAAGAAGTTCTTCATGGTTACCATAACCTATCATTCTGCCCTCTTCCATTACAAGTATGTGATCCATATTCATAATGGAACTGATTCTCTGGGCTATCATTATTGTCGTGGTATTCTGATAGTTCTTTCGCATCGCTATTCTAAGTGCTGCATCTGTTTTATAGTCCAAAGCACTGGAAGAATCATCAAGAACCAAAATTTCTGGCTTGGCAGCAAGTGCTCTTGCAATAAGAAGTCTTTGCTTCTGCCCACCGCTTAGGTTCGCACCTTTTACTGCTGCCTCGTAATCAAAGCCTTTCTTTTCGTCACTCACCAGCTGGTTAATAAATTCAGCTGCCTGAGCATCTTCTGTTGCTTCCATTAATCTGTCATCGGATAAGCCACGGTTAAAGTCAATATTTCCACCGATGGTATCAGCAAATATCATATCATTTTGAAATACCACACCAAATTTACTTCTCAATTCCTGCAAGGAATAGCTCTTAACATTTTTACCATGTATGTAGATGCCCCCTTTATCTGTATCATAAAAGCGTAACAGAAGATTTATCAAGGTAGTTTTACCTGAACCTGTTGCTCCTATAATACCCAGGGATTCACCTGACTTTATACTAAAATCTATGTTTTCTACATTGATAGAATCATCTTCTTCTGACTCTTCTTCTCTCCGCTGAGGATAAGTAAAGGTAACTCCTCGGAAAGAAACATGTGTATTTTCAGATTCTTCCGCTCCATATACTTCTTTTTCTGTCAGAGCTTCTTCTGGATTCAATTCTTCACTGGCATTTAAAACTTCGAAAATTCTGTTAGCAGAAGCATTTGCCTTAGAAATACTTACAAAAATCCTGGTAATCATCAGCATAGCATTTAGAATCATTGTAAAATAGGATAGAAAAGCTACTATTTTACCAACCTCAGAGGCACCGCTGTTTACCCTGTAAGCACCTGCTATTATAACAAGAGTCAAACCACCGTTAAGCAGCAGATTCATTATAGGGTTAATCACTGCCATCGTTGCTCCTGCCTTAAATTCATTGGCAGCTACCTCATCATTTGATCTGTGAAATCGTTGTTTTTCATATCCTGATTTGGAAAGTGCTTTAATAACACGTATACCGTTAACATTCTCTCTTACTACCCGGACCATTCTATCCGCTGCACTCTGACTCTTTGAATAAAGGGGGATTCCCTTTTTGGAGACCACATAGACACAAATGGCCAGCAAAGGCAAAATGCCAACAAGAATCAGTGTAAGTACCGGTTCCAGTGTAAAGGTCAGAATCATACCTCCCACAAGGATAATTGGTGCTCTGACACCCAGTCTTTGCATCATTCCTACCATTTGATGGATATTGTAGGTATCGGAAGTCATTCGAGATACCAGAGAAGGAATAGATAAGTAGTCCACCTGTGAACCGGAAAGCTGTTGTATTTTATGAAATAAATCATGTCTTAGTTTTTTTACGGTATCTCCGGCAACTCTGGACGCCATACGATTAGCCGTGATATTAAATTGTCTTGCACCTACCGATAAGAGAAGCATTAAGACGCCCCATAGCAGTATATATTTTACTTCCTTTAAAGGAATGACCTCATCAATTATATAGGCCAGTACCCAGGGAAGTCCCAAATCCATAAAAGTGCCTGCAACTTTTATGATAAACCCCATTAGCATTCGCAGGCCATAAGGTTTTAAATATGTAATGATATGTTTCATACTATCCCCCATTCGCGCCCTGACGCGCTCCAATCAAAAGTGGAATCCGTATATCCACCATGCATACCAGAAGACTAAAGTCCATATTTTCCAACTAAGATAGAAAGGAGCACAAAAAATCCGCCCCTTTTCAAAGCGGATTATATGTATCCTTTAAGTAATTAACGAAATTCTATTGTGCCGTTTTCTGCATCCATACTTTCTACGATAGCTAAAGATTCAAGCCTTACACCCATATTTCGGATAATATCTCCACCATTTTGGAAACCCTTTTCAATTACTATTCCGATGCCTTCTACCGTTGCTCCTGCACTGCGTACAATATCTATTAGCCCTGCAAGTGCACAACCGTTAGCCAGGAAATCATCAATAATGAGAACTCTGTCTTCGGGACTTATAAATTTTTTAGAAACAATCACATCATAGGTTTTCTTGTGAGTGAATGATTCAATTTTCGTTGAATATACATCACCATCGATATTTATGCTCTGGGCTTTCTTTGCAAATACTACAGGTGCATTAAAATATTGTGCGGTAATACAGGCAATACCGATACCGGAGGCCTCTATCGTAAGTATTTTATTTATAGAACATTCTGAAAAGATTCGTTTGAACTCTTTTCCGATTTCATTGAATAACTCAATATCCATCTGATGATTCAAAAAATTATCTACTTTAAGTACATTTCCGCTCTTCACGTTGCCGTCTTCTATAATTCTGTCCTGTAATAATTTCATTTTCTTATGCCTTTCTATTTCATCCCGTGTTTTTTAGCTCGAAAGCGCTTTTTAATAATTATACAGGATTGTAAAAAGGATTACAATTATTTTTCAGGTATTTTATAATCTTTTTACATGTCTACTACTCCAGTAATAATTTACGCTTATAAATCTCTATATGTAACTATGTATTTGTGTTTCATTTTAATTTCCTTCCATTGTGCCTTTTTTCTGTTACTTAGCTATTTCTTGCTTATCCTTAACGTAAGCTTGACAGTCAAAAATTCATTTTTATGAAATAAGTAAGGATAACAGAACGTAATACCAGAATATTTCCATACATTTTCCAATACATTAAAGTAATGGAATGTTACAGGTGTATAGAGATGACAAACCTTCATACTTTTATTAATCCAACCGATACCCAGAGATATCAGATGCTATCAAACTCCTTAGAAGGTGCAGGAAGATCTGAAGATTTGTTCAATATAATTGAACAGCTGAATCGCCTGCCCCAACAGTAAATTCGGACAATGCTCCTGCTACATCAGCTTCTTCACCATCAGTTAATTGTTTACTGGAGCACTGGTCCATTATAAGTTTAATACCAGCTTCTCCTTATTACCAAGGTCCCCGACAGTTTTACTTCTTTCTTACAGGAGCAAGTATATTTGGTATGTCTGGTTTTCTATACATTACACAACTGCCTACTCAATTTCCTGTTTATGTATTTATTCCTCTATCCAATATTGCAGGAATTAATTGTTACACATACAGCACGTAACAAAAAAACATAGAGGACCAAAGCCCTCTATGCTCTTATATATGTTATTCATACAGACAGGGTGCAATTTCAGCACTGTCCATATTCTCTGCATTATACCACTGGCATCCGGTATCTACATCTTCAACCTTCTCACCCTTAGCCGCTGCTACTGCAAGTTTTACAGCATTGTAACCGATAGATACAGGATCCTGTGTTACAGAACCATAAAACACACCTGACTTAACGGCATCCAGCTGCAAGGCACCAGAGTCAAAACCAACGGCAATTACTTTATCTGCGCCAAGTTTGTTCATTCCTTCATTCGCATTAATAATACATTTCGCTGCAAATTCATTGGAGCCATAAATTCCGATTAAGTCTTCTTTATTAAGAAGTGTTAGTGCTTCTGTCTTACCTGCATTGTCTGTAACTTCAGTAGGTATTCTGATTTCAATAATAACCTTTGCTCCTTCTACTTTACGGCTATATTTATCATGTCCTTCTACAGAAGCTTTATCTTCACCAATGAGAGCAGACATTTTTTCAGCAAAACCTGCAGTTCTTTGAGTTATAGACTCAGAATTGGCCTCCTGGGCTACTACTCCGATACGTACTGTTTCTGTAGGGTCTGTTACTTTATCTTTAATAGCTTCATACATCTTCTCAGCAGCAAGTTCTCCTGCCTTATAGTTATCTGTTGCAGCATTGGCAGCAACTGCTCCTTCAGGCGCACCGGGAACACCAGAATCAAATCCAATGATGGGAATCTTTTTTGATTGTGCATTAGCAATAGAATCAATTGCTGCACTGGTATCAAGGGCTGCCAGGCATATTACACTGGGATTTTTGTTAATGGCATTGTTAAGCTGCTCTACCTGTGCTGCAATAGCGCCTTCGCCCTCAGGTCCTACAAAGTTCGTAGTAACGCCGAATTCTGCCGCTGCTTTTTCTGTTCCCTTTAAAACAGCCTGCCAGAAATCATGCTGAAAGCCTTTTGCTACAATTTCTACTGTCATTTTTCCACCAGAAGCTTCTGTTCCGCCGCTGGTCTGGGAAGTGTTCTCTTTACTGCATCCCGTTAATAAGGTACCCATTAAAAACACTGCTGCAATCCCCATTGCTGCTACCCTTTTTAAGTACATAAAATATCCTCCTTATATGTTGCTTTTTATTATTATCTCCGGGTATGTATGCTCCTAAAAGCTACCTGCCAGGAGGTAAGTAATCCCGAAACATTTTATCCTTGATTCTACTCGATTAAATAGATTAATTTCATGTAATGCTAAAGTTTTATACTATCGTTATAGCCTTCTTTTCAAACCATCAAAGCAGAATAATGTTAGAATAACCCTATCTGGTCTTTTTCTTTATTCGGTTGCGAACATCTGCATACACAGCTATTATTAATACGATACCTGTAATAAACAGTTGATAGTGAGGCTGTAATCCGATAAAAGGAAGTCCTACTTTGAGCACGCTCATAATAAATACACCGATTAAAGTTCCTGCAACTGAACCAACACCACCTGCCAGAGAGGTTCCGCCGATTACAACACCTGCAATGGCATCCAGTTCAAATCCGTTACCTGTTCCAGGCTGAACTGTTGAATATATCGCTACATAAGATACTGCTGCAATTCCTGCGAAAGTACCACTGATAACATAGGCAATGGTCTCCCATTTTACTATGTTTACACCGGATAATCTGGTAGCTTCCTTATTACTGCCAAGAGCCAGTATATATCGACCGGTTTTGGTTTTCGTAAGTATTACCGCCATAATTACAGCTGCTCCTATCAGTAATAGAAAACCTGAAGGAAATCCAGTTTCAAGACCTCCTATTTGTCCGGTACGGAATAAGGATTTGTACCAGCCGTCTTCATTGGTTCTAAGGGGAAAGGTAATACTTTTTGTCCCTGTTATGATAGAGCCAAGACCTCTGGTAACCATCATGGTACCAAGGGTTGCTATAAAGGCTGGAAGCTTTAAGACAGATACCATAAGTCCGTTTATCAGTCCGAAAGTTGCTCCGATTAATACGATTGCGATTAATGCCAAAGGAAGCGGGAGGCCAAGCTCATAAAGAACGCCGCCCATTAAGGCTGAACATACCATTACTGTACCGATGGACAGATCAATACCGCCGGTTATGATGACAAAGGTAACACCGATTGCCAGAAATCCTATATAATAAGAAGAATCAAAGATGCTGATCAATGTATTTGAGCTTCGAAAGGGCTGGCTGAATATGGCAAAAAAGATATAGATTACAATCAAAGCCAATACTGCAATTAATTTTTGTGTTCCTATCTGTTTTATTATAGACTTAAAGGAATTGATTTCTTTTTTCTCTGTTGGTTTCATAATTTAATGATTCCTTTCTTTTCTTAAAGTTGCAGCATGCATGATTTTCTCCTGGCTGGCATCTTCTATCGTGAATTCTCCGGCAATTCTTCCTTCACACATTACCAGTATTCGATCACTCATACGAAGGATCTCAGGTAATTCAGAGGATATCATAATAATGGATTTTCCCTGATTTACTAAACTGTTCATTAAAGCATAGATTTCGCTTTTGGCTCCTACATCTATACCCCTGGTCGGTTCATCAAAGATTAGTATTTCACTGTCTTTTAACAGCCATTTGGCTATTACTACCTTTTGCTGGTTACCGCCAGAAAGGTTAACTACCAATTGTTCCACGGAAGGTGTTTTCGTCTTAAGCATCTCTACATACTTTTGAGCATCCTTTCGGATTCTTCTGTCGTGGATAAACTGTCCGGAACAGTATTTCTCCAGTGCTGCCATAACAGAATTATCTGCAACTGTTTTCTCTACAATAATACCGTACCGCTTACGATCTTCTGATAAGTATCCTATACCAGCCTTAACCGCATCACAGGGATTATTTATAGTAACTTTCTTTCCCTTTATGTAGATTTCACCGTTGTCTATGGGATCTGCACCAAATAGTGCCCTGGCTGTTTCTGTTCTTCCGGATCCCATAAGGCCGGCAATACCAAGTATTTCACCTTTTCTTAATGAAAAACTTATGTCCTGTACCATTTTACCGGCATTTAGGCTCTTAACCTCCAGTACCACCGCTGCGTCATCAGAGACATTGCTGGTTTCTTTTGGATCTTCATAGATAACCCTGCCTACCATCCGGCTTATGATATCATCTTTCGTACACTTTTCTGAAATCAAGGTATCCACATACTCGCCATCTCTCATAATGGTTACCCGGTCAGTTATTTTCTTGATTTCATCCATTCTATGTGATATGTATACAATCCCAAGCCCTTTTGCTCTTAATTCTTTGATGATCTTAAAGAGTTCTGTTATCTCTGTATCTGTTAAGGCAGCTGTTGGTTCATCAAACACAATCACTTTGGATTCTGCGGATATAGCCTTTGCTATTTCTACCATCTGCTGTTTTCCCACTGTGAGATTCCCCATAGTCTCTTTGGGATTGATTGAAATATTTAATTTCTCAAAAAGCCTCTGCGCCTGTCTGTTATTTTCTTTATCGTTAATAAATCTGCCCTTAGTATTTTCTTTTCCTATGAACAAGTTCTGGGCAACGGTAAGATGATTCATCATATTAAGCTCCTGATGAACAATTACAATACCTGCATCCTGTGCTTCTTTCGGACTCTTAAATTCTATCTCCCTACCCTCGAATCTGACAGTTCCTGCATCCTTTGCGTGGATTCCCGTCAGAATCTTCATGAGGGTTGATTTACCGGCACCATTCTCACCCATAAGTGCATGAACCTCTCCTGCTCTGACTTCGAGGTTCGCTCCCCTTAAAGCGCTGACTCCGGAAAAGGCTTTGTCGATTCTTTCCATGGAAATCAATACTTTCTCCATACATTCACCTTCCAATATGCTTTCTGTTCTTTTGTTTTGCTTCTGTAAGCACATTATATTGTCTTTCAGAGAACAATTTAATAGAGAAATCTATATAAAAAGGTTAAAATCTTACTTTCATAAGATTTTAACCTTTTTATATTGCTATTTATATTACTTATTTATTAGTTTGATAGAACAGTACTACCTAATTACTTACATAATTTTAGTATATAGAGAATTAGTTGTGAGGAGGTAAAATATAAATATTCGATAATTTTGTAACTGTTATATTTTACTTTTACGAACTAGTCAAAAGGAAATAAGAGTTTCTGGTTCAAGCTGGTGTACATATTATCTTTTGTGATTAAGGTGGAGCCGGAATCTATAACCCGTTCTGCCTTTTCCCCTTTTATAAGCTTAACGGCACTTTCCACACCAAGATATCCCATATTAAAGGATTTCTGAATTACAATTGCTTCATAAATCCCTTCTTCCAAATACTTAATCTGCTCGGTGGCATTATCAAAACCAATGACTTTGATAGATTTCTCCAGTCCCAATTCTTTGATAGCTGCTCCTGCTCCGACTGATGCATACTGGTTTAGACCAGCAATAACAGATATATCAGGATGCTTCTTAACCATTTCTTTTGTTAGTTCCTTGGCCTTTTCTGTATTGGAATCACAGTAAGCTATTTCTGCAATTTTATCTTTGTCATCCGTAAGTCCCATCCTTATGCCGTTTTCACGGTCAATGGCTGTGGAGGTTCCTTTTACATGACTGATAATCCCGATTTCCTTATCATCTTTTAACAACCGCTTCATAAGAGCACCCATACGGATTCCAGCCTTATAATTATCGGTTGCAATCACTGCATCGGCAAAATCCCCTTGAACGGTAGAGTCTATGAGAACAAGTCTGATATTGTTATCAACTACTGTTTTTGCAGCATCAACAGTTTTGATATAATCGGCTGCAGCCAGGACAATGGCTCCGGGTTTCCTCTTAATCGCCTCTTCAATTAATTGGTTCTGGGTAACATAATCATCTTCTTTCTCAGCTCCCCAAATAACAATCTGTGCATTGTATTCCATAGCAGCTAAATCAGCCCCCTCCATCACAGACTGCCAGAATCCATTATTCTCATCCAGACTCTTAACAATACAGATAATCTCCATTGGCTTGTCTTTATGAAGCATTATCTTATAAAGAAACATACCTGTACATAGAAACAGTATTATCAAAGCAATTATCCGCAGTTTCAGACCAACTCCCATATGGCGAGCTGTGGCACGTACTCCATTGAGAACCAGAAATGGCTTACCAGTTTCTCTACCACTTCCTGTCTCTGTGCCTTTAAACAGATACATATCAAGATATTTAATACTCTTCACCCGGTACACCTCCCTCCACTTTCGGCAGATAAATGCTTACAGTAGTACCGATACCAGGAGTACTTTCATACTGTAAGCCGTACTTCTCTCCATAGTAAAGTTTCAACCTGCGGTTAACATTTTCAACTGCTACTCCGTTATTCTTACCAGACTTATCCTTTTTATCAAATATGTGTTTTAAGGTATCTTCCTCCATACCGATTCCATTATCAATAACCTGTAAAAGGATACCGTCACCAGTTTCTTCCCCACGTATTATTACTGTTCCTTTTGTTTCCCGGTATTTGATGCCATGATAAATAGCATTCTCGACCAGGGGTTGAAGAATTAACTTTACCATACGGCAGGAATATATCAACGGATCAACCTCAATTTCAAAGGATAATTGATCTCTGTAACGCATTTTCTGAATAATAAGATAACTTCTGGCATAATCCACCTCATTTTCAATAGTGACAAATTCCACTTCATTACTAATACTCTGTCGCAGCAACTTAGCAAGGGTTGCCGTCATTATTACTACTTCTTTGTTATTCCCCCCTTCTCCCATCCACACGATGGAATCCAGAGTATTATAAAGAAAGTGAGGATTTATCTGTGCCTGCAAGGCTCTAAGCTCCAGCTTGTACTTCTCCTTCTGGCTTCTGCTCTTATCCTTCATCAGGTTCTGAATTTCATCGGTCATGGCATAGAAGGACTTATGAAGCATTCCAATCTCTCCTTCTCCCCAGTCCTTTCGAGTTACCTTATCAAAATTTCCTTTTTCTACTTCCTTCATTGAATTCCTTAAATCTGTAATAGGTCTTGTCAGTTTATTAGAGAAAAGTACTGCTATTATAAGAGCTCCCATTAGTAACATCAGAGCGCTTTCTAAATAGATACTCTGGGTAGCTTGTCTGCCGGGAAACAGTTCATTAATATTTGCCACTCCTACTACAGTCCATCCGGTTTTTTCAGAAGTGGACATGGTATAGAGTTTTTCTTCGCCATCTACGGTGGTTATGAAGTGATCCTTTTTGCAGGTGAGAATCTCTCCAATCTTTTCTTTTCTAAGCCCTGTATAGATAAGCTGCTGTTTCGGATGATAGATAATCTCTCCCTGACTGTCTATTAGGAAAATGTATCCTTTGTTGCCCATCTTTATATTCTGACAGAGCTTTGTAATAGAACTATAATTTAGATCTACCAGTAGTGCTCCGAGAATCTTTCCGGTTTCTTTGGTGCGGATTGCTTTACTTAAGGTTACAACCCATTTGTAATCATCATATATAACGTTCTGAACATGAGAAGAGGATAATATACGTCTTCCATTTCCTTCTATCGCTTTCTTATACCAAGTCATTTCTTTGATGTCTACATTGCGATTGAGCATCTGAGTTCCATGATTTACTGCGAATTTATCATTTTCACCGTATATTACAATATTGTAGATATCTTCTCTCATGCTAAGAATTGTTTCAAATTGTGACAGCATTCTGGCATATAGTTCTGAATCCTTTTCACTATAAGGTTCTGTGGAAAGATACTCCCTCACATCCATATTTGTTACCAACAAGGTTGAGATATTCTCCATGTAACTGATATAAGCATCTATATCTGCATTCACCTGTCCGATTACCTGTTTTGTATATTCTGTGGAGTTCTCAATTACTGCCTTTCTGGTAACGCTCAATGAGATTCCCAGAAATAAAAACACCGCACACAGAATCAACAAGGAAAATAAGAATATCATATTCATCCGGATACTCTTAAAAGGCTGCAATAATCTGCCAAGCCTTTTCCCAAGCAGAGCTTCCGTGTCAGGCTTAAACATGCATTCTTCCTTCCTTTTTTGCATACTCCTTCGGTGTCATTCCGGTAATCTTTTTAAAAGTAATGGCGAAGTAATGCGGATCAGCATAACCTGCTTTCTCTGCAATTTCATATACCTTCAGTGTAGTATTTGCAAGAAGCCCCATGGCAGCTTTCATTCTCCGCTTGGTTAAGGCTTCTATAAACGTTTCACCGGTGTAGCGTTTAAAAATGGTACTGAAATAACTCATGCTGATTGCCAGATCACCACACATGGACTGCAGGGTTAAGTCTTCATCCATATAATGCTCTTCAATATATTCTACCGCAATAATTGCCTGCTTCTTACTAAAACTATCCCTTTGCTCCGCTAAAACCTCCCCGATATAATAGCAATACTCACAGAGGAGCTTCTCCACTTCCTCAAGAGTTTTCATGGTGTATAAAAGTTTTAACAGATTATTCTGCCGTTCGGTAATTTCCTCATCGGTAAGATTTAAGCTGTCCACCAGATTGTTCAGTGCTACCATAATGTTCTGTACACAGATATATATCCTGGCAGAGGACAAAACCAGTTTTCTTAGTCTGGATATAATCTCTTGCAGGCTTTCAGCTATTTCAGTCTTACTGTTCAGCTTAACTGCCAGAGTAAGTTTTTTGATATTATCACTGATTTCGATAATTCTGATCTGATCCATTTCTACGAAATCTTTGATAAAGAGTACTCTGTCCTGTCCATATAGAAACCGATACTCCAGTGCATTTACCGCTCCTTCATAGGATTTATGAACTTTATATAACAAATTGACCGTACTGCCGATTCCCAGAGTCACCCCTAAACCAAAGTATTCTTTCATCATTGCCTTGCTGCTTTCGTATACTCTTTGTAGCTTCTCCAGCAGAAATGCTTCTGAGATGCCTGAGATAAGAAGGGTCGTATTATTCTGCAAATCCTGAAATACCAGTAATTTATCGTCAGCAGAAGTCATCTCTTCTAATATATTAAAAAGAATAAATTCCGGCAGATCTCCGGCAGCTTCCGGCATTGATATAAGAAAATCTTCTGTATGCTCTGCAACCATAAGTGCAGTAATATAATATTCACCGCTGATATCCCGGTGCAGCTCCTTTAGCTTCTCATGGAGCTTCTCTTCCGGTTGTTGTTTATGCATCCCCTTGACCAACTGGTTTAAATATCTGGAACGTAGTATGGGAAGATTCTTCTGATATGAATCCGTAAGTTTATGAAGACTCTCTTTCTTCTTTCTCTCTTCACTTATTGTTTCTTTTACTCTTAAGAGAATTTCATTTAACTCAGCTACCGTAACAGGTTTAAGTATATATTCTACGACCTGGTACTTAACCGCTGTCTTTGCATATTCAAATTCATTATATCCACTTAATATAATCGTCCTGGTATCTGTATGCTTTTCATAGATATATCTGGCAAGCTCCAGACCGTCTACAAAAGGCATACAGATATCAGTTATTACTAATTCAACATTATGTATTGCCAGGAATTCCATTGCTTCCTTACCATTCTTACAAGTTCCGGCCAAGTGATACCCTAACTCTTCCCATTTCATATTGGCGCTTATGGCGTCACGAACCAAAGCTTCGTCATCCACCAGTAATACTTCAAACATAGTAAACCTCCAAAATCTTTCCCCGTTGTGATATTTCTTATTCCTGTCTCCTTTATTACCATATAACACTTTTAGGCATTCTTCAATAAAAAAGTAAAAGAATCTATTTGGACAACGAAATAATATGTTCATAACGTTGCTTTTCTTTATTTTTCACACTGTTTTTTTATATTAATTGACATATATTTGTAATCACAAATAGAATTTCTTTGGTTTTATTACCTGAACCCTTTATAAACCAATTCACTTAATCTAGAATTGAATAACATATATATTATCAATTAATATAACATCTAAAAAAGTAAACCAGTCCTATATATAAGTGATAGCATAAAAATAGGAGGGATTGATTATCCCTCCATTTAGTTTAATATCTTAGCATTATAAAATTTTAAATATATGTTTAACCAATCAATAGTTGTATGTTCTAAGATCACAACTTCCCGTAATAACAATCCCCGGTGCTTTAAGCTTCCATCACTGCTTTTTTCATCTCTCTTACATAATCAGCTACAGGTTTGATACTATCCTTACCATATTGTGAAATGATTTTCACTATTGCACTACCAACAATTGCTCCATCTGAGACAGACGCAAATTCCCTTGCCTGCTCAGGCGTTGAGATTCCAAAGCCTACTGCACAGGGCGCCTTCGTTACCTCGCGTACCATAGAGATCATAGCGTTGATATCGGTCTTTATTTCCGACCTAACACCTGTTACCCCCATAGAAGAAACACAGTAAATGAACCCTGTTGCCTGTTCTGCTATCATACGAACTCGATCATTTGAGGTAGGAGCAATCA
>JAQSXJ010000105.1 GCA_029256725.1 Anaerocolumna sp. | reverse complement strand
CTTTATGTACAGTTGATTTTGAAATGCCAAACTGTTTGGCTGTCTGCCTCACTGTCGCATTGTTGTCGATTATGTAGTTGGCTATTTCTACTGCCCGTTCTTCTATATAGCCTTTCAAAAGGATATCCCCCTATTGTACTTGTTTCTATATTGTATGCAGGTCAATTACAAATTATATCTTTATCCTGCTATGCAAATAAGGCAAATAAAGAAAGCCCTGGGACTCTTGACTGCAGAAACAATCATAAATCCCAGGACTCTCATTCGCTTAGTAATCTTCTCGTACTCCAAACTCAGCAGATTCTACCCATTCCTCCGGTCTTGTAGTGAGCTTTACAAGCTCCTCTAAGAGAATGCAATGGGTATCTTCTTGTTTAATAAGGTATTCGTAAGTAGTCTTCTCTTCTTGCGTTTCAGCTTTATCCCTCAACGAAGTATAAAACTTCAGGCTTTTATGCTCCATATCAAGAGCCATACGATAAGAATCCAACTGACTTGGTAGTTCCGTAAAATCACTTTCAAAATCTTTTAAGTGGCGGAACAGCTTTTCTGCTTCCTTTAGAATATTGCTTTCACTAACAGGAAGGGTCAATAACTCTGCCTTTCTCATTAAAATTTCCGCATGTTTATCTTCTTCCATCGCAAGCATGTTAAAAACAACCTCTAAACTGTTGTTCGCATTCTTTTCAGCCTGCTCCCTGTAGTATTTTCCTAAGTCTAATTCCAGGGATAAGGCAAGTTCTAAAGTATCCATATTCAGCACTCCTTTTCATCCTTTGTTTTTAGTTTGTAGAACCATCTACCTCTGATTCGGTATTTCCTTCTATCTTAACTACTACCTTATTGGGAAGGCAGATGATACTTTCTCCAGTTTTACTGATTTTTCTTGAATCAACACATATTTTATCCGGGCAATCAGCATCCGTCATGTCTGCATAACCGTCTTTAATAACCAGATGATTTGTACCACCATTAACGCCTGGCAGATCAACTTCTATGTCTTTGTTCAGTGGATATTCGTTATAGACAACTCCGTCTATGGTAACTACAACCGTATCTCCGCTTCTTTGAGTTAAATAGAATACCAAAAACCCCACAATTGCCACAACCAGTACAACGGCAATGAGAATAATATCTTTTTTCTTCACCTGTATGCTTTTCTCCAAAATGTAACTCCTTAAACTTAATCATTTGCAGCTCAATAATCCTTTGAATACTATGGCTGTCTGCTATTATTATACCCTTTGAGAGCCTATGATGCAAGAAAGGAAATATGGAGTATGTCATTTTATACGGTGCACGTAACCTTTATACTGTGTACGTAGACTTTATGCAGTGCACGTAGACTTTATGTAGTGCACGTAGACTTTATGCAGTGCATAAAATTTCATGCTCCTGCAGCACTTAAAGTCTTTCTGTACTTCTTTCTCGTAGCCAGTCCACCTCTTATGTGCCGTTCTGCTTTGTTAAACATCAGAATTTCATTGACCGCATTATAAAGCTGCCCGTTTATTCCCGGCAGTCTGTCCTGCAGATCCTTATGTACCGTAGATTTACTAATGCCATAGCGGTTGGCAGTCTCTCTTACAGTGGCTTTGTTTTCAATGGTATAATTGGCTAGCTCAATAATTCTCTCTTCCATATACGGATGCATATCAGGGCCCCCAAGCTTGTTTTTTCTAATATATGCCTGTTTGTCCCCTTATATGCCAGTATTAAAATCCGTTAAAAACCTTCTATCCTGCGTTGTTTGCGAAGCTCATTTCTTTTCAGTGCGCCTTCCCATTCCGCTTTCTGTGCCTCTGTCTCGACCTTAAGCTTAGGTACCTTAACCGGCCTTCCTTCACTGTCTATGGCAACGTAAACCAGATATGCTCTGTTAATGGGTTTTCTTAATCCGGATAGTTCTTCTACATAGGTATCTACCCTTACTTCCATAGAGGTGTTACCTGCATAAGTTATTCTTCCCAATAGTACAATTGTATTATTTATATAAGCTCCTGCCTTAAACTGCAGATTATCGATAGCCGCTGTTGTGATATGGGCTTCCGCATGTCTTTTGGCAGTAACACCGCCAACAATATCGATCCACTCCAAAAGCTGCCCTCCAAAGAGCCTTCCACTTCCATTAATATGGCCCGGCATTAACAGATGAACCTGCTCTGTAAGAGATTCAGCTACTGTTTTTTCATCTTTCATGTACAATTCCTTCCTTTATAACTGAACTTACTTGTTCCTATACTCATTTTGCGCTACATCCTTCCCTTTTGTCAAGGGGCGGCAGCTTATCCTAAGTAAGAGAGCAAAAAAACCGGACCTCATAAAAAGGTCCGGCCGGTTAGGGAAGATTATTAAAATGAAATTATTCAGCGAATAATGGAGTAGACAGATATCTTTCACCTGTATCAGGAAGTAATACCACGATGGTCTTACCTTCATTCTCAGGGCGTTTAGCAATCTGGGTTGCAGCCCAAGCAGCAGCGCCGGAAGAAATACCTACTAAGAGGCCTTCTGTTTTAGCAATAAGCTTACCAGTAGCAAAGGCTGCTTCGTTATCTACAGTTATGATTTCATCATAAATCTCAGTGTTTAAGATCTTAGGTACAAAACCTGCTCCGATACCCTGAATCTTATGAGGACCGGGTGTACCCTTTGATAATACAGGAGATGCGCTAGGCTCAACTGCAATAATCTTAACATCAGGATTCTTGCTCTTTAAGTATTCACCAACACCTGTAATGGTTCCGCCAGTACCGATACCGGCTACGAAGATGTCAACTTTACCTTCTGTGTCATCCCAGATCTCAGGTCCTGTTGTATTTCTGTGAACCTCAGGGTTAGCGCTGTTAACGAACTGTCCGGGGATAAAGGAATCCGGAGTCTCTTTTGCAAGCTCTTCTGCTTTGGCAATTGCTCCGTTCATGCCTTTAGCACCTTCTGTTAATACAAGTTCAGCACCATATGCTTTTAAGAGGTTTCTTCTTTCAACGGACATTGTCTCAGGCATTGTAAGAACAATTTTATAACCTCTGGCTGCTGCTACGGAAGCTAAACCGATTCCGGTATTACCGCTGGTAGGCTCAATGATTGTTGCACCAGGCTTTAATAACCCCTTAGCCTCTGCATCATCAATCATAGCCTTTGCAATTCTGTCCTTTACGCTGCCGGCGGGATTAAAGTATTCAAGTTTTCCGATCAATTTCGCCTTAACTTCATTTGTCTCACTAAACTTAGCCAGTTCCAGAAGAGGAGTTTTTCCGATTAAATCTGTAAGGTTCTTTGCTATCTTTGCCATAACTTATTCTCCTTTTTATATTTTATATAATAAATAATATTTTGCATTGCTAACTACCTATAATCTACCACAGGTATTTCTATTTGTCAATGATTATATTATAATTTCATATATGATTACTATGAATTATTTGTGACTAAACTTTACATAAAAAAAACTGCTATCAGCAGCCATTCTTATCTATTATTCCTTTGTATATTACTTAACTTCCTGGGTTATTCCTATAATTTATCTATCACAAATTTAGTATATCAGATTTGATGTTTTCTAGTCATTGTAAATTTCAATATGTGTTACAAGCGTAAGTTTTAACTTTATGAATGGTGTATCCTTACTAATATGTTCTCCCTTTAGCACCAGCGGTATCTCCATATGGTAATTTGCTTTGAGCTCTAGCTTGCTTATACCGTCATCTGATACCACTAATTCTCTTAATTCTTTAGGAAGGCTGCTTGCATTTATACGGTCAGGGGAATGAAAACCAGCTTCTTTCTCTGTATCACCTTTTAAACTCATTTGTACCTGTATGGTGTTATCCCATTGTCTCCTGGTATAAAATTCTGCCTTTATACCTTGGAGGACCGTTGGCAGAAGATCGTTTAATTTCTCAGGCTGCAACAATTCCGTATTGCCTATTCCATATACTTTACCACTTGTATCCAACCTCCAGTATATAGGTTCCTCTGAAAGCTTAAGTTCAGTCTTATACCCTTTTATATCTGATTCATTTTCCTTGCCGGACCTTGTATTCGTTAACCTGAAATCTATGGTTAGTAATTCTTGGTCACCAAACTCTCTAAACTCGATTTCATCGATTCCTTCAATGGTAAGAACTTTGTCCTCCTGCAAAATAAAGGCTGATATCTGCCTGTCCCCTGTTCTAATAACCGATTCTTCCGAATTCTGCGTAAAGGTATACGACGAAGCAATAACCGTATTATTTAAAGCAGCTTTGCTATAAGCAGTCTTGCTTAAGGCCAAACCGCTTAAGGCAAAAGGTTTAAGTGACAGGAGTAGCACAGCAAGAAAGACAATCTTCCTATTATGTTTTCTAAAATTTATTATAGCTCCCCCTTCCTGATAATTTGTAGTTGTATACTGAGTTTAAATTGATAAATCCTCATCAAAAACACCAGTATTTTACATTTCAATTATATCGGACAGCGGAAGTCTTTACAAGATAAATGCAGAAAATCGTTCGACTACTCTTCTTATATAATTCGAAAAGTGCTAATATCCCAACATTTCTTTCTCTAATACTACAGTAAACGGCCCATCCCCTAGTAATTCAACTTTCATATCTGCTCCAAATATTCCAGCTTCAACCTTTCCGTATTTCTCCTTGCAAGAGGTCAGAAAGTATTGATACAGTTCCTCTGCTTCTTTAGGCGCTGCTGCCTGCAGGAAATTAGGGCGGTTTCCTTTCTTGCAATCAGCATACAAGGTAAACTGTGATATTGCCAGAATCTCACCTTCTATATCACTTATTGAAAGGTTTGTTTTACCTTGTTCATCTTCAAATATTCGTAGCTTTAATATCTTGTCCAGATATTTATCTACCGTTTCCCTGGTATCTTCACTGCCTATTCCTATCAGCAGTACCAACCCTTTCTCAATACTTCCTGCAATCTTACCTTCTACAGTAACAGATGCATGTTTTACTCTTTGAATTACAACTTTCATTTGTTTAAACTCCTTTATGCTACCCATACTATATAAAATTGAATAAGTCTTGAATAGATAGCTTCTATTTATTTGATAAAAGTAAAAAATTTAATTTAACTTGCTTATTAACAGCAGATATTTAAGGATTTGTTATAGCTAATTCATTAAGAATAACTTTCTTACGTTTTCCTTAACAAAAGTAAATTATCCTTGAACATTGTTGTTATCTTGTCCTTGCTATGCTATAATTCCAATGAATAACAGAATAAACAAAACGGAGGCCTTGCTATTGAAAACATTAATCCATAAATACAGGCACGCATGGGTTCTTTCCTATTTTGTCATATATATGGTATGGTTTTATTATCTGGAACAAACGGTTACAAAGAATTATTATTCTATTCATATTAAATTAGATGATTTGATTCCCTTTAATGAATGGTTTGTTATTCCTTATATGCTCTGGTTCCTATATATCTTTTTAACAGTAGTATATTTTTTCTTCGCTTCAAGGGATGAATTTTACAAAGTAACTGCTTTTCTATTCATCGGTATGACCATCTGCCTGATAATTTACACTATATGGCCAAATGGGCAGGATTTAAGACCTAATCTGGATGCTCTGGGAAGAGATAATATCTTTATTCGTATCGTAAGAAGACTTTATTCTACGGATACTTCCACTAATGTATGCCCCAGTATTCACGTATTTAACTCTATCGGTGCTGCCATTGCCATTTGTAAGAGCGAATCCTTAAGGAAAAAACGCTGGTTAACTTACGGTTCTATCATCTTAACCATATTTATCAGTCTTTCCACTGTATTTTTAAAACAACACTCTGCTTTTGATGTAATTATGGGTCTTGCTTTTGTAATGTATTTAGTGGTTTATGTATGGATGGCCGCCAGACAGACAGGTAAAGCAAGAGAAAAGGAACTCTACGCTGAAATTTAATATTTTTATATAGGTTAGTGGCTACTTTCCCATCAGCTTATATAAAACATTCAAAAATCTATGGGTTTATGAAAACCCATAGATTTTTCTTGATATTCTGTATCCTAATTCTACGATCTTTCTTCCAGCCTTGCCTGGCAGGGTCATTGATCTGCCAAGTACCTTGCTGTGAATCCTATTATACAACCTTTTATTATTCTTTTCTAAATAGTCCCACAATTCCTTCTTCTTCTCAAGACTCTCTGTTGTGTTTTCCTTAATCAGAAAGACAGACGAAATAGCCATCATCATGGTTAGATATTTTATCATATAATTCTTCAGCTTGCGATTCTTAATAGCTGTAATATCTTTATAATCAATCATTATTTTTGTTATACGAATCTGCTGATCGATTCGCTTTATCATATTCTTCTCATTAACCGACTGGTCGTCCCTTCCAATAAAGTATCGGTAAAGATTCACATCCAGATAATACATGGTCTTTACATAGGGGAGGGGCTGGTAAACAAAAATATTATCCACATAGAAGGTATGGCTTGGAAGCTTTAACCCACAATCCTTTAACAGTTTGGTTCTATAGATTGCAGCATGCATGATAATCTGCTGGCTTTGTTTAAAGAACATGATGTCATTCCAGGTAAATACCCGGTCCTGAGGAAGGGCTGTTTTGTAATCCATCACTTTATGCTTATTGATGCTTGGTTTCTCGTAAACATAGTTGGCAATAAAGAGATCAACCATCTTACCGTCAGATACCAGATTCCTTAATGTGGAAAGAACCTTGGCAAATGCCGCCTCATTAACCCAGTCATCACTGTCTACAACTTTAAAATATAAACCGGTTGCTGCCAGAAGTCCTGTATTTACCGCTTCTCCATGTCCTCCATTTTCCTGACGGATAGCTTTAACAATATCCGGATAGCGTTTTTCATATTTAGCGGCAATAGCAGAAGTATTATCGGCAGAACCATCATCTACGATAATAATTTCCACTTCATCCTTCCCTGTTAAAAGGGTTTTAATAGCATGCTCCATATATGCTGCAGAATTGTAACAAGGAATTGCTACACTTAGTAACTTCATTCTAACCTCTTTTCTGACTATCCGCTTTCTTATCGGATAGTCTTTATACCGTAGCTGAAATTTAAACTTTAAACCAATCTACCCCATCGTGTGCCTTGTAAACACATCAGGATGTCTATGCTTTAAAAGAATTACGATTAATCAAACAATTTAACCGACATTTTCATCAAAATAGGTGTAAAACATATTGCCAGCCTTATCAAAGAGCTCGCCTGCATCTTTTAGACCGATTTTCATAGTTCTTCCCAGAGAAGGATCAATTACGGTTATATTATACATATCAAACCCAACGATTAAAACTGCTTCTTTTTTGTTCTTCATAGCTATTACCGGTTGATTTCTATTAACATAATACAATGCCTGTTCTAAATTGGCACCGGATATATTCAGATAAGAATCACCCAGCTTTTCCTTTAACATAGTAACCAGGGAATCTGCTGACGAAGAGGAGTCATCATACCCCTTTTTATAGCTGCTTAACATTGCGACGCATGACCTCTTACTGTCTTGTCCGCTATAAATCGGTGTTACACCAGATATATTAACCGTTGATCTTCTAATAATTCTCTCCCAAATTATCTGCTGTTTGCTATTCATTACTGTTCCGATAACGTTAAATGCATTTTCGATTGCTTCTCCCGCACTTTCACCGGAGGCAACAGCTTCACCCTTAGCATATACAGTAAAGGCAGGTAATTCAAAGATGGAATCCTTAAGTCTAAGTGTTGTATCCTCCGTAATAATGGTATTCTTCGTCTTAGCAAGTAATGGCAGCTTTTCCATTGAGAAACCACTGGGAAGAGATATATAATACTCCGTGAGCATCTTTTCTGTCACACGTTCCGTTATATGAAATACTTTATGGTTTTCTGCCACGCTATTTAAAATATAGTCATCATCAGCCTCTTCGTATTCCCCGCCACCACCTTTAACCGCTCTCTTTAACGTAATAATATTTCCTTCAGCATAGGCTCCGGTTATGAAATATCCATCCTTCTGGTAATTCTTTAGTATTTTCTTATTTTTGTCCGTTATTTCAATTTCATACATCAAAGTTAAAAGAGTACCGTCAGGGGTTGTCATGTAAGCATTCTTTTTTCCATATCCATATATTATATTATTATCAATTTTTCCAAGAAGATTTATGATTTCATTATTGGATGCTCTTAAGCTATCCTTTTCACCGGTTTCCAAGTCAAGAATATAAATTTCTGTTACCTTACTTTTATCAATGGTATTCTCCCAGGCAATATAATGATTGTCTGCATCCACAATATAGCTGTCTTTGTCAACATCTTCTGCTACAACAGAGAGATTATCGGTTATCAGATTATAGGAATAGATCCTGCTGTTTAAGATGAAGTAGAATACTTCATTGGAATTTACATAACTGAAGCCATCCAGCTCTTCCTTCAATAACTGATAGGTAATATTCATCGGAATATACAGCAGCTCTTCAATTCTGTTATCACCACTGTAATAGCGGTAAAATACCATTCCCACGTAACCTTCATAGGCTCCTCTGTTCATATAACCATAGACCATAAAATCGATATTGCCGTCATCATCCATTTTCAGTATCTGAACATTATGCTCATTGTAGGTATCTCTTATATAATCAGTCTCTTCCTGACGGAAAGAAAATACTCTGGTCATCTTATTCTCTGACAGACTGTAATACCAGAGTTCACCCTGTCTTACAAATGCCAGCTTTTTATTATCACCGGCAGTAACAAAATCAACATCCGTATCCCCTGTTATACCAAGCTTAAACTCACTCTTTGCAAGGCTGGTAAGGTTTAATTCAAAGTAAGTTTCCATGGTCCTATCATAATTCAACAGATACATTCTGGTATTGGTATAGCGAACCCTGTAAAATTCCTTCACCCGGTAATATTCCTCTCCGGACTCTGTTTCTGCTTTAACTGTATAGTTAAGGCTCACCGATGCCGTGTCTGTATTTATTTCATTAATGGTAGGAATTATCTCTCCTATTACCTGGGGCTTTAGATTACCAAAGGTAATGAGTTCTAAACTGGAATGTATGTCCACATATGCCAGGGAAGTATTATCAGCAGTGCTCTGAGGCTCCAAATAAGCAGTTATTCCATCTGTTTTCCTGCTCAGAATAGAATTATGGAAATCCATAATAAAATCAAGTTTTTCTTTATTATAAGAGTTTCCTATCTTTTTTACCCTGGTATAATAGTTCATTTTTCTACTCTTACTGGTTACAAGGGTCAGCTTCACAGCGTATTCCTTATCCTGTGTAAGGTTCGTCTTGAACTTAAGATGGGCTATCTTATAATCTCCTTCTTTTTCAAGAGCATTTATCGTATCTGTATCCAATAAGCTGTTATCCTTAATACTCCTGAGTTCATAAATAACACGCTTTACATCATTTTCTTTTCCGTCGATGACAATATCAAGACTTTGTGCCGTATCAATAGGGGTTATAGACTCCCTGACAAGATTGGCTTCCAGATTATTGCTGTATCCGTGGAGCAGATTTATTTCATCACCGTTTTGCCGGATAGTAATTATGGGTAATGACACTTTACCCATACTGACAGTGCCCTGTACTTCATTTACTTCCTCTGAAATATCCCTGGAGAAATAGTAAAAGGAACCGGCAAATATAAATAATAATATTATGATCCGATATACATGCTTTAACATTCCTTCACTTCCTTACTGGCCTTAAGCGGCAGATAATCCTTAAGCAGCTCATATAATGTAGGTTGTACCTCCAGGAAAGATTTTAAACGCTCATATTCCTTGAATCTTTCGCTGATCTTACTGTCTGATTGCTTTCCGCTTCTTTTAACTCCCCTTATGAGGATATTCTTGGGCGTATGTTCCATATCAATAAACTCCAGCACCTGGGTTTTGTATCCTGCTATTTCCAGCAATTCCGCACGGAGTCCGTCTGTTGCCAGCGCAGCCATTCTTTCCTTAATCAATCCATATTGTAATACTGGGCTTAAGATATCATTTTTTATCTGTCTATTCAACTCATGCTGGCAACAGGGTACTGACAGAATAACATCTGCGCCCCAGCGGACTGCCTTAGAAAGTGCATAGTCTGTTGCCGTATCACAGGCATGAAGAGTAACTACCATGTCAACCTTATTAACCCCTTCATAGTCAGCTATGTCTCCCACTAAAAAGTTTAACTTGTGATAGCCATATTTTTCGGCCAGCTCATTACAATGTGCAATGACCTCCTTCTTAAGATCCAGCCCAATAATTCTTACGGCATATCCTTTAACCACCTTCAGGTAATAGTACATAGCAAATGTAAGATAAGACTTGCCGCAGCCAAAATCCAGAACAGTCAGTTCCCTGTCCTTCTTTAAAGCCGGCAGTATGTCTTCTATAAATTCCAGGAAACGATTTATTTGCTTGAATTTATCATACTTTCCATTAACGACTCTGCCTTCGCTTGTAATGACCCCAAGGTCATACAGAAAAGGCACAAAAGTTCCTTCCTGTATGATATAAGTCTTTTCTCTGTTATGAGAAGTATTTTTGACAAGAGGTTTACTCTCATTCGTTGTTTGTAACCTCTTTATTTTCAAAGTTTCTTTTCCCTTGCTGCTTATCAGCATAGTAAGCTCATTATTTGCATTCCTTAACAATAGCTGTTTCATAACAGTGCCCATGTTTAGATTAATAAGGTCTGATAAGTCCTGCAACTCTATATTTTTATGAAACACCTGATTATTTCTGTATTCACAGACCTGGTACAGATTTTTACCTTTCAGACTCACTGGTCTTACGGTTATTTTATTTATTTCACTGCCTTTTATTGGGTTACTGATTATCATATCTATTAAATCTATATTCAAATTCTCCCTGATAAGGGATAAATGTTTCTCTTCCATTCGTAATACTGACCTTTCTATATAGGGGCTTTAAGGTTCATTCCACCACTCTGACCACACCGTTATCCGGTATGCTATAATCCAATTCCTGGAACGCAGCACTGGCTATACAAGGAAAATCACGCCTTGCCACACACCACATGCCTTGCCTACCGCCAAGCGGGTGCTTCGTTAAACGTAAGCGGTTCTCAAACACACTCCAGATAAGTTACTGGATACATTTTATCATAACGTGCAAAATATTCCTACTACATTATTCAATTTTAGCATTGCTGTCATGTCCGAATATGAATTATATAAATTTTTCAAGGAATGGTGAACGGTACAGCTTTATCTGCATATATTAGTTATAAAATGATATAGCAGATCTAAGGAGGATCGAATGAAATATTCTCGTTCAGAATATTCACCTTCTAACAATCCTTTCGGAAAGTCCGGTATTCCCAATTATACCACTTCTCCGGTAAATAATACCGATAAAGGTAAACCCGGTTTCATTAATTCTGTATACTCGGACCTTTTAGGTACTAAACAGAGCAACACTTTAAGTTATACGGGTATTTCTCCTGATTATGGAAAAAAGGTTAATTCCATGCAAGATCCCCTCTCCACTCCTACCGTACCTATGACACCTACAGTTCCGGGTGCACCTACCATGCCAATGGCTCCGACAATGCCAGGAAGACCCGTGACTCCTCAGCCTGGGACTACCTCTCCGGTCCCTCCCGCAACCATTCCCATTATGCCGCAGAGACCTATATTCCCCAGTCCGACGCCCTCGGCTACTATGCCAGGTCCCAGTAATCCTATGACCCCTGGAACAAGACCGGGTCTATTAACTCAGCCTGCAATTCCTATATCTCCTACCAGACCTACGGCACCCTTTATGCCAGGTGCTACCACTCCTTCTACCATACCAACAGTACCAGGAACAACAGCTCCACCGCCCTTCCCTTCTGCTCCTGGCATTTCCACAATTCCAGGAATGAATGTTACACCCATAAGACCCACCCTTCCTCTTCCTTCAGGAACACCTCTTGCACCTGGTATAAACACTTTACCGGTTATGCCCACAACACCATCGTTTCCTGGCACCATAACCACCCCCGGTATGAATACTTTGCCGACAAGACCAACTATGCCATTTATGCCTACCGCACCTGCCAGGCCGACTACTCCTGCTGTTCCCACAATACCAGGGACTGGTCCGCGTACTATACCTTCATCACCAGCTCTGCCCGGTTTCACATCCCCTATAATGCCTGGTGCTCCATCTAACCCTACGATAACACCACCTTCTCTGCCTACGTTGCCCTCCTTACCTAATATACCAACCGCACCCACCCCTACAACTCCGGGTAACAGGCTGCCTAACCAGCCGCCCAGTACTTTTCCCGGAACATTAATCCCTTCCTCACCGGAAATTCCAGGTTATTTGCCAAGAATGCAGAATTATTCGGAATATGCCAGTAAGCACAGTTCGGAATATGATTACGATTATAACCAGGGGTATGGTACAAATAATATTAATATGACCGATATATCTCCCTATCATGTTCCTCTTGCTGTACCTATGATGCCTTTATATGGTTATGATAACTGCGAAGATGCTTCCAAAGACTTTGGTTATATGAAGCATCTGTATCCGGAGAAGGCAAAGAAAATGATGGGATTAATCGAAGAAGAATGTGATAAGCTGGAGTATGACGGCAGTTGTATGTTCGATGAATATCCTGACAGAGTATACCTTGGTAAACTCGTGGATAAGATATATAACAATCTGAATTCAGTAAGAGAATCAAGTTTATCCGATAACTCCACCTATGACAATTCAGCCTCCGGTTATGATAATTGGATGCGTGATATGACAGAGGTATTGCTTTATAACGAAATGTTAGAACGCCGTAAACGTTACAGAGGAAGAAAACGCTGGTTTTAATATTATGATATAAAAAAACGCTGTCTCACTTCCATTCCGCCACAAAAGCGGCGAAAGAAGTGAACAGCGGTTTAATACCCACCGTTGATTACCGGAGTTCCCAGGTAGACAATGGTTGAATCTATATCTTCATCATATTGAATGGCAATATGAATATTAATTTTTGTTCCCATTGAGGTTACATATTCCTTTAACAGTCCGCTGTAAGCATATACAGTATAAAGGCTTTCCTCTCTGTAGGCATAGGCTTCTTTGCCTCCCAGACTCCGAATCATAGCATCGGTTATCTGATTTCTGCTGTCCAGACTTAACTGTCCCTTATACTTACTGGAGAGCTGCATGGTTGTCTGTACATTTTCAGCATCTAATTCTTTTAAGGTATTCTCAAGAATCTTACGATAAGAAAGCAGGCTTTCCGTATTATCATATAACTTTAGACGGATTAATATATAATTGTGATAGTCTCCGGTTCCATCTGTATCTTGCTGTTTCAGAGTAACTATCTTAACAGAAGTATCTGCATTTTTTCCGGTTTTTTCAACGACAACTTCTGATTCCTCACCATTAATGGTTATCGAAGGGGTCTGTTCTATCTTAAGTCCAATATTCTCAGCAATATAATAAATGTAAGCATTTTTCTCTTCTTCACTTAAGATGCCATTGCCACAACTTGCGTACATCTCAAGTTCATAGGAGGATACATTGGTATTAGTACCTACAAACGCTTCCAATAGGCTTACCTTTGGAATCAGAAGGCGATTAACGCCTATCTGGACAATTACTGCAATCCACAATATGCCCACTATATAAATCCAGGTCTTCTGTTTCCCGGAAAATAAAGCCTTTTTTAATTGTCTGTAAATACTTGCTGATGCTTTCATTTTAAGCCTCCACACTGGGTAAACGTTCTTAATTATATAAAAGTTATATAATATTCTTACCCAATAAATGGAGATTATACGGATTGATTCTATTAATCTTCTATCAGATTAATTCTTCGTATATGTCTTTCATCTTGAGAGAACGGAGTCTCAAGGAAAGTATCCACTACCTTTAATGCATGTCCTGGTCCAATGACCCTAGCACCCATAGCCAAAATATTGGCATCATTATGGGATCTGGTAGCTTCTGCACTAAAGCAGTCATGGCAAAGTGCTGCACGTATACCTTTAACTTTATTTGCTGCTATGGATATACCAATTCCTGTACCGCAGATCAATATTCCAAGCTCACACTCTTTACTTAATACAGCCTCTGTTACTTTTCTGGCATAAACCGGATAATCACAAGATTCCTCAGTATAAGTCCCGCAATCCTTATAGGCAACATTCTTACCCTCAAGATGCCTTATAATCTCCTGCTTTAATTCAAAACCGCCATGGTCACAACCTAACGCTATCATGTGTTTTCCTCCTCGTTGAGTTTATATACTGTCTTTTTCACAAGTCTTGCAAGCTCTACATAGCAATCTTCATAATCTATAAGGGTTCCGCCGTAAGGATCGGTAACATCGCCACTTTCACCGACGAACTCCTTAATAGTATAAACATTTCCGGTATCCTTAAAATCATCCATTACTATTTGTTTTTGCTTTTCAGTCATGGTGAGTATTAAGGTATTTTCATCAATGTCTGAGTTTTTAAGTGCTTTGGAAAAATGTCCTTCCAGTTCAAGATTATGATTTTTTAGCACAGTATCTGCCTTTGGGTTAAAGGGCTCTGAAAATAAAACCACTATTCCCCTTGAGGTTACAGTTATATCGCTGTTTGTTTCCATGCTGCGATAAATAGTCTCAGCCATGGGACTTCTACAAGTATTACCGGTGCAGACAAATATAATCTTTTCATATTTTATCATTTTTTAACTCCCATCTGTGGACTTAGCCACAAAATGCTTTTTATATTTCTGTTCTATACTTTTTCAATATGATAACCGGCTGCTTTTAACAAACGGTTCATAATAGCCTGTCCTAAGTGATTATCATAGAAACTTTCAGAATAGATATAATCAGCCTTATCTCCGTCAAAGTCTCTAAGTATCTTAAACAATCCGGCTGCAATCGTTTTCTCATCTTTTCTGGTTCCTATGGTCTTAACCAGCCCTTTCGAATAACTGCAAAAGGTTTCATCAGTAGCTATGATTCCAACTCTATAGCCTTCTTTCAGTTTTTCTTCTGCTGCCCGGTTTATAGCCGTGACGACTGCTTTACCATCACCTTCATAGATAGTAAGCTGACCTCTTGGTGCATAATGCTTATATTTCATACCCGGTGCTTTGGGCTTAAAGTCCTCAGATTCCGGTTTTTGAAGCAATCCATTATCATATTCTGCCACACCGGTAATTTCCTTAATATCCTCCAGGGTTATATATCCAGGTCTTAAGATAACCGGTATGTTTGAAGAAACATCTACTATGGTGGATTCCAGACCGATATCTGCACTGCCGCCATCAAGTATCATATCTATTCGTCCATCCATATCCTCAAGTACATGTGCTGCAGTAGTAGGACTTGGTCTTCCGGACGCATTAGCACTGGGTGCAGCTATATATAGTCCTGCCTTCCTTATTAACTCATAAGCAATAGGATGGGCAGGCATCCTAATAGCCACCGTATCAAGTCCCCCTGTGGTTGTTAAGGGCACCAGACTACTCTTTTTAAATATTAAGGTCAGCGGACCAGGCCAAAAAGCCTCTGCAAGTTTTCTGCCTAAGGTACAGTCCCCTGCTGTTAAAGCATCCAATGCATTCATGGAACTGATATGAAGAATTAAAGGATTATCAGAAGGCCTTCCCTTGGCTGCATATATTTTAGCGGAAGCTTCTTCATTTAGTCCATCAGCCCCCAATCCATATACCGTCTCAGTGGGAAAAGCCACTAATCCTCCTTTTTTTAGTATGTGTGCCGCTTCTGTAATTTTTGCATTGTCGATATTATTACAATCTAATTGAATAAATTTTGTTTTCATATTGGTTTACCAAACCCAAGATATAGGGTAGCTTCTGTTAATTTATTATAGCAGTATCTCAAGTATACTTAAGATATGTACAGGTGTAGATTGGAAAATGCCGTGCCAGAAAAGGTATGGCAAATAGTATGAAATAAATTTCATGCCAATAACAGGTACATTATAACACCATCCCTGAAAGAATGCCATGTTTTCTTTGTACCTTATTTGTTCATAGAATTTAAATATTGAAAAATTCCTAAGTGTATTGCCCAAGCCATCTTTTCCTGGTAGTCTTCGTTTAAGAGAAGCGTAGCTTCCCCTGTATTGGATAAATAACCGCATTC
>JAQSXJ010000104.1 GCA_029256725.1 Anaerocolumna sp. | reverse complement strand
TGCACCACCGATACCACCAAAGAAACTTAAGGGTATGGAAATGACCAGGGCACAAGGACAGGATACAACTAAGAAGGCAAGAGCTCTGTAGAGCCATTCTTTAAACTCAGCACCTGGGAGAAGAAGTGGCGGAATAATGGCAAGTGCCAAAGCTGCAAAGGTAACGGCAGGGGTGTAGTAACGTGCAAACTTTGTGATAAAATTTTCAGTAGGCGCTTTCTTGCTGCTGGCATTCTGCACCAGGTCAAGGATTTTTGAAATGGTAGATTCTCCGAATCCTTTCGATACTTCAATGGTTAACACACCATTTTTGTTAATGGAACCTGATAATACCTCATCACCGGCTTCTACATCCTTAGGAAGGGATTCTCCTGTAAGAGCAGAGGTATCCAGTGCAGATGTACCTTCCATTATTCGTCCATCCAAAGGAATCTTTTCTCCTGGCCTGACTATAATCATATCACCGATACCAACTTCCTCCGGTGAGACCTTACGGATTTCATCATCAACTTTCAGATTGGCATAATCAGGGCGGATATCCATAAGTGCAGAAATGGATTTACGGGAGCGGTTGACTGCCAGACGCTGGAATGCTTCGCCGACTTGATAGAATAACATAACAGCAACACCTTCCGGGTAGTTACCAATTGCAAATGCACCAATAGTAGCAACGCTCATTAGAAAGTTTTCATCGAAAACCTGACCTTTTAATATATTCTTTCCTGCTCTAAGAACTACTTCACCGCCGATTAAAAGATAACTTAAAAGGAAGAGGGTTATCTCTGCAGGAGTTGATAAGTCCATTAATATACCAACTGCAAAAAGAATTGCCCCTGTAATCATACTTAAGCGGTAAGCCCACTTTTTGACTGATTCGGTACCTTTCTCCGCTGGTTTTTTGTCTGTGTAGGAAATCTGAATAACAGGTTCAATTTCCATGGCAATCTGGGATGCCTGACGGATAATAGCCGGAAGATTCTTTTTATCAGTCGCTTCTACCGTCAGCCGTTGTGATACAAAATCAAGTGTTGCTGTTTTAACACCTTCTATTTTGTTTACCTGAGCCTCAATCTTTCGTGCACAGTCAGCACAACATAATCCCAACAAATATAAAGTCTTAATGCCTGGTTGGGAGATCTCTTTCTCAACCATTACAATTGCAGAATCATGTCTTTTTATAATGGCATCTGTCTGGGCTAGAAGGTTATCTGACTGTGTTTCCTCTGTAATTTTCATCGTTAGTGTTTTGGATACGAAATCAAGAGCAGCTTCTGAAACACCGTCCAGTTTCTTCACTTCCCGTTCGATTTTCGCTGCACAGTTACCGCAGCAGAGTCCCTCCAGGAGGAATTCTTTTTTTATTGCCCCTTCCATTGCTATTACCGTTCCTTCCATTTAATAATTTTTTGAATAATACTAATGTCTATTTTTACTTAAAAAGTTGTAAGAGTTTCTCAAGAAGCTGAAGAATATCGGTTGAATGAATGGTTGAACCATTATTCAACTGTTTAAGTATAACTCATCATTATAAAAGTGTAAATAATTAATTGGGGTTAATAAAGGATAATTGCCGGCTGTAATTGAATGTTATATATTTTGTTCAATTTACTCATTTACATGTATCATAGCTTGGTCAAAGATAGTTTTAACATGTTCATCTGCCAGCGAATAATAAACGACCTTGCCTTCTTTACGGTAATTTACCAGTTTTGATTGTTTGAGCAGTCTTAGCTGATGGGAGATAGAGGATTTTGTCATACCTAACAATACGGCAATATCACAGACACACATTTCTGCACGAAATAAAGCACAGAGAATCTTCACACGTGTTAAATCTCCAAATATCTTAAACAGATCAGCCAGCTCCATTAAGTTATTTTCCGCAGGCATATGCTCTCTAACATCATTTACTACAGCTTCATGTATTATATTACAGTCACATCTATCAATATCTGCTGTATATTTACTCATGGAAGACCTCCTTATAATAATAGTGAAAATGATTCTAAACTATTATTATATTAATTCACCAGAATTATGTCAATGTAAACATAAGATAGCCAGTATTGAACATAAGATAGTCAGCATTGAATATAAGACAGTCAGTATTAAAAGAAAATGAAATATCTTGCAGTTATTTGTTTATAGTTAGTGTAATCCGTTCTAAAATTTGAGACTAAAAATTTCTCTTCTTCAAGAATCTGAAAATGCAGGATGACTATACAGCATAGTAAGAAGATAAGTTGTATTATATTGAAGAATAGTAAGGTGAAGCCTAAATAAAATAGATCGAATCCCAAAAAAGCAGGATTGCGGCTGAAACTGTAAATGCCGTGTGTAATTAGAGTTGTTTTTGCCAAGGGGTCTACACCTGCCCGCCAATTATTCTGCATTGTGACCATAGCTGTTATGAAAATGAAAATACCAACAAATCCAATTGCTGCACCGATATAACGAATTATTGAAGAGTGAATCAGCAGAGGGAGGTAGTCTCTGGCAGCAATACTTATTACCTGAATCAAGGCCATTGAGTAAGTGAAGGTTTTTAAAAGAATTTCAATGTTACTTGTGCGTCTGGGTTTGGCACCACGTCCCAATCTATCGGTTTTAATACCCTGACGCCTTTGTAATATCATTTTAATAAAATAACTAGAGTAGAACACAAGAAAAATTATCATGCCTAAGAGTTCGAATATATGCATATGCTGGTATCCTTTCTTTGATAAATGATATCATTTTAATAGTTGCTTATATATTCAACTGTATTATAAATAAAAATTTGATTATAGTCAATAAAATTTTATAATTATTATAAAATTCAATGACAACTAAAATTCAATGACAATTAAAATTCAATGACAACTAAAATTTAATGACAACTAAAATTTAATGACAACTAAAATTTAATGATTATTATAATTTTAGGACTATTAAATGTTGTATCATACGTAGAAATACTCCAAAAGTAATGAGCTTTATTCAATAGATTTTTTTGCTATATTCTCCTGGCGTACAGCCATGCAATTTCTTAAATTGTCTCGTAAAATGGCTTACATTAACAAAGCCGCATAAATCTGCAACTTGCTGTACCTGAAGAGCCTCATTGGATAACAGGATGGTTGCCTTTTCCATACGGGCTTTTAAGAGGTCGGCTTTTGGGGAGATGCTAAAGTATTTCTCATAATAAGAATAGAACGGGCTCTTTTCTAAATGAACCAGTGAACACATTGACGAGATATTCCATTGCTTTTCACACTGGGTCAGCAGCTTAAGTCTTGCTTTTACAAATTCCGTATAGGTACCTTCTTCTTCATATCTTACTATACTGCCTTCACCAATCTGTCTTAAAATCAATACAAACATCTGTCTTAGCAAAGCATCCATCATTAAGTCTAAATAATCTTATATAGGAGAAAACATTATGCAGGCGTATTTATTTGTACATTTCAAGGAAAAGACAAACAGGGTTATGGAAAGCATCACAAGATTTATCGAGAAAGACTTGAAACTAAAAGTCAATCGGGGAAAAAGTAAGGTAGACTGACCATGGAGGTTAAAATATTTGGGATATACCTTTTATCCGAAAAAGGGTGAAATGGGAGTTAGAGTACATCCCAACTCATTAAAGAAACTGAAGGAGAAGCTGAAAAGCATCACCGGAAGAAGTAATGCGATGAGTATGGAGGAACGAGCAATTAAAATAAGAGAAACCATCCTTGGGTGGGTTGAATACTTTAAACTTGCTGAAATGAAAAAAGTACTTAAAGAATTAGATGAGTGGCTACGAAGACGAATTCGCCTATGCTACTGGAAACAGTGGAAAAAGATAAAAACCAGACACGACAACTTAGTCAAGCTTGGAATTGAAAACTATAAAGCATGGGAGTTTGCAAATACGAGAAAAGGCTATTGGAGGATATCCAACAGCCCAATACTTAATAAGTCACTCACTAATCAATATCTTAAAGAACAAGGTCTTATAACACTGTCAGAAAGATATTTACAAGTAAGTTAATTCTATTGAACCGCCGTGTACCGAACGGTATGCACGGTGGTGTGAGAGGACGGAAAATCAACTAATGATTTTCCTCCTACTCGATTAAAAGTACAATTAATATTTCTCAAACACGATTGAAGCAAATCTGAAATATAACTGTATTACTGTAGAGTTACTAAAAAACAGGAGGATAAAAGTCAAAAACCACAATAACTTAACAAAAGAAAGACAGAGGACAAAAGAATGGCATTAATAGAAAATCTGGAAGCATTTGCAATAAAAAAGGCATTGGGTTATATGGATAAGGATCCAAAAACCAATCTCCCTAAGCTCCTGGACTGGTTTGATAAATTTGATATGAAAAATACACTTGCAAAGGAGAGAGCTGTTATACGTAAGGTAATCAGCGATGAAGAAAACAACTGGTACAAGCTGATTATGAGCTTGTGGCAGGATGTAGACAAGGGAGTAAGAAACAGACTGTTTGAGAATTTTATTGTAAACGGCTCCTTATTAGGGTATCAAAGGCAGGTGGAGAATAAGAACAAATATAACTGTAATATACCCTGGGCAATCTTAATGGATCCTACCAGTGCCTGTAATCTTAAATGTACAGGCTGCTGGGCGGCAGAATACGGTAACCAGATGAACCTGACATACGAGGAGATGTATGACGTGGTTAACCAGGGGGTTGCACTTGGAATTTATGTATACCTGTTCACCGGCGGCGAACCCTTGGTTCGTGGAAAGGATATTATACGCCTGTGTGAGGAACACCCGGATTGTGTTTTTTCTGCCTTTACAAATGGCACATTAATTGATGAAGCCTTTGCGGAGGAGATGCTTCGGGTTAAGAACTTTGTACCTGCAATCAGTGTAGAGGGCTTTGAGGAAGCGACGGATTCCAGAAGAGGTAACGGAACATATCATAAAATAATAAAAGTCATGACAATACTTAAAAATAAGAAACTGCCATTTGGAATCTCCTGTTGTTATACCAGTGCCAATGCAGAAGTTATCGGCAGCGAGGCATATTTTGATCAGATGATAGGCATGGGAGCGAAATTTGCCTGGTTCTTTACCTACATGCCTGTTGGAAAGGGAGCTGTAAAGGAATTGATGGCAACTGCTGAGCAAAGGGAGATGATGTATCATAAAATCCGCGAATACAGACAGACGAAGTCAATTTTTACGGTGGATTTCTGGAATGACGGAGAATATGTAGGGGGCTGTATTGCAGGCGGGCGAAGCTACCTGCATATTAATGCCAACGGAGATATTGAACCATGTGCCTTCATTCATTATTCTGATTCTAATATCCGTGAGAAGACGCTTTTAGAAGCCTACCGCTCACCGTTGTTTATGGGTTATCATGATAACCAGCCCTGGAATGATAATTTACTTAGGCCATGTCCGGTATTGGATAATCCGGGAAGACTAACAGAAATTGTTCATAAAAGCGGTGCAAAAAGCACGGATTATCAAAATTTGGAGTCAGCAGAAGAGTTTTCAGATAAATGTGTAGAAACGGCTGAGAAATGGGCAAAAGTAGCTGACCGGTTATGGACAGAATCCAGAGGAGAAAAAGAAGAAAACACTAAGTTTACCACGTCCTGCGGAAGCTGCAGCCGATGCAAACAAGCAGGAAGCTAATATAAAAGTAAATTAAGTATAACAAACTAACGGTAAGAAAAAGGAGGAAAAGCAATGGAAAAGAAAAAAACAGGTACATTAATCGCAGCAATACTGGTAGTAATTGCAGCTATAAGCGGCATTGTTGTCTTATGGAAGAAAATTGAGAAAGAAGAATATATAACCTCTAAATTTTCTTAATACAATTGCCTTAGATAGAAACAAAAGATAATGGAATATCGTATTGGCAGACATTTTGATTGTCAATGCGATATTTTCATTTGGAAATATTAAGTGAAAGGAAAAGCAAATATGGAATATGTGTTTTGTGCAATGATAGGATATGGATTAGGAAGTATCAACCCTTCTTATCTGCTTTCAAAATTAAAGCACAGGGATATCAGGAAGTATGGAACCGGCAATCTGGGAGCTACAAATACTTTTATAAATTTTGGAAGAGTATGGGGAGGTGTAGTCTTGAGTCTTGACATCTTGAAAGCCTTTCTAGCGGTTGCAATATGTCAATATCTGTTTCCTGAATTATTACTAACAGGTAGTATAGCCGGTACGGCAGCAGTGCTTGGACATATTTTTCCCGTTTATTTAAGGTTACAAGGCGGTAAGGGTATTGCGAGTCTGGCGGGTTTTATCCTGGCTGCTGACTGGAGGTATTTCATATTTCTGCTCTTGGTTGGCAGTGTTCTAACTTTGATATTTAACTATGGCTGCTGTATCTCATTTTCAGCGGCATTACTGTTTCCCTATCTTTACGCCTACAAAGTACATAGTATTCCCTGTTTTTTTATACTGGCTTTTTGCAGTATAGCAATTATTTATAAGCATTTAGATAATATCAGGAAAATCAGGGATGGGAAAGAGCTGCCTATACGAGAATTCCTGTGGAAATACATCATGAAAGGGAGGAAGCATGACTGAGAAGGAAGAAAGAATAATTATTTCTGTACTCTTGACCAGGTATTACAGCGGTTTTGCTAATTTTATCTTTTGGCTAAGCGGCAGAGGGTATACACATGCTTCCATTGCACTGGATAAGACGGAGGATGTGTATTACAGCTTTAATTTCAATGGATTTTGCAGAGAGTATCCCAAAAGACAAAAGAGAAGAAGAGGGAAAAGCGTATGTTATCATTTAGAGGTTACATTGGAAAGCTATCAGAAAATAAAAGACCGGATAGAAGATATAGAGAAGAGACAGGAGGAGTGGTATTATAACAGAATGGGGGTATTTCTGTGTCTGCTGCGTATCCCTCTTAGAAGACAGAAACATTTCTTTTGCTCGGAGTTTGTAGCAGAAATGCTATTGCTTTCTGAAAATATTTTTCTAAAAAGAAGACCTTCTTTGTATCTGCCTAATCAACTGAATTTTGAATTAAAACAGCAGGTTTGTTTAAAAGAGATTGTGTATAATCCAATCTAAATCTATACATATAGGAAGCCTTCTTACGATGAAACCAAGATGGAAAGTTTAAAATACAATGAATTTTCTGACTGATACTCATGCATATCGCAATCTTCTTTGCTATATTGCCAAATAGAAAGATTAAATATGTAACACATTTTAACAAGGATACTGGATATTAAGGCACAGAATTAAATGTTAGATCATAATATTTGAATCTATTGTTGAGTGCAATTATATTTAGAAAAGCTTATATAAACAGAAAAAGTATAATACAAAATAAACCAGATAAAGCGTCAGATTATCATGACCTTTTTATCTGGTTTATCTATGGTGAACACGTTATATTAAGTAAAAAATATACCCCTTACAACTTATAAAAATAGATAACTGTTGCAATCGTTTGATAAATACTAGATAAGCTTATATTCCTTCAGGAGCTTTTCGATATCCGTACCACGAATCTTTTTTATAGCTTCCTTCAGAACAATCTTTTCCTTAAAACCAAGATTCATATCGGTAATCTTTTTTCCATCGCGAAGCTGAACGGTAGCATTTAACAGATTGCGTATATCAAAGGCACTGCCCCAGACTTCTGGTACTCCACGGTCAATATGGAGTAAAGTGTAAACTGCTTCCATACCAGTACGTACGGAATATTCAGTAGTAAAGATCGTATCTCTGACAGTTTCGGCAAACTGACCGAGAAATGCAAAGTTAACCGCTTTGTCAGGAACAACGGCAGGACGATCTCCGGCAGCTCTTGGCATAAAGAAGGCATCAATAAAAGGCATCATACAGGGGATGGTATTAGCGCTGTTTTCAGCCAGGGTTTCGATTTCACTTTCAGGAACCCCCATGTGATACAGCCATTCCATACAAATTTCTTTACCGGTACAGTCTCTCATAGCTTTCTTGATATAATTACCGGGTACATCACTAAATAATCCGTAGATCCAGCCAACCAGCTGATCCTTTGGCTGAGAACGGAACTGTGGCTGGCGGTTGAAAGTCCAGCTCAATAGCCAGTTGGAATCTTTGACGGTTACAATACCGCCGGTAACAACATTGCCGGAGAAAGGATTTCTCTGACAGATTTTTTGGATATAAGGAGGTATTTTATCATCAAGAGTAGTGACTGTGGCACTTACCCAGTTGGTGAGTTCAGTATCTTTGCAGAACTTGTCAGGATGACCGAAGGAAGGATCTTGCGCCGCAATCTTACGCCACATATCCCAGCCGCCGCCAGCCTTGATTTCCTTATTGTAAGGGGCAGGGGTATTCTGGGAGCCAACAGCAGAATTTTCAACGCAGCCACCATTGGTAATAAAGACCAGATCATCTTCGGTAAGATCTATATATTCTTCCTTATCGCCCTGTAGGATAACGATTCGGGTTGCCTGCTTTTTGTCTTTTTGTATATCAAATTCTACGTTTACCACCTTTGTATTGTAGTGGAATTGTACATTAAAGCTCTCAAGATATTTGATCATAGGCAGAATCATAGACTCATACTGGTTGTATTTTGTGAAGCGCAGTGCTTTAAAATCAGGAAGTCCTCCGATATGATGAATGAAACGTTTGATATAGAGTTTCATTTCCAAGGCACTGTGCCAATTTTCAAATGCAAACATGGTGCGCCAATACATCCAGAAATTTGAATTTAGAACCTCGTTACTGAATACTTCATTTATTCTTTTATCGTAAAGGGCTTCATCGGGGGTAAAGAATAAATACATGATTTCCATGGCTCCTTTATCGGAAAGACCGAATTTTCCATCTGTTTCTGCATCTTTGCCACGATTTACAGTAGCACGCATTAAGGAGTAATTGGGGTCCTTCTTATTAAGCCAGTAATACTCATCAAGAACGCTGACGCCTTCAGTTTCGATAGAAGGAATAGAACGGAACAAATCCCACATACATTCGAAATGGTTGTCCATTTCCCTTCCGCCTCTCATGATATAACCAAGACCTTCATAATGATAGCCATCGCAGGCTCCTCCTGGAATCAAATCCTTTTCCAGAATGTGAATATGTTCACCTTTTAACTGTCCGTCACGTACAAGATAGCAGGCGGCAGTGAGGGCAGCGAGACCAGAGCCGACGATATATGCTGATTTGTGATCTACACCCTCCGGTTTTACAGGTTGTGCAAATGCTTCATAGTTTCCGCTTGAATAATACATATGAGAACCTCCTTCAAATAATTGATATGACTTCATTATACTTATTCTGCGGAAACGGACAATAAACAATACAGCCGCTGTGATATAAGTTTAATCACGGCGGCTATGTTGTAAAAAGTTTTATCAATTTAATTCGTTTGATTAAAATTATGGAAGAATTGGATTGTTAAGAGCACGAACAATGTCGCCATGAATCAGAATACTCAGACGGTCAATCATCTGCCCCGGATCATCTTTCATGCCGTTCTTGATCCATTCGAGCATCAGACCTACAAAAGCATACTTAAAGAAATCTGCAATGAACTTCTTATCGTCCTCATGTACTTCCATACCTATAGCTTTCTCCTCCACAACACCGATCAACAGGTCATAGGTAAGCTTATAAAGGTAATTTTCCACATGTTCTCTGCTGACGGAATGATATACATTCATTATAAAGGGCTTATTCTCAAGCACGGCCTGGAAGATCTGAAGGAACCCCTGCTGCCAGGTTTCATAGGTTTTCTTACCGGCCAGGGCTTTCTTGGCATCCTCCACACAGGACCATTCCACCAAATCAAAAATATCTTTAAAATGATAATAAAAGGTCATACGGTTAATACCGCAATCCTCTGCAATGTCTGATATCGTAATTTTATCCAGGGGTTTTTGAAGCAGAAGGTTCTTTAAAGAAGCTTCAAGTGCCCGTTTCGTAGTTTGGGACATGATATTCTCTCCTAGTATTTATCTTAAGGTTGGGAGGCAGCTTAAGAGTCATTAAGTTGTAATTATATGTTTTGTGAAGCTCATACTAATTAATGCTATTATACAAAGGCACTTTAATTATGGCAATAAGAAGTTATGCATTAGGGAGGCTTACGGTAAATATACTGCCTTCATTTGGAGAACTTGTTACTTTGATGTCTCCGCTATTCATACAAAGAATACTTTTAACTATAGGAAGTCCAAGTCCTAACCCCTGGATTTTCAAGAGAACATAAGAGAACATTTCATAAAATGAAAGAAAGGCATTCATGAACCATCTCCTACAGAGAATCCATGAATGTCTTTTTTATAAATGCTCATTTAGTTTGATAAATGATCCATAGACAACTAATAATGATTTTTCTTCTTCACTGGTATAGATAACTTTGCTGATACCGCCGTTTTTTATGATAATTCTTTTATCAGCCATAAGTGCCAGTAAGGGATCGTGGGTAGCCATTAACACGATTTTATCGGAGGAAACCAGTAACTGCAGAGCCTTCTTCCTGTCAATTCCCGCATTTTCAATTTCGTCGATGAGAACGATGGGGGAGGAGCTTAGAATTGCAGTATCTGCAATCATCAGAGCCCTGGACTGTCCGCCGCTTAAGCTGGTTACCGGAGTATTTAAGTCGAACTTTTCACCGGCCAGATTGTTGGCAGCCTGAATGATGCGTTCGATAACCTCCTGAGGTTCTTCCACCATACGGCTTATGGCATGCATATTTAGAAATTCCTGTACCGTAAGGTCCATAACGAAGTTCATATTCTGGGAGAGCTGTGCCACCAGTCTGTTATTGGAGGAAAAACGCCATTTATTATCCGGAACTTTACCGTTGATAAGAATACTGCGTCCGGTAGGGGTATCCTTCTGAGCAGCCCATTCAATATCAGCCAGAAGGCGGCTCTTACCGGAACCCGTAGGTCCAACAATTGAAATAATCTGTGAGGTTTCTACTGTAAGCTCAGAAAATCCTTCTGCTACACGGGATTTATCATGACCCGGAAGAATAGTCAGGGAATGAACCTGGTTATCTTTCGAGAGTCCTAAAAAGGCACTCATCTGCTCAATAAAGGCTGGAAGATCTTCTAAAAGCTTAGTTTTATCAATCGCTCCATCCTCCAACTCTTCGTCGGTAAAATGGTCTAAATATTCTTTGAAGGTTTTGTCACCGTAATCTGTAATATCCAGCTTATTCTGTTCGAAATAGGAAGCTGCAAAAAACAGCAGTTTATTCAAACTTAGTTCTAACATTTTATTCTCCATTCCTGCGCATATTTTCTGCATATCCTTTGTTTCGTACCGGGATGACGCAGCTGTAAGAGTTATCAGGTTGAAAGCGTATTCTTCAACCTGTTATTTTCCAAGATCGATTTTCTTTATGTTACCCATCTGATAAGCTTCTCCGATTCTTGTTTCACCCAGGCAATAAGAGCAGAGAGCGGCGGGCATAGGAAAGCGCAGCTGCATACCCTGTACAGTCTGTATATTCTGAGTTTCATCATAGATAAGGCTTCCAAGTTCGTAAGCACCCTGTCCAGTTAATCCGTTTACATGCATGGTTACTGCTCTGGGGTTTACAGAACTGACGCAGGAAGCAAATACTTCCCTTTCAGCCTGGGATACG
>JAQSXJ010000103.1 GCA_029256725.1 Anaerocolumna sp. | reverse complement strand
GGGATAAGAAGTCCTAATTCTCTGAATATTTTGTGCTGGGCATATTCTAAAACAGATAACTCGCTAACGCTCAAACAATCTGTTTTAGAATATAGCACCCAATATTCAGAGAAAAGGACTTCTAATCCCTTTCCATAGTCGCATTCGTTCTTTCTGTTTTGTGTATTTTTCCTGAAATCGTATAAAAGTAACTTTAGAATGTTAAATCTATTAGAACTTTTGACTCTCAAGTAAATAAGAAGTATGGAATTAATACCTCAAACTATGACCGCAGAGTATAACATCAGGTTAATTATATTGTGGATTTACATTAAAAGGCAGCTGATTTTTAAATGAAAGAAGAAGGAATATTATTAATTATAAGAAAGTGTTATAATGATTAAAACTTAGAGCGTTGTGGGAAGCAAAAGTTAACTGAGTACTTAATCGTATCCTATATAATAACATATATACAAGCCATTGTAATATTGTAATAATAGAAATATTCAGATGGTTATATCATCATGATTATATCAGATAAGATACAACTTATATTGATAGATAATAAGGAGTCAAGATATGTACAGATTGCTGGTTATTGAAGATAACAAGGATGTAAATGCCATGCTTACGGAAACGTTTCAAAATGCCGGATATGAAACTCAAGCCGCCTTTACCGGAATAGAGGGGATAAATAAAATAAAGTCAGAAAACTATGATCTTATCCTGTTAGATATTATGCTTCCCTATAAAAGCGGGGATATGATTGTAAGGGAAGTTCGTGAGTTCTCAGAGGTTCCGATAATCATTATCTCCGCAAAGGAAATGGTCAATACCAAAATCGACTTATTAAAACTGGGGGCAGATGACTATATTACAAAACCCTTTGATTTAGGGGAAGTGCAGGCACGTGTGGAAACCCTGCTTAGAAGGACACAGAGACAGAAGCAAAAAGAACAGATTTATTCTTTTAAAGAACTTAGCATCGACAGTAATGCAAAACGCTTCTATATCAATGACATCGAACTGGAACTTACGGCTAAGGAGTATCTTATTATGGAACTCTTCCTAAAACATCAAGATAAAATATTTACAAAAGCTAAATTGTATGAATCTATTTGGGAGGAAGAGTACATAGGCGATGATAATACAGTAAAAACCCATATCAGTAACCTCCGCAATAAATTAAAAAGTAAAAGTACCGGAAATGAATATATTGAAACGGTATGGGGCTTGGGATATCGCTTAAAGAAAGGGAATTAAATTAGTGGAATATAGCTTTAAATTATTATCTCTTTCTTATCCACAGAAGGAAATTTCTTAACCTTTTCTAAACCTTTGTGATTTACAATCATATCTATGAAAGGACAGGTGAGGACATGAAAGATAAAAGCTATATCCTAAAAACAGAAAATCTAACGAAAAGTTATCGTGGCAATAAAGTTCTAAAGAATATTTCCATCAGTTTGGAAGCCGGTAAAATCTATGGGTTAATCGGGCAAAACGGAGCCGGTAAAACAACACTTATGCGTATCATCACCGGGTTAACCTTTTCTGATACAGGAACCCTGGAGTTATTTGGACAAGATGGCCGTAATATATCGGAGGAAAGAAAAAGAATCGGTTCCATGATAGAATATCCAAGCATTATTCCTTACATGACTGCCCAGGAGAATTTAAGATATTATAGAACCTTGCGGGGGATTCCGGGTAAGAAGCTGGAAGGGGAGCTGCTTCGTCTGGTTGGCTTAGCAGATACCGGAAAGAAAACTGCCGGTAACTTTTCTCTGGGTATGAAGCAGCGGTTAGGGATTGCAATAGCCTTAATCGGAAATCCAGAATTTCTGATGCTGGACGAACCGATCAATGGTCTTGATCCGGTGGGAGTAATTGAAGTCAGAGAATTGATCCTACGCCTTTGTGAAGAACGACATATGACAATTCTTATATCAAGCCATAATTTACCGGAGCTTTATCAGACAGTAACAGATTATATTATAATTCACCAGGGAAGTATTAAGAAGAATATTACACGAAAGGAATTAGAGGAGAACTGCAAACATCATATTGCCATTGGATGCCTCGATACAGAGAAGCTGGTAAGTATACTGGAGACAGAACTGCATACGGATAAGTATAAAGTAATGCCGGATAAGACGGTAAAACTTTACGATTATCTGAATGACAAGGAAATGGTTGCAAAGAAACTGATGGAAAATGGTATTGTCTTTACCGATTTTACGGTAAGGGGTGACACTTTGGAAAATTACTTTCTATCTGTAATCGGAGGTGAGTTAAATGATTAATATGATTCGTGCCGATATTTACAAAATGTTCAAATCCTCTGCCATTAAGATTCTCATTGCAATTACAGTAGTTGCAGCAGTTACACTGGTAATAATCTCTAACTTTATAGCAGAAGGAAAGATTAATTCTGAAATCAGCGGAGCAGTCTTTCTCATATCGGATGTCAGCCTGTTAAGTATACTTGGTGGCGCAGCAGCCGGTGTCTTTATCTGCAATGATTTTGAAAATAAGACAATTCACGAAGCCATTGCTTCTGGATTTGGCAGAGCTAAGGTAGTTATTAGTAAAGCGATAGCCTTCTTTATAGGTATAACAGTTCTATTATTGCCTTATGTTCTTGTAACCGGAATTGCCATAAGTTCGGGCAAGGATTATAGTCTGGGGAATGCATCTTTAGGCTTTTTGCATCTGCTGATAGAAGAATCCGGGACTGCTTTAAGTATCGGGGAGATACCGAAACTGTTTGCGGTCATGCTGGCACTTACGCTTATTCTTACTGCCCAACTTAGTATATGCGTATTACTTTCCCTGGTACTAAAGAAAACGGTTGCAGTAGTAGGTATATATTATGGAATATCTATTATAAGCGGTCAGTTACTTGGCTTGGCAGGAAAATCAGAACTATTTGATAAGATATATTCCTTGACACCTTTTGGAGGGACGTATATGCTTATGACCCTGGAGGCAAGTACCGGAGAGATTATAAAGGCTATGCTGGTCAGTATTGGTTTTACGGCAGTTGTGCTGGGACTGACCTGCGTGGTCTTTCGAAAAAAAGAAATAAGATAAAATAGCTTATGAAGGGGGTATCTATGATAATTGGTGTGCTTATCTTTATAATAATAATATTAATTGCATATATCCTCCTTCTCAAGGGACAATTTCGAAGTATAAACAGGCAGCTAAGCAGAAGGCTTAATAAACACACCAGACAGCCTGTTAGTGTACAAATGATCGATCGCCAATTAGATGAACTGGTCATCAATATTAATAACTGTTTAAAGGCGGAGGAAACCCTCCGCCTTGCAGGCATTAGAGAGGAAAAGAAATTCAGAGATTTAATTGCTAATATATCTCACGATTTAAGGACTCCACTGACTGCCATTAATGGATATCTGCAGATGTTAGATAATACCGAGTTAAATAAAGAACAGCAAAGAAAAATAATAGTAGCCAGAAAATATGCGGGAGAATTGGAGCAATTGATAGCCCGCTTTTTTGAATATTCGTATTTAATTACAACGGAACCGCAGCTTGTGCAGGAAAGGATTAATCTTACTAATCAGGTTACAGAATATCTGGCTGAGATGGTACCTGCCTTTGAAGAAAGACAGTTGAAGCTGCAGCTGGAGGAAGCTGAACCGGTCGTTGCCTGGGGAGATAAGGAGAGTATTATAAGAATTCTGCAAAATCTGATTCGTAATTGTCTTCAGCATGCAAAAGGGTATATAAGCGTAAGCTGTTATGTAGAAAGGGAATGTGCAGTTGTAGCTTTTAGAAATCCGGTAGACAAAGACTTAGAACTCGAATCTGATAAACTCTTTGAGCGGTTTTATACCGGAGATAAAGCAAGGGAAAGATCGACCGGGCTGGGATTGTCCATTGTGAAGATTTTAGTAACACAGATGAATGGAACCGTATACGCTGATACAGGTAAAGGTTGGCTTGAAATTCAAGTAAAACTGCCGTTGTACACAGCAGATAAAGATACGCCTGTCAGGTAGCAGTGTTTATCGTTGCTTTTGTTATTATAGTATAATACAATAGAAAAAGATAATAATGGAAACTATGAAAAGTTATTAAAGTGAGGTGTTTATAATGGAGGGGCAGGATAGAAGAAATGCGCTGACAAAAATACTGGAGGAAGCCAAGGAACCCGTATCCGGTACAGAGCTGTCAAAGAAGCTGGGCGTTAGCCGTCAGGTTATCGTACAAGATATTGCGCTACTAAGAGCGGTTAACAAGAATATTATATCCACAACAAAAGGATACCTTATCTATCAGCAGGAGGAACAGAAGGTTAACCGGTGCTTTGCTACAAAACACACCACAGATGAAATTGAAGATGAACTGAATACCATTGTGGATAACGGAGGTAAGGTGCTGGATGTAATCGTCATGCATGAGCTTTACGGTGAGATCGCAGTGGATTTGATTATAAAGAACCGCATGGATGTGGCGGACTTCATGGAGAAAGTAAGAGCCAAGAAAACGGTGCCGTTAAAGGATTTGACGGATGGAATACATCTTCATACGGTGGAAGCGGATTCGGAAGAGATACTTGACCGGATTGAAAAGGCGTTGAGGGCGAAGGCGTATCTTGTTAGTAGTTCGGCTAATGGGGGGGAGCTGAGGTAGATATGTTGGCTAGGGTGCAGGCTGTGGAGGTGGACGAAAACCAGGCTTCCTCTTTGTACGTTTTCGTTCGGACAAGATTCCTTATTCCACTATAGCCGTATGAATCGCTTAGGACAGCTCAGAATATGCCAAACTCGCGTTTTTTATGCTGAGGCTGTTGAGTAGGTTATGGACGCTCAGACAGTGGCATATTCTGAACTTGGCGCAATTCATACGGCTTAAGTGTCATATGGAATCTTTCCGAGACGAAAACTCCCAAAGAGGAAGTCTGGTTTTCTGCTTTTACAGGTTTCAAAGTGGTAGTGATTGAGAGTGTTGATATAGAGTGGTTAGATATGGAAATAAATGTAGTTATCGAGAGGTTACTATTATAGATATAGGTATGTTTTTAGATATAAGAATAAGATGAGTGCAGTAAAGTTTATAATATGTAATGTGAGTTTAATTGACTTTTTATTTTTACAAGCATAAGAACGTTTAGACAGTATAAGTAAATCTAGTAAGTGCAAGAATACTTTGACTAGTATAATACGTTGACGAGTACAAGAATACTTTGACAAGAACAAGAATACTTTGACAAGTATTCTATACGTTGGTAAAATAAAGGTTAGTGAGGCTATATGAATTACTTTGGGAGAAGGTTTCTGGTTTTCTCGGGTTGATATATGGCTGATAATATAATGATTTTTAATTTTAGCAAAGAGGAAGTGAGAGCATGTCATATACAGCGCTGTACAGAAAATTCCGGCCTTTGGATTTTACAGATGTTAAGGGGCAGGATCATATTGTTACAACACTGAAAAATCAGATTAATTCAGGGCGAATAGGGCATGCCTATTTATTTTGCGGAACCAGGGGTACAGGTAAGACTACGATTGCGAAGATTCTGGGTAAGGCAGTTAACTGCGAACACCCTGTTGATGGTAGTCCTTGTAATGAGTGCGCGGTTTGTAAATCGATTCAGAATGGCACATCAATGAATGTTATTGAGATTGATGCCGCCTCTAATAATGGTGTGGATAATATCCGTGAAATCGTTGAGGAGGTTAGATACTCACCGACAGAAGGGAAGTATAAGGTCTATATCATTGATGAGGTCCATATGTTATCCACAGGAGCCTTTAATGCACTATTAAAGACACTGGAGGAGCCGCCTGCTTATGTAATCTTTATTCTGGCTACCACAGAGGCCCATAAGATTCCCATAACGATTCTTTCCAGATGTCAGAGATATGATTTTAAACGAATTACCATAGATACCATTGCTGCCAGATTGGATGAACTGATTAAGGCAGAAGGGGTTGAAGCAGAGGATAAGGCCATACGATATGTTGCCCGAATGGGAGACGGTTCTTTAAGAGATGCTTTAAGTCTCCTGGATCAGTGTATCGCTTTTTATTACGGACAGACTCTTACCTATGACAAGGTGTTGGAGGTTCTGGGAGCTGTTGATATTGAAGTGTTTGCAAGGATGTTAAAGGCTATCTCACAGAACAACGTAGGCATCTGTATGGGAATACTGGAGGAACTCATTGTCAGCGGGAGGGAATTAACCCAGTTTACAGTGGATTTTACCTGGTATTTAAGAAACCTGCTTCTTGTGAAGACCTCAGAGGATGCCAGCGAAGCAGTAGAGGTATCTACAGAGAACCTGGCTCTTTTAGAGGAACAGGCAAGGGAATGGGAGATGGATACCCTTATCCGTTATATCCGTATATTTTCAGAGCTTTCGGGTCAGATTCGATATGCTTCTCAGAAGAGAGTAATGGTAGAGGTCGCCCTGATAAAGCTATGCAGACCGCAGATGGAAAGAAGTTATGAAGATATTCTAGACCGTATCAGGCAGCTGGAAGCAAAGCTTGAGAATGGTGTGACAGTAACCGTAAGAGAGGGAGGAGCTGCACCTTTAGGAACTGTTAAAGCAGAGGATGTTCCTGAGGAAACACCATCTCTCCAGGAACTTCCCAAGGCACTGCCGGAGGATTTAAAAATGGTAGCAAAGAACTGGAGTAATATTATTGCATCAACTACTGGTATTACAAAGGTTTCACTAATGAATGCCAGGCCAAGCCTTGGAGTGAATAATTCTCTTCTTCTGGCCTTTACCGATGGCTGGCATATGGAGGCCCTTTTAAAAGAGCAGCACATTTCAGAACTTAAAGGAGCTATTGCAAGATACGTTCCAAAGGATGTAGAGATAAAGACAAAGCTTTTAACAGCTAATCAGGAAAGTGCGGAAGAAGCTTTTGATTTACGCAAGATCATAAAAAATATTGATATAGAATATGAAGATTAAGAAAGAAAAGGAGATTTAGTTATGGCAAAACGTGGAGGATTTCCGGGAGGCTCAATGCCCGGCAATATGAATAACTTAATGAAACAGGCTCAGAGAATGCAAAAGCAGATGGAGGAAAAGACCAAGGAAATAGAAGAAAAAGAGTGGGAAGCATCTGCAGGCGGCGGAGCGGTTACTGTTAAAGTATCAGGTAAGAAGGAGATAACAGGAGTAGTTCTGTCGAAAGAAGTAGTAGATCCGGATGATATTGAAATGCTTCAGGATCTTATAATGGCAGCAGCAAATGAAGCTCTTCGTAAAATGGAAGAAGAATCACAGTCTGTTATGGGTCAGATTACAGGTGGTCTTGGTGGCCTTGGTGGCGGTTTAGGCGGATTTCCTTTCTAATTGAAAATAATGACCGTATGTAAAATATTGATTATATTTCATAAAAGAGATACCAAAAGTTGAATACTTGGGGTATCTCTTTTATTTTTGGTTATAATTTTGCATCTATAATTTTGCTTTTATAATTTTGTTTCTATATTCTGTATCTGTGATTTTGTACCTGTAATTCTGGTATCTATGGTTCTGGTATCTATAATTCTGATACATATATTGTGATATATATGGCATATTTCTTTCAGTATTTGTGTTTAGATATGTTTATGCAACTATGGCTACTTGGTTAGATTTAGATTGTTATCAATAAGGTAATATTGAAACTTTTAAAAGGTAGAGTGAGCAATAACTCTTAATCTCTTATAATCGGCAACCCAGGTAGTGCCATTCCATAGCTTTTCACGAACTTTCTCCAATAGATTTCTTAATATGAAATCTTGCTCGGCGACGGTAAATCCTTTTAAATCCGTTTCAAAGAACTGTCGAGCCCAGTTGTACAACCCCTTATCACCATCGTTCAAAGGTGTTGGGCGGTCATATTCATAAATTTTGTCAATAACAAACCCATTTTTAATTAATAGAGAACCAAAGAACTCAACGGTCGGAAATGTAAACTTGGAATGATAGATATGTCCAAGATCCTCTAAAACTGTGCGAAAACCCTCTTCTATTATCTGAATGTTGCCGAATGCTCCAAATTCACAAATGAGCTTTCCAGAGGGCTTTAAGGATTTATGTATTTTCTGAAGTAATAGATCCTGGTCTGCAATCCAGTGAAATACGGCATTCGAAAAAACAACATCCCATTCCTGGATAAAGAGTAATTTAAGAGCATCCATAACTTCAAATGTAAGTTTAGGAAACTGCCTTCTTGCTTTCTCAATCATAGGAAGAGATCCATCAATTCCTAAAACACAACCACACAGTTTGGCAAGCTCTGCAGTGAGTAAGCCAGTTCCGCATCCTAAATCCAGAATGCTTTGTGACTTATCAACTGGGACAAATTCTAAAAGACCTTTTCCATATTCAGCGACAAAGTTATGCTTGTTATCATATAATCCGGAATCCCATTTCATAATTACGTCCATTATATTACGTATTTTATAATTAAGCTTTTACCTGTTGCACCTTCATTAAATCGTTATTCTATTCTATATTTTTTTCTATCTTAAAGTAAAATGCCTAAAAAATCAAATTTTTAGTTGTTGCTTTCAAAAAGAGAATCTTGGTTTGCAATTAACCAAATTAAGCTGCATTTGGGTTACAAAAGTGGCATTTCGTTTACAAATATTCAGTTGTCAGTTACAAACATTGCATCACAAAATACAAAGTGGCATCTCGCGTTACATTTAAGTACATCCTCATGTTACAGTTAAGTTTTATATCAAGCTTTATTTGAAACCTTTGAGGATTTTTACCTTTATTTATTTAAAGCCCTTTTTTGAAATGCCTTTTTTGAGATGTTTTTAAATATCAATATTTATATATTGATTTACAATAAATTAATATTGTAGTATAATGTGAAACAAAGAAATTTAGACTTCACTAATTATATTACAACTCAATATTACATAAATCCTATTATCAATACTGAAACATATGAGGTATATCATGAAGAAAAAGATTCTGTTGATACAACCAGAAAATGAGGAAATACATCGTTTTCGTAAGAGACAGTTAAATAATTTCTCGCAGATAACGATGCCGTACCTGGCTTCTTTTATTAATGAGCAGTATTACGAAATCACTCTGATAGATGAATATAACCAAAAAATTCCCTATAAACGGAATTTTGATCTGGTAGCTATAACAGTTAATACGGCAAATGCACCCCATTGCTATGAAATAAGCAAGGCTTTTCGTAAAAAAGGTTCGGAGGTAGTCTTTGGAGGGCCTCATGCGACTTTGTTGCCGGAGGAAGCAGGAGTCCATTGTGATACTGTGCTCATAGGGGAAGGGGAAGAGATATGGCCGAGATTTTTAGAGGATTTCTATAAGGGGAATCATAAAAAGCAATATAAATCAGAAGTTGCACCTAATCTTGCAAATACTCCTAAACCAAGATGGGATTTGCTGCATAAACGAACAGCTCTTATGAAGGGAGCGGTATTTGCCACCAGGGGATGCCCTTACCACTGCCGTTATTGTAACTTAAAGCAGATTTATCATGATTGTTTTCGAACTCGTCCGGTAAAGGAAGTAATAGATGAAATCAAGGCTATAAAATCCCGTCATTTTGTATTCTGGGATGATAATTTTTTTGCCGACTCAAAGTATGCACTGGAACTTATGAAAGAATTAAAACCTTTACATAAAAAGTGGGCTGCACAGGTTACTATGGCCGACTGTGGTAATGAAGAGCTGCTGGCTGCCGCAAGAGCTGCAGGTTGTCTCTACTTCTTTGTAGGGCTTGAATCCTTTAGTACAAAGTCTCTTAAGGAGGCGGGTAAGAGAATAAATCGAATAGAAGATTATGAAATGACCATTCATAAGCTGCATCAATATGGCATAATGATTCAGGCAGGAATTATCTTTGGCTTTGATAGTGATGATATGAATATTTTTGATGACACCTTAAAGGCATGTGAAAGATTAGGAATAGACGGCGCAACGGTTAGTATCCTAACTCCATTACCGGGTACACCGATTTATGAGGATTTGAAAAGAGAGGGAAGACTGCTTACCAATGACTGGAGCTGGTATAATGGAAAAACTAAAGTTGCATATAGACCAAAAAATATGACTTCAGATCAGCTATATCAGGGTTATATGGAATTTCGAAGAAATTTCTATTCGCTGTCCTCTTTTATTAAACGTATAAAAGTTTCCAAGACTCATTTATTGTATAATTTATTTATAAATCTTGGTTATCGTATATCTATTCATAAATAGTAAATGGCATGGATTAGTTGATAGTCAAAAGGCAGAGCAGACTGTTATGGTTACTGTAATGAAACAATTCTTAGTCAGTAATAGAAGTTAAACTTGAAAACAGAAAAGTAATAAAGTATGATTAGAAAAGAGACTGTCGCAAGACGAAAACAAATTGATTGAGGAATTATCAAGACTTCCGGGCATTGGAGCCAAAACTGCCCAAAGACTTGCCTTTTATATAATCAATATGCCCCAGGATCAGGTAAACAATCTGACACAGTCAATTACCTCAGCAAAAGCTAACGTAAGGTATTGTAAGGAATGTTATACCTTAACGGACAATGAATTCTGCCCCATTTGTGCCAGTGATAAAAGAGATCATAATACAATAATGGTGGTTGAAAACCCCAGAGACTTAGCTGCCTATGAAAAGACCGGACGTTATGAAGGTGTTTATCATGTGCTGCATGGAGCCATATCTCCCATGCTTGGTATCGGACCCGATGAGATTAAACTGAAAGAGTTGATAGTAAGACTTGAAGGTGAGATCAAAGAAGTTATTATAGCAACCAATTCCAGCCTGGAAGGTGAGACAACAGCAATGTATATCAGTAAGCTTATTAAACCTTCAGGAATTAAGGTAAGCCGTATCGCAAGTGGTGTACCGGTAGGGGGAGATTTAGAGTATATTGATGAAGTAACTCTGCTTAGAGCATTAGAAGGACGAGTGGAATTGTAGGATTGTCAGGAATATTTACATCAATGAAAACAAGACCTAGATTGGGAGTTTACCTCCTGTCTTAGGTCTATTTTTTGATTTTCAAGAGCAAATTATGCATAAGTGCATAAGCTTCAAAGCAAACATTACTATAAGCTAAAAAGAATCAACGGAACTGACGAGTCCAACGTTAAGCAATTGGAATCTGAAAATTATTTATCAGTATAAGAGATGAAGATTCAGGTTGACGCACTTATGATAAAAGCGCTATTTTATATATAAGGATTACATCACTTTTAAAAATTTAGATATTAACTAAGTGAATGTGAGTCTTTTTTACTTACCCTACTAATGCATAACTATATCATATAAAAGATTAATAATGATTCAACCTTGATTACTATTTGATCCATGGATAATTTTTCTAAATTGTGTTAATATAGTTGGAGTGATCTTTTATTTACAGTTATAGTTTATAAGTAGAAGAAAGGGTCTAAGTTTTAGATAATTGTTGAGAAGTAATATACTTATAAAGTAATGAATACCTCGGAGGAAAGCAGTAAGTGGTGTCACTTTTTATTTAACAACAATAAAATACGCTAATGAGTATTAAGTAGCAAATAGTTGAAATAGCTTATGTAAAAAGCATAGGTTTATTTGTTGAATAAAAAAGGAGATCGTAATATGAAGATAGATAATAATATAATTAAGTACTACTTAAGAAATGTGAGGTTTATAACTGGGACAGCATATGCAGGCAAGTCAACTATGGTAGCAATGCTGGCAGAAAAATATGAATTGGTTCAATGTGGAGAAAACTATCACGCAAGGGTAGCGGACGAGATAAGAGATCCGGAAAAGCAGCCGAATCTGTGTTATTTTCAGACAATGAAAAATTGGCAGGAATTCGTAAATAGAACACCGGAAGAATATGAAAGATAGATACAGGGATGTTCGCAGGAAGCAGCTGAGTTTGAAGTTGCTGAACTGATTCATATTTCTCAGTACCAGAAAGTAATTGTCGATACCAATATACCTCTTGATATATTGCATGAAATTGCTGATTATCATCAGTAGCTGTTATGCTATCACCACAGGAAATGTCTGTAGAGAAATTTTTTGAACGAGATGACCCAGATAAGGTATTTATCAGAGAACAGATCATGCAATCAAAATTTCCTAATAAAACAATGGATAATTTTAAGGCATGTCTAGCTAAAGTGAATAGTAAAGAAGCTTACGACCAATATGCCAGGAGTGGATTTTTTACCTTAGTAAGAGCCGATGGTGACAAGGATACGAAAGACGAAATACTGAGAATACTATCAAATCATTTCGGACTTTTAAAAGATACTTCGTCGATCTGAAGAAGTTCAGAAATATTATATGTAAAATCATTTGAAGAAAAGGAGAGGTTGCTCAAAGAAAGCTACCCTAAGGTGTGTCTGAAAACTCATTGTACCGTTCTGAATGCCCCACTTTGCGGTATTCTGCGTTGCAATTTTGGGAACGTAACACCACTACGTCCCCCAAAATCGCGCCTTGCCTCCCACATAGTGGAACCTCCAGCCCAGCACAAGCAGTTTTCAGACACACCCTAGGTACTTGAAAAGTCTAAGAGTCAACAGAGACTATTAAATATAAAAGGAAAAGAGCCCGGAAGCAAATATGAAAATATATATTGTTGGTGCTGTAGCAAGTGGGAAATCCACTCTTGCGATACAGTTATCAGAATTAATAGGAGTGCCATATTATGCTCTTGATGAAGTAGTACATATTCCTGATAAATCAACTGTTTGGGGAAATCGAAAAAGAGAAGTCGAAGAAAGGGACAGGCTATTTAATACAATAATTAATCAAAGTAATTGGTTAATAGAGGATACAGGCAGGGCGTGCTTTGAGGAAGCCTTTAAGGTGGCAGATTCTATTGTGCTGATAGAACTACCCCCTCGTATAAGAAACTATCGAATTATAAAACGATGGGTAAACCAGAGGCTTGGACTTGAAATATGCAGTTATAAACCAAGTGTTCATATGCTCAGGAGTATGTTTAAATGGTCTAAGGAGTATGAGATGGGTAGAGATGGATTAAAGCTTCGATTATCTTTATATAAAAATAAACTCATCATATTAAGAAGTAATAAGGATATAAAAAAATTTATTATAAGTCATAAAACAATCAGCATTAATCATTAATTTAACGAATCTATGCTTTACTCAACTAATTTGAGAGTTTATTCCTTTACTGGGTTATGGGTATAGCTGTCTATTAATGCTATTATTAATCCATAACGTATAAACAGGAGGATTTCTATGGCAACAGTTAAGCTTAGAATAGCAGAATTACGGAAAGAAAAAGGCATAGGGCAGCAGGAATTAGCAGAGGTATTAGGGGTATCCTTTCAAGCAGTAAGCAAATGGGAGACCGGGGTGACCATGCCTGATATTACCTTGTTACCGGATATTGCTGCATATTTTAACATCTCAGTTGACCAATTATTAGGTATTAAACCAAGGCATAACCAGGAGTATATACCAAGAAATACGGATAATCATGATACATTAAATGGCAAGGAAAACAATATCTATAAGAACAGAAAGTATTTCTGGAATGAGGATTACCTGAGGTTTCTGATAAATGAAGTCTGGAAAGTGAAAAAGCCTGTTAATGTAATCGAATTTCGTTGCTGTGATGGGTACTTAGGGCAGCAATTACTCAAGAACCTGCCACAAGGAAGTACTTATACCGGAGTCGATAACGATTATTTTACAGATATAGCAAAGAAGAATTTTAAAAATAGTCATAATCCAGCAAGCTTTATAATATCTGATATATATTCTTATAATAGAGATAAAGAATATGATATAGCCTTAATACAAACGGGACTTCGTCATATGAACAGTCCGTTGGAGGTATTAAGAAAGATGATATCATCAATAAAAAAAGACGGGCTAATAGTGTGCATAGACATAAACAGAGAATTTGAAAATGATGGACTATACCTATCGGTTATTGATTATAATTATCTTTGCACAGCTTTTGACTACCATAAGTTCTGGCAGAAAGAATTGGAACAAGAGGGTAGAGATTATGCAATTGGAATGAGGTTGCCCTTTTATATGGAGCAGCTGGGCATACATGATATAGCTGTCCGTATGAATGACCGGGTAGAGTTTGTAAGACCAGGAATGGAAGAGTATGAGCCGATAATGCAGGATTTTATTGAAATAAATGGATGGGATAAATCCTATGCAGCATCTAATTATGAGGATTTGATTGAATTCTTTATGAACAGAGGTGTAGATAGAGCTGAAGCGGATGCTTATATTCATAAGCAAAAGATAATAACAGATTATTTTATGAACAGGAATGAAAATAAAGCTTTTTTGAAGGTGCAGGGTCTATTAATAGTATATGGCAGAAAATAAATAATCGCATAAATTATAGTTAGTAATAGGCGTTATGAGGGCTGAGAGGCTCTAATAATGCCTATTTTACATGAAACTAAATTACATCTAAATAAAATACGACATCCCTTATATTAAATTATTAATATCTATGCTATAATGAAAGTATAGAAAAGAATTTGGAGCTTTCTTCGTTATACTGTTAGTAGCAATAAGTGCATGAATAAGTGTTATGTTCAGAATATAATGAAGTTAGAAAAGGTAATTGTTATAGGGGAGAATAAAAACAGCATTTCTTTGGGAAATCTTGATAATATAGACTGGTTTTAAGGAACAGGATCTGATATTTGATACCGTTCCTTATATTTTATAGGAGAAACAATATGGAAGTAAAAGTGTGTAAAAACTGTAAGAAACTATTTAATTATATTTATGGTCCGGAGATCTGTCCAAACTGTTCAAAAGCCATAGAGAAAGAAAAAGAAGACCCTGAGAAAAAAGATTCATCCTCAATCCTTAGGCCAATGGTAAAGGAAGAGGAGGAGAAATACGAACAGGTCAAAGACTATATTATTGCCCATCCTAAGGCAACTATAGTACAGATAGCGGAAGCTAACGATGTTATACCTACAAAACTTCTGGACTGGGTGAGAGAGGAAAGACTTGAGTTCTCTGATGATTCTGTTCATGCCTGGTTTACCTGCGAAAAATGTGGGGCTAAAATAAAAAGCGGAAGATTATGTAACATCTGTAAACCCAGACGTTTAGCGAGGTAGGTTAGCTTTAAAATAGTTTGTCCGATATTCTAAACAGAGATAATAAAGAAAGTATAAATGCAAAAAGCAGGAGTTATACCTGCTTTTTTTATGTGACAGGAAATTAAGCTTTATCTAAAAGATACTAACAGAAAGATATATGACATTCCTAAGAAAGAATGAAATAATAACTGTCGTCAGAGCAAGTGTCAGGTGTTAGTGTGAGGCAGCTAGATTCTTTGCCCTAGACAGGCAGCCACGATGTTTTTTTGGTATATATCTGTTATATATAGATAATAGTAGATAGCTTTATTATGTAGTAGATAGCTTTATGATTATATAGTAAAATAATAGAAAGCATGCTAAAGTGTATTTGAAAACACACTCTAAAGTGAAATAACTGCGAGAGAAGGATATTACATATGAACTGGATAAATTGGTTTAACTTGTGTTTGCTGGTGTTAATTCTTATACCTAATATCTTATTTGCCGGCAGAATAAAAACAGAACAGAATAAAAGCATTCATAAGATAATACTTCTGTTAGAACAGATAGGACGGTATGGCTCCATGTTTTTTATGGTGGTACCTGCAGGGATCAATAAGCTGGGTTTCTCATCAAATGAGAAATTTGCTTTCTGGCTGATCGGTACGGTCGTTTTGATTGTTATGTACTGGCTGTTCTGGGCTGTCTATTTGAAAAGGAATAAACTGTTACCTGCCATGTTTCTTGCAATTATACCCTGCATACTCTTTCTCCTTGCAGGCAGTTTACAAGGAAACTGGATCGTCTTGCTTACCGGCAGTATATTCGGTGCAGCACATAGCTATATTACTTATCAGAATAATAAAGGTTAATGAAAAAGCCCTCTGAATTTCCTGCTAGTGTAGTTGCAGGAAATTCAGAAGGCTTATTTTTATTCATGTACATAACACATGTTACTGATCTTGTTGCTCGAAATATAGGACACCTACTTTTATTGATTCTTAGCGTTCTTAATACCATTATCTAAGAAAGTGAGGAAAGCTTCGTATCCTCCTTCAAAGCCATCTTTTCTTAAATAGAAGGCTTTATCAGGGCCGGTATAAATGTAGATAAAATCTTTATGCTGCTTCACTTCTGTTACCTGAAGGTATGGATAGGTGGAAATATACTGAATTCCGGATAGAGTGAAATAATCATCATAAAAGGTGAAGACTGCTTCCATTCCCTTACTCTTATCAAAGCCTTTCATCATCCGGACAACCAGTTTCTCCACACTGATACCCTGATAGTAAACAAATACAAACATCAGGACTGCGGCAATAATTACACCCAGTATTCCAATCGAGGATGTATAGAGGACATACAATACCAGAATAAACAGTAAAGCTGTTAGAATCCACATTCTGGTTCGTTTTAAGAAACGGTTGTAATAGCAGAAGTCTTTCATAACTTCTTCTGAGTATTTGGTGCGATTGACGAACCTAATCTCATCCCGGATATTAGCCTCTTCTTTCTTTTTCTTGGCAGTATAGAACCTGGTTAAGGCATCAGCTTTATCATCTTTTTTAACCTTTTGCTTTTGGTTACGTTTTCTGCGTAATGTTATCCATACAATGATAACAACAACTAATAAAGCGAATTCCACTAACAGCCGGATAAGGGAATTTTTCATTTCCTTGTCTACTTCTGCTTTGTCCAGGAATTCTGTAAAATGAGTTCCGGCAACCAGTTCCTTTACATAGGTTTCGTCTATAGGGACTGTTTTGGTATTCTGAAAGATATCATAGGATATGGTATAGCCGTTTACAATAGTGCCATAAATCAACTCAGTCATGGTATTTCCGTCTTTGGTAATCTCAATGTTATAACGGAAGAATACTGCGTCTGGGTGGGATATCTCTTCAATGGTTGCTTTTGTGTTCTCATCCTCTGATTCCACCAGTCCATTAAAGAACTCTGTTTTCTTCTCGTCAGAAAGAAGGAGAAGATTGAAAATATTGCTTGTCTGGGTGGATTGCTTCTGCAGCAGTCTTACCAAAGATTTTGTTTCCGGATCAAATAACAGGACTTTTACACCCATTTTTTTCATTGTCTCTTTTTCAGACTTTACATCAGATATACCTGCTGTAACCCACTGCTCGTCCGTATCAGGAGTGTCCTGTGTCAATACGATGGTATCATCCGGCATGGATAATTCCATGTACATATCAGAGAATTCCTGAACCTTGGCCTGTGCTTTACTTGCAGGAAATACAGCCAGTGAGAAAAGTACTGCCAAGAGAAGACTTACCACAAATAAGTACAAACTTCTACGGTTCTAAAGCCCAGAGTATAAAAAAAGCATAAAAATTCAATGAATAAAATTATATTTGCAGTTAGGATTACTGATTTGATAGAATAATAGAATGAAAAGTCTAACAGAAAAGAAAAAAATGTGCATGTATATTAGGTAGAAAAAACTAAAAGGCTATTTTTTCTACCGGGGATTAAGGAAGGGGTTGTTGTCAAATGACATATAAGGACGTAAAAGGCTCCATGGCTTTCCTCTAATACACTGCCTGAAAGCCATGGGGTCTTTTACAGCAAATTGTTTAAAATGCAACAGCCTCTTTAACGAAAGGAGTTAAAATGGAACGAATAATAGGAATTACAGCTTGCTCTGATGGACAGTCGGAAACGGATAGAGATCGGAATCAATCAATGATAGCCGAGTTGGATAAAATGAATATAAAGACAAAAGTCAGCCCATTTATTTATCGTACAAATTCCGTAACGGCTGGTACTGCAAGAGAGCGAGGGGAAGCCCTTATGAATCTATTTACCGACAGTAGAATAGAAGCAGTATTTGATATCTCGGGTGGAGATACAGCTAATGAGATACTGGAGCACTTGGATTACAAGATAATAGAAGAGAATTATAAACCATT
>JAQSXJ010000013.1 GCA_029256725.1 Anaerocolumna sp. | reverse complement strand
AGATATGATAAAGGTAATAAGTATTTCAAAAAGCTCCTGTTTTAGAATTCTAAGGCCATAGCCGTAATCTGCTGCTTTTCTTAAGAATTCATCTTCGCCGGAAAGAAGTTTGCCTACAACCTCTTCATAATCATAGTTCAGATCAAAGTATTCGCTCCAGAATTTATCATACTCCTCTGTATCACAGGAAAGTTCGACTCTTTTATTATCCACTTGTCTTAATTTCAAATATTTGTTTCCTGCAATCAGTGAGAATTCAGAATCATTTAATCTATTCATTCGAAAACACTGTCCGGAGGAGGCTATGTGTTCTAATATAAAATTATTGTTTTCAATTATCAATTATGTATCCTCAAATCTAATTAATATAATGGTTCTACTTTTGTCGAAAAGTAGTTTTATCTAGAAGTTGTTTGACTTTTCTGCTTACTATACAAGTAGAATTCTGCTTTGAACATCCTACAGGTCTACATAGGTCAAAATATAAGACATATATAACTGGATGATGTAACATAACTTAATACAACTTATATATATTTTAGTCGTTAATTGTAAAATTTGCAACTACACGGCTTAAATTACCGGATATTTCATTTTCTTTCTCTTCACATATGTATAAAATAATATGTTAATTTATAGTAAAAAAGAGCTAATGGAGCTCACATAACCTCAATAGCCCTATTACCTTAAACAGATTACTCCTCAAGCTGCTTTACGCATTCTTTCAAAGAATTTGCAAACTCTTCATCAGAGGAATTTTTAAATATCAATAAATCATCTACTACTTCTGTATCATCTAACTCTGTAGGTATATTAAAATTGCAGCTTGCAATATACTCATCCCAATGTTCTAATTTCCAAGTATCTCTGTCTGAGTTTCGCCTGATCATACGCTGTTTGCAAACTTCAATGCTAGTCTCTACCCAGATGACTACTAATCTTGCATTTTTCTCTTTTAACTTTTCCTTTAAACCTTTCATATATGCCTTATCCCTGATTTCTCTGGTAAATGGTGCGTTAATCAAGGTGATATCATCATAATCTAAGGCTTCTAATGCCAAGGCCACTATGGCCTCATATTCATAATTTCGAATATTCTCTTCAAAGAAATCAGAACTTCTATTGTATTCCTCTCCCGCCACTTTAAAAATTTGTTTAGAAAGCAAAATTAAAGTATCTTTATCCAGATAGACCACATGCTTTAAGGCCTTGCTGAGTTCCTTTGATACAAAGGTTTTACCGCAAGCCGGCGGTGATGTGACCAATATTAACTTTTTCATATATACTCCCATCTGTGCACTTAGGCACTTTAGAATTTTCATATTAAAATTATATTGATAGTAATTTTACCTCAAATTCAATTATATGGCAATACCTGTACCAGACTAGATATAACAATGCTACGAAATTAAGAATAATTCTTAAATTTACATTGTGTCCATTTTCATCAGGCAAAATGTATAGTATAATGGCTATACGCAAAGGTATATAAAAGTATACGGGTATATAGGATAATAAGCTTTGTTATAGATGGGTTTGAGGGCATACTATAGCATACGCAGATGGGAGCTAATATGAATAAAAAGCCGCAAAAGTTCAACAACTACATACGCTGCTTTTCAGCAGTTATATTTGTTTTGTGTCTATTATATATTGGAAATGAGCTGCTGCTCCAACCATATCTGTCAAAACGGGCCGTTAATGAAGCAAGAGACCTCTATGCTGCTGGTAAAGAAGATGCAAGCACAGCTAATGAGACAACAGCAGATAACACGATAACACCGATGTTACCTTCTGATACGGATACTGCAGATAACTTAGAAATTGCTTCATCTGATGAATTATATGATAATGAAGGAAGACTTCTTGAATTCACACAATTGTTAGCTCTTAATCAAGATGTGAAAGGGTGGCTTACGGTTAGCGGAACAAATATAGATAATCCTGTCCTGCAATCCGGTAAGGAGGACCCAGAGTATTATCTTTATAGGAATATTAACAAAGATAACGATAAAGCAGGCAGTCTCTTTCTTAATGCTGATTCCATACTAACGGAAAACGCAAAAAACCTGGTAATCTATGGTCACAATATGAAATCAACAAATAATATGTTCCATCAGCTATTAAGGTATGATAATCTGTCATTTTATAAAGAAAATCCCTATATTAACTTCGATAGTATCTATACAAAAGGACAATGGAAAATTATTGCCGTAATAAAAGCAGATGCCGATACAGATAATAATTTCTTTAACTTTATTAAGACCTCATTTACTGATGATGAAGATTTTCTTGAATATATTTATGAACTACGTATAAGATCCATTTATAATATTCCTGTAGATGCCAATGAAAAGGACGAACTACTGACCTTGGTAACCTGTTCTTATGAAATGGATAATTACAGAACTGTTGTTGTTGCCAGAAAGTTAAGGGATACAGAAACTCTTGCAATCGATGTGCAGAAAGCGGTTGTTAATCCTCTCACTCTCTATCCAAACAGCTGGTATACTTATTATGGCGGAACAAAGCCTGTAATTCTATCTTTCAAAGAAGCCTTAGAAGCAGGAAAAATTCAATGGTATACACATAAGTAATAATTATTATTAATTGGTAAACTATCACAAGTGGTAAAAATACAGCTTATAAGCAAGAAATATTATGAATATATTCAATGACTTTTTCATGATCCGATGTTATAATATAGCATAACTTTTTACCGAACATTCAAAAGAGCTGGTGACCTATGGAAAACACGACAAATAAGCAGGATAAAAGTAATCCTTTTGCTTTTAAACGCCTTAAGAACTATTACCTTACACATACAAAATATAATCCCTCTGCAACAACTATCAGAATATCTTTGGTATATTTTATTTTTGGTATTTTATGGATTGTTTTTTCCGGCAAATTAATCTATATGATATCAGATGATATTAAGATAATCAAAAATTTCGAGCTATATAAAGGAAGTTTCTTCGTTATATTATCCACCGGTGTTATTTCTATACTTGTATATCAGGGAGTTTATAATTACGAGAGAGCTAAAGTAAAAATTCATGAAAATTTGTTGGATTTAAATGAATCTCACAATGAAACTTTTAGATTAAAAGAAGAATTAAAGATTTTAGCTTGTACTGACACCTTAACTTCTATGCCAAATAAATTTGCTTTTGAAAATAGAATGGAACAGCTCATTGATGAAAATATGAAAACCGGAACCTCCTTTGCGTACCTGTATCTGGATATTGATAATTTTAAACATATCAACGATACAGTAGGACATGATGCAGGGGATTTTTTCTTGGTAGAATTTGGACAACAGCTTACCGAGAGCTTATCAGATTATGACATATCCGCAAGAGTTGGCGGTGATGAATTCGCCGTACTGCTGCAGCTGGATGGTAATAAAAGCAAAACAGAAGATATTCTCAATGAACTGGCTGCTAAATTAAGGCGTATCTGGGTTATTAATGAACATGAATTTTTTATTACTTTCAGCGTAGGCCTGACGGTATTTCCAAGAGATGGCATAACTACATTAAAATTACTACAGAATGCAGATCTAGCCATGTATTCTGTAAAAGAAACCACGAAAGATAATTATTCCTATTATACCTATGAAATTGAAACTACTAATCGGAAACGAATTGCAATGATTAATTCTCTACGAATGGCAGTTATCAATAAAGAATTTAGTCTTCTGTACCAGCCGATTACCACCTTGACCACCGACGCCATATGCGGTGTTGAAGCGCTTATTCGCTGGAACCATCCCGTTAGCGGCTTTATTCCTCCATCGGATTTTATTCCTCTTGCAGAAGAAAGCGGCTTGATTACGGAAATTGACAAATGGGTACTAAGTGAGGCATTGAAACAGAAAAAAATATGGGAAGATAGTGGTTATCCGCCCATTAAAATTTCTATAAATATTTCCGGACACAGCCTTCGATGGAAAGGACTCGCCGGAGAGATACGGCAGCAACTGGATATTACAGGTGTAAAGCCAAGTGAAGTTCTCTTTGAAGTTACTGAGACTTCCCTTATTGAAGACATGGACACTTCTGTAGATTTACTGAAGTCTCTACGTGAAATGGGTGTCAGAATTGCTCTGGATGATTTCGGAATAGGTTACTCATCACTCACTTACTTAAAAAAACTTCCCATAGATATCGTGAAGCTTGATCGTTCCTTTGTAAATGAGATAACTAACCAAGGGCATACTGATATTATAGTAGAAACAATCATACGTCTGGCCCATGATCTGGATTTAAAGATCACCGCAGAAGGTATTGAAACCTCCAATCAAAGACAATATCTTGCTAATCTTCTCTGCGATTTCGGGCAAGGTTATTACTACAGTAAACCTGTCACCAACAAGATAATTGAAAATACATGGTTTCACTGAAAACGCTCCTCTTTAACGAATAACACAACAAGTATCATTGCCCCGGATTGGCTGGAAACAACAGCACCTGCAAAAGTAATATGGATATATAATTCTGATAATAGTCTAGGTTAGATGCATTTTTGTTTTTACTATGTAAGTTGAATTTATATTACCTCTTCCAGATATAAAAAAGTCTAATGATTTGGCTTATTTATATCTGGAGGAGAGATTAAAAAGTAATCTGACTTAATCTTATACCATTTAAAAAAAAGGTTATTTTGTACTTATGCTGAACTACATGCCCACTATTCCGTGGAAATTCAATAGTACTCGCTTCCATAATAGCATAAAACTCTATAAATGAACTATCTTATCTCTGTAAACGAACTATCTTATCTCTATAAACTTAACGATGGTTGAGTTTATTCTCACAAGGATTTATTGTATATGGAAATCTACAGTCAAATTAACAGTCAGATCTTTCAAGAATTCCTTCTGCCTGTCACGATAATTTAACCAGAGACTTCTATCCCGATAACCTGTCATTCGGTATAGATTTATGAAATCAATACCATTGCCCAGGCTTATGGATTTAATGGCAGTTCCGATGTTCTCTCTGACATAGGCATTACATTCCTCTTCGATTCTTTCAATGGTGTCATTCTTACTTTCATCCTGTTGCTGGTCAGCACCTCTTTGAATAGAAGCATTACCTTCTACTAACATGGACAGATATGGTTTTCCTGCTTCTTCATAAAATTCCATCGTACGAATAATCCTGTTTATTTTAATAACGTACTTAGGAGGTCCTTCTTTTTCATCCGGCGGCAGATATAAGATTTTGTTTTTACCAAAACCACTGGCATAATATATGAAATCACTCTCCTTTTCATTTGCCAGATAATTGACTGTTCCCTCTGAGAAGATTCCAAGTCCTGATACAACTACCTTCTTATCAGTATTTTTCAGCACCGGAATAATAACGCTTATATCACCTTCATTTCTTGCCAGAATCAAATCACCTATATCAATTTCTTCAATTCCATTGTTTCTTAGATTAACTCTGCTTAGCTGGGATAAATAATCCCCGATTCCTCCTTCAACATCACCATTTAGTTCAATAATGCTTTTTGCAGTACTGTCAGAGAGAAATACTAGCGTATTACGGCCGATTTCATACTTATTTTCTACGTAAGAGAGAAAAGCTGACATATTCTCTTTGTTTTTTGAAATTCCATCTCCAAGTATAATCGTCTTAAGCTGACTGAAATCAAGTCTTTTATTATTTTCCCTCCCATAATCTTCTTCTATCTCCGAAAAGTCTTTGTTCTTAAAATTTAATGTTAACTTCTTTGGATCTTCAGCTCCCTGTTCAGTAAGAGCTTTTAGATCAGGAAGGATATAATAAACCTCTATCATATCCTCTCCAAGAATATCAATTCCAACGGCCTGAATGAAATTCCTGTCTTCAATTTCGGTCATATCGCTGCACCCTGTTAAAGTAAAGCCGGCAAGAGATATAAATAGAATTAAGATTGTATTTGTAACAACCTTTTTATTGATAAATTTCTTTAGCTTGCCTGTACCGGCTACCAGTACTGGTATTATGATAGATTGAGGCATACCAATGTACATCATATATTTTTTAAAATACATAAAAAACTGTTCCGTTTCAATTGGTATGACGGATGCTCCAAAGACAAGTAGTATAAGAGGAACCAGCAGGTAATTACGGTTGGACAATTTTACGATATGTCCAGTAATATAACTTAAATAATAAAACAATGCACCGGTTAAGGTAAAGATACCGAGAAGCCAGATAGATAGTAAAAATGCATCCTGCCTCTGTAGAAAGCCACCGGGCAGCCTTACCATCTGAAAAGTATAAATAGCTGACCAAAGCTTACCGCCTGTTTCATTTCGTCCTAACATCCCCATTGTAACGATATACATCAGGATATTTAATATACCGGTTATTGTAAGTGCTTTTGCAACGTAACTGTAAAGCTTCTTCCCTCTCTTTATATCTCCTTGTCTAAAGTGTATCATAGGTATAGAAAATATCATCAATTCTAAAGCACTATAAGCAACAAGAATCTGATAACTGCCAAGACCTATATCAGTGAAACTCTCCGTAAAAAGAGGTGTAAGATTACCTGGATCAACTTTACGAAGTCCTAAAAGCAAAAAGATGAATATAGGTACAATTACCAGAAAGAAGATTACTTCTGTAATCCTTGCTCTCACTTCCAGCCCCTTTGAAGCGGCATATGCAGATACTATCAATAGAAACAGGATGATAATTCTATTATCTGTATCAGCTAATAAGGTCTGATTTATAATCTGCCCGAACAGGCGTGCTGAAAATACAAGACAGAAAAAGAGCTTAATGATGTATGGTATGCCAACAAAAAAGGTCACAAATCTCCCAAAATTATCATCACAGTAATTCAGATATCGTCCGCCTGCCTGTCTGCATAAATAAAGAATTACATAACCATAAAGAAAAGCGTACAGTGTTCCCAGACAAATAGAGAGCAAACCATCTCTTCCTGCTGCACCAGCTGCAATATTTGGTATTACTAATCCGGATACGCTGAAAAGATCAAATATAAGAAGCCTGTTAAACTGTCTTAAAGATATTTTATCGTTCTCTGCAAACATTATTGATCTTCTCCCTTCTCCTCGTTATTATCACTTTCATTCGTAACCAGCCTGGTTCTCTCATCTTTCATAGCAAATAAGGGTCTTCTTTTTAGATTTCTGAAAGGGAACCGCACCATTCCATCTTTTGTATCGGAACCTTGATTGATTCCTGATGCAGCGAAAGGAACCAGATAGGGAATGCCGAAACTCTTCAATCCGCCAAGATGTATCAGCAGCAAAATAACTCCCATAATAAATCCGAATAGCCCCAGAAAAGAGGATAAGATCAAAATGAAATACCGAATTATTCGAAAGGCTGAAGCAAAAGGTTCGTTGGGAACTGTAAAGGCTGATATAGCAGTCAGAGCAACTACAATTACTACAATCGGGCTAACAATATTGGCATTTACAGCAGCATCGCCTATTATCAATCCACCGACGATACCAAGCGTTCCTCCCATAGGCCCGGGCAGTCTGATTCCGGCTTCCAACAACATCTGAAAACTGATTTCCATTATAATAACTTCTACTAATACAGAAAAGGGAACACCTCCTCTGGCAGCCGCAAAGGACAAGGCCATGGCAGGCGATAATAATTCTGCATTAAAGTTAATTACTGCTACGTATAATCCCGGCAAGGCAATGGTTATAAATGCACCTATATAGCGAAGAAGCCTTAAAAAAGTGGCTACTTCCCAGCGGGTATATGCATCGTCGGAAGCCTGGAAAAAGGAATTTAAAGTAGTGGGAAGCAACAGTACAATAGGTGAATTGTCAACAATTAGAACAACTCTGCCTTCCAGGATAGCCGATGCTGCCTTATCCGGTCTTTCTGTGGACTGAAATTCCGGAAAGGGTGAATAGGTATTTCGCTCAGTAAGCTGTTCTAACATACCGCTGTCAAAGATACCATCTATTGTATATTTCTTTAATCTGCGTTCAATTTCTGCTACTACTTCCGGTCTCGCCACCCCATCCAGGTAGCAGATAGCCACATCAGTGGCGGTTCTCGTACCAACTTTTGTCTGTTTGATCTTAAGATTTGTATCTTTTATTCTTCGTCGCAGCAACACCCGGTTAATAAAGAAAGCTTCACTGAAACTTTCCTTGGAGCCTCTTACAGCAACCTCATTTTCACTGGTGGGAACACCGCGGTTAGGCATTTTTCTTACAGATACTTTGAGTGCTTTATCATAACCGTCTACCAGTATAATGGTATCACCCGAAAGAATCTGCCCTACAATCTCAGGAATAGTAGTCACTTCGGTTAAATCTACTGTCTGTATCCCCTTTTCCTTGATATATTCGAATTGCCCTGTGACAGGCATCTCTTCTAAATCCCTGAATATCTGCTGAAGGGTATTCATTTCAAGTAATTCCTTGTCGATCATGTTGTCAATATAGATAACATATATATCCACTTTATTCGTATTACCAACGCTCAGTTTTCTCTTTACCACATCGGCACAGTTATCAAACAATGCGCACAGAGTATCTATATTTTCATCCAGTTTCTTGGAAAAAAGTGCCGTTATGCGGTTCTTATCGTCATGCAAAAGGGTCATGTATGCCTCCTTATGTTTTCATCATTTTCATATATCTGGTATTATATCCAAAGATACGCTGATTACTCAGGAAGTCATTAATTTGCTGATATTGGCACATAAAAAAGAAGCTGTCTGATTTCTAAGTGAAATATGCTTTGAGAAATCAGGCAGCTTCTGCCAGTGTCATTATATATCAAGTTTTAACTGAACCTCTTCTTCTGCTTCCAGCTTAAAGTCTTCTACCTTATCCGTTGCAATAACCGGTAGATCCTCCAAAGAATGAATTCCAAAACTTCTTAAGAATTCTTCTGTTGTACCAAACAGGATAGGTCGTCCAGGGGCATCCATTCTGCCTACTTCGCCTACAAGACTGTATTCGATAAGCTTATTAACAGCATGATCAGACTTTACTCCTCTTATCGCTTCGATCTCAAGCTTTGTGATAGGTTGTTTGTAGGCTATGATAGATAGTGTCTCTAACAATACATCTGTAAGAACGTGTTTCTTCGGCACATGGGTAATCTTTATCAGATAATCGTAAAGCTGAGTCTTGGTACATAACTGAAAAGAATCGTCTAATTCAATAATTTGGATTCCTCTCTCTTCTGTACTGTATTCATCCATCATGGAATGCACGATTTTACGAATGGTATCTTTATCATGTCCTAAAGCTGCAGATAACCTATCTAATTCCACCGCCTCACCCATGGTAAATAGAATGGCTTCTACAGCTGCCTTTACCTGATTAATTTCCATTATAACCTCTTTTCTGTGTATCCAGCCTGGTACCGGCTATCTCGCACTACCGCTTCTTCTTTATATGTAATCATAATATCATCAAATAAATTATCTTGCTGAATATGAATCTCGCCTGTCTTCATAAGTTCAAGTATTCCCAGGAAAGTAACAATGATTTCTATCTTATCCCTCTGTCCCATAAGCAGCTGATAAAAGGAAAAAGTCTTGTGTAATCTGGCATACTTTTGTATTTCATCTATTTTATCAGATAGATTCCCTTCTTCTTTTTCAATACGTCCGAATTTACTACGAATAGGGTCGATCTTATCTACCTGCCGCTTTATGACAGTCTCAAAAATCCGATGCAGCTTAGCAAGGGTCAAATCGGAAAGAAGAAGCGATACGTCCACTTTCTCCTCATAACTCTTAATTTCTTCCGGAATATTGGGATTCTTATAGAAAGCACGTCCTGCATCCAACTCACGATCTTTGAGCTCCAAGGAAATGTATTTATACATCTTATATTCCAAAAGTCTTTCAACCAGTTCCTGCCTGGGGTCCTCTTCTTCTTTTCCGAGTTTCTCATCCTTTGGCAGAAGCATTTTGGATTTTATGTTCAAAAGGGTAGCTGCCATAACCAAAAACTCGCTCATGATGTTTAAATCTTTTGCTTCCATATGATTCACATAATCCAGATACTGTTCGGTTATAAGTGAAATCGGAATGTCATGTATGTTCACCTTATTTTTTTCAATAAGATGTAATAACAGATCCAGAGGACCTTCAAAGACTTCCAGTTTAAATGAAATATCCATATATACCTCTCATGGCAGATTTATAAATGCTATTATTAATTCATATACTAAAATATCAACAGCAAGCTCTTACTCAGGTTGTCCGCTATTTGCAGAATAAATAATATGATACTGATGGATACTTCGTATAGGAATCCAAAAATAATAGTAAATATCAATAATACTTTAATAAAATAATCGTTTTTAATAATTGTAAAATATCTAGAAGGTGATTTTGCAGCAATACATAAGCCCATATCAAAGGTCGATACAGGAAATAAATTAATCAGCAGCATACTAAAACTGATAAGAGCAGTATATATAACACTCATCTGATATAATAGTCTGGGTATACTGTCATTTGAATTTATCGTAAGCTTTGCCGTAAAATCTCCTGAAAGATAGAGGTAGATCATACTTGCTGCAAATACAATGAACAGACTGGAAAACCCGCATATTCCAAGCATCAGATTACTCCTTCTGTTCTTAAGCCTGTACATATAGGGCTTAGAAAAACCAATCTGGTTGGTGAAACAGAATAACATACCGATGGGATCGATATACTGATATATTTTATATATATTTCTCTTCTTTTTAGGATCTTGATTCGGATTTAATCTATTATATAATAAGGCTTTCGGAAACTCATGAAGTATCATTACGACACAACCTGCTATAAATGAAGCCAAAAGCCTTATTAACTCAATTCTCATAAATGTATTTCCTCCTGCTTTTTTGCATTTTGCCCTAGATGTTTCTATATAAGTTGACCTTTAGTTTTTTACATACAGTGTTTTGACCTGGAAGAGATTTAGAATATTAAATCCAATGTTATAATTCCCCAGCCTTTTCAGTCTTTAGTATTACAGTCATTAATTCCGGCCTGTTACCAATCCGAAATTTCAAGGTATGAAGTCCCAGTCCTCTGGATATCAGCATTGTACAGTCACCAGCCTCGAATCGTCCAGCATCGTATTTCGGAAAGAATCTATACTGAGGAGACAGCATTCCTCCCAAAAAGGGAAGTCTTATAATTCCACCATGAACATGCCCTGAGAGAACCAGATTCGCTCCATATGCTACATAATCTGTAAAATACATTGGATTATGGGCAATCAATATATTATAACATTGCCTGTCACATTTTCCTACTGATTTTTCAATATAATCTTCTGGCATTATTACTTTTTTGTATTTACCGTAGTAGGGTTTTCCAATGGATAAACCGGTAATTCTGATATCTTCTCCCTTTCTTCTTAAGGTTATTTTCTCATTATCAAGAAAAGTAATGCCCTCTCTTTTTAAGTTCTTCACATATTCCCTATAGAGCTTTGCATACTCTTCTTGCTGGGAAGCAAGACTCTGTTCATGATTCCCCATCCCATAATAAATTGGGTATTTTTTCGATAGACTTTTTAGCAGTGTGTAAGCTGTTTCGTATTTATTTTTTGCCTTTCGTACCAGCATATCCCCTGCAACCAGTATGAAATCTGGCTTGACCTGGTCTATCTGCTTTTTAAGTATTTCATTGTTTTTGCCATAACTGTAGTTATGTAAATCTGCTATAATAACAATCCGGCAGCCGTCAAAGGAACCGGGTATTTTATCCGAATTTATTATTTCTTCTGTAATCTCAGGTTTTAGATTTCTAAGGTATTCAATCAGTAAAAGGAGTAGAATTATGACTCCCATTATTTTAAGCATTCTTACCCTCATTTCATTCATAATAAATATTTGCGAACTTTACAGTCGTTATTTACAGCTTTAAAACCTTAGCGGCTATCTTAATTTCCATAAAAAGGATAGACCGCCAGAAAGCCTGTTATCAATTATAACACAGACTTCCTCTGCGGTCTATAGTTTAAAAAACCTGTAAACGAACTCATTTTGTCCTAAGATATATAACTGTTTTTTCTTATAATAATAATTTCTTAAAAGCTGCTTTAAAATAATCTTTAAATTTAGCCTCATCTATGTTTTCAGCTGCTACAATATCAACTTTACCAAGGGTCTTTCCGCCTAACTGATATGTGACTTCTCCTACTTTGTCATTTTCTTTGATAGGTGCTGACATACTTTCATTTATAGTTACTGTCTTCGTAATTTCAGCCGGATTAGTTCCTTTCAGGCAAAGATATGAAAACTTATCATTTACACGGTAATTCAAATCATCTGCAACACCTTTTTTAACAGGTATTGGTGTGACAACCAGATCCGTATTCTCATCCGTATAGATACTGCAGTTCGCAAATCCATAATCCATCATCTTAGCTGCTTCTCTAAAACGCACCTTAGTTTCCGGTGCAGCCATTACTACTGCTATCATATCCATTCCATCTCTTTTGGCGGTTGCTGAAAAACAGTATTTAGCCAGGCTGGTGGAACCGGTTTTAAGGCCTGTGATTCCATTATAACTCTTAATCAGTTTATTGGTGTTGGTAAGTCCGAATTCACTCTGACCTTTTTTAGTGGTATGAGTTATAGTATCCATCCATACAGTTGAATACTCACTGATCTGCGGATATTTGGTTATCAACTCTCTGGACATTAAGGCAACATCATATGCAGTTGAGTAGTGATTATCAACATCCAGACCGCAGCTGTTTACAAAGTTGGTATTGTTCATACCAAGATCCTTTGCTTTGGCATTCATCATGTTTACGAAAGATTCTTCCGAACCTGCTATGTACTCTGCCATTGCTACTGATGCATCATTGGCACTAGCTATACTGATGCACTTTATCATAGTGTTAACATCCTGGGTCTCATTCGGTTCCAGATAAACCTGAGATCCACCCATAGATGCTGCATATTCGCTGACTGAAACCGGATCCTCCAATTTAATCTTACCGGATGCCAGTGCTTCGAATATAAGCAGCAAAGTCATAATCTTAGTGATACTAGCCGGATTTCTTTTTTGATCTTTATTCTTCTCATAAATAATGGTTCCGGTTGAACCTTCTATAAGGACAGCAGACTCGGATGAAATATCAAGGTCAACCGTATCTGCAGTTGCAGTGGTATTCTGCTCACTTTGTGTGTTCTCATTATTTTGAGTATTCTGTTCATTTTGTGCATCCTGGCTCTTTTGCGTATCCTGGCTCTTTTGGGTATTCTGTGAAGCCTCTGCATAAGTATTTAATCCCTGCCCATATGAGAAGAGAATTACAGTGATTAATACAAAGCATATGAGCCTTGTATATAATTTGGACTTTTTACTGTCTCCAGGGTGTAAATTAAAGAAAAGTTTCATACTAACTCCTTTCGTGAATATCAAATTTTTGATTTGATATTCCTGATTCAGTAGTTGAAAAAACAGTCTTTTTATTTTTTCAACCTAACTTCATCTGCGTGACTTGTCACACATACTATATAAGCTGAATCATGTTTTTCCTTTTCGTAGCTTGCATATATGTTTATAGCTGATAAAGGGAAAAACTTTTATTCAACTTATATAATCTCTCTAGGCCATATCCTATTTGTATATTATTAGTATGAAACTCTTATTTTTAGACCAACTTTATTCACTTCTAAGTGCATCTATAGGGTTTAGTTTCGCAGCTTTATTAGCAGGCATGAAACCGAAGCCAACACCAATTGCTGCCGATACGGAAAATGCCAGTATTATAGCACTTTCTGATGGATAGGCTTCCAGTCCGAAAGCAGTTCCGATATTAGTGGTCGCTACCCATCCTAGTACAATTCCCATTGTACCTCCCAGTATACTAATGGTCGCAGCCTCCATGACAAACTGTAAGAGAATATCTTTTTTCTTAGCCCCAAGAGATTTTCTGATACCGATTTCTTTCGTTCTCTCCACGACAGATACAAGCATAATATTCATAATACCGATACCGGCAACCAATAAGGAAATACCCGCAATTCCTCCCAGTATGGACCCTAACATATTCGTCATATCCGTAACAGTTTCAAGAAGCTCAGCCATGGTAGATATGGTATACAGATCCTCATCTTTCATGATGCCATAAAGATAGTTATCCAGCAGTTCTTTGCATTCCTCCACTTTATCATCAGAGGCAGCCGCAAAGGAATAACTGGAAATACTGGTACTGCCCATTCTTACAGCGTTAGAGTAAGGTATATATACACAGTCATCGGCAGAACCTTCTTCTGAATCCGCTTCCTCTTCTTTTATACCTACAATTGTATAAATGGAACCGTTAATACGGATATTATCTCCTGTTTTTACAGAACCGTCAAAGAGCTCGTTGGCTATATAGGTTCCGATAACGGCTCCTTTATACCTGTTCTTAATATCTGCATAGCTGATAAATCTTCCGGTGAACATCTTAAAGTCATTTAAGTCTGCATAATCCTCACCTATTCCTGTAACAGTAGAGGTTATAGAGGTAGTTCCGTTTTTCAAGGTATACCGGCTTGCAACTGTAGGTGTTACACCTTTAAAGTAACTGCTGTTCTCCTTTACAAAGTTATAAACCTCATCAACTTCCACATATCTGGTATCTGTATTGGTTACGGTTACTGTTAACATATTTGTGCCCATGCCGGAGAAGGTAGAAAGCACATAGTTGGTTACACCGTTCATTAAACCCATAAGAGTAATAACTGAGGTAACACCGATAATCATACCAAGCATTGTCAGAAAGGAACGCAGTTTATTCCCCACAATACTTCTGATGGCAAGTTTAAATGTCTGAAATATACTCATGTATGATTCCTCCTGTATTCCTCTGTACTGCCATCAAAATCAATCTTCCCATCCTTTAAGGTTACTACTCGGTTAGCTTCTAATGCGATAGACTGATCATGGGTTATCAGTACTATGGTGTTTCCTTCTTCGTTAAGCTGTTTTAAGAAGTCAAGAACTTCTCTGCTGGTTTTAGAATCTAATGCTCCCGTAGGCTCATCGGCAAGGATCAAAGAAGGATTTCCAACCAATGCTCTTGCTATAGAGCCTCTTTGCTGCTGACCTCCGGAGAGTTGATTGGGATAATTCTTCCATTTATCCTTTATCCCTACTCTCTCCAGGGCTGTAAGTGCCAGTTCTTTTCTCTGCTTTCTGGATACTCCCGCATATAACAGCGGGAGTTCTACATTTTCCAGTAAGGTCTGTCTTGCAAGAAGATTGTATTGCTGAAATATAAAACCTATGGTTTTATTTCGGATTTCTGCCAGTTCATCACCTCTTAAGGTACTGACATCCTCTCCGTTTAGGATATACTGTCCTTTCGTTGGTACATCCAAAGCTCCGATAATATTCATTATGGTTGATTTTCCGCTTCCGGATTTACCGACAATAGCAACAAACTCACCGCTGTATATGGATAGATTGATTCCATCATTGGCGCGTACTTCCGTATTACCCATTTCATATATTTTGTAAATGTCTATCAGGTTTATTAATGGATCATTCATAGGGCAATACCTCCTTATCTGCCGCCTCCGCCAAATGAGCTGCCACCAGTACCGCCTTGACCACTCTGACTGCCTCTGCCGCTTCCGCCGCCTGTTCCGCCCTGCCAATTACCGCCCTGACCACCGCCAGGCATACTTTGACCTCCTTCAAGATTAAACATACCGGGCATCAAAGTCTGTGTCTCACCGGAGCTGTTTCTCTGAACATAGACCTCATTATTTGCAGTAAGCCCACTCTTAATCTCAATATAATCCCCATCTGTAAGTCCGGTTTCAACCTGAACGGCTTTAAAACCATCCGGTATATTGCTTGCAAATAAGTTATTTTCTGATGTTTGGTCTGCTGTTTTAGAATCTGCTGTTTTCGTCTCACCTGTGTCCGATGCTGAATCATCCTTTACATATACAACGTCCCCACGCATTAGCGCATCAGCAGGAATTGCAAGTACTCCTTCTGCTTTTTCAATAACTATCTCACCGGTTACATTCATTCCGGGAAGCAGGTCGCCTACCTCCTCTATTCTTACGGTAACGGGATATTGGGTTACTCCACCGCTTGTTGTACTCTCAAGACTGATGTTAGTTACTACTCCATTAATTTTAGTATTTTCCAGAGCATCTGCAGTAATATTGACTTCCTGATTAATAGCAACCGATTTTACATCCAGTTCATCTACATACATCTCAAAGGTTACGGAAGATAAATCGTATATTACACAAAGACTGCTTTGAGAATTAATCGTATCCCCTTCCAGAGCATCCTTGCGGATAACCTTACCAGAGATAGGTGCTGTTACACTATAATCAGTTTTAGTATCTATCACTTCCTCCAGTGAACTTTCTGCATCTTCAATACTTTCTTTTGCACTTTCAACGGAATCAGCCATATTTTCCAAAGAGTCTTTTGCATTGTCAACTTCCTTTTCATAGGATTCTAATTGGTCACTATAGGTTTCTTTATCTAATACACCTATGGTTTCTCCTTCTGTGACTTTATCTCCTTCTTCAATCAGAAGCTTTGAAATCTCACCAGCTTTATCTGCTGTAACTATACTGTCTTCCAGTACCTTAAAAGTACCTTCTTCACTGGAAGCAAGACTGCCAATGGTTGCTGCAGCGGTAGTAGTTGTAGTAATACCACCCGGATTCTTCACTTTAATCGTAACCTTCTTAACAAGACGGTTTCCGCTTAAAACCTCTTCCACACTGCTGGTCTTTGTTACAGTGCCCTTTAAGCTTTCCGTACTGTCTTCTATACTTACAGAAGCACTCTTTCCTACCAAAGAAGAGGTAACATCGGAGGAATTAAAATAAATTTCAAGGAGCATATAGCTGTTGTCATAAATCTTAGCAAGCTGACTGCCTTTTTGTACAGTATCACCTTCTTTGACCATAAGCTCAGTTATGATACCACCAGCAGTAGCAGTAAGATTTAGGTCTTTGTATTTGGCGGCAGCTTCCTTATAATCACTTTGCGCTTCTTCATAGCTTGCTTTGGCTTTCTCGTAATTTTCAACTGCTTTCTCGTAATTTTTCTCTGCTCTGGTTACAGAAGTCTTGGCAGTTTCTATTTTTTTATCCAGCGTATCTGTAGTGATCTGGTATAGAACCTGACCCTCTTTTACTTCATCCCCTTCTTCAAAATCAGCTGATATCACTTCGCCTTCAACCAACGTTTTGACGTCATAGGTATTAAGCGGTTGAATCGTGCCGGAGGAAGTTAATACATTTTGAATATCTCTGGTCTCAACCTTGGAGGTTTGAATTGTATTCTCAGAATTAGACTTTCTAACCTTACCGGCAACAAACTTCTGGTATCCTATTATTGCAACTACAGTAACTATCATTAGTATTATAATTATTCTAATTAGTTTTTTTCTTTTATTTTTCTTCCTATTGGTTAAACTGCTTCCTTGTTCTGTTTTTGCTTTCTTAAACAGGTTCATCTTCTATCCTCCTAAACCGGTGTCGGTTATTCTGCATTCTGGGCAATAATTACTCGCACACGTCCTCCCAGGACTGTGTTCTTATCATAATAAGCAGTCAATTTATACTTCGTTAAGTTGGACACCTTGCTTAATGTTGTCTGAGAGTAATCCGCTCCGTCATAAAAATATACCTGTAAGTTCTCAGACAGAAGATATTTAGCGGATGAATCCTGAATATATGTAGTTCCTACTGACTTAACCGCCGTAGATACCAGATTCATAACTGCAGAAATCTCTGTTCCGTTCAATAAGAAACCTAGCGGCCCTGAATCCACTGCAATAAAGTCTGATGAGGTAGCTGTACCAGATTTTCCATTCAGCAGATATTGATAGGTAAAGGTAGAACCAGAACCACTCTTAAGTCCAAGATTTATACCATATTCATAGAGATCTCCACTGGCATTGTTAAGTATTAGTTCCGTAATTTCGTTCCTGGTATTTAATTTGTAATAGATTACATTGCCTGAGGATATCATAGCGCCTGCAAGACGTCTGGCATAGAGGGAGGTATAGGAACCATTCTTATAATCCAAAATCTTAATACCAGAGGATAATTTATAGTCACCCAGTGAAGTTCCATCCGCCGAGAAAGATACACTGGAAGCGAAAGCGATAACCGGTGTATAGGAAGCAGCTGTGGAAATTCCGTCGGTATAGGTTATTCGTACCAATTGTCCGGTTGTGTAACTTATACTGGTACTATCATAATCCTGTTCAAAGGTACCACCACTTGCATCTACTACTGTCATATACGCAGTGTTAACATATTCCCCTTTTGCATTCGTCACAGAATGTCGCCCGGTAGATAATACCAGACCGGTTACAGACACATTAAGTTCATCCAGTCCAAGAATATATACCACGGTATTGTCATTTCCGAGCAAAAGGGTTACTGTATCACCGGTTTTAAAGGTACCGCTTGAGGCTAGCTGTTCTTTAACGGCAGATGTACTTAAAGTATATTGTGTACCGGCTACGGTTACCGAATCCGGCACCAGTGAATTAGTACCTATGGACTGTATTGTACCGGTGACTTTTGTATCATAGACCCAAAGGGTTTTCTGGCTTTGAGAATAATAAACAACGTCATACTGATCAATGGCGGTTAAGCTTGAAGTCTTATCGTTCTTATAATATTTCGCTTGTGCTAAGGAGAAAGGAATCTGAGATTTCCAGTCATCTTTAACAATAACGGGTCCCTTTAAAGCAGAGCTTACCAGTGTAAGGTAATTGATTTCACCACTTGAATCTACTGTATAGCCCAAAGTAGTTCCATATACTTTGCCCTCTTTGTTTGTAGTGGTTAATACATTGTAAAAGAGGTTACTGCAATCATTTCTTGTCAACGCCTGAGCTGCAGTTTTTGTAATATTTTCATTCATCTCTTTACTGGTATATAGTTTATACATTCCCGTATAGACATTCCCGGTAAAATCCGCATTACTATAACCTAACAATTTAACTACTGCATACACAGCTTCTTTTAGTGTAACTGATTGAGACGGTTTAAAGGACCCGTTTATATAACCGGACATATATCCCTGTTCAATTACAGCTTGTATATAACCGGCAGCCCAATGACTCTTTTTCACATCACTGAAGAGAGATACATTTGCTTCAGCTGTTATGTAATCTTTTTTAGCGGATAAATTGATCAGCATTTGAGCAAACTCCGCTCTTGATACTTTCGCAGTTAAAGCATTACTACTGCCTTTATCCGTGTTCATAATTCCCAGTTCATTAATGACCTTCTGTGTATTGCTGCTGTCCGCTTTTACAGATACTGCCGGGTAAACCGTCGCTACCAGCATAGTTGCAATAAGAATAACCATAAGTAGTTTTCGATGCATTGGATGTCTCCTTTTTCTTTCAACTTAAATAGTATCAATCAGTAAAATACAATTTAATTCTAAAAACAAGTGGTGATTTTTCTGTGAAGAAACAGTGAATTTTTTAAGGATAAATTAAGAAATTTGAAAGTTTACTGTAATAAAATCGTAAACATATAAGAAAATAAATCCAGAAATGAATATATCTTTTCTATGACTACCGTATAAAATTGTAGGAAGGATTCCATAAAAACAAAAAAAGGAGCGGTTTTATTCACTCCTTTTACCTTGCTGTTTATTTTATTTTCACCTGGCAGGATAAGACTTTACCATCAACCTTTGCGTAAATTATAACCTTGCCTTTTGCTTTAGCAGTTATTTTACCAAATCTACTTACGCTGGCAATCTTTTTATTACCGCTGTACCATTTTACCTTGCCATTTGGACCTTTTATATATAGTCTTGCCGAACTGCCTTTTGAAAGAGTTACTCTGGTCTTACTCATAGCAACTACCTTGACACGACATTTAAGTTCTTTATCATTATACCTTACTCTGATTATTGTTGTACCAGGTCTGTAAGCTGTTACCGTTCCAAAAAGACTGACATCAGCAACTTTAATATCTGTAGAAGAATATGAGACTCTGGTATTCAGCCTGTAAGTATAAAGACTGAATTCATCTCCTTTTCTTAAGGTGATATCTTCAATGTTCAACCTTGCATTCAGAGGATCGAATAGATTTGTTCTATAAAAAATAGATGTATGAGGAATTATCAAATACCATAGTAACGCAGCAAATGCTACATAGTAAATGATGGAGACAGGTCCCTGAAACCGAAACAAGCGAAGGAAAAGCTTCTTCATCTTTCATTCCTTTACGCTTTTTACTATATATTATTCCAAAAGTCCGAATTTATTCAATGGCCATACTCGCAGAATTGCCCTACCGCCGATATCTTTTCTCTCCACAGGCCCCACTTCTTCATATCGGCTGTCAAAGCTGACTTTCCTGTTATCACCCATGACAAAATATTCATCATCTGCTAAGGTAATTGGATTAGCTGCCATACCAGCCTTTGTTATCGGATCTTTACCATAATCTTCTTCCAGTATCTCACCGTTAATATAGATGTCCTCTCCCTTAATCTGGACGGTCTCACCGGGGAGTCCAATAATACGCTTAATATAATATTCTTTCTCTTCTCTTCCGTATGGATAGAATACAACGATATCAAATCGTTTCAAGTTATTAAAATGGTAACTTATCTTCTCTACCATAAGCTGATCTCTGTCTTGCAGGGTATCTTCCATGGAGGGACCGTCTACAATAGTCTTCTGAATTATGAATGTCGGTATGACATACAGACAGAAGACAAATAACAGGGCATAAAAAATAAAATCCTTGATAATTGATATCTTAGAAGACTTCTTATTTTCCCCTTGGCTGTTATTATCCGACTCTTCCATTCCCTTTACGGTAATATCTTTATCTTCGTAATGCTCTTCCTTCATATCAGTATTCCTTCCATCTCACTGATTCTATTGGTGCCTTAATACACCGAAATCATCAAGGGGCCATATTCTGACCCAGGCTCTACCTAATATACTTTTTCTATGAACAACACCTACAACAGGATTTCTGCTGTCCTTGCTGTTATTTCGATTATCACCTAATACAAAATACTCATCAGCATTAAGGGTAATAGGCTCCGCCGCAATACCAGCCTCTTCAATGAGAGCATTCCCATAATCCTCCGTTAATATTTCATCGTTAATATAAATATCACTGCCAATTATCTGAACAGTTTCACCAGGCAAACCAATTATTCTCTTAATGTAAAAAGTGTTCTTCTCTTCTGTATAGGGTCTGAATACGACAATATCATACCTCTGTGGGCTGCCGGTTTCATAGGATATCTTCTCCAGAATGAGGTGATCCTCATCATGGAGGGTTCCTTCCATTGAGCTTCCGCTTACTTCAATCTGTTGTCCTACAAAATTATGTACTAATAATACAGCTGCAATGATTACCACAAAATATATCAGCATATCTCTGATATCTTTGCCATAGGAAGATTTCTCACCATTCGTTGCTAATTTATTATCTTCCTTCTTATTATCTGTATCAAGTTCTTCATTTACTCTATCATTTTGACTTAAGTCTACGTCCTTCTCTATCTCATCTACAGTTAATGACGCTGCAGTTTCATTTCTATTGTATTTTAATTCATCATCCATTTTATCATCATCTCCTGTAAAATAAAAACATTCCCGTTTTCCTACCTGTATGCCTAGTATTATAACCGGACATGAGGGAGAAAACGAGAATGTTCATATTATTTATTCGGATTGGTTTTCCTTTCCCGCGTCTTCATCATTCAGTATTTTAACTTTTGACTGATACATTTCTTCCACAGCAATGGATAAAGGCTTTGAGGTTGATGTACGAACCATAGCCTCAGAACCACTGATTAACTGCCTTGCTCTTTTTGCTGTTGCAAGTACGATGGAATAACGACTGTTAACAACCGGCTGTTCGCCTGGTTCTACGTCACTGTTTACTACTTTCATTAAATCGGTATAAGATGGATGTAACATTTTTATTTCCGCCTTTCAATTTGTAGTTATGCTTTAGAATTAATCATTGTTCTCTTCCCTGGAATTTATACGATTAGCTATCGTATCGGGAAGCAGAGAGGATAATATCAGATGACCGCTGTCCATTACAAGTACGGCTTTGGTCTTTCTTCCGCAGGTTGCATCAATAGCATTTCCTGCATCTTTGGCATTTTGCACCATTCTCTTTATAGGGGCTGCTTCAGGACTGATAATACCGACTATTTTACTTGAGTTTACCACATTTCCAAAACCTATATTAATTAATCGATTCATTTTCCTTCCCCACTATAAATCACTCTATATTTTGAATCTGTTCTCTGATTTTTTCTATTTCAGTCTTTAAATCAATAGCCATATTCGTAATATCAATATTATTGGCTTTTGATAGAATGGTATTCGCTTCTCTGTTCATTTCCTGTGCAATAAAATCCAGTCTTCTGCCGACTTCTTCTCCCTGTTTTAAGCAGGAGAGCATATTTTCAATATGGCTTTTCAGTCTCACAGTTTCTTCATCCACACAGATTTTATCTGCAAAAATAGTAACTTCAGTAGCAAGAATACTTTCATCTATCTTGGTATCACCTAAAAGCTCTTCTACCTTATTTCTCAGCTTATCACGATACTCATTCAGTATCTGCGGTGACATGCCTTCTATGGTGTGAACAACCTGCAACATGGCATTGAGCTTATCACACAGGTCACGGCTAAGGTTCTCCCCTTCCTGACTGCGGGATTCTACTAATTGATCACTTGCACCGGTTACTGCTTCTTCAATAAGATGCCACAATTCCTGTTCATCGGATTCCTCTTCCTCTAAAGTTAAGACTTCCGGATATGTTGATAATCTGGAAACTGAAATATCATCTTTCACATCAAAGGTTTCTGCCATTTTCTTCAGACTGTCATAATACTCTTTGGCAATGGCTTCATTATATTTCACACAGACATTGTTACTTTTCAGCTCTTCAAAACTGATAAACACGTCAGCCTTTCCACGGCTAATGTATTTCTTTAAAATACTTCGAATCCCAGCCTCATAAAAGCTCAGTCTTTTTGGTATCTTGACATTGATATCCAGGTACCTGTGGTTAACTGATTTCATCTCTACAACTACTTTGCGTTCTGCATCTGCCTTTTCACAACGCCCGAAGCCAGTCATACTCTTTAACATGTTTTCACGTTCTTTCATTATTCATTTTTCATTATTACCTTTTTAAGGCATTACAACTAATTATAATGGAAATGGGGGTACAAGTCAAGGTTTGAATTTATGAATGTGAGGATTTGGAATTTTAAGGATGGGTTGTGGCAACGGACGATGATATGGCGGGCTGTTTATTCGTTTTGCTGTTCGAGAACCCTTATTCCACTAAAGCGCCAAAAACTGTTCTTGGCAGGATATACAGTGCCAAACTCGCTGTAACCTTATGGCAGGGTTTTGCTGCCAAGCTCAAACAGTGGCACTGTATTTCCTATTCACAGTTTCTGGCGCTTAAGTGTCATAAGGAACCTCTCAATGCAAAACACCTAAACAGCCTGCCAAATCATCTGTGTATCTCCAATATTATTATAAAACCGTTCTGAAAAGACAGTGACTGATATTATCTGATTCTCGGCTTCACTTATTATTTTTTTGTTCTACCAGATAGCTTTCTTTCTTATACTGTTATCTTTATTACATTTGAACTAAATAATTTTCAATAATAGAATGATTTAAGAGTCGAAATATCGAGAGCATACTTTAACTAAAACACAGGCAAAATACACAAAACAGAAGGGCAAATGCGCCTATGGAAAGGTATTAGAAGTCCTTTTCACGGAAGATTTTGTGCTATATTATAAAATAGATTGTTTGAGCGTAGCGAGTTATCTGTTTTATAATATGTCCAGCACAAAATCTTCCGTGAATTAGGACTTCTTATACCTTGGAATTGAAGCATTCGTCCTTCTGTTTTGTGTATTTTGCCGTCCCCTTGTGATAATCTAACCTTCGACGCTCTAAACCTATAATATTGTCTGAATTATTAGACGATACCTTTAATCCGAAATTTGAATTCCAATTTTTTAGAAACGTCAAGCAGATACTCATCATGAGTTCTGGAACCCCAACTGTCATCACCTGCTATACCCATCTGCATTTTTGACATCCGAAGGACTGTATAATGTACCTGTGGAAGTTCATAGGTATGTTTGGCATTCTCCAGTTCATGAGGTGTATAAGGGAGTGCTGAAAATTCTATTTTGTCTCCGCTGATTATAAGTCCTTTTCCGGTATGGTCTGTAATTTTAGCATATCTTACACCGGTTTTGTTTCCGCATTCCTGTGGTACCAGGTATTTGGCCATGTTATCCTGAACTTTATTTTGATAGATCCCAAGACGTGCCCCTTTTTTACGGTCGGCATAATTTTCGTCAGGTCCCATTCCATACCACTCAAGGTTATTATAATCGGCTGATAATTTCATTATTACACCAAATTCAGGCATATCTTTTAGTTCTTCTACTGGTTCATAGGATAAGGTTACTTCTATTGTTCCGTCACCAAATACCTCATAACTAAGATTACAGCTGGCTACCGGCATAGTATGCAGGTAACAGGTATAGGTTACGACTGCTGAATCCTTCTTTTCTTCAAGCTTTGGATTATCTATATTTAGGCTGCCCTCCGGATTTTGAAGGGACTGATAAAGGCTTGCCAGCTTCCATTGTCTATAGCGGGAGGGCATCTTGCTGCCGTTATCGTTATCGGTAGGAGCTCTCCAGAAATTTGGTCTTGGTATATCTTTTAGCATTTCTTTTCCGGCAAATTTATAAGATGATAGGCCATTATCTCTGGAAAATAGTACCTCGAAGTTTTCTCCTTTTACACCGATGTTGGATATACCCTCTACTACCTTTATAGCTCCGGTGATAGGCTGCTGTTGCTCTTTAATTTCATAAATCCCCTGTCCGAAGGCTATTTCATGTCCGGCATGTGCCCACTTGGTATCCTGTTTTAAGCGAAAGGTTACTGTTACTGCATATTCACCCGGAGTGTTATATTCTTTTACCGGTAATTCATATACAGCTTCGGTTAAAGGCTCTACATTTGTAAGCAAGACTGTTTCTTCTATTAGCTTGCCGTTCTTAAACAGAGATACTGTACAGTTATATGCTGATGTGTTTGTAAATAAGTTCTTGTTCTTTATGGTCGCTTTATTTTTCTCTACATTTATGCTGATATTCTGATAATTGAACTTAACTTCCTGCATTTTAGGAGAAGATGTCCTGTCTCCATAGACAATTCCGTTTCCACTAAAATTATAGTCACTGGGTCTGTCGTCAAAATCACCGCCAAAAGCCTGGAACTCTTGTCCATACCGGTCTTTCTTTATGATACTCTGATCGATATAATCCCAGATAAATCCGCCCTGGTATAAAGGGTCTGCATCAGTCAGATCCGTGTATTTATGCATGGCACCACAGGAATTTCCCATAGCATGTGTATATTCACAACAGATAAAAGGCTTGTCTCTGTGTTCTGCCAGGAATTTCTTAATAGCTTCTACAGGAGGATACATCTGGCTTTCCATATCACTGGTTTCAGGATATCTGCGGTCGTGTACAATCCCTTCATAGTGTACCAGTCTGGTGCTGTCAAGGGAACGGAATTTTTCTGACATCTTATAAATGTTCAAACCACCGAAGGATTCATTTCCACAGGACCAAATGAGAATAGCCGGATGGTTCTTGTCTCTTTGATAGACGGACTCCACACGGTCTAGCAGTACTTCAAGCCATTCGGGGTGATCCCCTGGTATAATTGTATCAAGTGAACCTCTGTTACTTAAATATAACTGCCAGGTGCCATGGGTCTCCAGGTTGGTCTCATCTATCATGTATAAGCCGTATTCATCACAGAGTTCGTAAAGCTTTGAGCTATTAGGGTAATGGCTGGTTCGTATGGCATTAATATTATTCTGCTTCATAGTAATAATATCAATAAGCATTTCTTCATCAGATACAACCCTACCGGAACGGCAGCTGAATTCATGACGGTTAACCCCTTTGAATACAATACGTTTTCCGTTTAGATGCATGATGGCGTTCTTCATTTCAAACTGTCTGAAACCTACTTTTTGAACGATAACTTCCTGTATATTACCGTTGTTGTCTTTTATCGTTAAATGTAAATCGTATAGATTCGGATTTTCTACACTCCATAGTTTGGGTTCTCTTACCGGTAAGGTAAAGAGCATGTCTTCTTTTATCGTCTCACTGCCGCTTATTAACAGGCTGCCATCTCCTGATAGACTGATTTCAGCAGTACCTTCTCTTTGACCAGTTACTTTAAGGCCAATAACCAGATCTGCATTGGTATAATTATCTTTTAGCAGTGTCTCAACTTTCAAATCCGACACATGGATTACTGGAATGCTATACAGATATACCTCTCGGAAAATACCGGAGAAGCGGAAGAAGTCCTGATCCTCCAGCCAACTGCTGCTGGTCCATTTAAATACTTGTACTGCCAGTTTATTCTCCCCTGTTTTCAGATATTTTGTAAGTTCGAATTCAGAAGGTGTAAAGGTGTCCTCGCTATAGCCTATATATTCACCATTAAGCCAGACCGCGAAACCGCTTTCAACACCTTGAAAAGAAAGAAAGATACGGTTGTTCTTCATATTTGAAGGTACTGTAAAGTATTTTACATAACTTGCTGTTGGATTGAACTCCACAGGAATTTCTCCGGGCTTGATTTCCTCATGTCCATCCCAGGGATATTGAACATTAACATATTGAGGGCTGTCATAGCCTTCCATCTGAATATGCGCAGGAACTTTAATATCCTCCCAGGTTTTACAGTTATATTCTTCCTTTTCAAAACCTTTGATAACTAATTCGAGGTTTTGGGCATAATGGAACTTCCAGAGTCCGTTTAAATTATATTTGAAACTGGATACTCCCTCTAAAGCTTCCTCATTAGATGCATAATACTTATGGTCGGAGTGTGCCTTTATACGGTTCTCCGCAAAGAATTCCGGATTCTTTAATTTACTGTAATCGAATTCCATAATTTCCTCTCATTCTGCTTCCTTTATCGGCCTACACAATACTAGTAATAATCAAAAGTCAGCTTATATTATTCATTTCTATTATATCCCGTTGATAAATTTATTTCCATGTATTAAACATAGTTTAACTTGTCAAATTATATACAGTTTTGCTTCTTTACTGTTTTTAGAAATATTCATTCCTCTTCTACCACTTCCCCATGGATATGCACTCTTCCGCCATCAGGGCAGATACTGTCAAAGCACTTACTTCTTTCATTACCATAATCCAGCTCTCCGCCATTTAACAGTGTATATACATTAGGGTAAATTGTATGCCATAACTCATGACATACGGCCGGGCAGATATCTGTTACAAAGAACACATCTCCCTGCTTATGATAACCGCATCTGCAGGAGGATTTTGTTATTGTTAATTTGACTTCACTCATTTTACCCCTTTCAAAAATATCTAATCTCGATTTGATATTCCTGATTTCTTAGTTGTATAACAGTCTTTTGTTTTCAATCTAGCTCCTATTGAATGCCATATCTGCTTGAAGATTTTGCGCTGTGATAAATCAGTGTGTGAATATGCATTTCAATAATTCACACTCCCGCCTAGGCAATACCGTATACCCACTTGCAGTATTTCTCGAATAGGAAGTGTGAAATGTCTTTTATTTCACACTCAAAACTTTGCTATTATGTAAATATACAGAAACCGTTTAATGTTTCTGTATATTTAAAGTGATTTCTCAATTGCTTCTGCAATCTTTTCATAAAGCTTAAGATCCAATATACTATAATAACCGTTACTGCCAGTCTGAATGACACTAACGTCATCTTTAAGTAAGTAAACATAATAACTATCTTTCATATCTGTATCTGTAAAAACTTTATGTATGGCATAGCATTCAGCTATATCTGCTATATCCTTCCCTTGCCATGCTGCTGATTTTACCAACCCATTTTGAATAACAGCTTCGACTAACTCAATTTCTTCCTCTGTAAGATTCTCATTTGTTTTGGTTTCTTTGGTTTCTCCGTAGTTCATTCTATTTATTTCATACTTTGCATTTACATCCTTGGTAATCGTGTCTTTTAATGAAATATAAGCTGCGACCACTTTTTTATATTCTGCTTTTGATATTTTGTAAACCGCCGAATATGGTTCTTCCAGATAATAAGAATTCTTATACGTGTACACATAAATAATATGGTTTACAGAAAGCATTTCTAGATTTATTTTATAATAGCTCTGTGCTAATGGGGCATCGTGTACTGACGACTCCATAGATTTTCTTGCTCCTGCCAGCAGCTTAAGAATATTACTGATATCCTGTGTATCATTAACCTCAACCTTGCCTTTATCTTCGCCATTCTCAACCATTGACAGATACAACACATTTACTTCTTTACTATCAGGAAGTTTTATTCTTTGATAGAAGCCTGTTGAAGAAATGATAGCAAATAAAATAATAAATAGACCTAGAAAGATAACTGCCGTTTTGATAATTTTAGTCTTTGGAAATCTAAACTGTTTCACTAATACCGCTCCTCCCGAACACAAAGAACAAGCTGCTTCAAAAAAGGTGAAGCCTGCAATTACTCACCATCATAATAATCTGCTTCCTCTGCAATACGGTATACTTTATCAATACCTTTACCCCATATTCCTATCTTTCCCGAATCTGGATATATTGCCACATCAACATCAGTATAGGAATCAAAATCCATATACACCAATATTTCTGTATCCGATGCATTAGTTAACTTGTGAGCCCCATTTTCCTCTGCCGGGAAATACAAAAAATCTCCCGCTGATACCAGCTTTTCTCCTAGAGGAGTTTTCAGTAGACCGGTACCACTAATAATATAGAAAGATTCTTCGTTCTTCGTATGGTAATGATAAGGATATGCGGCTTGACCAGGGGGTATTTCGTAGAGAGATACAGCACTTTGTTCCCCATACCCCTTTGGTACCAGTTCCCGTTTCAAGTACTCATAACCGATATGCTCGTTTTTGTGCTTTGGTGTGATATCCGCTGCCTTAACATGAATTATATCACTCATAGTCTACTCTCCTTTAGTTATAGTTTAGAATACAAGGAATATTCACCTTCCAGAAATTCTGATTGCAGCCCCCAAATAAGAGGCCACAGATTCTCACCTGCTATGATATATCCCATAATCATAATTCATATTTGGCTCCTATCCGTGTATCATACATATACAAAAATAAGAGGATAAATGTACGATTATCCATTGCCTATAATATACCATATATTACCTTTCATGTCGAATCCAATACTATAATTTTACATAACCTCAGCAAAATAATAAGAATTCAGGAGATATTCTTGTTCGTATTTATGAGATAACTGCCATAGATATTTCTTTAATCCGTTTAACGATAGCTTTCCAGCTTTATAATTACTGTATTTTTTTTCAAAAGATATTTTTTCCTTTTCTTCAGAGCACTCTTTAAAATACCCCCAAACATGCAAAGCACCATTGATACCGTTGCCGGTTATAACCTCCTGTTCCATAGCATGATCTAAATACTTGTAGAATGCAACTGCATGATATTCCTCTTTCTCCTTTAACAGCTGCCTTATATGATTATAGTCTTTCGGTGATTTCTCAAGAACCAGGTATTTGTATCGGCTCCATTCCTTTTCTAATAATTTGACTGAGGGTTTTGATTGAACTATATTGCTGCATTTAACCGCAGATAAATTCTTATCCTTCACCTCAAGCATTATATCAATATCCTCTCTGTTAAGCCGCTGACAGAAGTCCTTGAAAATTTCACCATCAATTGTATCCGAATGAGAACCCGGCTTCTTATTTGGATTCTGATCTGAGTAATGCATTTTCTGAGGCCCATCTGCCTGTTTCCAGGTTGTCTGACATAAGTTAATCCACTTAATCTCGTCGTAACCCTCACTGCTTTTATTAATCTTATTGTGAAGATTATCAAAAATAACCGGTGCACTGACCTTCTCTCCGATTCCCAGTACTTCTTCTATCCGAAATATCTTTTCATCATTTTCCAATACAATACGGTCTTTCAGATGCTGACCAAGATTCCTGAAATTACAAATAAATCTCTTTATGGCTTCTTCTCTGTCATTGTAAGCACCACCTATATGAAGCACCAGTTTATTCATCTTGTCCATACCCAAAGCCTTCAAGATTCTATTATGGTATTCCAGATCTTCTATTGCCCTTTTTACCACATCTTCTGATGGTGAATTAAGGACTGTATATTGTCCGGGATGCAACGAAACACGCATATTGCATTGCCTGATTTTATCCCCCAGCAAATTAAATTTTTCTTCATAAAGTTTCCACCACTCTAATTTATTGGCTGGACTAGAGCCAAATGGAATCAGATCTGAAGTAATACGAAATAACTTAATTCCGGAAGATATATTATAATCAAGAATCCTCTCAAGGGACTCTAAGTTATGGGAGATAATATTTTTTAGATTCGTTTCATCTGCATTTCTTAGGATACAACTCTTAAAGTCTGTCCCCGGTATTCCCATAGTCTGACATGCATAACCTATTCTCATCATTTCACCTAACGTACCTCAATATAATGGTACTGCTCTGATATCATTAGATATCAGAGCAACCTTTCCAGGAGTTTTTTCATTTTCGCCTTTTATAATATTAGGATGCCACTAAATGCCTGAATTTTAATCCTTAACAGAAAACAAAGTGCTTATAATTATTTCCTTCCCTAGAGACCAGTCATCGCCCTGAACTTTGACCGTTAATTTTGGCATAATATTGCTGTCTAATAATTTCTTTTCCACTTCAAAATGATGTTCAAATAAATCCATACACCCAGAGTCTATTAAAAGCAATCATATATTCTGTTATACATTTCATAAATCTACTAATTTTCAATCAAGCTGCTCATTTCTTTTTTAGATTCATTCACTTTTCGGTATTGCCAGAAGGTAGTTTCAAAGATCCCTCTTCCTTCGGTTATGGTAAATAATACTACAGAAAAATCTTTGCAAGCTTCTAAGGTTACTTTACCCTTCATAATCATTTCCATCTGAGTATACTCTGTTTCTTCCATGAGGGCATCCATCCGCACTAATTCCGTTATAATCCTCTTCTCAAAGCCTTGAGGTGCTGTTAGTGTATAGTTCATAACCGGTTCCATGGTATTTGTACCGATTTCTTTTAAAGCCTGATATATTATTCGTTCGGCAAGCTTTCTGTAATCCGCAGGAGTGCTGTTAACACTGTCATAATCAGAATACATAAAAGTCACTTTGGTATCTACCACTTCTCCGAATATTCCTTTTCGGATACCCTTCTCAACGCCTTCTGCTACAGCGTTTTGAAAGGATTTGCTCAGATCCCCGAAAGACACTTTGTTCTCATACTGATATCCACTGCCTTCTGCAAGGGGTTCCAATGTCAGGCCAACTCCGGCTGCCAATAAATTTCCAGGACTGTAGATAGGTACGATACATGTTACTTTATCCATTGGTTTATCTTTTTTAACAGTAGATACACTATCAAATTCTGTTTCCAGCTGAAACCTTTCTTTTAACAGAGACTGCAATATCTCTCGTTGCAGATTACCAAAGAGCTTTAATTTGATTTCTTCTGTTTCTTCATCAATACTCAAGTCCAGATAAGAGTCCTCCATAGCTAGTTTTTTCAAAGCCGCTAGAAGGTCTCTTCGATTGGCTGCCAGAACCGGTCTTACACCAACTTTAAGCAGTGGCTCCGTCTGGGATATCATAGGTAATTTAATCCGCTCACCAATCCAGTCACCACAGATTAGTTCTTTCGCATCCATAATTACTGCCACGTCACCTGCAGCTATTGAATTCTTCGGTACTAATCTGCCATTTTCCAGTCCGAAAAGATTACGGATTATTATATCCTGACTGTCTCTCTCAACACAGGTTCGCTGCCTTAGGATAAGTTCACCTGAAAACACGCGGGTAAAGGTGAGTTTATGATTATGGTCATCAAATAATACTTTGTATACATAAGCAGATAATTGCTGGCTATTATCAACCCTTGGCATAAACCATTTACCCACTGCCTCCATAAGCTCTGAGACACCTATATTCTGTAGTGCAGCACCATGATAAACAGGATAAAGTTTACCATAGCGGTTACGAGCTCTTATAACCTTCTCGTAATCTTCGATTGTAACTTCTTCTCCGTCCATATATTTTTCGAGCAGTTTTTCAGACTGTACAATAATCTGCTCTGAAAATTCTGTATCACTGTAATTTTTCTCAAGGATTTCATAGGTCTGTTCTACTGCTCCATAACGGTATATGACCTCCTGCATCAGAAGAAAATGCTCTGACAATTGCTGTTTCATCTGTTCGTAGACTGCTGATAAATTAACACCTATTCGGTCTATTTTATTTATGAATAAAATAGCCGGTATTTTCATTTGCTGTATTTTATGAAAGATAGCACGTGTCTGCGGTTGAACGCCTTCCTTTGCTGAAATAACCAGAATCACTCCATCAAGCACTGACAGAGACCTTTCCACTTCTGCAATAAAGTCCATATGTCCAGGAGTATCAATCAGATTGATCTTATTTTCTCCAATCATAAAAGAAACTGTAGCTGAACGGATTGTCATTCCTCGCTGTTTTTCCAATTCCATGAAATCCGTAGTTGTCGTTCCGTTATCAACATTCCCCATGAAATTTTTAATTCCGCTATGATATAGAAAACCTTCCGTTACCGTGGTCTTACCAGCATCAACATGTGCCATTATACCTATATTTAATATCTTCATCATGATCACCTATTCTTCTTAGTGTTTGTTTCAGTTTTCCAAAACAATCCTATCTATTTTATTCAGGTAATCAGCAGCTTCCCTTCTGAGAACGGGCGGGTCGCCTGACATAGGTAATCTTGAAAATTTTAAGCGCAAAAAACCACAGTCAACGACTGTGGTCATAATTTACTATAATAATCTGATTATTAATATATACATATAATTAATAATTAGCTATACACAAGTACCATGGTCGGCTGATTGCATCTTTATTATTCTGTTCTCGGAATTATTAAGCTTACGCATATTTGAATCAGCCTCCTTTTTTATCTACTGCTATTTATACTATAAATAGCAGCAAAAGTCAACTATAAATTTCCATTTTAAGTATTGTTATCTTCAATTAAATACTTCATTTAAATTGAATAATGTCTTTTAGCATAATCTCTTTTTCTATATGCTTCTCTTTTTTTGTTACCCAGGATGCTTCGACTTTTGCAGTATGAAAATAATCGGTAATCCCCTTCTCATCTAATCCTTTTGTATACATAATGAAATCATACTGATAAAACACAATATTCTTATTATCTTGTTTGGTATTACTGCCATACCAGTACCTTTCTTCATCCTTGGATTTGAGTATAGCCGGTAAGTCAGGGATAGATATGCTTCTGCTAACAATGTTATCACTTTGTTTGAAATCAAAGGAAAAGCTTACCTTCTTAAAGTCTTGAATTTGTGGATTGTTAAGTCCTGCTGTACCTACAGAGGCAAATTCTTCCTCGGATAAATCTGCCACATCAAAACTTACATTTATCTCAGGATCCTTCAAAGGACTTCTAAACATGAGCATGGACATTAACATTAGCAGTAAAATACCTGCAACAAACGTATTCATGTATTTATTTAAATGCGTATTTATAGATTTATCTTTGTTTTCTGTATGCATAAGTATTCCTCCAAATAGATACTCTAATTGATTATTTCTTTATACTGTATTATAAATTCCTGTTATTATATTAAGATTTTATTGTGTCGTAATATATCACATTATGGCATACCAAATCATAGAATGTTAATGCACCAAATAAAAAGATGGAGGAACATTAATGAGTGATTTTGACAGCTTGATACCCCCAAAAGATGATAAAAAGGAAGATAACGTGGTTTTTAAACATGACAAAGACGGTCTTTCTATTTACATCACCATCTACAATACAAACAATAATGCTAATGAAGGCAGTGAAGCCGGTCTGAATCAGAGAGCCTCTGAAGGTGGCCAGATCTCCGGTAAAGAGGGTCAGAACGCTAACCAGGGCGGTCAGATTGCAGAAAAATGCGGACAGAATGCGAATCAGGACGGCGAAGTTAATTCTGAGAAATGCGGAAGCGAATTAGTAGAAAAAGCTCCGGAAAAGCCTTATCCCGATAAATCCCAGCCAGAAAAACCTTACCCGGAAAAACCTTATCCCGACAGACCTTACAACTGTTAGATTTCTGGTAGTAAGATGAAGCATAATAAAAGACGTATTTCAACCTTCTCTTAAGTCGGTCTGTAATACGTCCTTTTTTATTTATAATATTTTAGTTAAATTACTGTTTACTGCTGAGTGTTAAGATTATCCTGTAATCATCAGGCATAACCGTATCTTCGGCTATAATATTAACTTTATTTGAGCCGCACTTGCTGCATTTATGTTGTATTTGATAGCCTTTCTTACTGTTATAGATGAGCTTTACAGGCTTCATAATACCGCCACAATTGCTGCTTCTGTCTCCCGGCATATTATCAACATGCAAGGAATGCAGACAGTGGGGACAATGGTTCCGATAACTTCCATTTGATAAGGGCAGAACCTGCTTGCCGCAATTCATACATATAAAAGATATATTTTCTGTTCTTCTGCTCACACCGAACCCTCCTAATATTTGATTTCAAATATTAAAAAGGCGGGGTTCTGTTTGTTCTTTATTATTCTTCGGGCTTGATAAAAGTATTGACCAATTCTCCGTCATTCTCTGGAAACAACGAATACTTCTGCCTCCTGCTTCAAAAGGACCTCTTTCATCCCTTTATCCGAACTATTACCGATTTTTCTTTTTGTATCGGTCAATGTATGGCGGTTTTAACCACCATCCGGCAGTAGGTGTATCAGAAATCTCACCGAACTCGGCGTCATCCCCCGTTAGTATGCGAACAGAATACAGGTACAACTCTTGTTCATAGTACCTCCTTACAGACTTTGTTTCGCTGAGCTAAACTTTTCAGATAATTATTATGATTCATCTGCGTTAAGTAAGCATATCTCAGTAAGCATGTATTAACTTCTGCTTATAACTTCAGATTATAACACGACTTTTAACTATCTGTATTGGTAAGAAACTATTATAATTAATTTATGCTTATGTCTACAGCTTATGTGGGATTCTGCTTGTACGAAATTCAGTTTTTGCAAGATTCTGCTTGTGCTAAGCTAGATGTTCTACTTCATATGAACCCGGATACAATCCTGCATCATATTGGTGCTGCTCCTTAAGATATTTAGCCAATATGACGCAAGGTAAATTACTAATCTAACTTAATTTTAGCAAAGGCATCTGCAAAAGCTGTATTAATAGGTGCTTGTTCCTCTTTCTTAGCCTGATTCATATACTTTGCTACATCTTTCTTACTGACACCGGCACCTTCTTTTTTACGTCTGTCTTGAAAAACAGCCAGTTTCTCCTTATGACCACAGGCACATACAAAAATTTGTGCGTCTCCCTGCCCGACTAATTCCATTCGTTTATGGCATACCGGGCATCTGGCATTACTGGTTCTTGCAATTGTCTCTCTATGACCGCATTCGCGATCCTGGCATACCAGCATCCTGCTATTCTTACCGTTAACTGATAGCAGATTCTTTCCGCAGACCGGACACTTTTTATTTGTCAGATTGTCGTGTCTGAATTTGCCTTCGCCATCTTTGATTTCAGCTACAATTTCTTTTGTATATGCCGTCATCTCATTCATCAGATCCTGTTTCTTTAAGCTTCCTTTTGCAATCTTTGCAAGCTTCATTTCAAGAGATGCCGTAAGCTCTGGTTTCTTTAGATCTTCTGGCACCAGCTCTAATAACTGCTTTCCCTTAGAGGTAATAAAGATATCCTTCCCCCTTTTCTCCATTAGAAAGGAGTTAAACAACTTTTCGATAATATCTGCTCTTGTTGCAACAGTTCCAAGACCACCGGTCTCTCCCAAGGTCTTAACAAGTTCTTTGTCCTTTTGCTCAAGAAAATGAACCGGGTTCTCCATAGCAGAAAGAAGTGTTGCTTCGTTAAAGGGTGAAGGGGGTTTTGTTTTTCCTTCAGTCTTTATAAATACAATTGCCTTTAAGGTATCGCTTTTATTTACTTTGGGTAAGCTTTCATTTTCTTTGTCATCCTCGGAAGTATTTTCATATACCTCTTTGTAACCCAGATTCTTTGTGATTTTACCCTTTGCTGTGAATTCTTCACTCTCTATTTTTACTTTAACTATTGCTTCTTCATATTCGTAAGGGGGATATAATACTGCCATGAATCTTCTTACTACCAGGTCATAAATCTTACGCTCATCGGAACTCATATTTTCCAGATTGACATACTGCTCTGTTGGGATTATAGCATGGTGATCACTTACTTTCTGATTATCAACAAAAGAAGCATTAGCGGTTATTGGCTTTCTCGTTAACACAGCTGCTAATTTCTTATAGGGTCCTGTACTGATAGACTCCAGTCTTTCCTTTAGGGTACCTACAATATCCGTTGTCAGATATCTGGAATCTGTTCGGGGATAAGTTAAAACTTTATGATTTTCATATAAACGCTGCATGATATTTAAGGTTTCTTTTGCTGAGAAATCGAAACGCACATTAGCATCTCTTTGCAGCTCTGTCAAATCATATAGTCCAGGGGAATATGACTTCTTCATGGTTGTATTAACCTCTGTAACCACGCCTTCTTTTCCCTCTACCTTCTTTAACAGTTCCTCTATTCTATTCTTATCACCTGTGGTACTATTTTGAGTCTTTAAATCCCTCCAGGTAAGTGTCATACCGTTTACCTTACCTGTCAGCCCATAATAGGGAACAGGCTTAAACTGTCTGATATCCTCTTCTCTTTTTGCTATCATAGCAAGCGTAGGTGTCTGAACACGGCCGCAGGAAAGGCTTGCATTGTATTTACAGGTAAGTGCTCTTGTAGCATTCATACCAACGATCCAGTCTGCTTCGGCTCTTGCAACAGCAGCATAATAGAGGTTCTCATATTCTCTTCCGTCTTTTAAATGAGCAAAGCCTTCTCTGATTGCTTTATCTGTAACGGAGGATATCCATAATCTCTTAATCGGCTTTTTGCTGCCGGATTTTTCAAGAATCCATCTTGCTACAAGTTCTCCTTCACGGCCAGCATCGGTGGCAATAATAATACCAGTAACATCTTTTCTATTAATCTGGGTCTTTACGGTGTGATATTGCTTACTGGTCTGTTTCATTACCACCAGTTCAAATTTCTGCGGCAACATGGGCAGATGATCCATTCTCCATTCCTTGTATTTAACATCATATTCCTCGGGATCGGCTAAAGTCACCAGATGCCCCAACCCCCAGGTAACGATATATTTATCACCTTCTAAGGCACCCTTCAGATTTTTAGAACATTTTAAAACTCTTGCAATATCTCTTCCTACAGAAGGCTTTTCTGCAATTACTAGTGATTTCATGTCTGACTCCTATCTGTCTTATCTAATAGGAACCATTATTGATAATAACAGTCCCTTTTATAACCTTTGATTTAATTCCCATATATTTTAACATAAAATAATCAATAAGTCTTCTTTGACTGTTATAAACCTTTATAAAATAAGAAAAAGGATATATACGATGATTCTGTACATACCCCTTTTTTCTTATGTGGTGATCTATATCACAAGATTATTATAAAGATCTTCTAAAAGCATTTATTACGATACAATGAATTTACAGGCTCACTCTCTATGAACTTTACAAGGCTATCTCCATTGTACAAATTTGCTTTATTCCTGTTACTTAAATTTCTTACGAATTATTTACGATTGATTTTCAGAGTATAAACCTTTGTAGTCTTACCATCCTCTGCGATAACCTTAATATAAATCTTATTTATACCGGATTTTAACTTAAGCTTTTTATTCTTTATTTCTTTGGTGCAGGCTTTGTTACTATAAACCTTCCAGGTAGCCTTACTGCTTACTGCTGCTTTAACAGTAATACTATCTGTCTCTTTTGCAGTATTTGCTGTAATTTCTGTACCTTTAATTACAGCTTTTGCAGGAGCTGTAACCTTTAGAATTTTGGCTGCTTTTGACTTTGCTCTAGTTATGGTAAGTGTATATACCTTAGAAGTACCGTCTTCTGCAGTAACTTTTATATATGCTTTATTACTGCCTGTTTTAAGCTTTAGCTTATTACTGATCTTATTCTTACAGTTCTTATCACTATAAAGTTCCCAGGAGGCATCCTTGCTGACTGTAAGTTTAAGCGTCAGGCTTTCTGTTGTATTACTTACAGAAGCAGTAATCGCCTTACCTTTTATTACAGCTTTCCCGGGGGTAGACACTTTCGTGATATCACTCTCTGAAGATTTTAATAGTACATCTGTTTTAACGACAGTAAATATACTGAACTTTGTTACATGGAATCTTATACCCAGTAGGTTTTCGCTATAGTTTACTGCTTCTCCCTGTACCAGTTCTTTCTCTCCATCGCTGTGTTCTATGTATACTGCTAATTGCTTTAAGAGCTTTTCCTTCTCTGACTGGTTAGCGGGAAGAACCAGATTCTTTAACGGTATTGTAATATCTGCATCAGCAGACGGTAAGTTAGTTTCAATCGTTACTGGTGTACCGACTAAATCTGCACTTTTAGTATTTCCACCAAGATGATTAATTTGTGTCAAAGCGCGTTTTGCGACTTCATTTCTGGTCTCCTTTTCCTTAACCGGTGTTAGGTGGAAATAGAGTCCTGTGTTTTTAGCTGAGGCTGTTTCTATTGATGTCTTTGGCAAATCAATTTTCCCATCAACCGTATCAATTTGTAAACGTATACCTCCCTCTGCCAGCACTTTAAGTGCCTCCTGAGGAATATCAATGGTTGTTTTCGTTACAATGCTACTGTTATCCGGTATAACTATTCTTGCAGTATCTTTACCTTGCTCTTTTAATTTCTTGACTGTTTCCTCAACACTTGCCTTCTCGAAAACAACAGAATCCGTTTTCTTACCAGCAGAATCCGTACTTCTCTTAATAATAATCTTAGTTACTACACTATCAGTATCTCCTAGTTTAACCTCTACTGGAATCTGAATAATGGAAGGAACAGAACCAGAATTATTATCTGTATTATCCGGTGCAGGTGTGGGTGTAATAATTGGAGTTGGAGTAGGTGTAGGAGTAGGTGACGGTGTAGGTGTCACAGGCTCTTCCGGCTCCGTTACTTTTCTCTCCTCCAGCTGATAAATGCCTACTGTTCCTGATACCTCAAAAGCTGCAAATACTTCTGCTTTACCGCTATAGCTGTCACTGCCTGCCACAAAGCATAATCCTTCCGGTGAATCATCCCCTGCAATCTTTTGGGTAAAGTCACGTGAGTTTATATAGTTTACAAAAAGAGGTGCACCAGGATCTGTAATATCATAGGCCATAATACCGCCAATTCTCTCCAGACCAACAAATGCATAAATAGAATCTCCCACAACTCCGGTTACAACGCTTTCCGGTTCCGGTCCTTTCTTACCGCTTCTGTCATCCATAACATTGTCATCATTGGAACAGTTAAAATAATCTGGTAAATATTCAGCCGTAATTTTCTCAAAATCACTTCCGCTGTCATAAATCTGTTCCATCGTAGCAGCATCATAAATTGAGAAGGATCTGCCGCCAAAGATATATGTCTTAGAGGTATCCACACCGTCATAGTCAGAGGTATCAAAAGCAGTAACTGATTTACCTTCTATCTTTATTTTGCTTTCGTTGCTATAGCCTTCCCAATCCCTTGAATCACCTTCATTGGCAGTTAACAGATAGGTCTTGCCCTCGTGATCGTAAACAGTAATTCCGTCAGGCATATAGATACCATATACGTTCTGATTCGTGATACCTATTTTCCCGTCTTTAGCCAAATCCAGTGCGTTGGCGGTAAGATTATGATCCTTAAATCCTACGGATTTTACTGCCGTGAACTCTCCCTTTTCTATATCAAGAGTTGCAATAGCATTGGCTTCCTGTAATGAAACATAAGCATACTTACTATTTTTGTCCACAGCGATATATTCTGGTTCAAAGTCAACAGAAGGCATGGTATTTTTCTTTATAATAACACCAGCTGCAATCAGGTCTGCTCTTTTTGCATCCATAGAGTCAAAAGTGACATTCTGAACGGAAGCATTTTCAACACCGTTACTTAAATCAACTATGGTTACGCTGCCTTTTGGATCTGTTGTTTCTGCTCCATATCCGTCTCTTGGTTCACCTTCATTGGCGGAAAGAAGCTTCTTACCATCAGGAGTAAAAGCAACCATATCCACCTGTTTACCAGCTGTTACAGTCTTTAAAAGATTACCCTCATAGGATATGAAAGCTATCAAACTATCATCATCTGTAGCTGCACCCTGCACACCTACTGCTATGACATCAAGTTCTGTGTTTACATCCACACTTGTCATATCACCATAGGTAAAACCATGTATTAAACTTTCTAGTTCAGCTTTTAAATTTACGGAGAAACCTTTGGCAGAGATTGCTCTGGGTACTACATCCAGATTACCGGTTGTTCCGTTGATTACATAATATTTTTGATTGTCCTTATTATACTTTACAATTTCTGCACTGCCGCCGTCTTCGTTTACAACACCGGAATCATAAGAAGCGGTCTTTTCAATTGTTAGTTTAGAGTCTTCATTCTTAACACCATATACAGGAGCTGAAACAGTTGTTTCAGGTTTTTTCGTATGCTTAATCTCAAAACTGTCTACTACACTCATATCTTCCACGCGGTAGGTGGTTATTTTAAAGCTGTTTTTTGTAACTTCCACATTAGAGATATTGACCCTGTTCTCCTGAGACTGTACTGCTGAATAAGGAAAAGCCTGGTTTTGGATTGCATAATATTTGCTGCCGCTGGCAGAATTGGCAGTTACATAAAGTACACCCTTTGAATCCGTAACACTTGATAAAGCCTTTCCGTCTTCTGTCTTTTCAACGATAGGTGTTAATCCGTCCATCATATAGGATCTTACATACACATGATCATGTCCCATTAAAACCACATCCACATTAAGATCAGCTATCACCGGTACCAGTTCTTCCCTGCGCTTTAAGATATCTGAATCATAAGCATGACTGGCAACACTGTATACAGAATGATGAAATACAACAATTTTCCAATCCACCTCAGGATTGGCAGCAATAGCAGCTTCCATAAAGGCTTTATGTTCTGCTGTACTAAGATTATTTGAATTCAGATTCATAAAAAGTACATTGTTGTATACATACCAATAATCACTACCAGCTGATGTTTTACCGAAATCATATACATTAGGATTATTAAAATGTTCACTATAAGCTGCATTTGATGTATCATGATTTCCGATTACCGTAGCAATTGCTGTAGATTTTAAGATATCATGATTTAAGAAACCGGTATATTGACTCTCATTACTGGCTGTATTAACCTGATCTCCTGCACTGATCATAAAATCAGTTCCTGAGAAGTAATTTAATGCTTTATTTAAGGTATTGTCCCAACCCGTTATATCTGTAGCTGTGGAACCTGCACCTATCTGGGGATCACCAGCAAAAAGGAAACTGAAATCACCTTTTGTACCGGTTTTAAAGCTATAATTATCAGAGATAGTACTGCCATTAATCAGACGGTACACATATTCCGTATCGTTTAAAAGCTCTGATATTGTAAGCTGATTACTGTAAAAACCTGTGTCATTGGTTGCTTTTACACTTGCTGAGTAGGTAACCGAATTCTGATCAGGAAAAACATTTCCCGTCATATCACTTTTTTTGGCAATTTGTAAAAGACCAGGTGTTTCATCATCAGCATACCAGGTTATATTTCTTTTCGTTTCATCTGCACCTACATTAAGAGATATAGATTTTTGATTGATTTTCTTAGGTGCTTTTGTAAATTGAAACCAGTCAATGTTAGCTATGTAAGGATATGTGGTATCTGTGACGCCCTTAAGAACCACATACAGATTCTGTACTCCAAGTAAAGCTCCTGGATTATCTAAAGGTACTGTAACGGTACTATAATCAGCCCAGGTACTGCCGGTGGCAGGCAGTTTAACTGTCTGAATCAGATTGCCGTTACTGCTTCCTATACGTAACTCGATACTGGAGCCGGATACACACGATACCTGATTATTGACATAACGAACAGTTAAAGAATCTGGTGCCTCATCAAAGTGCAGATTATCATAACCGAGCCAAGCTCCGTCATAACTTCCGCTTACAGCCTTGAGAGAATTATTGCTCTGATCTGCTCCGCTTTCAACATTTAGAGTTCCACCTGACCAGGAAGTATATTTCTCTGCTTCAAGTGTTTTAAAACCATCTGTAGTATCAAGATTTCTGGAAACGTTTAGATTCTTAAAAAACAGATAGATATCTGAACTGTCTTCCCTGCCTTGGTGAAGCTCTACTGAAATGGTATTCACTCCGGTATTTAGAATAGAGGTATCTGTCACACTAAAAGTTCCGGTTTTTGGATCACTGGAATTGGAGCCTCCATAGGACAGATTAGGATCATATCCTCCTGTGGGAACATCAAATTCTGCTACTTTTGTTCCATTGATATATACAATGGCTGCATCATCATATTGAATTTCTCCTGTTAACCTGGAAAAGTCATTCAGATTATCAAGGTTAAAGGTACTGCGAAAGAAATAGGTCGGTATATCCTTAGAGGTATCATTAATATATTGGGTTAATAAAACATCTGCCACAAAACCGTTACCCAAATCTTTGCTGGTGCCTTTTTTTGCACCAAATTTTCCGCTGCCTGTTTTCCATGTGCTGTCATCATAGGTACCGATTGTCCAGGAAGTACGTTCACCGCTGCCTGCTGGATCTGTGTTATCTTCCAGATAGCGCCAGACCGTAGTATTGTCAATTAAGGTTGTACTTGTCTCGGCTGCTTCCGGTTTCAGAGGACTTATCTGTATTGATGTAAGAATCATTACTACAGACAGCACCGCTGAAAGATACTGTTTTAACTTCTTCATGCTTTTCCTCCATTAAAATCTCTGTTTTCTTCCACTTAATACGCAGAAACCTGTGGCACAAATAAAAGAGGTGATTGGTACCATTAGAGCTACTGCTGCACTACCGGCAATAGCCTGCCCGATTTCTAAAGCCAGATAATCAGAGGACATCAGTTGTTCGTACTGTACCCCATAAGAGATGAATACCAGCAGTGTCATGAGAGAACTTCCGGCAAAAGCCAGAATCAACGTATTCGTCATAGTTCCTATCATATCACGCCCAATGTTCATACCGGATAGAAATAAGGCTTTCCCCGAAATCTTAGGATTCATAAGATAGATTTCAAGAATTGATGCTCTGATTGATACCGCCAGATCCATAACTGCTCCAAGAGACGCTGTTAAAACACCAGCATACAACACATCCTTTATATGTAAACCAGTAGACTGACTAATCAAAAGTAAGGCTTCTGATTCATCAGCCTGGTAACCGCTGATAATGAGAATTTTGGATATAACCAAAAAGAAGATTCCGGATATCACCACTCCTAAAGTGGTTGACATTATATCAAATAATGTATTGTAAGATATACCGTTTAGCAGGAACAGAGCAACTGCTGCACTGATTGCGGAAGAGATAATTGCCGCTGCTATAGGATTTTCTCCTCTGTACAGCGCTGGTAATAGAAAACAAATAACCATAAACAGGGTAAAGATTAGACTGAGGGAACTTCTTAAGCCTTTCAATCCGCCTATAGCTGTAATTAATGCCAGAAATACTGCAACAATCAGCCAGACAGAGGCAGAGCGGTAATAATTATATACTGTATAATATCCTTCTGCATTTTCTGGTATATCAGAACAAATAATCAAGATTTGTCCGCTTTTTGCCATAATATTATGATTTGCTGTAAGGTAGTTGGTTACTTCAACTTTTTTGCCTTTCTCCTTACCGCTTAAGAATTGAACCACCAGAGCCTGGGTACCGGTTAGATATTCTCCGGAGCCCTCAAGCTCAAGTTTCTGATCCTCTATACTTAAGACTTTCGCCTTGTTATATGTACGAGTTGAGGTTTCATAACGCATATAATCAAATTTCTCTTTTAACATATTACTTAGTACAATTCCCATAAAACAAATGATTATAATAGATAGCAATAAAGTCATTATACGATTCTTATTCTGCATAGTTTTTAAGTCCTGTCCATTCCATAATTTTCAATTCATAACTTTAGCAGTCTCCTATCAAAGGTGTATGAAATATAAGTAAAGTTTTCATTACTCCTTGTATTAGTAATGTAAAACCCATGAGGATAAATGAATAAATTTAAAAGAATGTTCTAGTCTCAGAGGTGATTTACTTGAAACTAAAGCAATTATGGACGGGCCTCTATAACAGTGATTACTAATCGTCTGCCATGCCAAATACATAAAAAAGGCAACCTAATACTGAAGTGACTCCCATATGTTAGATTTTTGGTCTAACTTATGGAGGCACTACAGATTAGGCTGCCTTTTTACTAAGCTGCTTGTACTGTTTAATATATGGTTAATAATTCTTCATTAAAATCAGCCGGAAATATAATTCCTGTTTTTTCTCTTGCTTCCGTTAATAACTCATTAACCATTAAGCTGTGCTCAAGTGTTTGATAACACTCTTCTAATTTATTTTCTGCTATCATCTGTTCAAATGTAAGAAACTCATTTACCATGCGATGTGTATGCTTATTCTCATTGATTAATGTATTTTCACCGTTATTTAACAGGACTTCGAAACCTTCACATACATTGGCGGGAGTGCTTTGGTGGATACAGCCCTTATCTCCCTGAATATTATAGGCTATGGGAGCTTTACAATCCTTAGCCCCGATGCAGGTACATTTAAAGGTATCATAATCTAAAATCAATATTCCGGAGGTATCAATACCTCTTTCAATATTAGGGTAATAATCAATACTTTTAGGTCTTCCAAACAAAGCAGTTACGTAGTGGAGATTATAAATATTGATATCCATCAGTGCACCGCCAGACTGCGCTGGATCAAATGCCGGGAGTATTACACCTTCTTTAAAGCTGTCATACCTTTTGGAGTATTGAGAATAGTTACATTGAACAATTTTAACCTTACCAATGGATGGTAATATTTCTCTTATTTTCATAAAGTTTGGCAGATATAAAGTCGTGATGGCTTCAAAAAGAAAAAGCTTCTTCTCTCGCGCTATTCTGCTAAGTTCAAGAGATTCTTTGTAATTCGTGGTTATGGGCTTTTCCAGAATAACATTTTTACCGGCTTCCAAAGCTCTTAAGGTATATATATAGTGCAGACTGTTGGTGACTGCAACATATACCGTATCAATTGAGCTCTTAAGGAATTCCCCATAATCAAAATACACTTGGTTTATGTTGTTCGCACTGGCCAGCTCCATAACCTTCTCTTCGCTGGTCTTTCTGCCACAGATGGCAGATACTTCTGTATTATACAGAAATGGTGTAATAGTCAGGAATTCCTTCACAATCATTCCTGAACCAGCAATTCCTAATTTCATATTTAACCTTTGTTTCTCACAGACCAGTCTGTGATACTGCCACTTTATAAAGAGTGAAATATTAATGTGGCATCCTTTCGATATTATTTTACTTACTCCGTTAGATACAAGAGTACCTTTTTTTTCAGCGTAAAGCCAAAAGAAGTTATAAGACTTGTTACAAGTTTAAGCTTACTCCTACATTACGGCAAACGTATAAAGGAATTACTTGTAATATTAACAGATACGATTGGCTTACATTTAGGGCAAAGGCAGGCTCTTCTCCTCCTGCATACAGATGTGAAATATCTCCAAAGGAACCCATTCTAAAATAAGCTATCCCTTTTCTGCGTTCTTCGGTGATGAGTGTAGTTACTGAGGTAGGTGCTGCGCAGAAGCCATGCCATAAAACCATGGGTGAGATTCCCAGCAGATGTCCTAACATGATACATTCAACTCCAAAGTGACAGAACAGAACTATTGTATCAGTATTTGCTCTTACGACCCGGTATATTTTACCCTCACGCTCATAACCATGTTTCTTAAGGATTTCATCAAGTCCTGAATACACCCGCATTGCTTCTTCATAGACATGTCCCTTCTCCATAACCGCTGCTGTATGCCATAACTGCTTGTCATAGAATTCATTAACCGCTGTCCAGTCAGCAGGAAGCCAGTCCCAGGGAACTCTTTCTTCCCCTGTGTTAATATCCAGTATTGGTGCATGAAATTCTCTTAACCAGGGCAGGACTTCCGCCTCTCGTTTTAACTTATTTAAGGTTATGGAAGCAGTGTCTTTTGCCCGTCCTAGCGGTGATACATAGAAAGCATCAATATCCAAAGGCAGTATCCTGTTTGATAAAAGTTCTGCTTCTCTCCAGCCTTTTTCTGTAAGTGAATCTATAGAATAATCGGGGTCTCCATGTCGTATTATAATTAGTTTCATTTTTCCCTCACGTTCCGCCGCCAAGAGCTGCAAGACTTTTGAATGAATTTTGTAATGAGTGTAATTTACCCTAATTTTAGCTTATATCTGGATAAATAACTTTCAGATATCTGTCACTCATTGTTATGTAAGCTATTTTAATAATTGTTTACTCCTAAGTATATTTCAAAAACTATAAACTTACAAGTGTACTTATCATTTGATTCTACGGTAGTATAACTGATTCGGAAGTAACACCCTTCGGATATATTTCTTCCCCATATAAGTTCATGGTGTATTTATCATACCAATATTTTGCAAGAATTTCCGGATCATCCATACCACCAGTATCTGAATTTAGAAATATACCCAATATAATATGTCCTACAAATATCCCTTTTAATATTAATTCCTTTTCGAGATTTATAATATAACTTCTAAGTCCGGCTTTGGCAATACTTGTATCTGCCATTTGAGGGTTGGGATAAATAGCTGAAAGACCGGAAGTAAATAATAAGGCTCCGCTTTTTGACTCCAACATAACGGGCAATACTTCATTGATACAATGAATTGCTCCAAGAACATTGCCTGTAAATGTATCTTTAACTTGTTCAGCAGTCAAACTAAGCACCGGAGATGGAGTATAATTGTCAATTCTTGGACTAAACTCTAACACATCAATATTACCATATATAGTATAAATTTCTTTAAAAACTTTACTAATTTGATTCTTATAATAAATGTCCGCACTGAAATACGCTGCTTTTATGTTTTGTTTCTGTAATTCCTCCGTCATCTCAATCAATTTACTTTCATTACGAGCAATTAGAATAACTTGATAGCCCTTCCCGCCAAATTGCCGAGCCAAAGACATGCCAAGTAATCTTCCTGCGCCTACTATTACCATAGTTTTCATTGGTTAGCCTCCTCTAGTAATAAAATATGTAATTTTACATTTACAGTTTTCACAAGCTTGCTTATAATGATTATAAATAAAAATGACCAAATAGTAAGTACGCACATTTTTGTGCCCTGTTACGAGGAGATAATATGAGCATTATTTATGAAGGTAATTGTCCAATTATATACGCACTGAATATTATTGGCGGCAAATGGAAGCTACCACTGTTATGGCATCTAGCTAATTCCAAACAAGGTATACGTTATAATGAACTAAAAAGAAAGGCAGTTGGAATTACTAATATTATGTTGACGAGATCATTAAGAGAGCTGGAGGAAGATAATATCATAAAACGTGTCCAGTATTCAGAAAATCCTCCTCACGTTGTATATTACTTAACGAAACAAGGGGAGTTGCTTATTCCGTCTCTGTTAGATATAAAAGAATGGGGCGTAGTTCTTCAGAAGAATAAAGGAAATGAATAAATACTCTTTTCTATTACTTATAATAATATAAGGCTCCAAAGCGGTGTAGTTATTAAGGAAACCAATGTTGAGAAAATAACCAGATTCGTTGCAAAAGCTGCATCTCCATTGTATTTTGAGGCAAGAATACTGGTCGTTGCTCCGGCAGGCATTGCTGC
>JAQSXJ010000102.1 GCA_029256725.1 Anaerocolumna sp. | reverse complement strand
TATTTTAAAAGGTTGGAATTAAAGAGTCATTTAAATCGATTCGCTGGTATAACCTTATCAAATACTACTAATTCAGAAACAAAATCTGAGTCTAAGGTCATAACAGATGCAGAAGAATCAGATATGATTTTTCACAAGGCAGGTAAGCTTTCTAAAGGCGAGTATATGGGATTTTATCTCATTACAGAAGCTGGTAAAGTATTGGGACTAGCTCTTAGCCTTGGGGAAAATGAGAATTACTTTATTAAAACAAGTATTGAACTTACGGAAGAGAGAATATTAGAGGGATTAAATAAGCTGCTATTATTAAAGAAAGAAACAGCCACTTTTCATTTAAAAGAACAGCTTACCTATCTGGATACTGGTATCAGAAACGGTATAACGGACCTATCAATTGCAGCCTATTTATTAAATCCTCTTCAGTCCAGTTATGAATATGATGATGTTGCCAGGGATTTCTTAAAACTTACCATGGCATCAAGCAGTGAAGTAATAGGAAAAAGCTCATTGACAGACTTTATTTCAAATAAAGCAGAGGAAAGTACTGCTTATTTTTCAAATCATGCCTATACAGCTGCCAAAGCTGCGCCTATTATTGTGAAAGAGCTGCAGAATAAAGGGATGGATAAGCTATTTGATACAATTGAAATGCCTCTTGTCTATGCTTTATTTGATATGGAGCAGCGAGGCGTAAAGGTTAACAGAGAAGAGCTAAAGGAATATGGCGATAAGTTAACCATTGGTATCGACAGACTGGAAGCTGAAATTTATGATTTGGCAGGAGAAGAATTTAATATCAACTCACCGAAGCAGTTGGGTGTTATTCTTTTTGATAAGCTTCATCTGCCTTACGGAAAGAAGACAAAGACTGGATATTCCACTTCGGCTGAAGTACTTGACAAGCTTCAGATTGAACATCCCGTTGTTGAAAAGATCCTTGAATACCGTCAGCTGACCAAATTAAAATCCACTTATGCGGATGGACTTGCCGGTTACATCGGCGAGGATGGCAGAATACATGGAAAATTCCATCAGACAATTGCTGCGACTGGTCGTCTTAGCAGTACTGAGCCAAATCTTCAAAATATTCCTATTCGAATGGAGTTAGGCAGGGAGATCAGAAAGGTATTTATACCAGAAGAAGGTTTTATATTCCTGGACGCAGATTATTCTCAGATAGAACTAAGAGTTCTGGCACATATGTCAGGTGATGAAAGACTTATTGATGCATATAAGGAAGATCAGGATATACACCGTATTACAGCTTCGTTGGTATTCCATACTCCCTTTGAGGAGGTAACCTCAGAACAGCGAAGAAATGCAAAAGCTGTTAATTTTGGAATTGTATACGGAATCAGCTCCTTCGGACTGGGACAGGACTTAAATATATCAAGAAAAGAAGCAGAAGGCTACATTAACCGGTATTTTGATACCTATCCCGGTGTCAAGGCCTTTCTGGATAACCTTGTAAGAGATGGGAAAAACGATGGATTTGTTACTACAATTTTCGGTAGAATCAGACCTATACCGGAACTTAGCTCCTCTAACTTTATGACCCGTTCTTTTGGAGAAAGAGTGGCAATGAATTCACCGATACAGGGAACAGCTGCAGATATTATTAAGATTGCCATGTTACGTGTTAATGATAGATTAAAAGAATTGAAATTACGTTCAAGGTTAATCCTGCAAATACACGATGAGCTTCTTATAGAGGCCCATAAGGATGAAATAGATGAGGTAAGAGAGCTGTTAAAAGAGGAAATGCAGTCGTCAGCCAGCTTATTAGTGCCTCTTGAGGTAGATGTCAATGAAGGAAGCAACTGGTATGAAGCAAAATAACAACCTTAAGGTAATAGGACTTACCGGAGGTATCGGAAGCGGTAAATCAGAAGCAGCAAAGATTTTAGTAGAGTCCTATGGAGCTCTCTTATTAAATACTGACCGCATTGCACATGATTATATGGAAGTAGGGGGAGTATCCTACCAACTGATTAAGGACTATTTTGGGGAAGAAATCTTAAATGAGAAGGGTCAAATAGACAGAGAAAAGCTCGGGAAAGAAGTTTATCAGAACGCTGAGAAACTTAAAATTCTAAACTCCTTCTCACATCCCTATGTCATGGACTATGTTAGAAATCTGATAAAGACAGAGAAAGAGAGAGCAGAAAAATTATATTCTGTTATTTGTGTAGAAACTGCACTGCCAAGAGAAGCCGGATTAAAAGATTTTTGTGATTATATCTGGTACGTTACAGCAGATAAAAGCATAAGACAGGAGAGGCTGATTCATTCCAGGAATTTTACATCAGAAAAATTTGAGAAAATATCAGCCAATCAGTTTTCAGAGGATGAATATAAAAACAACAGCACCCATGTACTTATTAACAATGGAAGTATTGATGAATTGAAGCTTCAGATAGAGAAGCTGATAAAAGAAGAACAGTTGGTGTAAAAGTAAATAAGGGAAAGCTGTTTTACTAAAATAAGGACTCAATAGGAGTTATTAATAGTTAAATCACACAGGAAGTAAGTATCTTACCTTACGGAGGACGCTAAGAATGGTAAACAAAAGATACCCGGAGCATTTGGTGTTTGGATTGGATATCGGAACCAGAAGTATTGTGGGAACGGTGGGTTATAAGGATGCAGAGCAATTTATAGTAGTAGCTCAGTGTGTCAAAGAGCACGAAACCAGGGCTATGCTAGACGGGCAGATTCATGATATAAATACAGTAGCAGAAACCATTGACAAAGTGAAACAGGAACTTGAAGGGCAGATAGGCAGGCGCCTTACCGATGTCTGCATAGCTGCTGCCGGACGAGTGTTAAAGACTGTAACGGTTTCTGCTGAGTATGAATTCTCTGCAGAAACCATTGTGAAGGAAGAGCATATTCATTCTCTGGATCTGATTGGCGTTGAGAAAGCTTATGATACACTACGTCAGGAGATGAAGGAAGAAAAAATTCATTTCTACTGTGTCGGTTATTCAGTAATCCAATATTATCTAAATGGCTATACAATCGGAAAACTCGAGGGGCATAAAGCCAACCGTATTGGTACAAATCTGATAGCAACCTTTCTTCCTGATGAAGTAATAGATAGTTTGTATTCTGCAGTAGAAAAGGCTGGATTATATGTAGCGAATTTAACCTTAGAGCCTATAGCAGCAATTAATGTTGCTATTCCGGAAAAATTCAGGTTGCTAAATATAGCAATGATAGATATTGGAGCAGGAACCTCCGATATTTCCATAACAAGAGATGGAAGTATTATAGCTTATGGTATGATTCCAAGGGCAGGAGATGAGATTACGGAGGCAGTTGTTAAAGAATACCTTGTAGATTTTAAAACTGCTGAAACCATAAAGCTTTCCTGTCTGAAGAAGAAAAAGGTTACATATAAGGATATCATGGGTATCTCACATAAGCTAACTACAGAAGAGGTAATAGAGATCTTAAAACCGGTTATAAACAGTATGGCCGGCTGTATTGCCGAGAAGATTGTAGAACTTAACGGAGGAAAGCCGGTCAGTGCAGTTTTTGTGGTAGGCGGAGGCGGAAAGGTTCCGGGATTTACACAAACTCTGGCAGAAAAATTGGAGCTTAACAAGGACAGAGTGGCACTAAGAGGAGAAGAAGTACTGGGTGATGTAATATTTATGCAGGAAAACATTAAGAAAGACCCGCTTCTAGTTACACCAGTCGGTATATGCCTTAATTTCTATGATCAGAGGAATAATTTTATCTTTGTTCAGGTTAACGGTGATAGGGTCAAACTTTATGATAACAGCAAATTGACAGTTGCGGATGCAGCAATACAGATAGGATTACCAAATGAGAATCTTTTTCCCAGGAGGGGAAAAGCTGTCAGTTATACTCTAAACGGTAATAAGCGTATGGCCAGAGGAGAACTAGGCGAAGCAGCTCAGATTAAGCTTAATGGAGAAATTGTTGGCCTAAGCCATAATATAGAACAGAATGATATTATAGAAATCACCGAATCTACTGTTGGCGAGGATGCCAAAGTTATTGTTGGTGAATTACCTGAATATAAAAGCAGTATTACCTTTACCTTTAATGATAAAAAGATTATATGCCCTAAATTCGCAGAGGTTAATAAAGAACTCGTTACAGAGTTCTATGAGTTAAAAGAGGGGGATGCAGTAGAAATCCTTAATTACTATACCTTAAAACAGGTACTTAAGTTCATGGATATTGAGTATACCGGTACCATCTATATGAATAATATTCCGGCTGTTGAAGAAGAAAAGATCTATGAGAATTTCTCTATCCGGTGTGAGATTTACGATTCTTTGGAAGCGAAAAGGGCGGCAGACAGGTTGGAAGCAGAGTATTTTAATAAAGATAACGGAAGTATTGATGCAGATGAAGTTTTTGAGGACCTGGAGGAGAGTAGCATAAAAACAGCTACTAGCATAAAAACAGCTACTAGCATAAAAACAGCTACTAGCATAAAAACAGCTACCAGCTTAGAAACGTCTGCCAGTGAAGTTAATGCAGCAGCAAACAACAAAGAGGAACTTTTAAAGGTTAGTGATCATAGTAAAGTTAATACTTTAGAAGAAACTATCTATATTATTGTTAATAATGAACCGCTTAAGCTCTCTGGTAAGAAGCAATATATCTTTGTAGATATTTTAGATTTCTATGCTTTCGATTTATCAAAAGCAGGAGGATCAGAACTGGTCATTACCTTAAACGGAGAAAAATCAGAGTTTACGGCACCGCTTAAAGATAAGGATATTGTAGAACTTTACTGGGTGAAATAATTTTATTGACAAACCGGTTAGAATAAGGGATACTTTTCATGAGTTAAAGTTAATAATTATGATACTGATAGACTAATTATGCAAAAAATCCGGGTAAAATGAAATATTATACGTTGTTTAGAGCGAAAACTGGAGAAAAATACATAAAAGGTCAGTGATAAGTAGAATTAAGTTTTGTACTCTTACAAATATAAAAAACGCCAGGTATTCTAGCCTTTTTATAACTGGAAGAGATAAAAGCTCAACTTATTATAGAAAAAGTTATAAATACCACAGAGCTATTTCTATTATATGAGAATAAGGCATGTGGGACAGAATGGAGCAAATTATGAAGTTATGCAGTTTATCAAGCGGCAGCAGCGGAAATTGTACCTACGTTGGCAGCGGTCATGCCAATATTTTAGTAGATGCAGGTATCAGCGGAAAGAGAATTGAATACGGCTTAAACTGTATAGAAATCAAACCGGCTGATTTAGAGGGGATATTAATAACCCATGAACATTCGGATCATATTCAAGGTATCGGTGTTATGGCAAGACGTTATCACACACCAATTTATGGGACAAGAGAGACATTGCAGGCAATCTGCCGCATTAAGAGTATGGGAGAGATTCCGGCAGAACTGCTGCGGCCTATTTTACCTGATGAAGGGTTTTATATAAATGATATTTATGTGGAACCTTTTGCAACTTCTCATGATGCCGTTAATCCGGTGTGTTATACCTTTACGTCAGAGGGACATAAGATAGGTATGGCTACAGACCTTGGAGTATATGATGATTATATCATCTCAAGACTTTCTGGTTCTGAAATACTTCTTATGGAAGCTAATCATGATGAAAATATGCTTTTAGCAGGTGCATATCCCTATCATTTAAAACAGAGAATATTAGGTAACAGAGGACATCTTTCCAATGAGAATTCAGGAAGGCTTCTGGCTAAAATATTACATGAAAAAATTAAATATATTACCCTTGCCCATTTAAGTAAAGAGAATAATTTTGAAGATCTGGCTTATGAGACCGTTAGGCTTGAATTAAATAAAGCAATATCGGATACGGCCTTGGCATTAAAGACAGATTCACTTTTAAGCGTAGCGAAAAGAGATATCCCCTCAGAAATGCTCTGTACCAGTTAACGGTAACAGTGACCATTTGAGTCAGCTACATAAATATCCGGAAATATGAGATTGGAAAGTGTGCAATAGCACACAGCAGGATTCAACATCCTGATTTTAAGATGTGCAATAGCACACAGATGGGAGCTAATATGAAGAAGACAATTATATCTGTTGTAGGAAAAGACCAAGTTGGAATTATTGCTAAAGTTTGTACTTATCTCGCAGGAAATAAAATCAATATAATGGATATTTCTCAGACAATCGTTCAGGGATATTTTAATATGATGATGATAGTGGACGCTAATGAAGCAACAAAAAGCTTTGACATAATAGCCACAGAACTAGAGGAGTTGGGACAGGAGATCGGTGTTGTCATCAAAGCTCAGCATGAAGATATCTTCAACATGATGCATAGACTGTAGGTTTGATGCAGGATGCTAAACGTGCTGTGCTTGGTTGAATATTTCTATTATTGGAGACTGGTAGTATACACCCTATGGTTGAAAGAAAATAATTGCCAAGAAAGGATGCCGCAAACCGATTTTTTCAACCTCTTAATGAAGTGGCATTGCTGCAGATAACTTGCGGCAGGAAGATAAAATTATGATCGATATGAATGAGGTTATAGAAACCAATAAGATGATAGAACAGGAGAACCTTGATGTTAGAACTATAACTCTTGGTATAAGCTTGTTAGATTGCGCTGATAATAATCTGGATGTATTAAATCAGAAAATCTATGATAAAATAACAACAGTGGCAAAGGATCTTGTTTCTACCGGTAAAGCAATAGAGAGAGAATTTGGTATTCCGATCGTAAATAAGAGAATATCAGTAACACCTATAGCTTTGGTAGGCAGCAGTGCCTGCAAGACTCCTGAGGATTATGTATCCATTGCAAAAACACTGGACCGCGCAGCAAATACAGTCGGCGTTAATTTTATTGGAGGTTATTCAGCTCTGGTATCCAAAAGAATGTCCACAGGAGATTTAAACCTGATACAATCCATTCCTCAGGCTCTGGCTGAAACTGAGAGGGTTTGCTCCTCTGTTAACGTAGGTTCCACCAAAACTGGAATCGATATGGATGCGGTGAAGCTTTTGGGGGAAATCATCTTAAAAACAGCTGAATATACCAAAGAAAGAGATTCCATCGGTTGTGCAAAGCTTGTAATATTCTGCAATGCACCGGATGATAACCCCTTTATGGCGGGTGCTTTTCATGGTGTAACAGAAGGAGATGCTATTATAAATGTAGGTGTAAGCGGACCAGGAGTTGTTAAGAATGCATTAAGCCGCGTACGAGGTGCAGATTTTGGTACACTATGTGAAACAGTTAAGACCACAGCATTTAAGATAACCAGAGTAGGTCAGTTGGTTGCACAGGAAGCCTCTAAAAGATTAAATATTCCATTTGGTATAATTGACTTATCCCTTGCGCCTACACCGGCCGTTGGCGACAGTATTGCTGAAATCTTTCAGGAAATGGGACTTGAGCAGGCAGGAGCACCCGGAACTACAGCAGCTCTTGCTTTGTTAAACGACCAGGTTAAAAAAGGTGGTGTAATGGCTTCATCTTATGTTGGTGGTTTAAGCGGTGCGTTTATTCCCGTAAGTGAAGACAGAGGAATGATCGAGGCAGTAAAACTAGGTGCATTAACTCTTGAGAAACTGGAAGCTATGACTTGCGTCTGCTCCGTTGGTCTGGATATGGTAGCAATACCTGGTGATACGAAAGCTACCACTATATCAGGCATCATTGCAGATGAAATGGCAATCGGTATGATTAACCAGAAGACCACAGCAGTAAGACTTATACCGGTTATTGGCAAAGGAGTAGGCGAAATGGTGGAATTCGGAGGTTTATTAGGTTATGCTCCTGTTATGCCGGTTAATAGCTTCAGCTGTGCAGATTTTATTAACAGAGGCGGAAGAATACCGGCACCTATTCATAGTTTTAAGAATTAATACTTAAGGAATATGAATAGATTTTATATAGGAATAGAAAAGATCTAAAGCCGCCCAAAAGGTCGCGGAAAGAGAGGCAGATATGAACGAAACATTACAAAAGCTTGATTATAAAAAAGTATTTCATTATTTCAGTGAGATCTCAGCAGTCCCTAGAGGTTCCAAGTATAATACTGCTATCAGTAATTATCTGGTAGAGCATGCGAAAGCGAAAGGTTATACTTATCGCCAGGATGAGTATGAAAATGTAGTACTGATCAAAGAAGCTACTCCCGGATATGAGAATGCGCCTGCACTTATACTGCAAGGACATATGGACATGGTATGTGAGAAGACGAATGATTGCACCCATGATTTCTTAAAAGAAGGCATAGAACTTTATGTAGATGGGGATTTCATTCATGCTGACAGAACTACCTTAGGCGGTGATGATGGTATAGCAGTAGCATATATTCTTGCACTATTTGATGATGAGACTTTACAGCATCCAAGACTGGAAGCAATTATTACAACAGATGAAGAAGTAGGAATGGACGGGGCTATTGGTCTTGATGTTTCAGATCTGCAAGGCAAATTACTGTTAAACATTGATTCAGAAGAAGAGGGTTATCTGCTTACAAGTTCAGCAGGAGGGCTTACAGCTACCTGTGAGCTTCCAGTAAAAAGAACCTCTGAAAAAGGGCTTAAAGTAATCCTAACCATATCAGAGTTAAAAGGTGGACATTCTGGTGCAGAGATTCATAAGAATCGTGTAAATGCAACGAAATTAATGGCAAGGCTGCTATTTGAATTAAAAGAAGCAATGACCTTTTACCTTTTTGATTTGAACGGTGGGCTGAAAGATAATGCCATTCCAAGAGATGCTAAAGCAGAAATTATTATAGAAGAAGATGAATTTGACAGATTTACTGATATTATTAACGGATTGGCAAGCAAATATAAACATGAATTTGTGACAAATGAACCGGACTTGACAGTAGGTTATATGAGAGGGGAAGAGGATAAATATAAAGTACTTCATCCTACCTCCTTAGAAAAACTATTATTCTTATTAATAAATACTCCTAATGGTGTGCAGACAATGAGCAGTGATATACCAGGACTTGTAGAAAGCTCACTTAATCTTGGTATTTTCCATTTAGAAGAAGAGAAAGCAATCGTTTGTTTCTCTGTTCGCAGTTCAGTAAACAGCTATAAGGAATTCCTGAATAAAAAGCTTAATTATATCTGTGAGTTCCTGGGCGGTGAATATAATGTCAGAAGCCAGTATCCGGCATGGGAATATAAGAAAGATTCTGCATTAAGAGAATATCTTGCCAAAGTCTATGAAGAAGAATATAAGACAGCACCTAAGTTTGAGGCAATTCATGCCGGTCTTGAGTGCAGCTTCTTTGCTGAGAAGATTCCTGGTATAGATATGGTATCCTTAGGACCTGATATGTGGGATATCCATACACCGAAAGAAAGATTAAGCTTATCCTCTACTATTAGAGTATACAAATATGTTGAAAAAGTAATCGAGGGAATGAAGAGCCTATGAGTAAACGCAGAATGTACGGCCTCCTGGCCTTTATCATCTTTACCTTCAGCCTTCTGGCAATTGTGATTATCTATGAAGTTGGTGATTTTTCATGGAATAATGAAGGGAAGAATAATTCCATAGTGGGAGACCGGAATTCTGCCAGTGAGGAGAATACAACAGTAGTACCTAAACCCTCTGAACCGGATGACTCTCAGGTATCAGAGGGTTCTGTTACGGAGGTGCCAAAACCCACAGTAACCGAAGAACCCTGGAAAGATATCACGATGCTGTTTACCGGGGATATCTATTTATCTGATGTTGTTGTAAATGCATACAAAGGAAAGGGAATTGAAGCTGTAGTTGAAAAAAATCTCCTCTCCGAGATGCAAGGCGCAGATATTACCATGTCAAACCAGGAGTTTGCTTTTAGCACCGGCGGAACGGCAGCAGAGGATAAACAGTATACCTTTCGGGTTAATCCGGATTACATAACCTCCTTTCAGGATATGGGAATTGATATTGTTACACTTGCCAATAACCATACCATGGACTTTGGACTGACAGCTTTAGAGGATTCCTTTAATACCCTTAAAGGTGCAGGAATAGAGTACGTTGGAGCAGGGAGAAATCTTTCTGATGCAAGAAAGATTCATTATTCAGAAAGCCAGGGTAAAACAATAGCTTTTCTGGCTGCGTCAAGAGTAATACCGGTATATGAATGGAATGCTACCGAGAGCAAAGCCGGTTTATTGACCACTTATGATCCCACCCTTTTGTTGGAGGATATTAAAACTGCCAAAGATAACAGTGATTATGTAGTTGTTTATCTCCATTGGGGAATTGAAAGAGCAGAACTGCCAAAGGATTATCAGCGCTCCTTGGCAAAACAATATATAGACGCTGGAGCAGACCTTGTAATCGGCAGCCATCCTCATGTACTGCAAGGCTTGGAATATTATAAGGGAAAACCAATTGTTTATAGTTTGGGCAACTATATTTTTTATAGTAATATTCAGAGAACAGCGGTGTTAAAAATAACTTTGGATGAGGATCTGAATACCAAATTACAGCTGCTTCCTGCTAAAGCAGAAAATGCTATGACAAAGCTGTTAAGTGATACAGCGGAGATTTCAGAGTTCTATAAATACATGCAAAGCATTTCATTTGGTGTTGGCTTTGATGACGCAGGCTATGCCTCTGAATTACAATAACTTTACATTATTTACAAATGATTTTACAATCAAAGCGCCTCATGTTATAATACTCTGTGCCAGTATATGGAAATAAGT